>NC_019703.1:1030873-1639246 GCF_000317045.1 Geitlerinema sp. PCC 7407
CTCCGCCACCGGAATCGGGCTGTTGTGCAGAATGCGATCGGGATAGTACCAGAGAATGTGCAGCTCCGGCGGGCAGTCGACCCCCACTTTCACCCCGGCGCGGAAGTCAAAGCGCAAGTAGAAATTCAAGTGGTCCACGCCGTACCAGATCCGCTGAATCGTGCTGCTGCGGTGCATGGTGCCCCGGGCGCCCCCCACTTCGACCCGACCGGCCTTGTCCCAGTCCTGCTCGTCTCCCAGGCCATCGATGATCGGGTGAATGAAGCTCTCGGGGCCATGATCGCCCCGCGCCTCGTGGATTTCGACCGGACGCCGCAGCTCCTCGGGCACCGGCTCGTTGAGGGCCTGATACAGCGCGTAGAGGTGCTCCCGAAACAGCTGGTCGAACATGGCGTCCTGGTTGGAGGAGTGCCCTTCGCCAAACCACCAGAACCAGTCTGAGCCCTCGGCTGCATACAGCGCTTCCCAGGCTTCGGGGTTCGTTTCTTCGGTGGCTTCGGGATGGTTGGCCAGGACCTGGCGCGCTTGGGTAAGTAGGTCCCAGGCCCGGTTTTTGGCGGGGTCGCCAATCCAGGTGGTGAAGCTGCCGTCGACCCAGGAGCCGCTATGCAGCTGGTCGGCGGGCAGCTTGGCCGTGGGTGGAAACTGGTCGATGTATTCCGCCACGGTGACCAGCTTGATGTCTCGGTGCTCGCTGAGGGTGTGGTAGAGGTGCTCCAAGAAGGGCTTGCCGTCTTGCTGATAAAACTCCCAGCAGTTTTCGCCATCCAGGGCGATGGTGACTAGCCAAGGATCGTGGAGGACGGTGCCGCCGCCTTCTTGGCGAGACTTGAGGGAGCGGCTGATGGCTTCGAGGTGGCTGACCAGGTCTGTGGCGGCCCGCTTGGGATCCATGGCGCCGTAGGTGAAGCCGATCAGGTCCGACAGTCGGTGATCGCGGAAGACGATGGCCAGATCGCCGTAGGGGGTTTCGAGGCGGTAGGGCCGATAGAGCATCTCGGGCTCTAGGACATTGCCGAAACCGTCGCGATGGAAGAAGTGCTTGAGGGTCCAGCCCAGGACGGCTTCGTCAGAGCAGAGCCAGTTGAAGCCTTGTTTGGCGACGTAGGGAAGGATGGTGGGGCTGACGGACTGCTCGGAGGGCCACAGACCGCGAGGCGATCGCCCAAAGCGATCGAGATACAGGTCCCAGGCTTTTTGGAGGTGGCGAGGAATGTCTTCGGCCCACTGGAAGCGGTGCTCGGGCAGTCCCATCTGGGGCACGGCGACGCGGCCGGCGTTGGTGTCTGCCAGCAGCGGCAAGATCGGGTGAGTGTAGGGGGTGGTGGTGACCTCGAGCTGGCCCGCATCCTGCATCTTGCGGTGCTGGGGAATGATCCGGCTCAAAATCTCGCGCTGCTTGGAGTAGATGCGCTGGCGATCGCTCAGGGTGAAGTTTTGCCCCTGCTCGAGCCACTGGGCGATCGCCGGATCATCCCAAAACAGGGGGTCGATCCAGGCCAGGTTGTGCCACGCCATCAGGTCGCTGTAGTCCTGGGCGCTCCAGTGCTCTAGGCACCAGGTGATTCCCCGCTCTTGGCGCTGGTGATAGAGCTCGGCATAGCGGGGATGGGGGTCGATCAGGTGGTGGCGATTGGCGTCGAAGAAATGCTCGGCAATGAAGCGCTTTTCGGTGTCGTCGAGCTGCTCCTCCGCCTTGAGGGCCACGCTCAGGTACGGATCAAAGGCCGTCCCCGCAACATAATCCTCCAGTTGCAAAATCAGCGACGGCACCAAGTTGACCGTTTGGTGCAGCTTGGGATAGCGCTCGAGCAGAAGCACCAAATCCAGGTAGTCTTTGGTGCCGTGGAGCCGGACCCAAGGCAGGCGATACTGGCCTCCCATGCGGCTTTTGTAGAGAGGCTGATGCTGGTGCCAGATGATTGCGACGTGGAGGGGATGAGCCATGAATTTAACCAGCGAACGTCCGCAAAACGCGATGAACAGGGATAGATTGTAGTCTGCTTCCCTGTTCATCAGTTTAGGCTTAGCGCTGAGCTTTGCGGGTTGCCCAAAAATACGTTTTGCGGCGAAGGTGAGGGCCTAGAGGACCTGCTCGACCTCAGCAATCTCGGGGATCATTTCCCGGAGCCGACGCTCGATGCCCATCTTGAGGGTCATGGCAGAGCTGGGGCAGGAGCCGCAGGCGCCCTGGAGGCGCAGCTTCACGATGGGGCCTTCGATATCGGCAAGCTCGACGTTGCCGCCGTCCGCCATCAGGTACGGGCGCAGATCGTCGAGGACTTTTTCAACGTTCTCGGGGGTCAATTCCATGACTTCGGCCATAGGTCACCTTGCTACTTTCACAACGGATGTGTTTCTTTTCTTAGTGTACTCTGGCGGGCTGCCAGGGCGCGGAGTCTCTAAGGAGCGATCGCGCCCTGGCGCCTTCTCGCTTTGGGGTTTACACTGCGGCTGGTGTGAGCAACTGCACGTTGGAGTAGCTAAAGCACGTGGTGGTTTGCTGACCTTGGGGGTCTTCGGCCTGGATCACTTGCTGGGTGAGGATGTAGTAGTCCCCCACCGGCTCAAAGCGATCTTCAAACTTCATCACCCGCAGCAGGTCCTGGGTCTGGGGGTTGCGAAAGACCGCGTCGTAGCGGGTAGCGACGTAGCCTTTGCCGGTGTCCTGGCTGGCGTGATGGTCGATGGTAAAGGCCATGCGGCCCATGACGCGGCTAACTTGGCAAATTTCTTGGCCGCGCACCTTGTAGTTGGATCCCATGGCGTCGCCCTGCACCAGGATCTCGATGGCGTCGGTGTCATCGCGATCGCCAAAGCTAAAGCTATTTTTGCCGTGGGACTGCTCAAAGCTCGATCGCTTGCGGTGGGTTACGATGTCCCGCAGCTGGGTGTAGACACTTTCGCGAACCGTTTCGTCTTCAATGCCGCTGACCTCGACACTAAAGTCAGCGTTGATCCGAACTTTGCCCGTGTAGACCTCGTCGCCCTGGGTGAGCTCTAGATCAGCGGTGTAGCCCGGGAAGTCTGTGTCCCAGGTGTAGCGATTTTCGTAGGCCGCGCGAAAAAATGCGCGAGCGTCTTGTTGGTCCGTCATGGCGCTCTCCGTACACTAGCCCCACTGTGCCACACCGATCCAAAAGTCGTCAGAGAAAATTTTGGGCCTTCTGGGGTGAGGGTGAAGAGCAGCAAAAGGGCGATCGCTCCCTAGGCGCCCGACGCGATCAGCAGCGGCAGCTGGAAAATCGGCACCGTGAAAGTCACGGTGGACCCCAGCCCCTCGCCCAAACTAAAGAAATTCACCTCGCCGCCCATGGCCTCGACGAGCTTCTGAGAGATGGTCAGGCCTAGGCCCGTGCCGCCGTACTGTCGCGTGCGGGAGCCGTCCACCTGGCTAAAGGACTGAAACAGCTTGTACTGCTTGTCGAGGGAGACGCCGATGCCCGTATCTGCGACCCGCACCTTCACCAGCCCCGGCAGCTCGTTCTTTTGGATCACCACTGGCTGCTTGATCACCTCAGCGCTGATGGTGATGCCGCCCTCGTGGGTGAACTTGATGGCGTTGCCCACCAGGTTGAGCATCACCTGGAGCAGCCGCTGGTAGTTGCCGTAGAGAATGATCTCGTCGTGGGTGGCCGGGGTGACAATCCGGAAGCTGAGGTCCTTTTGCTGGGCCTGGGGCCGCGTGAAGTCTTCAACGGCGTTGAGCAGGTCTTCAAGCTTGACCGGGGTCAGCTCTAGCTCCATCTTGCCCGCTTCGATTTTGGCGATGTCGAGGATGTCGTTGATGATGTTGAGCAGGTGCAGCGCCGATCGGTAGGCCTCGTCGATGAACTCGTGCTGCTCCTCGGGGTCTTCGGCCATGCCGTCCATCACCAGCTTGAGGAAGCCCAGCATGCCGTTGAGGGGAGTGCGCAGCTCGTGGGAGGTGTTGGCCAAAAATTCGCTCTTGAGGCGGGAGGCTTCTTCGGCCTGCTGTCGGGCTTCTTCAGCCTGCTGTCGGGCTTCTTCGAGCTCTTGGTGCTTGTGGATGAGGTCTTCGTTGACGCGCTGGAGCTCGCGGGCCAGAGCCTGACTTTCGCTAAAGAGGGTAGCGTGGGCGATCGCCGTTCCCACCTGATCGGCTAGCTCCTGCACCAGGCCCAGCTCGGCCTCATTCCAAATGCGGAGCGGTGTGTCGACGGGCGCGTCAGCGGGAATGCAGTGTTGCAGGATGATGAACCCGTTGGGCTGATCCTGGTAGCAGGTGGCGATCGTCAAGACTGCCTGCCGCTCGCACAGGGGATCTTCCTCCTGGCCGGCCTGCTGCTTGTAGAGAACTGTGGGCGTGAGGTTGGCCAGGGCCTCCTGGAGGTGAGGCATCTCGGCAATGCTGATCTGGTGATCAAGCAGCGATCGAAAGGGCTGCTGACGATACTCGGCGACTACCCTAATGGGCTGGCGCGGATCGCGGCAGGGACAGATGATGCAGCGGCTCACGCCCAGAGCCTGACCGAGGCCGTTGACGGTCTGGTGCCAGATGGTCTCAAGGTCGAGGGTTCGCCGGATGTTCCAGGCGATCTGGGTCAGCAGCTTTTGGTAGCGGCCCGAGTGGGAGAGGAGGGGTGGGTGGAGCGTGTCGAGGGGATCGGCGATCGGAGTCGTGCTTTCGTCCACTTTGTGGCCGGTGACCCAGACCAGGCTGGATTTGCCGGTGGCGCTCAAGACAGGGCTGACCACAAGCTCCAGCAAAAAGTAGCGATCGCCGTAGTGAAACGGCACCTGAAATTCTTCGGGGGTCAGGTAGTCCAGGACTCGTCGCACCCGGCTCAGATAGGGCGCGATCGCCACCGGCCCAAAGGACGCCTCCATCGAAGCGCCAACCACCTCCATGGGATCGAGCCCATAGGCGGCTGCCTCGTGCCACTGAAAGGAGACGTAGTGTCCCGCTGGATCGTGGGTAAAAACAAACTCAGGCCTTCCTCGTTCTGGCTGGTCTGGAGGACTCGACTGATTCGAAGCAGAAGCGAGTGCATCCATAGCTGAAACGGACGAGACGTGGAAGTCAGCAGAAGCAGTCATCAGCGTCGGCTGGAGTAGGGTTGACAAGGATCCAAAACGGTTCGCCAGCAGACATTGGGGCTCATCGCGCGTTCTTTCAAGTTGCGTTGTCTCGAACCGTTCACCCTGACTCGGCGCCCACGCGGTCTGCGAAATCGTGGGGCGATCGCCCCACGGGCCAGGATTTGCTCCCCAGCCCAGCGCTCAAAACCTATTTCAGCGCCATCCTAGGCTACTTTGGGGGCGATCGTCCAGACGGGGGTCGCCCTGGAGGCTAGTCGTTCCATTCCCCGCGAGGCGGCACCGGCGGATTGCGCGGCAAAGAGCGGCTCAAGTCCGCCTCGCGACGGCCTTCGCCCCGCAGCCACTGGCGCACTGCGGCTTCGATCACCTTGCTGGGGTCGTGGGTCAAATGCTGAATCTGGTCCAGCAGCTCTGGATCGAGGCGAATGGAGACCTCGACCTTGTCGGCGGGACGGCGAGAACGGGTGCTGGGCTGATTGAGGTCCATGGCAAATCGGCAGAGGAGAACAAAAGAGGGGTAGCGATCGGAAGGGCTTCCGGTGGTGACCAGGGAGGGCGATCGCCTCCAAACGAAGCGCTCAACAGCCACGAGTCGCCAACGATACAAAGCCGCAGCATCTGAGGAGAGATGCCCCCATTGTACGCCTCCGCCTCGGGCGATCGCGCCCGCAGCGCCCCAGCATCCCCATTACTCACCAAATCTTAATGTCGGGCGCTGGGAGCCGCGGAGCACCGCCCTTCGGCTTGAATCCGGATTCCCTGACCCTGGGGCTGCCTGCTGAGCTGCCCTAGATCCATAAGTTGCGGGCTTGCCCTCTGTCCCAAGACGAGGAAGACCCTTAAAATGGCAATGTAACGCTTTGTCACACAAAGGTTGCCTCTGAATTTGCCCGCGATGTGCGGCCTGAAAAGCTCCAAAACCTATGACTGACGTCCCTGTCTCTCGAATTCGAAATTTCTCGATCATTGCTCACATCGACCACGGTAAGTCCACCCTGGCCGATCGCTTGTTGCAGGTGACCCAAACCGTCAGCGATCGCCAGATGAAGGAACAGTTCCTCGACAACATGGACCTAGAGCGCGAGCGGGGCATCACCATTAAGCTACAGGCCGCTCGCATGAACCATGTGGCCCAGGATGGCGAGCAGTACGTTCTTAACTTGATCGACACCCCCGGCCACGTGGACTTCTCCTACGAAGTGTCGCGATCGCTGGCCGCCTGCGAAGGGGCGCTCCTCGTCGTGGACGCCTCCCAGGGGGTCGAGGCCCAGACCCTGGCCAACGTCTATCTGGCCCTCGAGCATGACCTCGAGATCATCCCCGTTCTCAACAAGATTGACCTGCCCGGAGCCGATCCAGACCGCGTAAAGCGGGAAATCGAGGAAGTGATCGGCCTCGACTGTAGCGGCGCGATCGAGGCCTCGGCCAAAGCAGGCATCGGCATCGCCGAAATCCTAGAGGCGATCGTGGATCGTGTGCCACCGCCCCAAGACACCACCGGCGATCGCCTGCGGGCCTTGATTTTCGATAGCTACTACGACAGCTACCGGGGCGTGATCGTCTATTTCCGCGTCATGGACGGCACCGTGCGCAAGGGCGATCGCGTGCGCCTGATGGCCTCCGGCAAAGAGTACGAAATCGACGAGCTCGGCGTCCTCGCGCCCATCCAGACGCCGGTAGACGAGCTGCACGCTGGAGAAGTGGGCTACTTCGCGGCGGCGATCAAGGCCGTCGAAGATGCGCGGGTCGGCGACACCATTACCCTGGCCTCTGCGCCCGCCACCAAGCCCCTGCCTGGCTATGTCGAAGCCAAGCCCATGGTTTTTTGCGGGCTGTTCCCCACGGACTCCGACCAGTTCGAGGAGCTGCGCGAAGCCCTCGAAAAGCTCAGGCTCAGCGACGCCGCCCTCCAGTACGAGCCCGAGACCTCCAGCGCCATGGGATTCGGGTTCCGCTGCGGCTTCCTGGGCCTGCTGCACATGGAGATCGTCCAGGAGCGCCTAGAGCGAGAGTACGACCTAGACCTGATCACCACAGCGCCGTCGGTGGTCTACCGCGTCACGACTCTCAAGGGCGAAGAGCTCTACATCGATAACCCCTGCACCCTGCCCGATGCCCAAGAGCGGGAAAAAATCGAGGAGCCCTACGTCAAGGTCGAAATCATTACCCCCGAGAGCTACGTCGGGGCGCTGATGGACCTGTGCCAGAGCCGGCGCGGCGACTTCAAAGATATGAAGTACCTGACTCCCGAGCGCACCACGCTGATCTATGAGCTGCCCCTAGCAGAGGTGGTCTCGGATTTCTTTGACCAGCTCAAGTCGCGATCGCGCGGCTACGCCAGCATGGAATATCAGTGGATTGGCTACCGCGAAAACCACCTCGTGCGCCTCGACGTCATGATCAACGGCGATCGCGTCGATCCCCTGGCCACCATCGTGCACCGCGACAAGGCCTACCCCGTGGGCCGCGCCCTGGTCGAGCGCCTAAAAGAACTCATCCCGCGCCACCAGTTCAAGATTCCGCTCCAGGCCGCCATTGGCAGCCGCATCATCGCCAGCGAAAGCATCCCGGCCCTGCGCAAGGACGTCTTGGCCAAGTGCTACGGCGGCGACATCTCCCGGAAGAAAAAGCTGCTGCAAAAGCAGGCCAAAGGTAAAAAGCGCATGAAGTCCATCGGAACCGTGGACGTTCCGCAGTCAGCCTTCATGGCCGTGCTTCGCCTCGAATAAGTGACGGGGCAACTTTCTTTTGGCGATCGCCAAAAGAGCGATCGCTGAAGTACACAGATTGGGCTGACGCTACCTCCCGGTAGGCAGCCCTTTTTTGTGGGCGATCGCTCCCAGATATCAGAGCCAAAGGGTAGAAATCACCATCAAAAATTTCAAATTCTGAGGGTTTCTTTCCTCTCCCAAGAACCTATCCCAGAGATGTTGTTCTGCCGGGCACGTCGGGTACCCTAGGGTAGCCGCAACCGCCCAAATTCTCGGCAAATCGGCTAAAACGCTTCTATATCAAGACTTTTGGAGGATGCAACTAATTGGCACCTTGCCTGGGATAGACTTTCCAAGCGGTAATTTCAAAAAAATGCTTTGGATTGATTGTGCTTATCAGTCAGGGTATTTGTTCTGAATTCCTTCGCACAATGGGAGAGATTAATAAACTGAGACTCAAAAACCGTCCTCAGTGATGTCAGAGTTTCCCACAAAGCGTTCTATTGGGTGTTTTGGTTCGTGATTTTTATCCTTAGCTTCCAACTATGAGAATTTTGGTCACAGGTGGTGCTGGTTTTATTGGATCCCACCTCATCGATCGCTTGATGGCTGAAGGGCACGACGTCATCTGCCTGGATAACTTCTACACCGGCAGCAAGCGCAATATTCAGCAGTGGCTGGGTCACCCTTCCTTCGATCTGATTCGTCACGACATCACAGAGCCCATCCGCCTGGAAGTCGACCAGATCTATCACTTGGCCTGTCCTGCCTCACCGGTGCACTACCAGTACAACCCAGTCAAAACCATCAAAACCAACGTTTTGGGAACGATGTACATGCTGGGCTTGGCCAAGCGAGTCAAGGCGCGCCTGCTGCTGGCCTCCACCTCCGAGGTGTATGGCGATCCCGAAGTTCACCCCCAGCCCGAAGAGTATCGGGGCAACGTCAACCCCATCGGGATTCGCAGCTGCTATGACGAAGGGAAGCGGGTCGCAGAAACCCTCGCCTTTGACTACCATCGCCAAAACGACGTGGAAGTTCGGGTGGCGCGGATTTTCAACACCTATGGTCCTCGGATGCTCGAAAACGATGGCCGAGTGGTGAGCAACTTTGTGGCTCAGGCCCTGCGCGACAAGCCCCTGACGGTGTACGGCGAGGGCTCCCAAACCCGCAGTTTTTGCTATGTCTCGGACCTGGTAGAAGGCTTGATCCGCCTGATGAACGGCGACCATGTGGGGCCGGTCAACCTGGGAAACCCAGGCGAGTACACGATTTTGGAGCTGGCCCAGGCGGTCCAAAAGTTTGTCAACCCTGATGTGCCGATCAAGTTTGAGCCGCTGCCCCAGGATGACCCCCGGCGCCGCCAGCCCGACATTACCCGGGCGCGCACGTGGCTGGGCTGGGAGCCCAAGGTGCCGCTAGAGGAGGGGCTGCCTTTGATGATTGAGGATTTCCGCCGGCGCTTACTGGCGGAAGGAGCAGAGGCGGCTGAGCCGTCGATGCTGTCCTAGGAATTTGAGGACGGTTGTTGAGTGCTCCGGACAGGCCGGGCGATCGCCCGCAAACAGAAAAGGGCAACTTGTGCGTCTCGGCCCTGTCAGTTTTTGTAAATCATTTGCCTTGTTTTGAGGATTGATTCCCATGCGTGTTTGTGTCATTGGTACCGGATACGTCGGCCTTGTAACGGGCGTGTGCTTGGCCCACATTGGTCACAACGTCATCTGCGTTGACAACAACGAGGAAAAAGTCAAGCTGATGAAGTCAGGGCAGTCCCCCATTTTCGAGCCGGGGCTGTCGGAGCTGATGCAGTCGAGTATTCAGGCAGGGCGAATCGAGTTCACGACGGATCTGGCGGCAGGCGTGGATCACGGCGAGATCCTGTTTATCGCCGTCGGAACGCCGCCGCTGCCGACCGGGGAGAGCGATACCCGCTACGTGGAGGCAGTGGCGCGGGGCATCGGTGCCAATCTCCACAAGGGCTACAAGGTGATCGTGAACAAGTCCACGGTGCCCATCGGCTCCGGAGACTGGGTGCGCATGATCGTGCTCGACGGCATGGCCGAGCGCCAAAAGTCCCTGGTGGGCGCTGGCGGCGGCAGCGAAGCCCCGGCGATCGAGGCGCAGTTTGACGTGGTGAGCAACCCCGAGTTTCTCCGGGAGGGCTCGGCGGTCTATGACACCTTCAACCCGGACCGGATCGTCCTGGGCAGCAACAGCTCGCGGGCGATCGCCCTGATGCAGGAGCTGTATACGCCCATTGTCGAGCGCCAGTACGCCGAAGAGAAGGCCCTGCCGCCGGTGCCGGTGGTGGTGACCGACCTCAGCTCGGCTGAGATGATCAAGTACGCGGCCAATGCTTTCCTGGCAACCAAGATCAGCTTCATCAATGAAGTGGCCAACATCTGCGATCGCGTCGGCGCGGACGTGACCCAGGTGGCCAAGGGCATCGGTCTAGATTCCCGCATCGGCAACAAGTTCTTGCAGGCAGGCATCGGCTGGGGCGGCTCCTGCTTCCCCAAAGACGTCTCTGCCCTGGTCCACACCGCAGACGACTACGGCTACGAAGCGCAGCTGCTCAAGGCCGCTGTGAGCGTCAACCAGCGCCAGCGCCTGATCGCCGTGGAGAAGCTCCAGCAGGTGCTGAAAATCCTCAAGGGCAAGACCGTGGGCCTGCTGGGTCTGACCTTCAAGCCGGACACCGACGACATGCGCGACGCGCCAGCGCTGATCTTGATCGAGAGCCTGAACCGCCTGGGGGCTCGGGTCAAGGCTTACGACCCGCTGGTGTCCCAGACGGGGCTGCGCCACGGCCTGACGGGCGTCCACGTCGAAACGGACCCCGATCGCCTGGCAGACGGCTGCGACGCGCTGGTGCTGGTGACGGACTGGGCTCAGTTCAAGACCCTGGACTACGCCAAGATGGCCCGCCTGATGAACAGCCCGGTGATCATCGATGGCCGCAACTTCCTCGATCGCCAGGCCCTCGAAGAGCTGGGCTTCCAGTACGTCGGCATTGGCCACTAAGGGCGACGCTGCTGGCGCGATGAAGGGCTAGCGCCAGGCTCCCAATATTCCAAAAAGCGCCCTCTTCGCAGGAAGGGGGCGCTTTTTGTGGATGCTGGGTTCAAGGGGCGTGGTTCTAGGAGGGGCGCTTGGCCGCGATCGCCAGCCGGACGCCGGGGAGCGATCGCAGCCGGTCCATCACCGTCACCACCTGACCGTGAGGCACCTGCTCATCGGCATTGATCACCACAATGGACTCAGGGTTCGCCTCCAGCAGGGCCTCGACCTGGTTGGTCAGATCGGGCAGGCGCACAGACTGGCGATTGACGCTGAGCTGACCCTCCTGGGTAATGGTCACCACGATCTGGCCCTGGGGCTGGCTCTGGACGCTGCCCGCCTGGGGAAGATTCACCGGCAGCCCCTCCGATCGGGTCAAAAACAGCGTTGACATAATGAAAAACGTCAAAATCGCAAAGATCACATCGATCATCGGCACGATGTTGATCTGCATTTGATCTTCGGGCTCTTCAGGAAGGCGCATAGGGCACATCTCCGCGTTCGTAGCGACGGCGGTACAGCAGCTCCAGCTGGCCGCCGTACTCCTGGATCAGAGCGGTTTGGCGACGGTAGAGGCCGCGAAACGCATTGGCAAACAGCAGGGTGAAAATCGCCACCACCAGCCCCGTTGCCGTGGAAATCAGGGCCTCGCTGATGCCTGCGGTTACTCCGGCGCTGTTGCTGCCCCCCAGGTCTCCCAGGCGCAGGGACGAGAAGGAGTTGATCAGGCCCAAGATCGTGCCCAGCAGGCCCAACAGGGGAGCCACGCTCACGATGGTTTCAAAAATGGTGCCAAAGCGCTTTAGCAAGGGCAGCTCGGCCTGAGCCGCGCTCTCGAGGGCCAGCCGAAATTCCTCTGGATTCGGCCGATCGAGCTCCAGCGCCGCCAAAAAAATGCGGGCAATGGGCAGATCGGCGTGCTGCTCTAAAAACTTGAACGCCTGCTGGGAACTGCGTCGATAGAGCCCGAGGGACTCCCGCACGACGCGGTCTTGTCGCCGCAAAATCCGAAACCAAAATGCCGCCCGCTCAAGAATCAGCGCAACGGCCAAAACCGAGAAGCCCAGCAGGGGCCACATGACGACCCCGCCCAGGATGAAAAGATTAGCCATAGCCTCGAAAGGGAGCGAAAAAACGACCGCGTGCTCCTGCAAGGCTAGCTTACCGGAAGCGGGGGCTGGGCGATCGCCTTCTATAAGGCTGTCACTGGGGCGATCGCCTCGTTAAGCTAGGGCAAGCACCTTTTGCCGCCGCCATGACCTCCGTCGTTACGCCCCAAGAACTTGCAATTGCCCACCTGCGGGATAGCCTGCGAGCGGGCCAGCGTCCCCTGGCCGACTGGCAGGGCGGCTCGCTGGCGGTGTCGGCGGTCCCGGGCGCGGGCAAGTCCACGGGGATGGCCACGGCCGCCGCGATCGCGATCGCCCGTCACCAGCTCAACCTGCGGCGTCAGCTGGTGGTCGTCACCTTTACCCGCTCCGCCGCCGCCAACCTCAAAGCCAAGATTCGCGAAAAGCTCAAGGCCCTCTCTCTGCCGCCCACGGGCTTTACGGTCCACACCCTGCACGGGCTGGCCCTGCACATCGCCAATCGCCACCCCGAGCTGTCGGGCCTGAATCTGGAGAGCGTCACCCTGGTTTCGCCTTCTCAGAACCATCGCCTGATCCGGGCCTGCGTCGATCAGTGGATCGCCGAAAATCCCCTGCGCTACCAGCGGCTCTTGGAGGGCCGCGCCTTCGACGGCGAAGAAACCGAGCGGCTGCGGCGGCAGTCAGTCCTGCGCACCAGCATTCTGCCGGACCTGGCCCAAACGGTGATCCACGAGGCCAAAAGCTCCGGCCTGACGCCCCAGGACCTGTGGGCCCTCGAGGCTGACGCTCCGGACGAGCTGTCGGTGCTGGCGATCGCCGCTGGCCTCTACGAGCACTACCAAACCCTCCTGCGGGCGCGGGGCCTGATCGACTACGACGAAATGATCTTGGCGGCTCTGCGGGTCCTCGAAAACGAGAGCGCCCGCCACCTCTGGCAGAGCCACACCTTCGCGGTCTTTGAGGACGAAGCCCAGGACTCGACGCCGCTGCAAACGCGCCTGCTCGAAATCCTGGCCACGGACCCCGAACAGCCGGATCAGCCCAACTTGATCCGGGTGGGCGACCCCAATCAGGCCATCAACTCCACCTTTACCCCGGCGGACCCGATCTTTTTCCGGGAGTTCTGCGCCCAGTGCCAGACCCAAAACCGCCTGGCCCAGATGACCCAGGCCGGCCGCAGCAGCCCGATTATTTTGGCGGCGGCCAACTTCGTCCTGGAATGGGTAAATCGCTCTCAGTTGGCGGGCTCCGAGCAGCCCTTTCGGCCCCAGCGCATCGAGCCCGTGCCTCCCGACGACCCCCAGGCCAACGCCAACCCAGCCCCGACGGGGGGCGGTCTGGAGCTGTGGACGCCTCGGGACATTCATCACACCCTGGAGTTGCTGGGCCAGCGAGTGCGGCACCTGCTGACGGAGAACCCGACGGCCAATGGGGCGGTGCTGGTGCGTGAAAACAAGCAGGGGCGCTTTGTGGCCCAGGCTCTGGCCTATCTGGAGAAGGAGCACGGCATCCCGGTGTACGAGGCGGGCGCCCGCGATCGCCAGTCGCACATTCCCAGTGAAATGCTGGCCCTGCTGCAATTTATTGAGCGGCCCCACTCGCCGGACTACCTGAAGGCCGCCCTGAAGGTCCTCAGCGATCGCCGACAGATCCCGTCCCAGGATCTCGACGCGATCGCCAGCCAGCCCGAGCGGTTTCTCTACCCCAGCCCCCTGGATCCGCCCCAGGCGGAGCCCGTCGCGGCGGCCCGTCGCTACTGTGCGGGGCTTCTGCGGGCGCGCCAGGAGCTGCCGTCCTATCAGCTCATTACCTTCTTGGCCTTTACCCTCGACTACGAGTCGAGCGAGCTGGCCACCGCCGACAAGCTGGCGACGCGCCTGGTGCAGCAAACAGCGGGGGATAACGCTTTGGGGGCCATCCTGAGCGCCCTGAGCGAAATTGTCAGCTCCGAGCGCTTCGAGCCGGTGGAGGCCGAAAACAGCGAGGAGCGCTACACCCGAGCTGGGCAGCTCACGATCATCACCATGCACAAGGCCAAGGGCCTGGACTGGGACTACGTCTTTTTGCCCTTCCTGCACGAGAATATTTTGCCGGGAAATCTGCGGGTGCTGCCCCAGGCCCAGTTTTTGGGAGATTTTATGCTGTCGGAGGTGGCCCGGGCCCAGATTCGCGCCAGCCTGCACCGCCAGTTCCCCTTGCCCGGTAGCGAGGCCGCCTGGCAGCGAGCTGCCGACCTCAAGACCGCCGAAGAGTTTCGCTTGCTGTACGTGGCTATGACCCGCGCCAAGCGGCTGCTGTGGATGTCGGCAGCCCAAAAGGCCCCCTTCACCTGGAACAAGCCCGGCAACCTAGAAGACCAGCGGCCCTGCCCAGTGATAGCGGCCCTCCGGCAGCAGTTTCCGGAGGCGATCGCCTCTGTCCCCGCCGCTAAGGGTTCTTAGCTCACGGTTTTGGCGTCAGCAGTCTGGCAGAAGCTGTAGATTTGCTGGGTTTCCCAGCGATCGCTCAGGGTCGAGGGCGGCTGGCTGAGGGGGAAGCTCTGGCGATCGAGCTGGACCTGGAGGTTGGTCAGGGGGTCGACCCCCGCCGCCAGCAAGAACTCGAGCTGCTCAATTTGGGCCCAGGTGGCTAGGCGATCGAGAATTTGGGCGATCGCCTGACCGTAGGGATGGTTGGGCTGGCGGTACCAGTCCTGTGTCGCCAGTCCGGTTTGGTCGAGGCCCAGATGGATTGTCAGGGAATTTTTGCCAAAGAGGCCCACTGCCACCGGCCGCGCCTCCTCCTGCACCAGCAGATCGTGCGATCGCCCCAGATGACGAATGCGCTCGAGCCGCTCGTAGCGCTCCTTCACGCTCAGCGGCTCATCGCGCCACCGGATCGAAATCGTCGTCAGGTAGGTTTGCAGCAGCAAGTGGCCCAGCTTTTCGGCCTTGGCGGCCAGGTAGCTGGAGTTGTAAGGCGTTGCCTCGATCAGCAGCGGCACCCGGTCCACCATCTCCAGCCCGTAGCCCTTGAGACCGGCGATTTTCCGGGGATTGTTGGTGATCAAACAGATCTGCTTGACCCCCAGATCGTTGAGAATCTGCGCTCCCACGCCGTAGTTGCGCAGGTCCGCCGGAAAGCCCAGGCGCTCGTTTGCTTCCACCGTGTCCAGGCCCATGTCTTGCAGCGAGTAGGCCTTGAGCTTGTTGATCAAGCCAATGCCCCGCCCTTCTTGGCGCAGATAGACCACCACGCCTTGGCCCGCGTTTTCGATCATTTTCATCGCTGCCTGGAGCTGCATCCGGCAGTCGCAGCGCAGGGAGCCCAGAGAATCCCCCGTCAGACACTCCGAGTGCATCCGCACCATGACCGTGCCCGCCGAGAACTGGTCCGGCTCGCCTTTGACGATCGCCACGTGCTCCGAGTTATCCAGGATATTGCGGTAGCCGTAGATCTTGAAGTGGCCGAACTCGCTGGGCAGGTCAGCCACGGTCTCGCGCACCACAAAGCGCTCGTGCTGGAGCCGATAGCTGATCAGGTCCGCGATGCTGATGATCTTGAGGTTGAACTGGCGGGCGTACTCCAGCAGCTGGGGAAGCCGCGCCATGGAGCCGTCGGGATTCTGGATTTCGCAGATGACGCCCGATGGATACAGACCCGCCATGCGGGCCAGGTCGACGGCGGCTTCGGTGTGGCCGGCGCGCTTGAGGACGCCGCCTTCGCGGGCCCGGATCGGGAAGATGTGTCCTGGCCGCGCCAGGTCGAAGGGCTTGCTGGCCGGGTTGATGGCGACCTGGATGGTGCGCGCCCGGTCTTCGGCGGAGATGCCGGTGCTGACGCCGAGATGGGGGGCGGCGTCGATGCTGACGGTGAAGGCCGTTTGATTGCGATCGGTATTATTCGATACCATCAACGGCAGATCCAGCTCGTCAAGGCGATCGCCCGTCATGGCGAGACAGATCAGCCCTCTGGCTTCGACCGCCATGAAATTAATCATGTCGGGGGTGGCAAACTGGGCCGCGCAAATGAGATCCCCTTCGTTTTCGCGGTTTTCGTCATCGACGACGACGATGGCGCGCCCAGCCTTGAGGTCGGCGAGGGCAGCAGCAATGCTGTCAAACTGCGGGGCGGGTGTGAAAGAGTCGGATTGGTGAAGCGGTTCCACTAGAGAAATGGTGAAGCGAAAGAACTGTTAAGGTTTCTTAATAGGTAGTTCTGATTGTATCTTGTCTTCCCAGAACCTTTGGGGCGATCGCCTTTACCACGGAGGTTGACGGCCCTAAGGGAGAGTCAAAAGCTGGGTCTGAGCCCGACCCAACCAAAAGCCTGAAGGTGGCTCATGGGCTGTATTTTTTTGCAGTATAGTTGAGCCATCGGCGGGCAACTAAGGGATAAATTCCCGATAAAGAGGCAGTTTGAGGGCTCAATCAGGACGGTTGTGTTCTTGGATCAGGGTATTCACTGAGGGGAAATCAGTCTTAGAGAGGCCAAACAGTCTCTCTCTGGAAAACCCCAAAATTCTCCGTTGTGATGACGGGTAGTCTGTCAAAAAACTCCACAGGAATTTGGTGTTATGGGTGACGTTGGGCAGGTACCGGTTGGGATTATAGGTGCCTCAGGCTATGGCGGTGTGCAGTTGGTTCGCCTGCTGATGGACCATCCAGGAATTGAGGTGGCCTATTTGGGCGGTGAGAGCAGCGCGGGAAAGTCGTTTTCTCACCTCTATCCCCACTTGGGTCATGCGGTCCATTTGACGATCGAGCCGATCGATCTGGAGGCGATCGCCCAGCGCTGTCGAGCCGTGTTCTTGTCGCTGCCCAATGGTCTGGCCCACCAGATCGCCCCGACCCTGCTGGAGAAGGGGTGCAAGGTGCTGGATTTGTCGGCGGACTACCGATTTTTCAATCTAGACACCTATAAGTCCTGGTACGGAGGCGATCGCCTAGATGGCGCGATCGCTGAAACGGCGGTGTATGGCTTGCCTGAGCTTTACCGCGATCGCATTGCCGAAGCGTCCTTGGTCGGCTGCCCGGGCTGCTACCCCACGGCCAGTTTGCTGGCCCTAGCGCCCCTGCTCAAGCAAGGCCTCATTTTGCCTGACAGCACCGTGATCGACGCCAAGTCGGGCACCTCCGGCGGCGGCCGTCAGGCCAAGGTCGGCATGCTCCTGGCTGAGGCCGACAACTCTGTGAGCGCCTACGGCGTCGCCCGCCACCGCCACACCCCCGAAATCGAGCAAATCTGTAGCGATTTGGCGGGCCATGAGGTCACGGTGCAGTTTACGCCCCACCTGATGCCCATGGTGCGCGGCATTCTCTCCACGGTGTACGCCACGCTCCGCGATCCGGGCCTGGTGCGCGAAGATTTGCTGACGATCTACTCTGCCTTTTATCGCAACTCGCCCTGGGTGAAGCTGCTGCCCAGCGGCACCTATCCCCAGACCAAGTGGGCCGCAGGCACCAACCTGGCCTACATCGGCATCGAGGTGGACCCCCGGACGGGCCGCGTGATCGTGATGTCTGCGATCGACAACTTGGTGAAAGGTCAGGCAGGCCAAGCGGTCCAGTGCCTCAACCTGATGCTGGGCCTAGAAGAGACCCTCGGCTTGCCCCAGCTGTCGTTCTATCCATAATCGCGGCGATCGCGATGGGCCAGAGAGGGCGATCGCGCTTCCCTGGCCAAACCCAAAGTTCTAGCGCCGGAAGCTGCCTCCCCGAGACTCCTCTCGGGGTTTTGCTTTATTCACTCGCAGCTGGCGTCCCATCCACTCAGCGCCATTGAGCTCCTCGATGGCGGAGTCCTCTGTGCTGTCATCGGTCAAGTCCACAAAGGCAAAGCCCCGCATCCGGCCTGTTTCGCGATCGGTGGGCAGGACCACTCGTTCGACGGTGCCGTACTCCGCAAAGACGCTCCGAACATCCTCTTCTGTCGCTTGGTAGGACAGGTTGCCAACGTAAATAGTCATAAAAATCAGTCAGTAGGCCAAACAGCGGGCCGCAGTTGCCAGCGCTGTGGGCGATCGCCTTCTGGGCTGCCGTTTTGCCCCGCGCTCAGCGAAAACCTCTGGGCAAACAAGGGACAAAACCGGGGACAGAGTGAAATCAAGGGCGATCGCGCTGCAAAGCGCTATATCCCAGCCAATCTGCGGTTGGGACCCATCATAGCCCGACCTTTTTGGCCCAAAAGATCGCCTACACTACAAAATTGCGCCCCGCAGATGATTCTGGAGGCGCATTGTCAGGACTTCTTAATATTGGCGAGTGCCGCTAGTCGATGGTGATGGACTGCGGACCGTCTCCCTTGCCGTTCTGGCTGCTGTTGGAGGGGGTAGCGCTGGGCCGACCGGCTTGCTGATCGAGCCAGCTGCGGACCGGGTCTTCGGTGAGGCTCAGGCGAAAAATACCGGAAAAAAGACCGCCCGTGAAGGCAACGGGGTTCTGGGAAAACTCACGCACGAGGGGGGTTAGTTCGGTCAAAAACATGGCTGCATCCTTGGCGAAAGCGTTGGGGCCTTCTGGAAAAGGCGTTTCTACAAGGAATCCTAGCGCGATCGCCGGGATTCGGTAGAGGGCGATCGCCGTGGAGAATGACCCCAAGCGGCGATCGCTTCGAGATACGGACTTAGCCTGACTAGCCCTAGTTGCTGGGCTGCTGCTCAGGCAGTAGGCACTTGTCGGAGTCGCAGCCAGCGGGTCCAGCCTCGGCCATTTCGCCCAGGTCGTACCGGCTGAGGGCGGCGTGGAAGTCTGCCGTTGCGCGGCGCTGCTTGACCGCGTCCAGCATGGCTTCGTAGGTTTCCTTCGAGATCGGCTCAAAGGGCAGCCGGGGGAAGGTTTGCAGGTCATCAAAGCGGGCCAGCAGAGCCGCTGACATGTAGCCTTCATCTCCCTCGATCGCCTGGAAGATGCGATCGCCCAGACTCTCGATCTCGCCTTCCCGCAGCTCGATGGTGGCGCTGGTGTTGTGGGTCACGTAGTGCCGCTGCACCTGCATGTAGAAGTCAAACTGTGCGTCAGCCGAGAACTGAGAAATATCAATTTGATCTGCCCCTGGCAGATTGGCCCAGGGCACTTCTACCGGGATTTCTACCAGCCACTCCGTGCAGCGCGGATCGAAAGGATCGTTGAGCAAATTGCCCTGCTCATCCTTATCTGATTGCGAGGGCACCACTGAGTAGCCAAAATCAATGCAGGCCAGGGCGACCGGGTCATTCTTGCGGAAGGTGATCCGCCGAATGTAGCGCTGGGCCTTGGGGGGGTGCCAGCCTGGGGCTGCGCTGGTCAGCAGCGACTTGGTGCCGGAGGGCTGGACCGTGGTGCAGCGGTTGGGCCGCTTGATCCCGTGGCGATCGCAGTAGTCCCACACTGCCGCGTGGACGATCTCGCGCCAGCGGCTCAGGTACTCTGCCTCCTTCCGCCGGAACTCTGCGCCCTCGGGGGTGTCAGGACGCCCTGCCTCCCACCAGCGCAGCCAGTCTGACCCAAAAGCCGTCACAAAGAAATCAAACAGCCCCGTGAAGGAAACCCCCACGATGGGATCGAGTTCTCGAGAGTCCTGATAGCGCGGCTCCTGGAACTGGTGGTTGAGCAGCGCCGCCACAGAGAGCGCCCCCGCCGTAAAGGCTTCTGCCTGCTCATTCAGGTTCTGCGGATCGATGCGGTTTAGGTGCACCTCCGAAAGGTTGCACTGTCCGGTGAGAGTACCGCCAAAGACTCCCTTGTGAAACTCCGGCTCGTTGAAGCAGTAGCTATCGTGCTGTCCCGGCAGGGGTTCCACCGAGCGGATTACTTGCCACTTGCCCTTGATCTTGGGCGCATGGCCTCTGGAGGTATCCACTCGCTGGCAGGGAATGGCGGCACAGTCGGTAATTTGCAGATACCACAGATCCTTTTTGCGGACCCCCAGGTTGGTTTTGCTGCCGGCCTTGGCCATGAGGTTGATCGAGGAGGCAATGCCGCACTTCAGCAGCAGCAGGTACAGGCGGTAGGCTCGGTCATAGTCAGAAACATAGAGCCGTACGCCGCCAGAGGAAGTCTCCGAGCCATCGGCATCAATGAGTCCGGCGATGAAATGCAAGATGCCTTCGCGGTTCCAGCTTGCTAGGGCTTCAAGGGCTTGGGCCTCGCCCTTGAGGGCGCGTACCTGCTCCGGATCAAAGTTTTCGTGGAAGCCCGTGTACAGCAAGCAGGGCGTTTCTGGGTTTTGGGCGTAGTAGCGCGGCGTGCCGGAGGTCCGTCCTGCCAAGGCAAGGCTCTGATAGCTCTTGACCCCGTAAAGCCGCAACTGAAGCTGGGGCTTGCCATGGGATTTGCACAGCGAGCCATCACCGACCAATTGACCGAGGGTATAGGCCCAGGTGGGATCGACAAACTTGCCGTCGCGGTAGTCAATCTTGAACGGCTCTGTGTGCAAGGCGTAGGGATGGCTGGTGAGGCGATCGCTCAGTTCCTCGGTAGTCACTTCGGTGTAGGTGCTGCTAAAGCGATCGCCCACAAAGAAGCGGTGCTTGGCGGTCACATCCAGCGATGTGCCATCCCCAAAGGTGACTCGATAAAGCTGACGGTTTCGCCCTGTCTGAACAGGAACCACCTGGCTCCAGCGGCGACCATTCCATACTTCCACCGCTTGTCCCACCAGAGATTGAATGGGGTGCAGACCATCGCGGGTGATCAGCAGTGTGGAGCCCGCAACGCAGTGGAAATCAGCCCCCAGGATTTCTCCGCAGTTGTGGGCGACTAGGCCATTGGCGTCAAATCGGGCCGGACCGGGCACGGTGCAGTCGTAGACCGCCTCGACACCATCAGGCACAACGCTAGCCACTGTCGCGGTAAACCGCTCGCGCCCATACTGCGCCGAAGCCTCGGCTAATTGCGCTGTCTTTGCAGGGTCCTGGAAGCCGATGAGTGCTGCAAAGATCGCGAGGTTGTCATTGGCGATCGCCAACTCGGGCTGAGCTCCTGACCTAGCGTCAATCGCAGAAACAATTCCCAGGCGTCCCAGCATTCGCTGCACCGCTTGCAGATCCGCCAGACTGCTTTGAGCGAGACGCACACTGACGCTTCCGGTCGGGCTGCTCTGAATGCGGCTATGGGCACTAAACAGCCCCTGCAAAAAGCCTTGATAAAACTCGTAGCTCCCTTGTTCTATGGCGGAAGTGACGGCTGGTTGGTCTAGGATGACGCCAAACTCCGTGGCGAGACTAGCAACCTCTCCAGAATTGAGGGCTTTACGGGTGAGGGTTTGCGTGCGGACTAAAGCGGGCTTGGCCACCACTGCCTGAGCCAAGCTGTCGCTGCCGACTAGAGAGCCGAGCAGCTGACCAGAGGCCAAGGTACCTTGGCCAGCCCAAGGCTGTAGGCCCCGGTGGTTGTGCAGCAAAACGCGATCGCCGGGTTGGAGGGTTTCAGCTGCCACCCAGTCGGTGTATTGAGCTTTCTGGGTCTGGGCCGTCACCTTCAAGACTTTGTGGTTGCCGGTTAGGCGCAGGCTGTAGCCCTCTTGGGTTGTCAGCTTGAGCACGTCCTTGGTGCCGGAGTAGAAGAAACCAGCAGGCGTGGTGCTAAACAGCTCGCCATTGACGTAGGTGCTGTGCTGAACCCCGATCAGGTCCTTGACTTGGCGAGGACCGTCGCCGGTGTGGACCCAGGTATCTGCGGTCACGCAGGGATTCAGGCCGTAGCGCTGGAGGCGGTGCTCCACCTCGCGATCGCTCATTTCCGGGCGGAAATTCTTCAGCCAGCGGCGGGCTTCTTCTTTGCCCAGGGAAGTGTAGACCTCCAGGAACTCTTGGCGAATATCGGGGTGCGTGAGCAAATCAGCGCTGGAGCGGGCGATCGCCTCCGGCGCGTACTGGATTGCCCCTTCTCCCGAATAGAACTGCTTGCGCACCGCCTCCACGCACTCCTCGCGCGTCGGCTTGTGGTGGAAAACGCGGGTGTGGTTGGCCATCCGCAGCGCGTCCCGCTCTGGATCGATGCGCCAGTTCCCCGCTTCATCCTGCTGCCACAGATTGTCCTTGGCCGTTGCTCCCAGCGCGTCATCGGCGGCAAACTGGCGCATACCGGCGCTTCGGCGGACATTTCCGGCCACGATGCAGACCGCTGCTTCGTCGATCAGGAGGCAGCACTCCACCGAGGTGAGCTGGCGGCCGATCGCCTTGTTGAGAATATTGGCGCAGCGCTCATAGAGTTCTGGCAGCTTCACGGGGTTGGCGACTCCGCCGAAGCCCTTTAGGCGCTCGCCCGAGGGCCGCACATCGCTCAGGTCAACGGTGACCGTCACCTCTGCGTCAAAGCGCTCATCGCTGGACAGCTCCAGAATGGTCTGGTAGGACTTCACCCAGCCCTGGCGACTGTCGCCCACGTGGAGGGTGACATGGTTGCCGTCGATCAGAACTTCGGTAAGGTCTCGGCGCTCTGCAGCGGGCGTCGTGCCAATGGCTCCCTGGGAGCGGACCGTGATGCGGTTGCGGATGACTGGCAGCTGGCGAATGTACTCCGGCTCCAGAATGGCGCCGGTGCCGCAGCCCATCATCGCGAGGTCCATCATCAGGCCGAAGGCCTGCCAGTCGATGACGTTGGTGCTGGTGCAGTTGTAGGCGCCCGAGAAGTTTTCGGGGCGCTCCAGCCACTCGGTCCCGCCAACCCACATCCAGCGGCCCGACGGGAGGGCTTTTTGCTCCTGCTGCATCTTGAGCAGGAGGGCAGTTTCTTTGGCGGTCAGCTTGCCGAGCTTGGTCAGACCGCGAACGGTGCGATCGCACACTGCATTCCAGGTCTCGCGCCCATTGTCGGTGCGGCGGCTGTAGGTGCGGTAGAACACCGGATAGGCGGTGGGAGCGTTCTCGGGGAACTCCCCACTCTGACGGGATCGCTCAAGCTCTTGGACCATGGGGAAACTCTTGGTATGTATGGTGAAAAGCGTCAATAATGCCGGTTTAGACGCTATCGCTAGCGTCAAGAAACTTAACTTTAACTCAATTACCCATCGGGATGAAGGGCTCTGAAGCAAAATGCAAAGGCGCTGGCTGAAGGGCGTCACCCCTGGCAGTGCATCCAGAGCAAAGGAGTCATGATACCAATTTGGCTAGCGATTGGCTGGAGAAAAATAGGCCGAAAGCCGGGGCTTGGACAGGAGTTTGGCGGCCAAATGCCCCTTTTCTGGGAATCTCGCTAAGATACTTGGGTTCTGTTTGTGCAACGTTGAACTTCACAGAATGACCCTTGCGCCTTGGCGATCGCCCCTGAGTCGGGCTCTGCACCGCAACCGCTCCCTGGTTTACGCCCGCTATCTTCAGCTCGCGACCGTCCGGCCCGACGGGCGCCCTGCCAACCGAACCGTGGTGTTTCGCGGCTTTCGAGAAGGCGACAACCGGCTCCAGTTTGTCACCGACAGCCGCAGCGAAAAAATCAGCCAGCTGCATCAGCAGCCCTGGGCCGAAGTGTGCTGGTACTTTCCCAAGACGCGGGAGCAGTTTCGGCTGTCGGGGCGCCTGGGCGTGATCGATGGGGCAGAGCCGGAGCCGCAGCGTCAGCAGGAGCGCCAAGACAGCTGGCGATCGCTCTCAGACAACGCCCGAATCCAGTTTGCTTGGCCCCATCCCGGCTACGCCCGCGCAGAGGCCGCTGACTTTGCGCCGCCCCTGCCAGACCCCGACGTTCCTGTCGCCGACTTCTGCCTGCTTCAGCTCGAGCCGACCTGGGTGGATCACCTAGAGCTGCGAGGCGAGCCGCAAAATCGCTGGCGCTACCACCTCGAACACGAAGAGTGGGTGGTGCAGTCCATCAATCCCTGAGCTAGAGACAGCTTAGAGCCCCCCCAAAGCGCTTCGACGAGCGGCTGGCCCCACATGGAAGCCGCAAAAAAAGCGGGGACACCCGAAGGGGTCCCCGCCGTCATCTGGAGCCATAACTTTGGCGATTAGATGCCCGAACCGCCCAAAAATTCTTCGATTTCGCGATCGCGCAGCTGGCACTGAGGCGACTTCTCTAGGGCGTCCCCAGCCCCCACCAGGGCCATCAGCCGCTCCTCCGTCAGCGCTGGCGACGACCTGACCGACTGCTGAAGCGACTCAAGCTGCTGCTCGAGCTGCTCGATGCGATCGACCAGGGAGCGAATCACCTGGGCCTCGGAGTCCGGCAGGCTGCCGTGCTCCAGCGGGTTCACCCGGACGCCCGAGCGATAGATAATTCGGCCCGGTATGCCCACCACGGTGCAGTCTGAGGGGACATCCCGCAGCACCACAGAGCCCGCGCCAATGCGGACGTTATCGCCAATCTCGATGTTGCCGAGCACCTTGGCCCCGGCACCCACCACGACGTTTTCGCCCAGGGTGGGGTGGCGCTTGCCGCTTTCCTTGCCGGTACCGCCCAGGGTCACGCCCTGGTAGATCAGGGCATAGTTGCCCACGATGGCCGTTTCCCCGATCACGACGCCCATGCCGTGGTCGATGAAGACGCCCCGACCAATGCGGGCGCCTGGGTGAATCTCAATCCCGGTGATGAACCGGCCTAGATGAGAAATCATGCGGGGAATGAGGGGAATACCGAGACTTCTCAGCCAGTGGGCAAATCGATGAAAAGTGAGAGCCTGCAGCCCTGGATAGCAAAGGAGAACTTCCAGCCAGTTTCTAGCAGCGGGGTCCCGCTCGAAAATGATGCGAAAGTCAGTCCGGAGGGTATTCAGCACGAGTGGTTACCACCTGCGGTGACAGAAGCCACTCACTATTTTAACGCCTAGGCGAAAGACCCCGATCGCTCTGTCAGGAAACCCCCAGGACATCAGTCCCAGGGGTGGAGGGTGATATTTAGACGTTGGTCTTCAGAGGTCTCTAGAGGTCTTTGGCGTCTTTGCAAAGAAGCGCTGGTTTTTGGGAGCGCAGATCACTGCTCTTCGACGGTGAGGCGGTAGCGGAAGCGATCGCCCGCCTGAAGGCTGCCCACCCACACTTCGTAGGTGCCTGCCTCAAAGGAGCCGCTGATGCTGGCGTCTTTGCTGGTTTCGGTGTCGTCGCCGCAGCGTACGGTGCTTTGGTTGGGGCCGCGCACCAGCAGGGTGCTGTCCTTGCCGCTCTCGACTTTTAGGGTGATGGGGCCTGTGCCCGGCGCGATGGTAATCAGGTGGTCAGGAACTTGGTAGTCACGGCTGTAGCCCAGGCAGCGCTGGCCGTCGCGATCGCGGTTGGCGATGCGCGGCAGGTCCATCGTCCCGCCTGTGGAGCCAGACGCCTGGACCTTGGTGAATCCGGGTTCTAGGGCAAGGGTCCCATAGGTCGCTGTTTGGGCGATCGCTGCTGAACCGATGACCCCTAGGGCCAAGCTGGCGATCGCGAGTCCGCCCGACAATTTTCCGACTCGTTTCATGAGAAAACCTCCTTGCATTGGTTGCACCCCTCACACAAGCCTTCGCTTTCAGGGCGATCGCGCCTATGTTTCGCAAGTCCTATAGACGCTCTCTTTGCCCCAAAAGTTTCCTGCTCCGTAACGCTGGCGTATCCAATGACACTGTCCCTTCGGCAGCCTGAGCGCTCTTCCCAAACGCCACCTCCCAGACAGAAAGCCCGATGACCGAAGTCACCAGGCTGAAATTTTGAGGAACTTTGTCAGGAGAGAGTAAGCCAACTTAGTTTGCCGGAGCGGGCTCAGGAGCCGTCGCTGGAGCAGGACTACTGGGAGATTCGGGTGCGCTTTGCTGCTCCGCTGCGGGAGCCTCGTTTGCCGGGGCGGGAGCCTCAGCCGGCTGCTGGGCTTCACCACCGGACTGCTGCACCGGATTGGGAATATTAATGTCAATGTTGGGCGCTTGGGGCGCGGGCTGCTCGGCGGGCTGCTGAGGCTGGGGAGCGGGCACCGGAATGACTTCCTGGGTCCGGTCGATGGTCCGCTCAATGATCGTGGTCTCCTGCTGCGGGCTGGGAGGAGCTGCCTGGTTTTGCGGCTGATTGTTTTGAGGAACCGGGATGATCGTGGGTAGGTTATTTTCTTCGCGCTGGTTGAAGAGGAACAGCGCACCCCCCACTAAGCCCAGCAGCGCCATCACAAAGATCCCCAGCAGGAGACCCCGCGCTGCATTCTCATTGTCACGGGAAGCTTGCAGATTGTAGCGAGCTCGTTCGTGGGCCAGCCGCTCCTCGGCGACTAAGTTGCGGTCTTTGGCATTTTGACCTTGGACGTAGCCGTTTCGGTAGGCAACCTCGCTGCGCGTGGCGGGACGGGCATCGGTGCTGCCCTGGAGGTTGGTTTGCTGGGGAGGAATCTTGGACGGATCTTGGTTAGCCATTTTTCTATCTCGAATCGTGATGATTGATGAGGAATTTGGAAGCGAAGGTCTTGAGTCAGAAATCGCTAAAAGTAGATGAACAAACGCTGAATAAAGACAATCTTTGAGATAAATCTGTCAGAGAGCTTTGCTAAAAAGGAACTTTCATTTCCTTGTTTTCTACCTTAGGCGATCGCTCTTAGAAACTCCTCTATCCTGAGAATAGAATGCTGCCTCTGTCTGATGGAATAGTTGAGTGCTTTTTGGAATGTTTGAATTTGATTATTGGTAGTTTGTTTGCTTGATTTGATCGCTGTTGATCTAAGAATTTCTAAGGAATTACTAATTTGTCAAAAAATATCTACTGTAACTTGCAGATAGCTCAGGGAATCTAGAAAACGTGCGGAAGTTACTTTAAATAGACGCTTGTCGTCTACTTCTAGAATCTTTGGTGAAACTCAGCCTTTAAGAAGCTTTTGTCAGATTTACATAATTGCCACAAAAAAGCCGCCCTGACGGCGGCTAGAGAGGTCACTTAGGAAGTTATGCGGAAAGAGCAGTTTTGTTGCTACAAGCGGATTACCACCACTTGCGATCGCCGTTTTCGTCCATTCGAGCTTGACGAATAACGTCAGAAATTTCCTCGGCGTCCTTCACGTGATGCAGCGCTTTTTGCTCACCGTTGGGTTCATCTACCACAAAGTAGGTGGGAACTTGAATGTGATCGCCGGTGATATCGGGCGAATCGACAGCCAGCTGTTCTGACTTTTCGTCAAGATCTTTAGCATCATCAATGCGATCGCCCGGATTAGCAGTCAAAGGCGTTTTATTATCTGATTTTTGATCAGTCATACTATTTCCTCTGCGTCTCTGCGGGGCCGCTGTGCTAGAGGGCTATCCGATTGGCGAAGAAACTGACAACAGAAAAGTTGTGAGTACTGACCAATGGAATAGCGAAAAAACTAACAGCCCACAAGCAAGAATGAATCGCTTGTTACTGCCATTAAAGCTAGAGAAAATACAAATCAAATCACCCTAGAGTGATAGACCCATCGGCGATCGCCCAATCTCTCTCTTAGGAGATTCTCCGGCAGAGAGAGCGGCTGGCGCAGGGCTCTGTCGCGGGAGGCACCTAGCCTGTTTGCAGGGGCCAAACCGCTGTTCGAAATGACTTCAAACAGCGAAAAAAACACAAAAAATCCCTCCCGTTTTGAGGGGGAGGGAGGGTCACCAAACAGCAAACTCCGGCGCGCTAAGCGCTGAAGTATTTGGCGCTCGGGTGGTATGTCACGATGGCCGTGGTGGATTGCTCAGGATACAGCTGCTCACTTTCGTCCATGTGCAGGCCCAGGCGATCGGCTTGGAGCAGCTCCAGCAGGGTGGACTGGTCCTGGATATTGGGGCAGGCCGGGTAGCCAAAGCTATAGCGAGAGCCCTGGTAGCGCTGGGCCAGCACGTCACGAATATTGTCCGGATCCTGAGCCCCGAAGCCCAGCTCCCGGCGAATCCGGGCGTGGGTCCACTCGGCCAAGGCCTCAGCCATCTGCACCGCCAGACCATGGAAATAGAGGTAGTCGGTGTACTGGTTGCCTGCAAAGAGCGTCTGAGCGTACTCCGTGGCGATCGCCCCCACCGTCACCGCCTGCATCGGGAAGACATCCACCTGGCCCGACTCCTGGGGCGCAAAGAAGTCCGCAATGCACAGCCGCCGCAGAGACTTCTGGCGCGGGAAGGCAAAGGTCGCGACCGGAGCCGATCCAGCCAGCTCAGCGCCGAGGGCCGGATCGTAGAGGTGCAGCGAATTGCCCTCCGCCTGGCAGGGGAAGTAGCCGTAGACCACCTGGGGATGGAGCAGTTTCTCCTCGATGACGCGCTGCTTCCACGTTTCCAGAATGGGGTAGACCTTCTCCGCGAGGAACGCGTCGTACTCCTCCCGTGATTGCTCCTTGGGCTTGCGGAACTGCCACTGACCGGCGATCAGCGCCTGATGGTCGAGATACCAGAAAATCTCTTCCCACGAAATATCGTCCGGCCCGAGGATCTGAGTCCCCCAAAAAGGCGGCGTAGGCCGGGAAATATCGGCGCTGACGGCTTCAGAGCGGCGGGTATCCTCAACGGCGATCGCCTCAGTCTCGTCCTTGAGCGTCTGCTCGCTCACCGTCTCCGTCTCGCTGCGCTCCCGGACTGGCTGCCCCGCCTCATCCAAGAAGCCCTGGGCATCATCCCAGCGCCCCGCCACCTTGGCAGGCATCAGCTGATCCATAAAGTGAAGATCAGAGAAAGCATCTTTGCCATAGATCACCTGGCCTTTGTAGGTCTGCTGGCAATCCTCATAGACGAACTTCGGCGTCAGGGCCGCGCCACCCAAAATCACCGGCACCGTGATGCCCCGCTCATTAAACACCGCCAAATTTTCTTTCATGAAGGCAGTCGACTTCACCAGCAGACCGCTCATGGCAATGCAGTCTGCCCGGTGCTGCTCGTAGGCCTCGATGATGTTCTCCACCGGCTGCTTGATGCCCAGGTTGATCACCCGGTAGCCGTTGTTGGACAAGATAATGTCCACCAGGTTTTTGCCGATGTCGTGGACGTCGCCTTTCACCGTCGCGATGATGAAAGTGCCCTTGCTGCTGTCGCCCGAGTCCGCCTTTTCCATGAAAGGCTCTAGGTAGGCGACTGCCGCCTTCATGGTTTCCGCCGACTGGAGCACAAAGGGCAGCTGCATCTGGCCCGAGCCAAATAGCTCCCCGACCACCTTCATGCCGTCCAGCAAGAAAGTGTTGATGATCGTCAGGGGCGCGTAGGTTTCCAGGGCTACCTTCAGGGCGTCCTCGAGGCCGATGCGCTCGCCGTCGATGATGTGCTGCTTTAGGCGGTCCTCGATGGGCAAGTCGGCGATCGCTGGCCCAGAGCGAGCATCCTTGCTGCTGACCCCCTCAAACAGCTTCGTCAGCGCCGTCAGCGGGTCAAACACGCAAATGCCATTGTCAAAGCGCCGCTCATCGTAGATCAGCTGGCGACACACCTCCCGATGGTCGGGGTCGATCTTGGCCAGCGGCAGAATCTTGGCCGCGCTCACAATGGCCGCGTCCATGCCGACGCCCATGGCCTCGTGGAGAAACACCGAGTTCAGCGTGATGCGGGCCGCCGGGTTCAGGCCAAAGGAAATATTGGAGACCCCCAATAGGATGTGACATCCCGGCAGGTGCTCCCGGATCATCCGGATCGACTCGATGGTGGCTTTGCCGTTGGCCCGGTCCTCCTCGATGCCGGTGGAAATGGGCAGCGCCAGCGGATCGAAAAAGATTTCGTAGGCAGGAATGCCGTACTCGACCGCTGCCCGATAGGCCCGCTGGGCAATCTGGAACTTTTTCTCGGCCGTCCGGGCCATGCCCTCTTCGTCGATGGTGCCGACCACGATCCCGGCGCCGTAGCGCTTCGCCAGCTCCAGCACCTTGAAAAATCGCGGCTCGCCATCCTCATAGTTGGTCGAGTTGAGGATGCACTTGCCCCCCGCTACCTTCAGGCCCGCCTCCATCTTTTCCCACTCGGTGGAGTCGAGCATCAGGGGCAGCGTCACGTTGGTGACCAGCCGCGAGACCAGAGCGTTCATGTCTTTGACGCCGTCGCGGCCGACATAGTCCACGTTCACGTCCAGGACGTGGGCTCCTTCGCGCACCTGGGCCTTGGCGAGGGACACCAGGCCATCCCAGTCTTCGGCATTTAGCAGGTCGCGGCACTTCTTGGAGCCGCTGGCGTTGAGGCGCTCCCCGATGATCAAGAACGAGTTGTCCTGCTCGTAGGGCTGAGCGCTGTAGATCGAGGCCGCAGCGGGGGTGTAGTGCAGGGCGGTGCGCTCTTGGGTCGCGGCGCTGCCGTTGAGGTTGCTTTGGCGGACCTCCCGCGCCTTGGGGGTGAGGGTTTGGGCGAGGTCTGCCAGCTGGGCGATGTGGTCGGGCCGCGTGCCGCAGCAGCCGCCGATCACCTGGACGCCCCAGTCCTCCACAAACCGCATCAGCGCCATACGCAGCTCGGTGGGGGTGAGCTTGTAGTGGGCGTGGCCGCCGACATTCTCAGGCAGGCCGGCGTTGGGGATGCAGGAAACCACAAAGGGGGACTGCTCGCAGAGATATTTGATGTGCTCCATCATCCGGTCGGGGCCGGTGGCGCAGTTGAGGCCCAGGATGTTGATGGGGTAGGGTTCCAGGATGGCCAGGACGGCGCTGATGTCGGAGCCCACCAGCATGGTGCCGGTGGTTTCCATGGTGACAGAGACCATCAGGGGCAGGCGATCGCCTTTTTCGGCAAAGACCTCTTCGATGGCATTCAGGGCGGCTTTGATTTGCAGGACGTCCTGGCAGGTCTCCACAATAAAGAGATCGACGCCGCCGTCGTAGAGCCCCTGGGCCTGGACAGTGAAGGCCTCCTTGAGGGTGTCGTAGTCGATGTGGCCGAGGGTGGGCAGCTTGGTGCCGGGGCCGATGGAGCCCGCGACGAATCGGGGCTTGTCGGGGGTGGAGAATTCGGCGGTGCAGGACTTGGCCAGCTCGGCGGCGGTTTTGTTGAGCTCGTAGGCGCGATCGCCGAGGTCGTACTCTGCCAAGACGAAGGTGCTGCCACCAAAGGTGTCGGTCTCAATCACGTCGGCCCCGGCTTCGAGAAACTGCCGATGGACGGTTTTGACGGCCTCGGGCTTGGTAAAGACGAGGTACTCGTTACAGCCTTCGTACTCGGGGCCTCCAAAGTCCTCGGCGGTGAGGTTTTGAACCTGTAGGTTGGTACCCATGGCGCCGTCGAAGACGATGACGGGCCGCTCTGGACTGTAGAGGCGTTCGAGAAAGAGGCTTTTCATCGGTGTTGGAAACGAGCGTTGAGGATGGAAACGGGCGATCGCGTCTGGCGATGCGAATTTGGCGATGCCAAGAGGACAGACTCCCAAAGAGCCCAAATCTAGACGCTTTTATATTTTGCCGGATTCCTAGGCGTTGACCAGCAGGCCAGGCGCAGAACCGTCGAGACTGGTGTGCCAAGCCGCGAGATCGGCAAAAGCGCGATCGCGATAGGCCCCGTAGCGCTCCGGTTTGCTGCGAATCCGCTGACCCAGATCGGGCAGGATGCCAAAGTTGGGCGGCATGGGCTGGAAATGCTTCGGCGAGGCGGAGCTGATGAAGGCAAACAGAGCGCCCATCATGGTCGTCGCGGGCAAGACCAGCGGATCGAGTCCCCGCGCGACGCGGGCGGCGTTGGTGCCCGCTAGCCAGCCGCCCGCCGCGGCGGCGGTGTAGCCCTCCGTGCCCACCAGCTGCCCCGCCGCAAACAGCGTGGCCCGACTGCGAAACTGGAGACTGGCATCCAGCAGCTCCGGCGAGTTGATAAAGGTGTTGCGGTGCATGACGCCCATGCGGACAAACTCCGCATTCTCCAGGCCCGGAATCAGCCGGAAAACCCGTTTTTGCTCGCCCCAGCGGAGGTTGGTTTGGAAGCCGACCATGTTCCACAGCTGACCGGCCTTGTCTTCCTGGCGCAGCTGCACCACCGCGTAGGGCCGCTTGTCCCGATTTGCCGGATCTTTAAAGTCTCCGAGCCGCGCGTCAAACAGGCCGACGGGCTTCATGGGGCCGTAGCGCATGGTGTCTTCACCGCGCCGGGCCATTTCCTCGATGGGCAGGCAGGCCTCAAAGAATTTGGCGGTTTCGCGCTCGAAGTCCTTGAGCTCGGCCTGCTCGGCCTGGCACAGCTCTTGCCAGAAGTGGAGGTACTGTTCCCGGCTGAGGGGGCAGTTCAGGTAGGCCGCTTCGCCGCGATCGTAGCGAGAGGCGAAAAAGGCTACCTCGTGATTAATCGATTCGCCGATCACAATGGGGCTGGCCGCGTCAAAGAAACTCATGTAGGCCATGCCGGTAAAGCGCTGCAGGTCCTCAGCGAGGGCGGCGCTGGTCAGGGGGCCAGAGGTCAAAACGACAATGCTATCGGTGGGGATGGCGGTGACTTCGTTGCGCCGCAGCTCTACGAGGGGATGCTCCGCCAGGGTGCGGGTCAGGTCCTGGCTAAACTGGCCCCGGTCCACGGCCAGGGCACCCCCGGCGGGGACAGCGTGCTCGTCGGCCTTGCCGATGATGATCGAGCCCAGGCGACGCAGCTCTTCGTGCAGGAGACCAGCGGCGCGATCGGTGGCCTGAGCCCCAAAGGAGTTGCTGCACACCAGTTCGGCCAGTTCTTCGCTGTGGTGGGCAGGACTGGCCTGAAGCGGCCGCATTTCGTGGAGGATCACGGGGACCCCGGCCTGGGCGATTTGCCAGGCGGCTTCGGTGCCTGCGAGTCCGCCGCCGATGACGTGAATGGGTTGTTGCTCAGATGCCATGGTGCCCGTTGCCCTAAACCAGAGATTTTCCATTGTACCGCTCTGGTTTGGGTGTCTAGGCGGAGGCTTTGGGGGGAGATGTGGGCGCACCGAGAAGGGCGATCGCCACGCCAAGGAGCAGCAGGCCTGCGCCAAACCCCACCCACAGGTCTGGCCGCTCCCCAAACAGCCAGTACCCCAGCAGACTGGCGCCGACCGGCTCAAACAAAATCGCCAGGGAAACCCAGGTGGGCGACACCCAGCGCAGGACCCAGTTGATGCTGGTGTGTCCCACGAGCTGGGGCACGATCCCCATTAGCAGCGCCCAGCCGTAGACGCTGGCGGGTAGCTGGCGGTAGGCCAAGCCCAGCAGGCTGGGCAGGGGCAGCAGCAAGAGCGCAGCGGTGCTGTAGGCGATCGCCCCATAGGCGCGCGTGCTCAGACCCTGATGCTGGGCTTCGCGGCCCAGGATCATATAACCACTGGCTGCGATCGCCCCCACCAGCGCCAGCCCATTGCCCAAGAGGGGCGCGCTGCCGGGACTCGCCCCGCCGCTGCTGCCCCAGCCGATCAGCAAGCCGCCCGCCAGGGCCAGCCCGATCCCCAGGAGCGATCGCCGCGACAGCCGCTCCTGCCAGACCAGCCAGCCGATCAGCGCCACCCACAGCGGGTTGGTGGTGACCAGAGCCGTCGACGCAGCAATCGAGGTATAGGACAGCGAGGTGATCCAGGTCGCAAAGTGAATCGCCAAACACAACCCCGCCCACCGAGCAAGCACCACAGAATCCGCCGAAGCGAGGCGGCGAGGCGGTTGGCCCAGGCTCAGCAGCGGCAAAATCAAGGCCGCGATCGCCAGCCGCGAAGCCGCCAAAAAGAGCGTAAAAGCGGGCGATCGCAACCCCGCATCGGCGATCGCCAGCCGCACAAAAATCGCTGCGGTCGAAACCGCCAAAATGCCCCCCGCCAGCACCAGCCAAATCTGCCAGCGGGGGGCCTGAGAGTCTGCATCCATGGGCGCTCTGGGTGATGAGTGTCCCCAGTATCCTACGCAAACGCTGGGTGCTCACCCTGGCGGTGAAGCGGTTTTTTGGGGCGCGATCGCCCCTGCCAGTGCCCGGCCCAAAAGCCATCTGCTCAATCCGCAAAACGAAAGCGAGCCTGGGGGCGAAAGCGGCTTCCCAAAAGAAAAGTTCGCGGTTTCAGCACCAAACTCGCCAGAAATTTACGAATCAAAAGCGTTAAAAGTACCCAAAAGTGGGGACTCTATTTTCAGACAGACTCATAGACTCACTGCCCCGGCCGGGTTCGGCTGGGGTTTCTTTGTCTGGCTTCCGGACGCGCCCCCCTGGGAGGAGTTCCCCAAAGCTACAAACCTTCGCACTTCTGGCCTCTAGCGACCTCTAGGGGCCAAGCCAGCCTCCACTCAGCCTTGAGCAATTGGGCGAGGCGATCGCCTTTTGATATGCCCAAAGTGTGAAATCAGTCAAGATCTGGTGATTTTGGTTTAAGAAATATTGCGAAAGCCCGGAACCTGCGTTAAGTTTCATAACAGATAAGGTTTTCTCCAGGAGGCCAGAATCATGGAAAATCAAGAGCCCAAGTTCGGCTTTACCAACTTCGCTGAGACCTGGAATGGCCGGCTTGCCATGCTGGGTTTCGTTGTTGGCCTGATCACCGAATTGGTCACCGGCCAAGGCATCTTGTCCCAGCTCGGCCTGATGTAATTTTTGTTCCATCGCAACCAAGCTGGCCTGAGATCGTTAACTTAGCTGCAAGAACTGGGGGATTTACGTCCCCCAGTTTTTTTGTGCGGTCAGCGGTGAGTGGAAAAAATTGCAACAATCCCTTGCACGCGAATTTCTTTGTGGCAGTGTGGATTGGTAGCCATTGTCTCTGATGAAACCGCTATGGCAGTCGATATCCGGCCCCTCCGTACCGCGAAATTCCGCGATCCTTGGATTTACGTTGCTTGGGCTGCGGTGGGTCTGATCTTTGTGGCGGGTTTGACCTCTTTGTTTCTGCGCCAGTCGGTGGTCAACACGACCGTGTCTGCTGAACCCGAAGAACCGGCAGAGCTGGCGCCCATCAAGCTGCCGCGCGCCTGGCTGGGGGCCACGCGGATCGATGTGAAGGCCGTCATCCCAGACAACCGCTGGCTCACCTACGAAATTCAGATCCTAGATGCCAAGGGCGCGCCGCTCGGTTCGGCGATCAAGCAGGCCTGGCGCGAGTCGGGGACCTGGTACGAAGAGGGAGAGTCTGGTTCCTGGGCGGAGGACGACTTGTGGGGTGGCCTAGACGTACGCTCTGCCACCAAAGACCAGACAGGACCTGTGACCATCGCGGTGAATGTGCTGGAGTATGGCCTGACCTCGGGGCAAGAAATCGAGGAGCCTGTGAGCTTCCGGGTGCAGGTGAGCCGAGGCGTTATCGATAGCCGCTATTTGTGGGGGGGATTCTTTGGTTCTCTGGTGCTGGCGGTGCTGGCGTCCCTGTCGGTGGGCCAAAGCGGCAAAAAAGTGATTGCTAAAAAGATAGACGACAGCGACGTGGGCGATCGCGCCGTGGTGGGTGGCCCCAACCGCTTGGTGCGCGTTAGCGTGGACGTGGCTTCTGATGAAACGTCTCCCCAGTCGCTCCAGGTCAACCTCTATCTCAAAAATGGCGATGGCGACCAGATTTACGCCCGGCCGGAGACCGTGAAGCTCACGCTCCACAAAGATGAAGACGGCAAGCTGGATCGAGCAACCGGTCACCTAGACGCATTTTTTGTCCTGGAGCCCCGGGGCTCCTATGGGTTCTATGCGACGGTGATGCCGGATGCTCCGGTGGATTCAACGCGTCTGACGGTGCGCGACGGGGCGGTGACTCGCCAGCCTGTGGACGTGATCACGCTGCGTCAGAGCTAGGGGCGATCGCTTTTAGGAGCCATCGCCCGCACTGCGCGAAGTCGCCCATTCAAAAATTTTGGGTCAAGGGGAAGGGAAATCATGCTCACCAAACTTTTTGCAGTCGTAGCCATTGCGATCGCCATGGGAGCGATCTACGGAAGCTACACCCAGCGCTCGGCGCTGCACCTGGGCCAAGAAGCCCAGGCGGCCTACTGGCCGCGCCACGGCACCCGCCTGTCGGGCCACTACCACAACAGCGTCTGGGTGCCGCTGCCGAGTCGCACGGTGTACGGCGGCTTTCAGGGGGGCGGTCCGGGGGTTGGCAAGTAGCCTTTGTGTCCGGTGATGGCACAAGACAAGATTCCTGCGCAACCTTGCCGAGAAGCCCTCAATCCTGATTTAAGATAGCTGCCCAATTTATGTCTGCGATCGAACCGTTAAATTCTTTGGACGCTGCCCCTGAGCCGCATTCCCTCACGCGTCAGCAGTGGCGCTTGCTGCTGCTGACGACGGCGGTGTCGTCGAGCTGCGGTCTGGCTGCGGAGCTGCTTTTGGGGACCCTTGCTAGCTATCTGGTGGGCAATCAGGCCCTGGCCTATGGCGTGGCGGTGGGGGTGTTCTTGGCGGCGATGGGCTTAGGGGCTTACCTGAGCCGATTTGTCGCTCTTCAGGGCGATCGCCCCCAGCAGCAGCGCCAGCTTTTGCGCTGCTTTTTGCAGGTGGAGTTGGCGATCGCGCCTTTGACGGCCTTTTTGCCCCTGGGGCTGTTTGCCCTCTTTGTGGCCGGGGGGACCCTGTGGCCGGGCCTCTTTTTGGCGACGGTGATCCTGGGGACTTTGGCCGGGATGGAGGTGCCCCTGCTGACGCGCCTGGTCGAGCAGGAAAAAGGCTTGCGGGATGCCCTCTCGGGGGTGCTGGCCCTGGACTATGTGGGGGCGCTGTGCGGATCGATTGCGTTTCCGGTGCTGCTGCTGCCGCTGATCGGCCTGTTTCCGTCAGCGGCGGCGATCGGGTCTTTGCCGGCGTTCATGGTGTTTTTCCTAGGGCGCGAGTTTCCCCGGCTGCGCCGCTGGAGCCACTACGGGCTGGCGGTGGCGATCGCCCTGCTGGTGTTTGCGCCGCTGTCCGTGCCCCTGAGCGATCGCCTCGAAAACAGCCTCTACGGGGCGCCCGTGGTCACCCGGCTCCAGTCGGCCTACCAGCGCGTCGTCGTCACCCGCATGGGACGGGACGTGCGGCTGTTTTTGGATGGGGACTTGCAGCTGTCGACCCTCGATGAGTACCGCTACCATGAGGCCCTGGTGCATCCGGTGATGAGCGCCAATCCCCACCGCCGCCAGGTGCTGCTGCTGGGGGCCGGGGACGGCATGGCCCTGCGGGAGGTCCTCAAGTGGCCGGAGGTCGAGCGCGTGGTCGTTCTGGAGCTGGACCCCACCGTGGTGAAGCTGGCCCAGCGTCATCCTTTTTTGCGGCGCTCCAATCAGGGGGCCTTCGAGGATCCGCGGGTCGAGGTGCAGTTTGCCGATGCCTTTCTCGCGGTGCCCAAGCTGCCCACGACCTTTGATGTGATCATTGCGGACTTTCCAGATCCCGATCGCGACACCATTGCCAAGCTCTACACCCAGGGGTTTTATCAACAGCTCGTGTCTCGCTTGGCCCCGGACGGGGTGATGGTGACCCAGGCGTCGAGCTCGTTTTTTGCGCCCAAGGTGATGGCCTGCATCGCCGCCACCCTCCAGTCGGTAGGCATGGCTGTGCACCCCTACAGTGTGGACGTGCCGAGCTTTGGACCGTGGGGGTTTGTGCTGGCGGCGCGATCGCCTCTGGACCTCTCGGCGCTGACGCTGCCGGTGGAGACTCGCTTTCTGACCGAGCCCTTGCTGGCCCAGATTTTCGTCCTGCCCAAGGACATGCAGCCCCAGCCTGTCGAAATCAACCGCTTGGCTCGTCCGGTCATCGTCCGCTACCAGAGCGATCCTCACTGGGCGGTGTATTACTAAAAACAGTGCCGGAGATCGTGACTGCGATCGACAATCTTGAAACACATGCCTTGGAGAGGAGATAAGTCTCTATGCTGTCGCTTTTTTTGCTGGCGATCGTGGTTGTCGTGGTGGGGGGCGCCTTTCTTTACTGGCGACAGCAGCGCTTGGAAGGGGCTCCGCCCCAGGCGTCTCTGCCCACGGCGGCCCGCACGGTCTTTGACTTGCAGGTGGGGGACATTGTGCAGTACCTGGCGACAGACTGGGTGGTCGAGGGACGGCTTGACTACAACGACAATGGCTACACCTGGACGGAGTACCTGCTACAAGACGACGATCGCCTGAGCTGGCTGTCGGTCGAAGAAGACGATCGCGTGGAGGTGGCCCTGCTAGAGGTGACCACCGATCTGGAACTGGGCGCAGAGCCGCCGCGCCAAATCACCTACCTGGGCGACTCGTACCGGCGCGTCGAGGCGGGGGTGGCGATGATGAGCCGCATTGGCCAGACGCGCCAGCGACAGGCCGAGAAATGCCGCTACTTCGACTATGAAGGCCCCGACGACAAGGTCTTGTCCGTCGAAATCTGGAATGGGGAGCCTGAGGTGACTGTCGGCAAGCGCATCCGTCCGTCGTCGCTGACGATCTTGCCGGGTCAGGGTCGCAGCGTTTATCGCGAATAGGGCGATCGCGAATCTATCTTGGGCTAGACAGGCAAAACTGCGGGCTCTTCGGCACTCTAGAAAGGAGAGACGCCTCCAGGGCGACTCCCCTGTACGATGCTTGGTTTGGTGGCGATCCCGGCTGGCTGGGCAGTAGCGCAGCGGCCCCTTTGATGTTGAGAGAGCCCTATCCACTATGTTTCGAGTGAGTTTTCCCATTGTTTCGTCCCGCTGGATGGTTCCTTTGGGGCGGGGATTGGCCTTGGCCCTGATCAGCGGCGCGATCGCCTGTGAGAGCGCCCCCACCGAATCCTCTATGGCGCCAGCGCCAGCGTCCCCCGAGCCGTCTTTGGCGGCCTCGCCGGTGTCTGCCCAGACGACGCTCCCGGCCAAGGCGATCGCCACGGAGCCCCTCTCCCCCACGCCCATTCGCATCACGCCTGACGATCTGCCCGCGCCCTACGCCAGCGAAAGCGCTGCTCGTCCGCCCAACGTGATTCCCATCCCCAGCAATCCCACCCTGCGGGTGCCAGCGGGCTTCACGGTGAACGTATTTGCTGAAGGCCTCGACGCGCCGCGCTGGCTGGCCCTGACCCCCGAGGGCGACGTGCTGGTGACCGAAACCCGCCAAAACCGGATTCGGCGGCTGCGTGACACCAATCAAGACGGCGTCGCAGACGTCCAGGAGGTCTTTGCGGAGAGCGGCAACGGCCTGGATATCCCCTTCGGCATGGCCTTCGCGGGGGGCTCCTTCTTCTTGGGCAATCACGACTCGGTGCTGCGCTTTCCCTACCAGCAGGGCCAGGGCCGCCTGACCGGCACCGGCGAAAAAATCGCGGACCTGCCAGGGGGCGGCTACCGCCAGCACTGGACCCGCAACGTGGTGGCTGCCCCAGACGGCCAAAAGCTCTATGTGTCGGTGGGCTCGCGCTCGAACGCTGAGCCGGAGCCGCTGCCCCGCGCCTCGGTGCAGGTGATGAACCTGGACGGCTCGGAGGCCCAAACCTTCGCCTACGGTCTGCGCAATCCGGTGGGCCTGGACTTTCATCCGCGATCTCAGGAGCTATACACGACGGTCAACGAGCGCGATGGCCTGGGAGACGATCTGGTGCCGGATTACCTGACTCGGATTCAGCAAGGGGAGTTTTATGGCTGGCCCTACACCTACTTCGAGCCCGATCGCTTGGATCCGCGCAACCGCGCCGCCAATGGCCAAAGCTTGCAGCCGGAGCTAGCGGCCCAGACCAAGATGCCGGATGTCCTGTTCCAGTCGCATTCGGCGGCCCTGGGGCTGCAATTTTATGACGGGACGACGTTCCCGGAGAAGTACCGCAATGGCGCTTTCGTGGCCTTTCGGGGCTCCTGGAATCGCAATGAAGGCACGGGCTACAAGGTGGTGTTTGTGCCCTTTGAGGGCGATCGCCCGACCGGCGCCTACGAGGACTTCTTGACGGGCTTCTTGGTGAATCCCAGCGGGCCGGATACCTGGGGCCGCCCGGTGGGGCTGCTGGCCTTGCCCGATGGCAGTCTCTTGGTGACGGAGGAGGCCAACAACCGGATCTACCGGATCCAGTACGCGGGAACCTAGGCAGGGGGCGGGGGGCGATCGCCTCCCGCCAGGATGCGCAGATCGTCGGGGGTGTTGCAGTTAAACAGCCACTGGGGATCGTCCACGGGCAGCACCTCGACGACTTCGCGGTCCAGCCAGCGCTGGAACGATCGCCCGCCCCCCTCAATAAAGGCCTCCAGGCTGGCCAGACACCGCCGCCGATAAAAGCCGCACAGGGGATCCCAGCGATCGCCCAGGCGAGGCAGCCAGGCGATCGCCTCCGCCGGAACCTGGGGCAGCTGGGCGGCCCACGCTCCCATCTGCGCCCCCTCCAGGCGAGGCAGGTCGCACGCCAGCAGCAAGACCCACTCCCTCGAAAGCTGCCGCAGCCCGGCCGCGAAGCCCACCAGCGGCCCCGGCGCCTCTTCCCCGGGCGATCGCGCCTCGCTGAGCACCTGACAGTCGGGGGGCAGCACCGCCTGATAGCGATCGCCCCAGGGCGTCAGCACAAAAACGCGATCGCTACAGCCCCGAGCCACGCGGCACACCTGGGCCAGCATCGCCTCGCCATCCACCGGCACCAGCGCCTTGTCGGTGCCCATGCGGCGGCTGTTGCCCCCCGCCAAAATCAGGACGCTGAGAAAATTTTGGGTGTGCACTGCTGACGACTCCATCGCGATCGCCTCTCTCCCTGGCCGACTCTTCTGTGGTGCCCATGCCCCCGGCGTTATCGCCTATCGTTGATCCTCTCTTCTGGAAAGGCATCTTGACTGCGTTTCCTAGCGCCAACCCTCCAGCGGGGCTAATAGAGTAAACAAATGACTTAAGGGCATTTGTAGCGCAATCACAACAAAGCTTAGGAAGTCGAAAAAATGCCCTTCAAGCTACAACAAAGCTTATAGAGACGTAAGAAAAGTCCTAAGACCTGGAAAATCGGCTCTGATGCCCAGAAAGCGGCTGTTTTCGCTGATTTAATGGGCGATCGCGTCTCCCCCAGGCATAACCTTGCTATAACATTCGGTCGGTATGCTGAATTCGCAGCGTTCTACAAGCGGGATAGTTACTCTGGCGCACCTTCCCCTGCCCGGCGTTATTCCTCGCACAAAGCTGGGAGACCTGGCCTGTCATGACTTTCAGGTTACTCCCCAAACCTTTGGCGAGGTGATTGCCCGAGAACTGGCCCGATGCCCGGAGTTGCCAGGAGTTTTGATTACCGAAAATCAGGGCTTCCGGGGAATGATCTCTCGTCAGCGTTTCATGGAGCGCATGAGCCGTCCCTACAGCCTCGAGCTCTTTCTAAAGCGACCCATTCAGATCTTCCTAGAAGCAGCAGAAAATTGCCAGGCTCCGCTGCTGCTGTCGGCGGCGAGTCCCATCGAAGATGCTGTCCAAAAAGCGCTTCAGCGTCCTACAGCTCACCTTTACGAACCTATTGTGATTGTTTCTGAAGACCACCAACTGCGCCTGCTAGACTTCCAGGCGCTGCTGATCGCTCAGTCCCAGCTCTTGGCGGCTCAGCGGGCAGAGCTGATGCAGCAGGCCCAGGAAATCTCGCTGCTCAATCAGTGCTTGTCTTGGCAAGCGAGCCACGATCCGCTGACCGGCTTGCTGAACCGCCGCGAATTTGAGCAGTGCCTCGAACAGGCGATCGCCGACGTCTCTGGGGACGCCTCTATCGCCGATCGCCCGCCCATTTTGGCCTACCTCGACCTCGACTGCTTCAAGATCGTCAACGACACCTGCGGTCACGCAGCGGGAGACGAGCTGCTGCGCCAGGTTGCCAATTTATTTAAGGGACACCTGCGCACCAGTGACCTGCTGGCTCGCCTGGGGGGCGATGAATTTGGCATTTTGCTCCAGCAGTGCTCCCTGGAGGAAGCCCGTCAGGTGGCTGAGCGTTTGCGATCGAGCATTGCGGCTCTGCGCTTTTGCTGGCAGGGGCGGGTCTTTGCCATTGGCGTGAGCATTGGCCTGACGGCGGTGACCAAGGGCTGCGGCAGCAGCGCTGCGCTGCTCAATACGGCGGATGCGGCCTGCTACGCAGCCAAAAACCGAGGCCGCAACCGCATTCAGGTCTATGAGATGGGCGATCGCGAGCTGCTGCAAAAGCAGGGCCAGGTTCACTGGGTGGCCCAGATTACCGATGCCCTAGAGCGCGATCGCTTCAAGCTCTACTATCAGGCCATCGTGCCCGTTGCTACCCTGGCAGACACCTCCGATCGCGAGATTAGCCAGTGTCTGGCCGCTGCCACAACCCACTACGAAGTCCTGCTGCGCCTCCCCGACGAGGCGGGGCACCTAGTGCCTCCCTCCGCCTTCTTGCCAGCGGCGGAGCGCTACGGCATGATGCAGGCCATCGATCGCTGGGTCCTCACCACCCTCTGCCGCCAACACCAGGATCGCTGCCAGCGCGGCCTTACCACCGAGACTGGCACCTCCTGGCTGTACAGCGTCAACCTGTCCGGCGCCAGCCTCAACGATGACCAGTTCGTGGAGTTTGTGCGCCATCAGCTCGCCCGCTTTGACATCGCGCCTTCCCTGCTGTGCTTCGAAATTACCGAAACCGTCGCCATCTCAAACTTGACGCGGGCTGTGAAGCTCATTGACCAGCTGCGGGCCATCGGCTGCTACTTTGCCCTAGATGATTTCGGCAGCGGCATGTCCTCCTTTGGCTACCTCAAAAACCTGCCGGTGGACTACCTCAAGATCGACGGCAACTTTATCAAAAGCCTCGTGAGCAGCCCGGTGGATGTGGCCATGGTAGAAGCCATCAACCGGATTGGCCACCTGATGGGGATCAAGACGGTGGCGGAGTTTGTGGAGACAGAGAGCATCCTTGCCAAGGTGATGGAGCTGGGGATCGACTACGCCCAGGGCTACAAAATTGCGGTGCCGCTGCCCGCGCCGCTGCCCCTAGCGGCGGGGAGCGTGGCCAAAACGCGATCGCGCTCTGCCTAGCCCGAGGGACCTATCAGGCGATCGCGATCCGATCGCCCTTTGAGCAGTTCTATAACGATCTCTGCGCCCCGCCCCAAAAACTTTGCTCAGCCCAGAAAGCGCTTTCTTTTTCTCCAAGCCCAGTGTTTTTACGTAAAAATATTAAAGAAGTGAAATATTTCGAGATATCACAAAAATTCATTTGAAATCGTGTTTTTCTCAGAATTGATCCAGAGCCTCAAAATTCTTCAATGCCGCTCATTGACTGACTTAACAGCTTAAGAAAAAAGAAAATATCAGAGAAGTTTAAACTTTTTGACTTCTGTGATGACAGTCACAGAAAAGCCGTTTTACCTTGCTGACAATGAAGCCCATACTCTCTATGCGTCGTTGTTGCCAACTGCCTCAGAATTTCCTCGGTAATTTCTAGATCTACGTCGCGCTATACTGAGCTTTCGAGGAAGCGAATGATGAGACAAATGCTCCTAGAAATCAGCAAATAACGGCTTGATGCAAGCCTAAACCCCTTGTTTACCTGGGTTTGGCTGCGCTCACAACCTTTCTAGTCGATGGGCACTGGTCGAGATTCATGCCCAGGGGAATGAAAGAGCATCGTTGGTTTTTGTATCGGTCTATGGTCTGAAATTGCAGCTGAAATGTCTGTTAATGACAGCAGCTAGCAACCCTCTAGAACCCAGAATTTGATCTAATGAATAACTTCTTATCCACTCGTTTTGGGGGATTCTCTCGCATGCAAATGTCCCCGACAATTCGCTGGATTATACGACTCATTGCCATGCAAGTGGTGATTTTGAGTGTGGGATCGGGACTGCTGGTGTGGTTTGCTCGGGTGGCTTGGTAAGGGCGATCCCCGCCGCTGGAGGTCGAGGAATAAAGTGTCAGCAATTCGTCAGCACTGAGAATTTCTCAGGCTATGCTGTGTAGCAGAATTGATTGATCGCTTCTTCCTCAGACTCCGTGTTTCCCGATGAATGACGCTAGTTTGACGGCGCGCGCCCAGCAGGGCGAGTTGAAAGCGATCGTGGTGTTCCTCAATCGTCATCTGCGGCCCCATGGTCTCAACGTCAATGCAACGTTTCGTGGGCAGTGCCTACATGTCTTGGTGGAGGCGCCCGTAGAGCCCGATCAGTCCACCTCGGTCGGTTTGGTCTACGACCATGTGCATTTGCTGGGCAGTGAAGTGATCCATAGCGCGGTGATCTATGGTCGCCGGGTGGGTCGCAAAAAGCCTGCCTGGATGGAGACTGTGTATTTGTGGGGAGAACCTGGGGACGACGAGGACGAGATGCCTGCCTCGCTCATCGGGTCGCCTGCCCCGACGTCGCTGTCGACGCTGGAGTCTGGGGGATCTGCCGCGACGCCCCAGACACTGCCGTCTCCGGCGATAGAAGCTCCTGGTGCCCCCGCTGCGGTGCCGCCGGATCGCCCCAAAATTCCGGTGCTCCGTCTGCTGAGAAAACAGCAGCTGCTGGCGGTCTGGCAGCGCCCTCTGCTGGGGATCGCGGCGGTGACGCTGCTGATGGCGGGGGGAACCCGTCATTGGCTGCTGTCCCAGGAAGTCCAGCCTGGGCCGGCGGTGCAAACGGTGAGCTTGGTGACGGCGGCGCGGGCAACCGGGGCCTCGGAGGAGCTGTTTCAGCAGGGGGTGGCGGCAGCGATGAAGGCGGCGGGCCTGACCCAGTCGGCGCGGACGGGGGCTGAGTGGCAGACGGTCACGGAGCACTGGAGCCAGGCGATCGCGGCGATGCAGGCGGTGCCGTCCGGGAGCACCAAGGCGGCGATCGCCCAGCAAAAAGCGCTGGAATACCAAAAAAACCGTGAATATGCTCGCCAGCGGGCTTTGACGAGTTTGCCCTAGCGGGCGGAGAATCTCAAAATTCTGGCAAATCTTGATATAGTGCGCCCCCTCAAAAGGCCGTAGTATCCTGGGAGGCAAGTGCCTCCACCGCCTCTGCGAAATGACTCAGGCTGATTTATTTGATCGCGTCAAACAGGGTGAACCCGACGCGTTAGCTGCATTGCTCAATCGCTATCTCCAGCCGAAGGGGATTACAGCGACGGCAACGCTGCGCGATGAGTGTCTACATCTTTTTCTAGAAGGTCCCCAGGTCCCCAACCGTCAGGCCCTGAGCGCCTATGTTCAGCAGGGGCTGATCGGCTTGCGGGACAAGCTCGGGGCTGAGTACACGACCTTCCGAGCGGTGCGGCTCTACGGCACCAAGCAAGGTAAGCCGTCGCCAGCGTGGGAAGAGCCGATTGATCTTGGCGAGTCTGGCAATGGCAGCGTTCCGGATTTGTCTGCTGCGATGACGCCGGACGCGATCGCCTCGGTCCCGGACAATGTGACCGAAGCCGAGGAGCCAGAGCACCCCAGTTCGGCGATCGCTCTGCCGTCCCAGCTCACCCCGACGGGCGCCGACGAAATTTTGGCGATCGTGCCGGTGACGCCGCCGGGAGCCCCGTCGCGTCTGTGGGCCAAGGTGCGGGCAGCGATCGCCCTTTTGCTGCTGCTGGGCCTCGCGGGGGCGGCGGCAACCTTTGCGTGGTACTGGTCGCGCCAGCTGCGCGCGGTGAGCCAGAGTCAAAATCTCCGCATCCAGGTGGGCAATGTGGAGGCGATCGCCGACTTGGCGACCCTGCAAACGGTCCGTCAGTCCCTACAAACCACAGCCGATCGCCTAGAGTCCTTGCCGGTCATACCCGTCGTGAGTCACGCGCCCGTGGAAGCCGAGATCGCCGAGGTCCGGCCCCTGCTGACCGATGTCCAGGACCGGCTAGCCACCGAAGAGCTAGCCCAGGCCAATCTCCAGGCCGCGCTGCGCCAGGCCCAGCAGGCTGAAACCCTCAGCCAGCAAGCAACGACGCCCGAGCAGTGGGACCAAGTCGCCCAGATGTGGCAAGCGGCGATCGCCCACTTGGTCGTCGTCCCCGACAACACCCTGGCCGCGGCCCAAGTCCAAGAGCAAAGACTGCTCTATCAGCAAAACTATCAAGAAGCCCGAGATCAGCTAACAAAGCTGCGTTCAGCCCCACCGCCGGCTGCTGCTGCCAAGCCATAAAAGTCAATATTCCCTCTACCGTTGGATGTGCGGAAGTAGAGTATTCTGGGTAGCAAATTCGTTACCGCCTCCGTCCCGACTATGACTCACCTCACCGTTGTGGACCGCGCAAGACAGGGAGACCCTCGGGCGATCGCCACCCTAATGAATCGCCACCTCCAACCTCAGGGGATTTGCGTCAAAACCACCTTCGAAAGCCAGCGTCTATACATCTTGCTTGAGGGAGCAGAGGCTCCGTCTCAAGGGCGTTGGGTGTCTTTTGTGCGCCGGGGTCTCGAAAACCTCGATTCGCCTCTACTGAGTGAGGTGACAATCTACGGTCGCCAGCTCGGCGAAAAAAAGCCCGACTGGGTGGAAACGCTTGATGTCCAGCCCCAAGGGGACACCCTGCTAGACGCTGAGTCCCTCGAGACAGCGCTGCACCCGCCCTCAGCGCCGCCCCCGCCGCCCATCCGCTTGCGATCGGCCGACTATGAGCATCGCCTTCGCCGTCTCGGCACCCTGGGGATCACCTACCAAGACCTAATCCCTCGCGTGGCTGCCGCCCTCACCGAGCAGCTGGCCCCCGGCGAAGAAGTTTTGGACGCGGTGGGCGGGCGCTATCGCGGCAAGCCCACCCTGTTGCTGCTGACCAACCAGCGCCTCTGGGCCGTGACCAAGCGAGGCCGTCGCGACCTCAAGGAGCAATTTGCCTCCTCCATCGACGACTTGCAAAAGGTTTCTTTCTCCCGCCGCGGCCTCAAGGTCCGCTACCAAAACACCGATCACCTGTTTCACTTTGACGATCGCCGCAAAGGACGACTCTTTGTGCGCCGCAGCCTTGCTCGCCTGATCTCGCTGCATCCTGACGAAACGATTCCCAGCGATCGCTACGGCCTGTGGATTAACCTCCTGGGCTATCTGCTGCTGGTTGGGATCTTGGCAGCGATCGTGGCCCTGCATTTATTTCTGGCAGCCTAGCTTCGCTCTTATCATCTCGAAGGTCTCGAAGGTAAAGAAGATCGCCAAGAACCGAAACGACTCCAAAATCGGAGCCTAGAATCGGAGTATCTTCGAGGGCACCGAGATGGAACAGCTATTAGGTGTGCTACTGGCGGCAATCCTCATGGTAGGTGCCAAGGGATTGCGCCTCGACCGAGAGTATGAACGGGGCGTTATTTTCCGGCTGGGCCGCCTCAAAGGCACCATGGGCCCGGGCCTATACTGGGTGGTTCCCTGGGTCGACCAAAAAGTCCAGGTCGACGTTCGGACCAAAACCGTCGACATCCAGCCCCAGGAAACGGTCACCGCTGACAGCGTGACCGTCAAGGTCAACGCGGTGCTGTACTACCGAATTCTTGACCCCGTCAAAGCCATCAACAAAGTGGAAAACTACCAGGTCGCCGTTTACCAGACGGCGCTGACGACTCTCCGCAACGTGGTTGGCCAAAACATTTTGGATGACGTGCTGCAAAATCGAGACAAAGTGAATGCGCGGGTCCAAGAAATCGTCGATGAGATCACCGAGCCCTGGGGCGTGGTGATCGAGCGCGTGGAAATGAAGGATGTCGAGATTCCCCTGGCGATGCAGCGGGCAATGGCCAAGGAGGCCGAGGCGGTTCGCGAAAAACGAGCGCGCCTGATCAAGGCGGCGGCCGAGCAGGAAGCCTCGGCGCAGCTGGCCGAGGCAGCCCAGCGCATTACAGAGCATCCGGCAGCTTTGGAGCTGCGCCGCCTGCAAATGCTCACCGAGATCGGCGCTGAGAACAACACGACAACGCTGATTATGCTGCCGTCGGACATCGTGACCTTGGCCAAAGAGTGGTCAGAGGCGCTGCGCCAAAATCCTCAGGGCTCGGGCCTCGCCAAGGTGATGATGCCGGAGCGATCGCCCCAGGAACGCCCAGAAAGTGAGTCCGAAATGGGTTAGGGGCGCGGCCGTGCTAAATGGGGCGATCGCCCCAGAAGCCCCGTCATCAGCCGCAGCGCCAAGCCCTTGACCGGCGGGAGGGTGCGCAGCAGCCACAGCCCCAGCCGCCGCAGCACCACCAGGGGCAGCCAGGCATTGGAAAACAGGCGATCGAGGATGTCCGTGAAGCCCAAAATCAGCCAGTTTTCCCAGCGCCGCCACCGCTCATAGCGCTTCAGGACGCCGAGGCTGCCGATGTCTTCGCCGGACTGGTGGGCGGCCTGGAGCACTTGGGCCAGGGCCGCCGCATCCCGGATGCCCATATTGAGGCCTTGGCCGCCCACTGGGTGACAGCAGTGGGCAGCATCCCCCACCAGGGCGAGGCGCGTCTGCACGTAGCGATCGCTGTGCATTAGCTGCACCGGAAACATGAACCGCGGGCCTGCCAGCGCTAGCGGCCCCATTTGGTCGCCGTAGCGTCGCCGCAGCTCGCCCAAAAAAGCCTGCTCGTCTAGCGCCATCAGCGCCTCCGCCCCTGCGCGGGGCTCCGTCCACACAATCCGACAGCGCCCCTCGGGCAGCGGCAAAATCGCAAAGGGTCCACCGGGCCAGAAGCGCTCATAGGCAGTGTCGCTGTGGGGGTCAGCCGGTTTGACGTCGCAGGTGATGCAAGACTGCCAGTACTGCCAGCCCTTGGTGGAGATGCCAGCCCACTGGCGCAGGCGCGATCGCGCCCCGTCCGCCGCAATGACCAGGCGGGTGCGCAGCGATCGCACTTCACCCTCGACCTCCAGCGTGAGCTCAGCCTCCTGGGCTTGGTACTGGATCTGAGTGACGCTCGCTGGACAGAGCCACTGCACCCTGGGACATTGCGCCAGATGCTCTTGCAGCGCCTGCAAAAGGACTCGGTGCTCGGCTACGTGGCCCAGCGCCCCGGTACCCAAATCTCGGGGCGAAAAGCGCACAACGCCTGGATGCTCGCCGTCCGAGAGACGAATCTGACGAAAGGTCGCGATTTTGGGCAAAATCTGGTCCCAAACGCCGATCCCCTGGAAAATTCGGCTGGAGAGCAACGAGACTGCGTAGACCTGCTGTCGGGCGATCGCCGCTGTCTGGGTCTGGGCCTCCACCACGACGATCCGCAGCCCCGAGTCCTGGAGCGCGCAGGCCAGGGTCAATCCTGTAATGCCACCGCCCACGATCACCAAGTCGTAGTCTGGAAGAGCGCTGGGTGGGGCATCAGCAAGGCGCTGGGCAGAAGCAGAACGAAAAGGAGACTGCGGCATCGGTAGCAAGGGAAAAGAGACCTGCAAGCAAAACCAGAGCACCCCGGCTCCGAAGGCCCAAGCCTCAGAAGCCAACGCCTCCCGGCCAAATCCCGAGCGCCTATGGGAACTGGCTCGGCACCAGGAGAGAGTGCTTCATACTTCTTTTCATTGTGTCGTGAATTTCAGACCTCAGCAAGCCAAACACAGCGAACAGCGGCGGTTCTAGACCATGCTGACGGCCATCAGATCCTCGGACATTTCGAAATTGGCCGTGACGTTTTGGACATCGTCAAGATCGTCAAGGGCATCCATCAGCTTGAGGAGCGATCGCGCCTGGTTGGGATCGGTGACCTCCAGGGAATTGCCGGGAATCCAGCGAAACCCAGCGTCGGTCACGCTGTAGCCGCCCGCCCGCAGCGCATTGTTGAGGGCTTCCAGATGGGTCGGCTCGGTGAAAACCTCAGCGCCGGGCTGGTCTTCGTCTTCGAGCTCGATCAGCTCATAGCTCTCCGCGCCTCCCTCCAGGGAAATTTCCAGCAAATGATCCTCATCGACCACATTCTTGACCGTCACCACGCCCTTTTGGGCAAACATCCAGCTCACGCAGCCCGTTTCGCCCAGGTTGCCGCCGTTCTTGCTGAAGGCAGCGCGCAGATCGGCGGCGGTGCGGTTGCGGTTGTCGGTGAGGGCCTCGACCAAAATGGCGACCCCGCCCGGTCCGTAGCCCTCATAGCGAATGTCTTCGAGAGCGGACTCGCTGCCGAGGGTGCCAGCGCCTTTGGCGATCGCCCGCTCGATATTGTCGTTGGGAATGCCAGCCGCCTTGGCCTTTTCGATGGCGGTCCGCAGCTGGAAATTACCATCGGGATCCGGCAGGCCGCTGCGAGCCGCGACGATGATTTCCCGAGAAATTTTGGTGAAAACGGTCGCTTTCTTGGCGTCAACGCGGGCTTTTTGGCGTTTGATATTCGCCCACTTACTGTGTCCTGCCATAGCGCTATGAACTGGAATTCAAAACCGTAAAGTTTTAGGGATAAACGCAGCGCGCTCCGGCCTTACAGGCCCCATCCCCCCGGTTGGTGGGAGCAGGCGCGCCAGGTTCTACCTGTAGTCTGCCACAGAGTGATCCCCTCCCGGTGGGCCAAGCTGGGCTCCCAGGGGAGGCCCTAGGCGAGGGATCCCGACCCAGGGGACAATGGCCACAGAGTGTCTGGGAAAATGCTATGGCTCATCGAGAACTGGCTCGCCTAGGGCGCTGGCTGGGAGTGGTCTTGGCGGGAGTGCTGCTGTTGGGGGCGATCGCCGCTTGCCAGCCCATCAGTGCCCCGCCGCCGGGCGTGACGCGCTTGACCCTGTGGCACGGCGTGAATCCGCCCCCCAACCGGGACGTCCTGCAAGGGCTGGTGGACCGCTTCAATGCAGAGCATCCAGACATTCAGGTCGAGCCGCTCTACATTGGCCAGGGCGATCAGCAAATGCCCAAAATTTTGGCGGCGGTGGTGGGAAACGCTTCGCCGGACATGCTCTGGTATCCGGCCTCTCTGACGGGGCAGCTGGTGGATCTGGGCGCGCTGCGATCGCTGGATGAATGGCTCGAAACCTCGCCCCTGGGCGATCAGATCGATCCCGCCCTCTTCGAATCCATGCGCTTCAATGGCCAAACCTGGTCGATTCCCTTCGCCACCAATAACTTGGGCCTGTTTTATCGGCCCAGTCTCCTCGAAGCCGCGGGCATTTCCCCACCCCTGGAAACCTGGGAGGAGCTCCGTCAGGCGGCCCGCCAGCTAACCCGCGACCTAGATGGCGATGGCCGAGTCGACCAGCACGGCATTTTGCTGTCCCTGGGAAAAAGTGAGTGGGTGGTTTTTACCTGGCTGCCGTTTATGTGGAGCGCGGGCGGTGAGTTTGCGCCCAATCTGGCCGCGCCCACGGTGGGGCCTCAGGACGTGAATTTGCTCAATCCAGGGGCGATCGCCGGTTTGCAGCTGTGGCAAAACCTAGTTGAGGATGGCTCAGCGGTCCTCTCCCAGCCGGAGCGGGGCTATGAGCTCGATTCCTTTTTGGCGGGGAAGGTGGCCATGCAGCTCACTGGCCCCTGGACCCTGGGTCAGCTTCAGGACCTCGACGTGGACTACGCCGTCATGCCGATCCCCCAGGCCCAGCAGCCTGCTACGGCAGTGGGCGGCGAGAATCTGTTTTTCTTCAAGACCACGCCGGAGCGGGAGCGGGCGGCCTGGACCTTTGCCGAGTACGTCCTGAGTGAGGCCTTCCAAACTGAGTGGGCCTTGGGCACAGGCTACTTGCCGGTCAATCTCAGGTCTCGCCAGAGCGACGCCTACCAGGCCTTTGTGGCGGACCAGCCAGCCCTCAAGGTTTTCCTGGAGCAGAGCCAGTTTGGGCGATCGCGTCCCCTGTTTCCGGGATACAGCCGCATCTCCGAGAACCTGGGGCGGGCCATCGAGGCGACGGTGCTGCGCCAGAGCTCGGCCGAAGCAGCCCTCCAGACCGCCCAGCAACGCATTGACCTGATTTTTGGCCGTGCCCAAACGGCCTCCCCCGCTGCGGCGGAGTCTGATCGCGGAGCCTAGGTCCGGCGGGCTGCGTAGAGCGCGGCTCCGATCAGGCCGACTTGAGGGTTGAGGATGACGTGGACCGGCACTTTCTTGATCAGAGAACTGATGCGGCCCTTGTCATTGAGCGATCGCAGGAAATCCCCCTGCTGTAGCAGCGGCAGATTTTTGGCCGCGATGCCCCCGGCGATGTACAGCCCCCCATAGGGCAAAAGCTTGAGGGCGAGGTTGCCCGCCTCAGCGCCGTAGGCCTGCACAAACAGCTGCATCGCTTGGCCAGATAGGGGATCGCGTCCGGCCAAGGCTGCTAGAGAAATCACCGCTGCTGGATCGGTGCTTTTGTCCGTTTGGCCTGCTTCTGCTTCCCAGGTGCGCACTGTCTGGGCCACGTCGGGCGACTCGTTGGCCGAGCCGCGATCGCGCAAAAACTGATAAATCGCCACGATGCCTTGGCCAGAGACCACCCGCTCCACCGAAACCCGCAAAATATTGTGCTTGTCCAGCAGGTACCTCAGCAGCTGAAACTCCAGCTCTGAGCGGGGTGCAAAGTCCGCATGCCCCCCTTCGGACGGGTAAATTTGATAGTCGCCTTCCTGGGGGATCAAAAAGCCTTCGCCCAGGCCAGTTCCCGCTCCGATCACGCCAATGGGTGCGTTGGCCTGGTACTCACCCGCCTGGAGCGTATGCAGATCCGACGGCTCTAGGCCCAAGACTCCATAGCCGACCGCTGCAAAATCATTGATGAGCGTGACTTGATCGATATTGAGCTCTTGGCTGAGGCGATCGCCATCTAGATCCCAAGGTAAGTTGGTTAGCTTGCAGGTATTGTTGACCACAGGGCCAGCGATCGCAAAACAGGCTCGCTGAGGATGGAGGGTTTCGCCCGTCTCCTGGGCCGCTGCCGCCAAGAAGTCTCGCACTAGCGGGACCAAGCTTCGATAATGGCCGCTGAGGTAGCGTGCTTCGTAGCGTGGCACCAGCCGAAAGGGGCGATCGCCGCTGCCCGCATCACTCTGCACCAGCCGCAAAATCGTCTTTGTGCCACCAATATCGCCTGCCAGTAATAGCGCCATAAACTTATCGTTTTCTCCTAGACCGAATTCTCAGCGACTCTAGCACCACATTCGCCTTGGGATCGCTGACCCCCACTCTACGATCGCTGCTCCCCTTTCGCCCAGCTACCCCAAACGAAAAACGCCTCCCCTAGGGGAGGCGTCATCGGTTATCTACGGTGTAGCGAACCGAGTAGATGCAAACTTATTAGCCGTGGATGGCAGGAGCTTGCAGAGCAACCGGCATTTCATCGCCAGAAGCCAGGTCAAGGGGGAAGTTGTGAGCGTTGCGCTCGTGCATCACTTCCATACCCAGGTTCGCGCGGTTGAGCACGTCAGCCCAGGTGCCGACCACTCGACCTTGGCTATCCAAGACCGACTGGTTGAAGTTGAAACCGTTCAGGTTGAACGCCATGGTGCTGATGCCCATCGACGTGAACCAGATGCCTACCACCGGCCAAGCGCCGAGGAAGAAGTGCAGAGAACGGCTGTTGTTGAAAGAAGCGTATTGGAAGATGAGACGACCGAAGTAGCCGTGGGCTGCAACGATGTTGTAGGTCTCTTCTTCTTGACCGAACTTGTAGCCAGCGTTCTGAGACTCGTTCTCGGTGGTTTCACGCACCAGAGAAGAGGTCACCAGAGAGCCGTGCATGGCGGAGAACAGCGAACCACCGAAGACACCAGCCACACCGAGCATGTGGAAGGGGTGCATCAGGATGTTGTGCTCAGCTTGGAACACGAACATGAAGTTGAAGGTGCCGCTGATGCCCAGAGGCATACCGTCAGAGAAGCTGCCTTGGCCGATCGGGTAGATCAGGAACACTGCGAAAGCTGCAGACAGCGGAGCGCTGTAAGCAACGCAGATCCAAGGACGCATGCCCAGGCGGTAGCTCAGTTCCCACTGACGCCCCATGTAGCAGCTGATGCCGATGAGGAAGTGGCAAACGACGAGCTGGTAAGGGCCGCCGTTGTACAGCCACTCATCGAGGGAAGCAGCTTCCCAGATGGGGTAGAAGTGGAGGCCGATAGCGTTGGAAGAAGGAACAACAGCACCAGAGATGATGTTGTTGCCGTACAGCAGGGAGCCAGCAACGGGCTCACGGATACCGTCGATGTCGACGGGGGGTGCTGCAACAAAAGCGATGATGAAGCAAACGGTTGCGGTCAGCAACGTGGGGATCATCAGCACACCGAACCAGCCCACATACAGGCGGTTGTCGGTGCTGGTCACCCAGCTGCAAAAACGCTCCCATAGGCTACCACCCTCCCGACGTTGGAGTGTTGTAGTCATGATGAGTTATTAGTGCCTTTGAACGAAAGGACAGAAATGAATGAAGAGGAATAAATCAAGCAGGTCAAAATATGTTGCCCGCTTGTTTTAGAAGTTTACATTAGCTTTTCTTGTTTATCAGTTAAGTAGTGTATATATTTTGCGAACTTAGTTGTACATGGTTGAAGTTTTCGAAAAATTATCTTGATTCTTTTACAGAAACTTTGAGGTTTTCTCGCAACTTGTTTACAGATTGTAAATAGGCATTAAAAATAAACTCTGAAAAATCTTGATTGAAAAGGTTTTTGGCCGTTTTTCTTCAAGGTCTTCCAGAGATGAAACTGAGCGATCGCTCTCAAAAATATTTAGTTTTGTATTGTTTATCGAAGCGCTAAAAGTCGAAATAAATGTAGGGAAGACCGCCCTGTGGTGCCAGCAGCCACACGATGAAAATGCATAGGGGAATCAGCATGGCTTTGATCGGGGGGCTGAGCTGGAGTTTGAGCCCGCGCTGCAGCGTATAGGCAAAGCCCATTCCAGCGGCGATCGTCCCCAAGATCACCCAGATTTGTGCCGGAGACATGCTGAGGGCTTCGACATAAATCTTCTGCGTAAACTGAGCGTCTGCTGTTTGGCCCCACAGGCGACGGATCACCAGACTCGAGTCTCGAAGATCGGGCAGCCGGAAGAAAATCCAGGTGATAAAGACCATCGCCTGGGTGAGGCTCCAAGCAACCAACGTGCCAGGCAGACTGGCCCAAAAGGCCTGAGCCCACGGGGAGCCTTTTGCATGGGCATCGGTGAGGCGATGAACCGCGAGGGCCACGCCATGGAGCGCTCCCCACACGATGAAGCCCCAAGCGGCTCCGTGCCAGATGCCCGCCAGGACCATCACAATCATGAGATTGACGCAGGTGCGGCCGAGGCCTTGGCGAGAGCCCCCGAGGGGGAAGTACAGGTAGTTGCGCAGCCAGTCGCCGAGGGTCATGTGCCAGCGCCGCCAAAAGTCCGCAATGCTGGTGCTGAGATAGGGAAAATTGAAGTTGGGCGGCAGGCTAAAACCCAGCAGAAGGGCGCTGCCCAAAACGATATCAACGTAGCCGCTAAAGTCCAGATAGAGCTGGAATCCATAGGCGATCGCCCCGAGCCAAAGATCGCTGCTGCCGGCCCGCTGGAGATTACCAAAAATCAAGTCAACAACAGTGCCCAGATTGTCGGCTAGTAGTCCTTTTTTGATAGCGCCACAGGCAATTAGCCAGAGGCCTTCTACAACTTGATTGGGCGTCGGTATTTTGAGGGTTTGGAGCTGCTTCGCAAAGGGATGATAGCGAGTAATAGGGCCAGAAATCAGCTTAGGGAAAAAGAATTTGTAGCTAGCAAACTTGAGAAATTGCTGGGTGGCTGGGGCGCCTCGATAAATATCGACGAGATACGCAATATTTTCGAAGCAGAAAAAGCTAATGCCCAGAGGAACAACGAGGCTTTCGCTAATCCAGTCAGCCTGGACTGCGGCCGCTGGCAAGTTGAGGAGAGTGCCCAGCGATCGCAAGACGAAGGGAATGTATTTGTAGCTGAAAAGCAGCAGAAGATTGAGCGCAATACCTGCCCACAGAAGCGCCAGACGGCTGCGGTTCCAGTCCTGCTGGGCAAACTGCCAGTTTTCGTTGGAAATGCGCCAGTCTAAAGGGCGGCTCAGGACCAGACCCAGCCCGAAGTTGAGCCCCGTAAATCCCATCAGCAGCCCCAAGGTGACGAGCAGCCCTGAGAAGTTCTGCGGCTGGGATGCCGAATAGAAAATGAGGCTGGCAACCAGCAGAACCCACAGCCGCTGGGACTGGTGCTGGGCTAGCCAAAATAGGGTGATGACGCCACCGAGAAAAAGCGCGTAGAGCAGAGAAAGAAGAGTCATGGGCCGGTTTGAAGGGCGCTAGGTCTGGCAATGAGGGCAGGATGCGCCAACAGAAGGCGATCGCTAGCACTCTACAGCAATTTGCGCCTGTCGATGTAGGACATCAGGGAAGCGGCCCCAAAGCTCTCGATTCTCTCAAGTTGGTCGGCATGCCGGAGGCTGTGCGAGGGCTCCGGCCCTCTTTGCTACATCCAGGAACTCTTGCGGTTGCGGGCCTCAGGACTATTTTCAATTTCCTGCTGCACCTTCTCTAGGGACCAGCCCCGGCCCAGGCAGCGCGACCAGGTACGCAGTCCTGCGGGATCGGCCTCCCGTTGCAGAGAGCTTTGATACATCTGGCTAATCAGAACCTGCGCCTCGCGGCTAGAAGCGACCTTGAGTCTTACCTTGCGCACTGACCAGCCCCTTCCCAGTCGGTCGGCCCAGGTCTTTAGGCCGCGGTAGTCTGCCGGACGCCCCAGCACTTCCTGATAAATGGCGTGAATCTGTGCCTCAACCTCGGGAGACAGGTAGGAAGCGGCGTCGATGTTGCTGCCAATCAGGTTGGTCCCCTTGAGATTTGTCTGGCTCAGGACAGCGTTTTCGAGATTGACGCCGATGAAATTGGCGTTGGCCAGATCGGCGTTGGCGAGGATGGCATTCTCGAGGTCGGCTCCTCGCAGATCGGCCCGCTCGAAGTTGACACCGGCTAAGTTTGTGTCGATCAAGTTGGCGCTGCCGAGCTGGACCTTTTGCAAGTTGGCGCCTTGTAGGTTCGCACCGCGCAAGTTGATGTGTTTCAGGTTTGCGCCCTCGAGGTTTGCGCCGGCGAGGTTGCTGTTTTTGAGGATGGCATCTTCCAGGTTGCTGCCCTGGAGGTCGGCGCCCTGGAGGTCAACAGCGGTCAGATCGGCGCTGCGCAGGTCACAGCTTTGGCACTGCTTGGTGTTGATAAGTCGCTGCACATCTGCGCGGGAGTCAGCCTTGGCAGGGGCTCCAAGGCTGGCGATGAAGACTAGGCCGGTGGCAGCCCAAAAAATAGGTTTCATAGGTTGATGCGCTCAGAGAATCACGGTTATCCGGTGCGTGGTTACCCTATGTGGCTGTTGAAGGTGGTAGACCGGTAGTGAACCCTATTGGGGAACCGAACGCTGGTGGGGGGCGATCGCCCGACTCCTCTCACACTTTTTAGCTTAAGGTCTGACCTTCCTTCTTGGGAGAGCCCTAGCGCAAGATTCCATACATCTTCACGCGGACAGGCTGAGGGGACCGTGTGAAGCAGCTTTAGGAGGAGCGGCGAGGTCGTTTGAGATTTTTCAGACGGGCCTGAAGGCTGGAGATGTCCTCAGAGTTTCGACCCCCGTAGCGCCAGCTGACGTAGGCGTGAATAATGTCGTTGGCCGTGTTGGCCACCTGAGGACCGCTCGTGTGCGATCGCTGGCGTAGGGTTTCAGCGTACTCCAAGGGAGTCTGGGAAGGCCGCTTTTGCCAGCCCCACTGGGCCATCAGCCCCAGGAGTTGCTGATAGAGCCGCTCCATAGGCGGTAGTTTGGCGAGCCAGCGCTGACGCCGCCAGCTGCGCCAGCGACCCCAGCCCAACCAGCCCAAGAAGCTCAGGCCGACCAGCAGCAAAAGACCCGCAAATAGGCCAACCCAGCCGCGGAACAGAAGCTGCAAAAACCAGGCAATGACGCCCCCAATGACCTGGCCCAAAACGCCAAAAACCCGCGATAGCCAGCCGCTCACCGGCGAGGGCAAGAAGCCAGCGACCCACTGCCAAAACTTGCGCAGCAGGCTAAAGGCTTGGCTCTCTTCGATCGAGGGCGGCGTGAGTTCGTGGCCGGGAATCGGGTCAAAGGCAAACCACCCGTAGCGCGGGAAGTAAACCTCGGTCATGGCGTAGGCGTCGGTGTTCTTGACGATGTAGAGGCCGGTAAAGGGGTTGAATTGACCGGGGCCAAAGCCGACGACCAGGCGGGCGGGAATGCCGACGGAGCGCAGCATGATGGTCAGCGCTGTGGAGAAGTGGTCGGGATAGCCGCCTTCGTACTCGAAGAGGAACGCTGAAACCAAATCCTCTTGGGCTTCTAGGAAGGGGAGATCGGGCTGGAGGCTGTAGCGCTGCTTGAGGTACTGGGCCAGGTACAGCGAGGTTTCGTAGGGATTGGTGAGGGGCTTGGGGGAGGCGGCGATGATTTCTTCGGTTCGCGATCGCACCCGATCGGCGATCGCCTCCGGCACCTCCAGATACTGCCGCTCAACGAGCGCAGGGTAGTTCGTCCCTGCTTGTCCCAAAGCCGCCCGATCGCGGAAGGGCACATCGGAAACGACGGTGTAGGTGACCCCCTCTAGCAGGGTCAGGGGCGATCGCAAGCCGCCCTCTGGATCCACGGCGATTTTGTCGACGGGAAAGTACAGCTCATCGGGCTGCGTCATGGCCGGGATCAGGTTCGTCAGATCCGAAACCACCGTGTAGGTTTGGATCACTTCCCGATGGCGGCGCAGAGGAGCCGTGCGCGGCAAATAAAACTGATAGGACCAGCGGGGTCGCTCTAGGTTTGTCACCTGGTCATTGCGGGACACCTCCCAGCCCTGGCCGGTGTAGCGATCGAAGGACAGCACGCGCCAAAAGCCCTCTGCCTGCGATCGCACGCGCAAAACTGTTTTTTCCTCGAGCTCTCCCCGCAGGTTTTGGTTGATTTTGGTATTGAAGCCGTAGTAGTAGGTGGGATCCATTTGGCCCGCCCCTTCGGCAGGCGAGTTGCCCTGGCCGCCACCGCCCTCTTCTTCTGCATCCTGATTGGGGCCGCGAGAATACCCCGGATTGATCACCTGACGACCGTCAAATTCCCCTTGGAACTCCACCGGCGCGCTGACCGGGAACGATCGCAGCTGATAGCCGGGCAGTCTCGGCAAGCAGGCAAAAATGACCAAGCCGCAGCTGACCACTGCCAAAAAGAACAGGCCCAAGCGCTTGGTCGAAAGGTCTGGCCCGAGGGTCTTCTGGAGATTTTTGGGATGGAGGACCTGGGTGACTAGGCCGAGGCGGGAGCGATAGTCCAGCACCAGCACCGGTAGGGCGATCGCCAAAAACAGCAGCAGGAACGGCCCAAAAGCCAGCGTTTGGCTCAAGGTGCCAGCCACGCCCAGCAAAATCAGACCGATCACGACGGAATAGCCCAAGTCTTTGCGGCGCGGCAAATCAAAGCTGTGTAGCACCTGAAGCTGCACCAGCAGCTCGGCCAGCACCAGGCGAGTATCATTCAGCTCGCCCACCAGCCGCGCAAAAAAAGCCCCCAAGGAAATCAGCATTCCGATGGCGAGGCAAAACTTCATGGCGATGTTGCGATCGCGCCGGTGCTGCCAGCTCCACACCGCCCCCAAAATGCTGAGAGGCACCGCCCAAAAACTGCGGCCCGTCGCCTCTGCCGCATTCGCTGCGGCCACATCCAGCGCAATGATACCCACCACTACCAGCGCCTGAGCCATCACCCGCAAGGGCAGCGAATCCTCAGGCTCTGGGAGTTCACCAGCATTGATTTGTCGTTGCCACCGATCCAGCAGTGAAGAACGGGGCGATCGCGGGGAGGTTGACGGATTAGCCATCGGCCTGAGACAGTCCTCATCAACAAGCAGCGCCAGCGCATCGATCGCAAGTCCGCAATCAATACGCTGGCGCTATCCTAGCGTGTCTAAGGCGATCGCGTCCTCCGCTACCTCGCCCCAGCGCTGCCCGTCACCCCAATCATCATCCGCAGCGGCAAAGCTTCCTCCGCATCCGAAAGCTCCACCTCCAGCGCGTACTCCTCGCCCACCTGGGGATAGGCCAGCTCAACGCACAGATTGCCCGGACCCCCACACTGGGAAAACGACTCCGCCATAGCGCCCTGAAGCTGCAAACTACCGCTGCCGGGCAGCGCTCCTTCCACCCGCAGCCAGGGCAGACCGTCCTGGAGCAGGTACTGGACCCTCAAAGTCACCGGGCCCAGCGCCGTCAGCCACTGCCGCTCGGCCTGCGCTTGATCGGCCCCAACTGCAATGCGCAGCGACGAAAGAATCTCGCGAGCTGCCAACAAGGACAACACCATCTGCTGAGCCGGATCCGCTGTCTCATAGCTGCGGGGGAAATGCTCCCGCGCCGTTTCTGACAGAGTCGCTGTCCCAGATCGCAGCGGCGACACTAGCACCAGGCCCGCCAGATGATTGAGCGTGGGGGCCTGGCCGGGAAATAGGGCCTCCACCGCCTGAACGAGCTTGGCGCCCTCTTGCAAAGCACTGTGCATGATGGCTTGGCAACGCTCCAAAATTTGACCCAGCACAATTTCAGGCACTGGTACAGGAAGCGCCGTCTGAAGCTGCTTTAGCCACAGAGCCGCTGGAACTTCTTGGGGAATCCGGACGTCTGACAGAATATCGTCAGATTCGGGCTCATAGTCCAAAATTTGCGTCTCCCACGGGAACAAAGGCGGGTGGCGCTGGATATCGGTTTGCAACCGACGTTTGATTAGGGCGTGAAAACGATCTTGTACGGTGGACATTTCTCTTGATTTGAGTGGTTGATTCCCCACTGATAGCGAGTCGCCTTCGAGCGACGACAACTCGAGAGGACCAAAGCTGCTAACTTCTGCCTCTAGGGGGTCTAGCGCCTCAGCATGGGGGGAATGAAAGGCGTTTGAATCAGCGTCATTATCCGCAGCCACAGGATGCACCGAAGGGAACGCTTCGGGAGGAAGGTTCGTGGCGCGATCGTGAGCACCCGAAAACTCGTCTGGGCTGGAGTGCTCTCCCGAAGGAGGCTGAAGCGGGAGAGAGTCCTGTAGCAACCAGCTCAAAAAACTTTGCTGAAACGCTTCTGGTTCCCTATTCATCGGTCGATGCCCCTGTTCCGGATATTAATTGGTTACGAATTTCCCAGGCCTGTTCTAACAGCTTGGACCACTGACGCTGCACCTGAGTCAAGCTACAACCCAGTTTTTGGGCGATCGCCCCATCGGGCTGTCGAGCCTGCTTCAGCTCCAGCAACCTTGCCTGGGATACCGTGATGCGTTGCTGAAGCTCTTGCCACTGTTGCGGCGTCAAACCCAAGTTTTTCTCTAAGTCTGCCTCAAGCCACTGATGAACCAACTCCCATTCGTGGGAAAGCGCAAACCGGATCAGATGGTACTTAAAGCGCTGCTGTAAGTAATCCCGCTCTCGGGGCGTCAGGCCCATATGCGCCTCAATCTCGCTAGCGGAGAAGTCCTTGAGCCGCAGCTGAAAATACTCCGCGCAGTCGGCTTGCTTGCGCTGCTTGAGATAGGCCGTCAGCTCATTGATGACCTTGGTGCGCAGCGTGGCTTCTGGCGCATCGTTGTCCTGAGCTACCATCTGGTCGCGGACCTGCTGGAGCGAGGCCGCTCCCCAGCTTTGGTCGTCCTCTGGGATGGCGCCTTCGGCGGCCTGCTCGATATCCACAAGAGCCTCTTGGGGCTGCTGCCGCGAAAAAGTTTGGGCGCGCAAGATGACGAGCTGCTGCTTGCGCCGCCCCGGCAAAGGGATGGGGCGCTTGGCATAGCGCTCGCAAAAGGCCATGTATTCGGCCAGCTCCAGCAGCGTGGCGGGCGAGTAGCGATCGCCCAGCTCAGCTTCGCGCCGAAAGGCATTGAGAGCTTCGAGGTAAAAGCTCTGCAAAAAGTCCTCAATCAGTAAAACCCGGGCCTGATAGCTGGCGTGGGCTTGGGGCGGACTGATGTAGCGATAGACAATGGCGCTGAGGGTGCTGTGCAGCTCGACCCGGCCCTGACGAGATTTGAGGCGATAGTAGCGCAAGCACTGCTGCAGGCGATGGCGCGCAAGGGTCATCGCCCAGGCCTCCGATTGCCCCGAGTCTTGAATTCGCTGACTCTCGAGACAAATCCGAGAGACCTCAGCGCTCAGGCGGCCCGCCACGGCTCGACAGTCGACCTCAGAAGCCCGTGTGGACTGCCGAAGTTCCTGAAAGATGAACTGAAAGGTCGCCTCCACGCGCTTGCAGATCTCCCTGAAGTCGCAAATGATTACCACAGACCCTAGCACAGGGCTTTCGGCGGCTCTGGGGCCTGGTTTTCGCAGCCCGTCCGCCAAGCCTGACTGGGAAATTTTGCCCAGCTTCGGGCAACGCGTCCCAATACAGACCCGTGACTTGATCGTTCAGCGATATTGCGGCTCATCAGGAAACTTAACCCTTTTGAGCCAAAAATCTTTGAATTGTTCGCTCAAAAGGGTGCTGCTGGCCTGAAAAAGGGGCGATCGCCCGCGAGAGAGGGCTGGGAAAAGCCACAAAGCCCGCGATCGCCCCCAAAAGCGCAGCCCATCGACCCCGAAAAGACGGCTAAAATCCGCGAGATTGCCAGAATCGAGGACTAGACTGAGGAGGGTAGTTCGTTATTCAGTTGCCCATGGATCTCGATCAACAGCTCAGTGTGCTGCTAGAAGAAGCGCCCCAGGACGGCAGCACTCCTGCGGCGATCGCCGCGATCGCCCCCCTGCTCAAACAAATTGCGCTCCAGCTGCGCCACCGGGAATACTACATTCGCCAATCCCTCGATCAGCAGTGGATGCTGACCGAGCTGGTCCAGCGGGGCCAAACCGAAACCACCAAAACCGTCATCTACGCCTTTCCCAGCCTGAACGACGCCGCCTCCGGTGCCAAGGGAGCCCAAGATCCGCGCTTGATGGCGCTACCGGTCCCCGTCACCCACATCTTGTTTCAGATGCTTGCCCTCGAAGGCGTCGATAGCATCATCTTTGTTGAGACCCCCGGAGATCCCAACTCTGGCGTAGAAGTGCAGCGATCGATCCTGCAAGCCCTGGTTCGAGAACAGCTTATCCAGCTGAGCTCCCCGCCGATCCCGCCCGACATTGCCTAGACCACTCCAGCGGCTCAGCCCAGGGAGCGCGCGTTTTAGTAGAGGCGGCTCAGGACGTAATCCGTCAGCCGGAGCAGAGCCTGCCGAGAATCGGAAGCGGGGAGATCGGCGAGGGCCTCCACGGCGATCTTGGCGTGGCTTGCCGCTAGCTCGCGCGATCGATCCAGACCCTGGCTCGTCTGCACCAGCTCTAGGGCCTTCTCGAGGTCTCCCTCCTGGGTGAACTCGCGCTCAATAATAGCTTCCAGGTAAGGCTGCTCCTCCAGTGCGTAGAGCGCCGGTGCCGTCAGGTTACCGCTCTTGAGATCGGAGCCAGCTGGTTTCCCCAGGGACTCCGCTGACCCCGTGAAGTCCAAAATGTCGTCAACGATCTGGAAGGCCAAGCCCATGTGCTTGCCGTAGCGGTACAGGTTGTCGGCCATTTCTGGCGAAACTTCGCTGAGCAAGCCAGCTGCCTTGGCGCTGTTGGCGATCAAAGAAGCGGTTTTGTAATAGCTTTTGTCGAGATAGGCCTCGATGGACAGACCGGTGTCAAACTGCGTCAGGCCCTGGCGAATTTCGCCCTCGGCCAAGTCCATGATCACTTCCGAGAGCAGCTTGACGACGGCGAGGTTATCCAGGTTGGCCAGATACCAAGATGCCTGGGCAAACAAAAAGTCCCCGGCCAGCACAGCCACGCGGTTACCAAAGCTGCTGTGAACGGTGGGGACACCTCGGCGAAGCTCTGCTTCATCGACGACATCGTCGTGAACCAGGCTGGCGGTGTGAATCATTTCAGTAATTTCTGCGAGGCGGCGATGACGAGGGGTCACGCCTTGGTCCGGTAGGGTCGCTCGCGAAATCAGCAGAACTACTGCTGGCCTCAGTCGCTTTCCGCCCGCCCCAAACAGATGCTCTGCTGCAGCATACAGAATGGGATGTCGGGCACCCACCAGCTTTTTTAAGTTTTCCGTCAGCAATTGCAAATCTGACTCGACTGGGGAAAAGAGTGATGTTGCTGAGGTCATGGACTGGCTGGCTCAGGCAGTAAGTTACGAAATTTTACATATCTTATACACATTCTAAGTCAAGCCCTTGGGTTGTGAAACAAATCCGATGGTTTTCTTGTCCCTCTGGCTTAAAAAGTCTGGTTTGCGGTGCTTTGAGGGCGATCGCATTTTGAGCGGCTTGGAGCCCGATCGCGTTTTGGGGGACTTCCTCGGCCTGCTCGATCGCCCCGTCGCGGCCATGGAGCCTGGGGCGATCGCCCTGAAACTAGCCAAGATTGGTTCAAAAACTGTATCAACAAACACAAAAAACAGATTTTGAAAACGGGATGGGGGCTAAATCAGGCCGCGGAGTGATTTTTGAGCTCTCAACAAAAAATAAACCCCTTGAGGGACAAGGATTTGGGCGAAAGTGTAATTTTGTAAAAAATGTTCAAACTCACCCTTCCTGAGTCTTCTGCGAAGGGAGATGCTGTGTTAGCCTTAACATTAAGGATTTCATCATCAATTCAATAGCTAATTACCCAGAACCGCGCTTCTAAAGCGAGTGTGCTGGTGGTAAGCATCCATGCCTTGATCAGCGAAAACCACGGGGTTCTCGTTTGATTGCAGTTTGCAGCGAACCGATTGCTTCGGCATGAGGTGACTGGCGTTGTGAGCCTGGATTGAGCCACGCACTTGCCGAGCGATCGCAGCGGTTTCAGTGGGTATTTGGTGCAGCAAAGTAGGTGTTTGCAATTCATGGCGATTTGCAAAATGTCTGCCTGCCATTCGATTTGGAATCCTTTGCTCCTCTATTTGCTGCAACCGGATCTTGCCATGACTTACCGCGACATTCCGCTCCTGATTCCTGCCCTGGCCACGGTGTATCTGCTGACGGTGTATGTGCTGTTGGCCTTGGTGCAGCGTGCTCGAACGTGGCGTCGCCCTCAGGGATAGGGCATGGGTCTGCTGCGATCGCTGCCGCGGGCCAAATAGCCAAAAATGAGAGGCTGCTGGGTGGGATTCTCCCGCTGAGCAGCCTCTTTACTGTTTCTGGCCTGGGGCCAATTTTTCGGTTCCGCCATCCAGTATTCTCGTTATTGGCTTGTTCGCATAGAGACTCATGCTAGATCTAACTGGGAAAAAGGCTTTAGTTACGGGTATTGCCAACAATCGCTCCATTGCATGGGGGATTGCGCAGCAGCTTCATCAGGCTGGGGCCACACTGGGGATTACCTACTTGCCCGACGACAAGGGCCGCACCGAAAAGAAGGTGCAGGAGCTGGTGGAGCCCCTCAATCCCAGTATCTTTGTGCCTTGCAATGTCCAAGATGATGCTCAAATTGACAGCTGCTTCCAAATGGTGAAGGAGCAGTGGGGCGAGTTTGATATCTTGGTTCACTGTCTGGCGTTTGCGGGCAAAGATGAGCTGACGGGCGACTTTAGCGGCACCTCTCGCGAAGGATTTGCGCGGGCGCTGGACATTAGCGCCTACTCCCTGACGCGCCTCGCAGCGGCGGCAAAGCCGATGCTGCGCAGCGGTGGCAGCATCATCACGCTGACCTACCTGGGCAGTGTCCGCGTGGTGCCCAACTACAACGTGATGGGCGTGGCCAAGGCGGCGCTGGAGTCTAGCGTGCGCTACTTGGCGTCGGAGTTTGGTCCCCAGGCGGTGCGGGTGAACGCGATTTCGGCCGGTCCGATCCGGACCTTGGCGTCTTCGGCAGTGGGCGGCATTTTGGACATGATCCACCACGTGGAAGAGGTGGCTCCTCTGCGCCGGACGGTGACGCAGCTGGAAGTGGGGAATGCAGCGGCGTTCCTGTGCAGCGACTTGGCGAGCGGCATCACGGGCCAGGTGCTGTATGTGGATGCGGGCTACGAAATGATGGGCATGTAGTGTCTCTGGCAGGGCGATCGATAATGAAAAGAACGATCGCCCGCTGCGATTCTCAGAGCGATCGCCTTGGGCGAGATCATTTTTTCTTCGAAAATTCCTATGCAGACACGTGAATCCCAGGTTCCTTCCCAAAGTTTGAGCGGGTTGGTGACAGAGCGCATTGCGTCGGTCAGCCGCAAGACGGGCGAAACCGATGTCCAGGTGACGATCAATCTGGACGGAACGGGCCGCTGTAGCGCGAATACGGGAATTCCGTTTCTAGACCACATGCTGCACCAGATTGCGTCCCACGGCTTGGTGGATCTGGAGGTGCGCGCGGTGGGCGATATCGAAATCGACGATCACCACACCAACGAAGATGTGGGAATTACGCTGGGTCAGGCGCTGGCTCAGGCCTTGGGCGATCGCAAGGGCATCTATCGCTTTGGCCACTTTGTGGCGCCCCTCGATGAGGCTTTGGTGCAGGTGGCGCTGGATTTTTCGGGACGCCCGCATTTGGGCTATGGCCTGGAGATTCCGACCCAGCGCGTGGGGACCTACGATACCCAGCTGGTGCGGGAGTTCTTTGTGGCGCTGGTGAATCACGCCCAGATGACGCTGCACATTCGCCAGCTAGACGGCATTAATTCTCACCACATTATCGAGGCGACTTTTAAGGCCTTTGCGCGATCGCTGCGGATGGCAGCCGAGGTCGATCCGCGCCGCGCCAACACGATTCCCAGTTCTAAGGGGGTCCTGTAGGACGCCGAGCCCAAGGGGCTCGCGGTGAGGCGCAACAGCGAATACTGCCTGAACGGCTGGACTTGGGGGCGATCGCCCCCATTTTTTTGGGCCTTTCTTGCAGCGAGCCATGTAGTGCTGCATGGGGGGCATAAAAGAGGCGATCGCCTTTCTGGGGCCAGCTCTCAACCCTTCGAGGGCTGCGACCTCGGGAGTCGGCGGTTATGATGGTAAGAATTGACATTTCTTTACATTTCGATGCTTCTTTCTCCCGGCAGCATTAAGAAAATTCAAGCGTCCTTCAAAGAGAAAGTCTTGTTTGGCAATGAGCCCAGTCCCGAGCTGGTCGCCATTCTCTTGGTCTACTTTGTCCAGGGGATTTTGGGGTTGGCTCGACTGGCCGTGAGCTTCTTCTTGAAAGACGACTTGGGTCTGACGCCGGCCCAGGTCTCGGCGCTGATGGGAATTGCGGCGATTCCCTGGGTCGTGAAGCCGCTGTTTGGCTTTCTCTCGGATGGATTGCCAATTTTTGGCTATCGGCGGCGGCCCTATTTGGTGCTGTCGGGACTGTTGGGGACGCTGTCCTGGGTCGCTTTGGCGACGGTGGTCGATAGCGCTCTGACAGCAACCGTGGCGATCGCCCTGAGCTCGCTGTCGGTGGCCGTTAGCGACGTGATCGTCGATTCGCTGGTAGTCGAGCGGGCTCGATCGGAGTCGGCGAGCGAAGCCGGATCGCTACAGTCGGTTTGCTGGGGTGCCTCGGCGGTGGGCGGCATTCTCACCGCTTACCTGAGTGGCTTCCTGCTCCAGCACTTCAGCGTTCAGGTCGTTTTCCTGATTACCTCCTCCTTTCCCCTGGTCGTGTCTGGAGTGGCCTGGCTGATTAGCGAAACTCGGGTAGAGCGTGGCTCGGACTGGTCGGGCGTCACTACCCAGGTGCAGCAACTGTGGGGAGCCATTTCTCAAAAGTCCATTTGGCTGCCTACGGCTTTCATTTTTCTTTGGCAGGCGACGCCGACCGCTGACTCCGCTTTTTTCTTCTTCACCACCAATGAACTGGGCTTTGATGCAGAGTTTCTGGGTCGGGTCCGCTTGGTGACCAGCGTGGCATCGCTGCTGGGAATTTGGCTGTTCCAGCGATTCCTCAAGGCGATTCCGATCCGCGTCATCCTGGGCTGGACGACCGTGATTTCAATGCTGCTGGGCCTGACCACCCTGCTATTGGTCACCCACGCCAACCGCAGCCTCGGCATTGACGATCACTGGTTCAGTCTGGGAGATAGCTTGATTTTGACGGTGATGGGCCAGATCGCCTACATGCCCATTTTGGTGCTGTCGGCGCGTCTCTGTCCGCCGGGGGTCGAGGCGACACTCTTTGCCCTGCTGATGTCGCTGTGGAACCTAGCAGGCCTGCTGTCCCAGGAATTTGGGGCGATCTTGACCCACTGGCTGGGCGTGACGGAGACCAACTTCGACAAGCTTTGGCTCCTGGTGACCCTGACCAATCTCAGCACTCTGCTGCCCTTGCCTTTGCTGGGGTGGCTCCCGGAAGGGGCGTCTCAGGATGTGCCGGTGGTGGAAGCGCCGACAGTGCCGGCACCCGCAGCTTTGAGCGAGGCGGAGCAGCCGGAGGTGCCGGCGCTGTCGAGCCTGGTGCCAGGGAGGCTGCGATCGGAGCCGCTGGAAGAGCCGGTGGACTAGAGCGGCAAAAATGCCCGCTATCTGGGGTGAAAACGAATTCTGCTTTGTTTGTGAACTGTTCTGAACCTGCGATCGCCTGCTATGCAAAACGCTCAAGCTTCTCAATCTAAGACTGGACCTCAAGGGCCTGCATTCCAGCGTCGAGACTGGCAGCGAGGCTACGAATCTCTGCGTCAGGAGTCGGCCTACTGGATTGACTCGATAGAGGGAAAGATTCCTGAGACGCTTCAGGGGACGCTGTTTCGCAACGGGCCGGCGCTGTTCGATCGCGGTGGGCAGTCGGTGCAGCATCCCTTTGATGGCGATGGCATGATCTGCGCGATCGCCTTTTCGGGCGGACGGGCCTACTTCCAAAATCGGTTTGTCCGCACCCAGGGCTTTGTTGAGGAGCAGCAGGCTGAGCGGTTTCTGTATCGCGGCGTCTTCGGCACCCCAAAGCCGGGCGGTATCCTGGCCAATGCCTTTGACACCCGCCTCAAAAATATTGCCAACACCCAGGTGATTTATTGGGGCGGCAAGCTGCTGGCCCTCTGGGAGGCCGCCGAGCCCCATCGCCTGGACCCGTGGACCCTGGAAACCCAAGGACTCGATCGCCTGGATGGGCTCTTGCAGCCAGGAGACGGCTTTGCGGCCCACCCGCGCTTTGACCCTAGCGCTGACATCACGAGCGGGGCGCCCTGCTTGGTCAACTTCTCCATTAAGCCGGGGCTATCGACCAAAATTCAGGTCTTTGAGTTTGCCCCTGACGGCAGCCTGGTGCGCCAGCAGTCGCGATCGGTGCCGGGGTTTGCCTTCATTCACGACTTTGCGATCACGCCCAACTACTGCATCTTTTTCCAAAATCCGGTTTCCTTTAATCCGCTGCCCTTCTTGGTGGGATTGCAGGGAGCGGGCGAAGCGGTGAAGTTTCAGCCGGATAAACCGACGCGGATGCTGGTGATTCCGCGACGTCCGGAAGCGCCGATGCAGGTCTTGGAGGCTCGCTCGGGGTTTGTCTTCCACCACGCCAATGCCTTCGAAACGGAGGAGGGGCTGGTGGTGGACTCGGTGTGCTACGACTCATTGCCGACGGTGGAGTCGGGGGTGGACTTTCGGGAGGTGAACTTCGCGGCGCTCGATCCGGGGCAGCTGTGGCGCTTCAAGCTGGACCTGCGGGCCGGGGCTGTGACCTCGGAGCGCCTAGAGGTCCAAAGCTGCGAGTTCCCGACGATGCACCCGGACTATGTGGGTCGACCCTACCGATACGTGTATGTGGGGGCAGCCCATGAGCCGACGGGAAATGGGCCGCTCCAGGGAATTTTGAAGCTGGATTTGGCGGGGGGCGATCGCCAGTTTTGGAGTGCGGCGCCCAAGGGATTTATCAGTGAGCCGATCTTTGTGCCCAAGCCTTCTTCTCAGTCGGAAGATGACGGCTGGCTGCTCTCCATGGTCTATGACAGCGCCAACCATTGCTCGGAGCTGGTAATTTTGGACGCTCAGCAGGTCTCGGCGGGGCCGATCGCCCGTCTGCGCCTCAAGCACCATGTGCCCTACGGCCTCCACGGGACGTTTGTGCCGGAGTATTTTGGTCCTGCGCCTTTGTCTGCGGGAGCTTGAGCCTCAGAAGCTTTGTCAGCGGGCGATCGCCCGCTGATTTCCTGCCGAAAAGGGCGGCAACTGACTGTCAAGGTCTGTTAAGCTCTGCGGTAGAACTAGGCACGAGCTCCTGGGACGCGCGAAGACACTATGAAATTTAGTATTGTCATCACGACGTACAATCGCCTTTCTCTGCTGCGGCGGGCGATCGCCTCTTCGCTTGCTCAAACGGTGCCCTGCGAAGTGATTGTCATCGATGACTGCTCCTCGGACGACACGGAGGCCTACGTGCGCAGCCTGGGCGATCGTGTTCTGTACCACCGCAACGCCACCAATCAGGGCCACTCTGCCGCCGTAAATTTGGGGGTTCAAAAAGCCTCAGGGGACTGGATCAAGCCCCTCGATGATGATGACTATCTGGCTCCGGACTGCCTTGAGGGAATGCTGGCGGCGATCGCCCAGCGCCCCGAGGCGGTCATTTGTTCCTGCCAGGCAGCCCAGGTCAACGAGCAAGAAGTTGAGCTGAGCCGCACTCGCCGCGTTGGCACCCGCGATAGCTTTTATGTGCCCCAGGAAGACATTCACTACGGCATGCTGCTGGAGTGGCTGCCCTTCGGCACGCCCGCACAGGTGGCCTTTCGCCGGGATGCCTTCTTGCAGTCGGGCGGCTGGGACTCCAGTCTTGACACAAACTGCGATGACATCGACTCGTGGATTCGCATTGCGCAGTATGGGGATGCGATTTTCCTCAATCGCTGCCTGGCCTACCGCACCGTGTGGCCCCAGGCCTACAATCGCCGGTTCCCAGTGCAAAAGCGCTTTGAGACCAACCTGCTGATGAAGCAAAAAATTTATCAGGCGGTGAGCGATAAACATCGCCAGCAGGTCCCGCCCTTTGCGGCTATTCACAACTACCTCCGGCTGCACTGGTCCCTGGTTGCCCTCAAGCAGCGCCAATTGGGACCGGCGATCGCCCTCATGGGACCGGCGATCGCCTCCTGGCCAGCGTGGCAGCTGCTTTTGCAGGCCCGAGCCGGTGGCGCCAAAGCCGCCGCCAAATCTGCCCAAACCATCCAGCAGATTCCCTTGTTGCCCTCTTCTCCGGGGCCTGCGGCGGCGCTCGGCTCCGGCAATGGCGAATAATCTGCTAGTGTGGCGTGTCCCTAGTCGCCCGCCCCAAACGCTAGAACCGCGTTTTGGCCGCCAAAGCCAAAGCTGAAACTCAGGCAGTACTCGCCGGTGGCGGGCTGGCGGGTGCGCACTAGGTTGAGATCAAAGTTTGGAGTTTGCAGCCCCGTGCAGGGCGGTAGTTCCTGATGCCCTAGGGCCAGCAAGCAAAAAGCCGCCCCCAGGGCTCCAGAGGCTCCCAGCGTATGGCCGGTGGCCCCTTTTGTGGAGCTGACTGCTGGCCCAAAAGGGAACAGCGTCTGAATCAGATCCGCCTCCTGCTGGTCGTTGAGGCGCGTGCCGGTGCCGTGGGCGTGAATGTAGTGAATGGCGGCGCTGGTCAGGCCGCTGCGACGCAAGCACTGCTCGACCGCCGCCTTGGCCCCGGCTCTGTGGGGGTCGGGGGCGCTGACGTGGTGAGCGTCGGCTGTTAGCCCTGCTCCGAGCACCCGCCCGTAGATTTTGGCGCCTCGCTGACGGGCGATCGCGGCCCGCTCCAGCACCAAAAACGCCGCGCCCTCTCCCAGCGCAAGGCCGTCGCGATCGCGATCGAAGGGCCGAGAAGTCTCTGTCGCCAAAGCCCCCATCCGCTGAAAGCCCGTCAGCGTCAAAGGCGTGATCGGCATATCGATCGCCCCTGCCAGCACCTGCTCGCACTGACCGGATTCAATCAGCATCATCCCCTGGGCGATCGCCCAAGCCCCCGTAGCGCAAGCAGCCATGGGCGAGAACACTGGACCCTGACTGCCGACCTGCCGAGCAGCGGCGATCGCCACTGACTGCGGCAAAGACGCCAGCCACGCTGCGCCCCCGGGAGCGTGCGATCGCCTCTGGAACGCCTCCGCGAATTGCTCCCACGCTCCCTGATAGCTGCGACTTGAGCCGATCACGACCCCCAGCGACCTCAGCGGCAGCGCCAAGCCCGCATCTTCTACCGCTTCCTGGATACCTTCGCCCAGAGCCGCTTCGAGGACGCTAGGCTGCGATCGCCAAAGCCCCAAAGGCCGGCTAGGCAGCTCCGCAAAAGGCTGAATCAAGCGCAACCCCGATTCCCCTGCCAAAACTCGCTGCCAGGTGCTCCGTCGATTTCCCAGACTGGACACCAGGCCAATGCCAGAAACAACAACCGTCACAAGTCCCTAGTGCCCAGCAACACCCAAGCGTCAGGGCTGGCTATCGCTAGCCGCCCCGGCCGGAGAAGGACTGGAACTGGACTGTGCCTGGCCCGCAGGCTGCTTGAGATTGTCCAGGCCGCTGGTGACCTCAGCCGACTCAATGCGATCGCCCTGCTGGATCTTGTCCACCACATCCATGCCCTGGGTCACATAGCCGAACACCGCATAGTTCCCGTCCAAAAACTGCAAATCTGCCAGCGCGAAATAGAACTGCGCAGACGCCGAGTTGGGAGCCGAAGAGCGCGCCATTGCCACTGCCCCCCGACGATGCTTCAGCTTAGGCACCTTAGAGACATTTCCCGCTTCCTCCAGCGTCTTGCCATAGATTGGCTGATTCGTGCCCTGGGGCACGATTTCTAGCGGAATGTAGCGAGTTTCCTGCGTTTCTGGATCCACAAAACTTCCGGTTCCCAGGCCAGCGGGTGGGAAATTGGGGTCCTTACTTTGGGGGTCGCCCCCTTGCACCACAAAAGGCTCCGGATCACGCACGACCCGGTGAAACACCAACCCGTCGTAAACGCCTCGCCGCACCAAATCTACAAAGTTACCCGCCGTAATCGGTGCATTGGTGCCATCCACCTCAATCACAATCGGCGAACCTTTCACCGTCATCGTGACCGTTGCTTTGCCATTGAGTCGAGGCAGGGCCGCCAACTCTGCCGATGCTCGGGGCGGAAGCGTACTGGCAGCAGGCGTCGTTGCCGAAGCACTGGCCGAAGCGTCGGGAGGCGTAGCCGCCTGCTGAGCAGAGCATCCTGAAAGCACCAGCGTCCCGAGAACGACAAAGGAGATTAACCATTGCTGAAAACGTGCGTGCATCTTCTGCTTACCTACCCAGTCAAAGCCGAACATCATCATATGCCATATCCGCGCACCGACCAGTTTGACTCTGGTGAAGTGCGTTGAAACCCTTGCAAAATATAGGTTTTGTCGATGTGCCAAGAATTTTTGACTGCCCTTTAGCGCTACAAATTCCTACACCTAGAGCGATCGCCCCAGTGTTCCCAAGCGTTCCTAAACTCGCTGAGAAAGACAGTTTTCACAGTCCAGAAACGAGCTGATCGGACCTAGAGACCTTCCAGAGGAACTTCCAGAAAGCGGGCAAGCTCAGCGCCCTGGGTTTCGAGCTGTGCCAGTGCCACCGGCTGCCCAACCCGGGTCAGCGGAATCTCACCTTTGCCCTTGATGCGCAGATAAATTGCTCGTTTGGGGTTGAGCCCCTCCTTGATTTCCACCCGCACAGCTTGCACGTCCTGCTGTTTGTAGTTCAGGTCGACCCGCCGATCCTTACCTGGAAATCCCCACCGAAAGATTTTGACAGTACCGGTTTCGCGATTGAACTCATTGAAGCCACCGCCCACATCCCACAGGATAACCAGCCATAGATAGGTCGCCAGCAGGATACCAGCGGTGCCGTAGAGTCCCATCACCAGACCCTGAGGAACGAAAATTAGCTCAGTTGGATCGGCAAAGGGGAGCAGGTTGACCTGAAAATAGCTCGATAGCCCAGCCAATAGGAAGCCCGTTGCCCCCATTGAAATGACCGTGGCCCAGAAATAATTGCTAAAGCGACGTGAACCCGTTATTTCTTGTCTTAGAAGTTTTTTATTGGTCGCGGTTTGCGCACTCATGGGCTTGCTCAACACAATGGGAAATTATCAAGACCAAACCTACAAATATTAGAGGATGATGGACAAGGACGGCGAACCATCGACGTTGCAGGATGAGCAAAGTGAAACCTTGCTGCGTCTATCGCACGTTTTGATTTATTGCAAGAAAACTTAATAAAAAGTTTCATCCTCTCATTTCACAACTGAAAATTAATGGATTGGATTGGTGTGCGCAAGGATGAAACTGCGAGCGGAACAGGAGGTTGTTGAGGGCCTCTGCTTGGAGATCGGCTCAGGTTGTCACACCACTGAAGGGAGTTTGAAAAGGCCTGGAATTCGTCTGAAATCTTGTTTCGGATTGTAAAAATTCTGATATTGAATATCATAATAAACGTATTAACCACCTGTAAGCTTGCAATTCTAGTAAGGCAAGAGGTTTTGATCCGATGACTATAGCAGTCGGACGCGCACAGGCCCAGCGAGGATGGTTTGACGTTCTCGACGACTGGCTGAAGCGCGATCGGTTTGTGTTCATTGGGTGGTCTGGTTTGCTGCTGTTCCCCTGCGCCTACTTGGCGGTTGGGGGATGGCTGACGGGGACCACCTTCGTAAGCTCGTGGTACACCCACGGGTTGGCATCGTCCTACCTGGAAGGATGCAACTTTTTGACCGTGGCGGTGTCGACACCGCCCAACAGCCTGGGACACTCCCTGCTGTTTTTGTGGGGACCTGAGGCCCAAGGGGACTTTGTCCGCTGGTGCCAACTGGGAGGTCTGTGGACCTTTGTCGCCCTGCACGGAGCTTTCGGGTTGATCGGGTTCATGCTGCGTCAGTTTGAGATTTCTCGACTGGTGGGCATTCGTCCGTACAACGCGATCGCCTTCAGCGCGCCGATTGCAGTGTTTGTGTCGGTGTTTCTGATGTACCCGCTGGGTCAGTCTGGCTGGTTTTTTGCACCGAGCTTTGGTGTAGCGGCGATTTTCCGCTTTCTGCTGTTCTTCCAAGGTTTCCACAACTGGACGTTGAACCCCTTCCACATGATGGGAGTGGCTGGCGTTCTGGGGGGTGCACTGCTGTGCGCGATCCACGGAGCGACGGTGGAGAACACGCTGTTTGAGGACGGCGAGAACGCGAACACCTTCCGGGCGTTCAACCCGACGCAGGCAGAAGAGACGTACTCGATGGTGACGGCGAACCGTTTCTGGTCGCAGATCTTCGGGATTGCGTTTTCGAACAAGCGCTGGCTGCACTTCTTCATGCTGTTCGTGCCTGTGACGGGCCTGTGGATGAGCTCGGTGGGTATCATTGGTTTGGGTCTGAACCTGCGGGCATACGACTTTGTTTCGCAGGAGATTCGGGCAGCGGAGGACCCTGAGTTCGAGACGTTCTACACGAAGAACATCTTGCTGAACGAGGGTATCCGGGCCTGGTTGGCACCGCAGGACCAGCCGCACGAAGGATTTGCTTTCCCTGAGGAGGTACTGCCCCGTGGTAACGCTCTCTAATGCTTCTATGGTGGCGGGTAACCGCGACCAAGAATCTTCCGGTTTCGCTTGGTGGGCTGGAAACGCCCGCCTAATCAATCTGTCTGGTAAGCTGCTGGGCGCTCACGTTGCCCACGCTGGCTTGATCGTCTTCTGGACGGGTGCAATGACCTTGTTTGAGGTTGCGCACTTTGTGCCTGAGAAGCCGATGTATGAGCAAGGAATTATTCTGCTCTCTCACCTCGCTACCCTTGGCTGGGGCGTTGGTCCCGGGGGTGAAGTTGTTGATACTTTCCCCTACTTTGTCGTAGGTGTGCTGCACCTCGTTTCTTCCGCTGTTCTGGGCTTGGGTGGTATCTACCACGCGGTTCGCGGTCCTGACACGCTGGAAGAGTATTCGTCCTTCTTTGGTTATGACTGGAAGGACAAGAACAAGATGACCACCATCTTGGGCATTCACCTGATCCTCCTGGGTCTGGGTGCGCTCCTGCTGGTTGCCAAGGCAATGGCCTTTGGTGGTCTCTATGACACCTGGGCTCCCGGTGGCGGTGATGTCCGCATCATTACCAACCCGACTCTGAACCCCGCTGTGATCTTCGGCTATCTGCTGAAGGCACCGTTTGGTGGCGAGGGCTGGATCGTCAGTGTGGACAACCTGGAAGATGTGGTCGGTGGCCATATCTGGATCGGTCTGATCTGCGTTGCGGGTGGTGTTTGGCACATTCTGACCAAGCCCTTTGGCTGGGCTCGTCGGGCATTCATCTGGTCTGGCGAAGCTTATCTGTCCTACAGCTTGGGTGCTCTGTCCCTGATGGGCTTCATTGCATCCACGATGGTGTGGTACAACAACACGGTTTACCCCAGCGAATTCTTTGGTCCGACGGCGGCTGAGGCTTCCCAGTCTCAAGCGCTGACCTTCCTGATTCGTGACCAGCGCCTGGGTGCAAACGTTGGTTCTGCTCAGGGTCCGACGGGTCTGGGTAAGTACCTGATGCGCTCTCCGACCGGTGAAATCATCTTCGGTGGTGAGACGATGCGCTTCTGGGACTTCCGTGGTCCTTGGCTGGAGCCCCTGCGTGGTCCTAACGGTCTGGATCTCAACAAGATCAAGAATGACATTCAGCCCTGGCAAGCTCGCCGTGCGGCTGAGTACATGACCCATGCTCCTCTGGGTTCTCTGAACTCTGTGGGTGGTGTGGCAACGGAGATCAACTCTGTGAACTTCGTGTCTCCCCGCGCATGGCTGTCTACCTCGCACTTTGTGCTGGCATTCTTCTTCTTGGTGGGTCACCTGTGGCATGCGGGTCGTGCCCGGGCAGCGGCAGCTGGTTTCGAGAAGGGTATTGACCGCGAAACTGAGCCCGTGCTCTCGATGTCTGACCTTGACTAATTTTGATTTAGCGCCAATTTCATACCAGTTGGTCTAAACATGACAGCGACCCTGATAGTTTATCGGGGTCGCTTGCTTTCTGGGGCTAGCTGATGGAGGGGCGGCTATACCTACTGAGGGAGGCGTGAGCGCCGATCCTGTTGAAAATGGGTGGTTGCCTACAATGCCTGGTAGGGGCCAGTGAAGTCTGCCCTAGGGATGGATGCTTTTAGGATTTGGAGGGGCCGCAATTTATGCAACCGAATAACCCCAATCAGTTTACGGAGAAGGCGTGGGAGGCGATCGCCCGGACCCCTGACTTGGTGAAGCAGGGCCACCAGCAGCAGATCGAGAGTGAGCACCTGATGAAGGCGCTGCTGGAGCAGGAGGGACTGGTTGCAAGTGTTTTGAATAAGGCGGGCATCCAGGTGCAGCGCTGGCGCGATCGCACGGAGGAGTTTATTGCTCGCCAGCCGAAGGTGTCGGGTAGTAGCGACGCGGTTTATCTGGGGCGATCGCTCGATACGCTGCTCGATCGGGCTGAGGCCCACCGCAAAGAGTTTGGTGATGAGTATATTTCTGTCGAGCACTTGCTGCTGAGCTATCCCAAGGACGATCGCTTCGGCAAGGCTCTATGTCAAGAATTTAAGCTAGATGAGCCCTCACTTAGGAAAATTGTGAACGACATTCGCGGTAACCAAAAGGTCACGGACCAAAACCCCGAGGGTAAGTATCAGTCTCTCGAGAAGTATGGGCGAGACTTGACGGCCTATGCTCGAGAAGGCAAGCTAGACCCGGTGATTGGCCGGGATGATGAAATTCGGCGGACGATCCAAATCTTGTCTCGCCGCACTAAAAATAATCCAGTGCTGATCGGAGAGCCAGGGGTGGGCAAAACGGCGATCGCCGAAGGCTTGGCCCAGCGAATTGTGAGCGGAGATGTGCCGCAGTCGCTGCGCGATCGCCGCCTGATTGCGCTGGATATGGGAGCCCTGATCGCCGGCGCCAAGTATCGCGGTGAGTTTGAGGAGCGCCTCAAGGCAGTGCTCAAGGAAGTCACCGAGTCCGGCGGTCAAATTATTCTATTTATTGACGAAATTCATACGGTGGTGGGGGCTGGGGCGACTCAAGGCGCCATGGACGCAGGCAACCTGCTCAAGCCCATGCTGGCCCGGGGAGAGCTGCGCTGCATTGGCGCTACGACCCTCGACGAGTACCGCAAGTACATCGAGAAAGATGCAGCCCTAGAGCGGCGCTTCCAGCAGGTCTATGTCGATCAGCCGACGGTGGAAGATACGATCTCGATTTTGCGGGGCCTCAAGGAGCGCTACGAAGTACACCACGGGGTGAAAATTTCTGATAGTGCTCTGGTGGCGGCGGCGACGCTCTCGACGCGCTACATCAGCGATCGCTTCTTGCCCGACAAGGCAATTGACCTAGTCGATGAGTCGGCGGCTAAGCTCAAAATGGAAATCACCTCCAAGCCGGAGGAGCTAGACGAAGTAGACCGCAAGGTTTTGCAGCTGGAGATGGAGCGCCTTTCCCTGCAAAAAGAGAGTGATCCGGCCTCCCGCGATCGCCTTGAGCGTCTCGAGCGGGAACTGGCCGATCTCAAAGAGGAACAAAGAACCCTCAATGGCCAGTGGCAGGCTGAAAAAGATGTCATTGATCAAATTCAGTCGCTCAAGGAAGAGAGCGATCGCGTCAACATCGAAATCCAGCAGGCTGAGCGCGACTACGACCTCAATCGCGCTGCTGAGCTGAAATACGGCAAGCTCACTGAGCTGCAGCGCCAAATCAAAGTCGCTGAGGAGCAGCTTGCCCACACCCAAACCAGCGGCAAGTCCCTGCTGCGAGAAGAGGTCACCGAAGCCGATATTGCCGAAATCATCTCCAAGTGGACGGGCATCCCGGTCAGCAAGCTGGTCGAGTCAGAGATGCAGAAGCTGCTGAACCTCGAAGAGGAGCTGCACCAGCGCGTGATCGGCCAGGATGAGGCCGTGACGGCGGTAGCCGACGCGATTCAGCGATCGCGCGCTGGCCTAGCCGACCCCAATCGCCCCACCGCGAGCTTTATCTTCTTGGGGCCGACTGGCGTCGGCAAAACCGAGCTGGCCAAAGCCCTTGCCGCCTTCCTCTTTGACACCGAAGACGCTATGGTGCGGATCGACATGTCCGAGTACATGGAGAAGCACACCGTCTCCCGCCTGATCGGCGCACCGCCGGGCTATGTGGGCTATGACGAAGGCGGCCAGCTCACCGAGGCCATCCGCCGCCGCCCCTACTCAGTCATCTTGTTTGACGAGATCGAAAAGGCGCACCCCGACGTCTTCAACGTCATGCTGCAAATCCTCGATGATGGCCGCGTCACCGATGCCCAGGGCCACACGGTGGACTTTACCAACACCATCATCATCATGACGAGCAACATCGGCTCGCAGTACATCCTGGATCTGCCCAGCAGCGCCGTGAGCGCCACCAGCGGCACTGAAGACGACACCCTGCAGTACGAAGAAATGAAGTCGCGGGTAATGGACGCCCTGCGCTCTAGCTTCCGGCCTGAGTTTCTCAACCGGATTGATGAAATCATCATTTTCCACCGGCTGTACAAGACTCAGATTCGCCAAATTGTGCGTCTGCAAACCCTCCGACTCAGTGAGCGCTTGGCCGATCGCAAGATGACTCTCAAGCTCTCCGATGCGGCCCTCGACTTTCTGGCGGATGTGGGCTACGACCCGGTCTACGGAGCTCGTCCCCTGAAGCGCGCAATCCAGCGAGAGCTGGAAACCCAGATTGCCAAGAGAATTCTGCGCGGCGAATTTTTGGCAGGCGACACCATTTTCGTTGATATCGAAAATGAGCGTCCCGCCTTCAAGCGATTCCCCGCTGAGCTTAGCGATGTGACGGTGTAGCATATTCCTCTGATACCCAAAACCTGGAATTCTCAACTAATGAAGAGGTTCCAGGTTTTTGGCGTGTGGAGCTGAAATTGGCCAAAAAGCAGGCCACTAGCTCGACATGGAGGCGATCGCCTAAGAATTCCGGAGTTGCCCCCATTGATCCTGAAAGCCGTTTTCGTGTACTCTGACCCCTCTAATGGGCTTTGTGTGCAGAGCTCGTCAAAATGAGGTTCAAGCGATCGCCCCTAAAGCTCTCAAACTGCTTGCGAACGGAGGATAGCGAAGAAGTATCGCGCCTCCATGGGTGCCAGTCTGCCAGCTAGGGAACGTTGCGATGGTCGAAAAATGGCAAAGCCTTACCAGGGAAAAACAACCGTCCCCAAGCTTGCTTGGCAAGCTTGCACTGTAGGCTGGGATCTGGTGCGCAAAAGTATGCTGCTAGACCGGAGCTGCTCAGGGGATGTTGTAATGATGAAATTCTGTAAAACCTGCGGCCATAGGACGCTTACGAGGTGAAATAGCTGTGAAACTGCACTGGCTTTTGCCCGGTTACTTGGGCATGTTCTTACTAGCGTCGCCAGCAGAGGCAGCAAAGCTGCAATCTTGGCGATTTGATGAGCAGCAAAATCGGCTGGAGTTTCGAACCGATGAAGGAGTCCAGCCTAAGGCGCAACTCATTACGAATCCAACTCGGCTAGTGCTCGATCTGCCCGGAACGACCCTGGGACGGCCGATGGTCAATCAGTCTCTCAGCGGCGCGATTCGCTCGGTGCGCGTGGGCCAGTTCGATCGCCAAACCACCCGAATTGTCGTCGAGCTGGCCCCGGGCTATACCCTGGATCCGGCTCAGGTGAAGGTGCGAGGGATATCGCCAACGCAGTGGACGGTGGATCTGCCGACGCCGCAACGGGTAGCCGAAGCGTCAGGATCGGCGCCTGCGCCCGTGGCTCAGTCGTCTTCGCCGCCTCCGAGGCCGTCCCCAGCGCCGCGTCCAGCGCCGACAGGCGCAACGCAGCTAGAGTCAGTGCAGGTGACGCCGGACGGCTTCTTTGTGCGGGTCAGCGGCCGCGCTCCGGAGCTGAAGGTCCGCCGCAGCAGCGATCGCCGCAAGGTCACCATTGATTTGCCAGACAGTACGGTGTCGCCTCAGCTCACCCAGTCTGAAATGGCAATTAATCGCTTTGGCGTAAATCGGCTGATCGTTACCCAGGAAAAAGAGGCGGCGCGCATCACTCTAGAGGTCGATCGCCAAGCGCCTGAATTCCGGGCGATCGCCAGCAGTCTGGGTGGCGTTGTGATTATTCCCACTGGCAATGTGGTGGTGAGCGATCGCCGGCCCTCGGAGGTCAATCCGGCGTCTGCTCTGGTGACGCCTCCCTCCACAGGGTCTACTCCCGCCGCCCAGCCCAAGATAGCTACCATCGAAGGCGTCGATCTGCGAGGCAATCAGCTGGTCATCCAAGCCAACGAAGCGCTGACCTACACCAGCGGCTGGGACCGAGAAACCAACGCCTATCGCATTGCTCTGCCCTCCGCTCAGCTCGCAGAAGATCTCAAAGGACCCACTCTTGACGCTAGTAGTCCGCTGCTGCGGATTCGCCTGCGCCAAGAAAATGAAACAACGGTGGCGATTTTGCTCCAGCCAGCGGCGGGGGTGCGAATTGGCCAGCTGAGCGCTGCGGGCCAGCGATCGCTGTCGGTCCCCCTAGAGCGATCGCAGATCGGCGTGACGCCGCCGCCCGGAGGCTCAACGGTCTCCGTCCCAACTGCCTCTACCAACCCCAATCAGCCGCTGCCTACCGCGCCCCGAGGGCGCATTGTCGTGGTGATTGACCCTGGCCACGGCGGTCCCGATCCCGGCGCTGTCGGCATCAACGGTCTGAACGAAGTAGACATCGTTGACCCAATCTCCAAAGAAGTGGCCTCACTGCTAGAGCGCCAGGGCGTACAGGCCGTTTTGACGCGCCGAGAAAACATTGATCTCGATCTCGAGCCGCGAGTCGCCCTGGCAGAGCGGGTCAACGCCACGCTGTTTGTGAGCATCCACGCCAACTCCATCAGCATGAGTCGTCCAGACGTAAATGGTCTGGAAACTTACTACTATGCGAGCGGCGAACGGCTTGCCCGGACGATCCACAACGTCATGGTCCAAGAGACTGGCGCGCGCGATCGCGGCGTTCGTCAGGCCCGCTTCTACGTGCTGCGCCGGACTTCAATGCCTGCGGTTTTGATCGAAACCGGATTTGTTACGGGCAGCGAGGATGCGGCAAACTTGTCTCGTCCGGAATACCGCAGCCGCCTGGCAGCGGCGATCGCCCGTGGAATTCTGCAATACATTCAGCAGAATTACTAAGTATAATTGCCTGAAAATTATTCCCTGAGACGCCTGTGACCCACTCTCCCCTGCGCTCATCGGCGAGCACATCGCCAAAGTCTATTTCTTCCGGGCCGGAGTTGTTTCGTTCCGGGTCCCTGGTTTCCGCTCGCGAACCCCATCAGGCGCGCATCGGCGTTTTTGATAGCGGAGTGGGTGGGCTCACAGTGCTGCGGGAGCTCTATCGCCAGCTGCCCCAAGAATCAATCCTGTACTTTGCCGACACGGCTCGGCTGCCCTACGGCACCCGTTCGAGGGCCGAAATTGTTCAGTTTGTGCGAGAAATCCTGACCTGGATGGCCCAGCAGCAGGTCAAGATGGTCATCATGGCCTGCAACACCAGCGCGGCCCTCGCCCTAGACGTGGTGCGGGCCGAATTTGATCTGCCGGTCATCGATCTGATTTTGCCGGGTGCCAAAGCCGCAGCCCAAGAAGGCGATCGCGTTGGGGTCATTGCCACCCCAGCCACTGCGGCCAGCAATGCCTACCGCCAAGCCGTCCAGGAGGTCAAGCCCACGGCGGAGGTCTGGCAGGTAGGCTGTCCCGAGTTTGTTCCCCTAATTGAACACAATCGGATTCACGACCCCTACACCCTCGAAATCGCCAAAGAATATCTCCAGCCCCTCCTGGAACAAGAAATCGACACCTTGATCTACGGCTGTACCCACTACCCCCACTTGGCCCCGGTCCTGCGCAAGATCCTGCCGCGATCGGTGAAGCTGGTAGACCCGGCCAAGCACGTCGTCGCGGCAGCAGCCCAGGAGCTGGACCTGATGGGACTGCGCAACCTCCATGCGCCCCTGCCCACCCGCTTTGGCGTCAGCGGTAACTCTGAGCAATTTGCGCAGCTTTCTATCCAGTGGCTCGGCTGCACGCCGCTTGTGGAGACGGTGCAGCTGCCGACCGTGTCGCCGCAGCCCTTGTCTGTCGAGGACTCTGCGGCTTGCTAATGGCCTCAAAACTGTAAAAAAGCAGGGACTGAGGCTCTTGTTCTCAGTCCCTGCTTTTTGTCGTGGCTCACAGTGGTTTGAGAGCTGCCTAGAATTCTTCGCGCTGGGCGATCGCCTGGGTCAGTTTCTCAACGAACTCAGGGGCCGAAATGCTGCCAAGCTCGCCCTTTGCCCGCGTGCGCACGCTCAGAGCATTGGCTTCGACCTCCTTCGCGCCCACAACGGCCATCACAGGGATCTTCTCCTTCTCGGCTGTACGGATCATCTTGCCGAGGCGCTCATTGCTGGCGTCCATCTCAGCCCGCACGCCGCGCGATCGCAGCTCATTCACCACGCCTTGAGCAAAGGCGATCTGGCTCTCGCTCACCGGCAGCAGGCGGACCTGAACCGGGGCCAGCCACAGCGGGAAGTCCCCAGCATACTCCTCGATCAAAATCCCGATCAGCCGCTCCAGCGAGCCAAAAGGTGCCCGGTGGATCATCACCGGTCGCTGGCGAGATCCGTCTTCGGCCACATACTCCAGATCAAATCGGTTCGGCAAGTTGTAGTCTACCTGGACCGTACCCAGCTGCCATTCCCGCTCCAGAGCATCCTGGACAATGAAGTCGAGCTTCGGCCCATAGAAAGCCGCTTCGCCCACCCCTTCGAAGTAGTTCATTCCCAGGGTTTCCACGGCCCGCCGAATTGCGGCCTCCGATCGCTCCCAGATTTCATCCGAACCGATGTACTTGTCTGAACTCGGATCTCGGAAGCTCAGACGGGCCCGGAAGGACTTGTCTAGACGCAGCGCCTTGAGCGTGGACTGGATGAGGTCCACTACTTTGAGAAACTCGTCGTCCAGCTGCTCCGGCGTCACGAAAATGTGAGCGTCATCTTGAGTGAAGCCGCGGACTCGAGTAAGGCCGCCCAGTTCTCCCGACTGCTCATAGCGATACACCGTGCCAAATTCGGCCAGGCGCATCGGCAGCTCTCGATAGGAGCGCAGAGAGGACTTGTAGATCTGCACGTGGAAGGGGCAGTTCATCGCCTTCAGCACAAAGCCCTCGTCCTCAGATTCGCCCATCATGGGGAACAGGTCGTCTTTGTACTTCTGCCAGTGCCCTGAGGCCTTGAACAGGTCAACCCGACCAATGTGGGGCGTGACGACAGGTTGGTAACCCCGCTTGATCTGCTCGTCCTTCAGAAAATCTTCGAGGGTCGATCGCAAAATCGTGCCCTTCGGAGTCCACAGCGGCAAGCCAGGACCCACCTGATCCGAAAAGATAAACAGACCTAGTTCTTTACCCAGCTTGCGGTGGTCGCGCTTGAGGGCTTCTTCTTTGCGCCGCTTGTACTCGGTGAGCTGCTCGGTGGTTTCCCAGGCAGTACCGTAGATGCGCTGAAGCTGCGCTCGGTTGGCGTCTCCGCGCCAATAAGCGCCAGCAACACTCTCCAGCTCAATGGCCTTTGGGTTGAGCTCGCTGGTATTTTCGACGTGGGGACCGGCGCAGAGATCCCACCATTCTTCGCCCAGGTGATAGAGAGTGATCGGCTCTTGAAGGCCTTCTAGGATTTCCAGCTTGTAGGGCTCTTGCAGAGCGGTAATTCGGCGCTGGGCTTCTTCGCGCGAAACTTCTTCTCGCACGACCGGTAGCTTCCGCCGAATAATTTTTTCCATCTCTTTTTTGATGGATTTAAGGTCTTTTTCGGTGAAGGGTTCTGGCAGATCGAAGTCGTAATAGAAGCCGTGTTCAATCCAAGGCCCGATGGTGACCTGGGCTTTGGGGAAGAGTTTTTGCACCGCCATTGCCATGACGTGGGATGCCGTGTGGCGAATTCGCTTGAGCGTTTCGGATTCGCTGGTGCGCGGCAAGTGGATTTTCTCGACCTGTCCGTTGGCTGCTTCGGAGGGGGCGGAAAGTTCTGAAGATGGCATTGGCTGCTGAACCATTGATATCGCTTCTACAAAAACTAGTGCGGGGTGAATAACGATTTTGTTTTTCTATTCTATCGACCTCTCTCCTCTTGACTTGCGAGGAATTTGCCAGAGCAAGGGCTGATAGGGACGATGGACACCCATGAACTGGATTTTGAAGTGCTTTTGTAAAGAAAAGTAAATTGCGTTAAGATTAGTGAGCGTTAGACTCATATCTGCTTTAAATTAATGTTTAGCTCAGATCTGCCAGAACCCGATCTGCTAAAGACTGTCCTACTGCCTCTGCTAGAGGATTTTCAGTACTGGTTTGGGCGATCGCGATCGCTTTTAGAATCAGAGGAAATTACGTTCTTGAGCCAAGACCAACAGGCTGACCTGCTGGCACGGGTGTGCCAAGCACAGCAGGAAGTCATGGCTGCTCAGGCACTCTTTAATGCGACAGATGGACAGGTGGGAGTTGAAACGGCAGCCCTCATGCCATGGCACCAACTGGTGACCGAGTGTTGGCAAGTTGGAATGCGCTTGCGTACAGAAAAATCGAGAAGCTAGGGTCGCAAGAGTTCGTCCTAGGCGTGGGCGAGAAGTCTAAACTTGCTAGTGCCTTGGCCAGCGATCAGTGATCTAGCCGTAGGAAACAGACTCTGGGAAAAGCGCTAGTCCGCCTAGGGTCCTTGTAAACTGAAAATATTGGAAAGAGCCACTAAGCACCTGAATATGGTGGTTCTACCGACCGAGCACCCCTGTGTAGGCTTAGCGACCTGGAGCGATCGACGATGCTACATCTGCTTTACATCCTCACGTTCACCCTTTTGGCTGGTTTAGCTGTGGTCAATTTGGTGCGGAATTTGATGATGTTGAGCGCGTCAGAAAATAAGCGATCGCAGACCCCAGCCCGTTTCCAGGTCAACGCGGCTGAAGGCCTCAATCGCCAGCGCCGCAGCGTACCGCATCCCGAATTTTTGGATGAAACCGGTCAACTCATTGAAGAGCCCCTGCTGGTCATGCGCTCAGTCAATGTTGAAGAAGCACGCCAGCGCCTTGACGCACTCTACAATGCTTCCCCCAATCCCAGCACTGGGGAAACGCCAGAAGAGGCATAGTCTATCCGCCAGCCAGGTTTTGGGTTAACCAAGGGTTCCTTCGAGCTTGGAGAAATCGAATCCCTTGCTGTTGCGTCACACTATGCGCAGATTCTAAAGTTCGCCGAGAGTACGAACTGCAAAGGCGCAATTGGCGTGAGAATCTTCAACCTGCCCACTAGGCCTTTAAGTCAAGGCTGAGGGCTAGAGACTTCTGTGAGACGTTTGCCCGCAGGAAGCCAATAGTTTGATTGGCCACTCGGAATGGGAAAAATGCCGGCGGTATTAAGGGCGAATTAATCTTGCACCTATTCTCGGCTAGTAATAGAACCATTCTGAGGATATAAATCACCAAGCTCCCTAATCAATGCTACGGCAAGACCTACTGAGAAGCTTGGGCTAAACGTCGCGCTAAAGAACGGTGAATGATTGGATAGAGTGGGAGCGAATTTATGCTGCGTGGAAGCGTGGATTGGCACGCAGCAGACCCAGGTCAAATGCCTGAATCCACTCTAAGAACTGGGGTTCAATGATCTCTGCACTGCCGACTTGCAGCAAAAAAGCAGTGTACTGGGTTCTTTGCTTGACCACGATGGCTTCGCAGCCGTCTCCGTGGATAACTGCGTAGTGAAAGCCTTCTAGCTTCAGAGATGACGTGAGGAGCGATCGCAATCCCAAAGCTTGAAAAATGGTCTGAACCCAACTGATATTGCTGTTTTCTCCACTCATCAAATACTCTTTGGGTAAGCCATTCAGGTCGAAAACTGCTGCGCCTAGAATGTAATTTGAGTAGTTGATGGTAGTGCTGGTTGTGCCGGAGGTAGACCGCAATCCAGAGCTCAAATTAGAAATCATAGTTAACCACAAATATCAAGTTGGTGAATGGAGAAAATCTAAGCTTGAAAAATCAAAGGAGAGAAAAAATTTCTATCAGGCAGCTTATAAGGAAAGTCTAAAGGATTTTAAAAGTCTTCGACGACCGTGGGATCGCTCACTTTTGCTTAAAGTAAGTGAGCGCGTAAATCGGATGGATGAGTAGAACTACGAAGCTTTGAGGATGTTTATTGATTAACCCATATTTTCTTATGAAAAGAACAAGATAGCGTGAGAATTTTATAAAAAATTTTGAAATCTTAATTCCACGTCCGCACACTTTATAAAGTAAGTTGTTTTTTGCTTTCTTGAAGAATTCGAAGAAAGTCTAAGAGTACGGTGGAATCAATGATACAGATAATTTCAAGGATTTTTGTGTAACGCTTTTCAGAATGTTTGTGGGAGTGATTGATTTGCTAATAGATAAATATCTTTATGTATTGGTTAAAGCATAACTGGCTTAAAAAATAGAAACGTTAAGCTCCCCAAGGCTGTACTTCTGGACAATCTCTAATCTTCATGAAATGGAGGAAGATTTACTGAGAACTGGGGCTGACTAAGTGATGAGTGGGGTAGCAGATAGGCTGTCGCCAAAACTGATAGGCAGCATAGGCAAGAGTAATGACTCCTGTGATGATTGCGGATTCGTCCACTTCAAATTTGGGGTGATGCAGGGGATAGTTGGGGCCTTGGGGCTTACCGACGCCAAGGCGGAACATCATGCCAGGAGCGTGCTGTAAGTAGAGGGCAAAGTCTTCAGCGCCGAGAGAGGCTTCGGGTAGGATATCGATGCGATCGCTTCCCCATGCGTCCAGCGCTGACGCTTCGACTAGCTGGGTCAGGGCCGGATTGTTCACAACCGACGGCACGCCGCGACGGTAGTTCATCTCGTAGCGGGCGCCGTAGGACTGACAAACACTCGCCACAATTTTTTCAATCCAGGCGGGCAGCTCAGCGTGGGTATCGGGATGGAGCGATCGCACTGTGCCCTGGAGCCGAACCTGATCGGCAATCACGTTGGGAGCCCGGCCGCCGTGAATCTGCCCGATCGTCAAAACAACGGGACGTAGCGGGTTCTGGGTGCGGCTGATGGCTTGCTGGAGAGTGGTGATCACCTGGGCCGCAATCCAAACCGCATCAATGGCTTCGTGGGGGCGTGCACCGTGGCCTGACTCCCCCAAAATAATGATTTCTAGATCGTCGGCGGCAGCCGTAAGGACTCCGTGACGAATGCCGATATTGCCTGCCATGATGGACGGAAAGGCGTGAACGCTCAAAATGGCTGAGACGTCTGTCATCACGTTGTCTTCAATCATCCACCGGGCTCCCTGGGCTGTTTCCTCGGCAGGCTGAAACAAAAAACGGTGGGAGCCCGGCAGATCATCGGCGATCTGAGCCAATATCATCGCTGTGCCTAGCCCAACGGTGGTGTGGATATCGTGACCGCAGGCATGCATGATTCCCGGCTTGCGCGAGGCAAACTCGAGATTAGTTTGCTCCTGAATCGGCAGGGCATCTAAATCGGTCCGAATCGCTAGGCGACGAGGATCCTCTCCCTGGCCATGCAGCTCGGCTACGACGCCCGTTTTGCCGACCATTTCCTGTACCTGGAGGCCGCTAGACGAGAGAACGCCAGCGACATAGGCGGCGGTTTGATATTCTTGTCCGCTCAGTTCGGGATGGCTATGGAGATGGCGACGAATCTCGACGAGACGGGGCGCGAGCTTTTGGGCGAGGTGTTTAATTTGAGTGAGCACAGACGATCCGGGAAGCAGGTCTCAGTATTTCTTAGTATGCTCAGACCTTTTGACATCGCGCAATCTTTGCGCTTCTGTTAGGGGCGGCAGGTGCTTGGAGCTGGAGAAATAGATTGATTGGTGGACTCTAGTTCTTCGCAAAGCTGGATCAAATCATAGATGTCGTTGCTGGTGTCGACGGGATTGCCATTGTCCGGGACCAGGGGCCAGTCGAAGGGGCGATCGACCTGCTCAGAACTAGAAGATGGTGTCATGGTGTTGTGGGGGCAACTGGAATAGCTTTTGATCCACACCGAGTAAAGCGCATTCCTTACGGGCGATCGCCTTTAAACAGAAAAATCGAAAGGCCACGCTCGGAGGAACGCGGCCTTTCGAAAGCACAAAATGATGAATAGGGTGAGTAAAAACTCTAGGAGCCAAGCTCTTGCGATCGCCGACAGGCGGCGCGAACCGCCTCAATAAAAGCTGAGCGGAATCCCGAGGCTTCTAGCTGGGCAATTCCGGCGATCGTCGTGCCGCCGGGACTGGTCACGCGGTCCTTGAGCTCAGCGGGATGCCAGCCGGTTTCGTGCAGCAGCTCTGCGGTGCCGCGAACGGTTTGGAGCGCGAGCTGAGCCGCGATCGTCCGGGGTAAGCCCATGGCAACGCCACCATCGGTCAGCGCCTCAATGGCAACGGCAATGTAGCCCGGCCCTGAGCCCGACAGCGCAGTAACAGCGTCCATGAGGTGTTCGGGAACTTGCACCACCTCACCCACGGCCTGAAAGACCTTTTGGGCTGTTTCGAGGTGGTGGGCCTGTACGCGATCGCCAGCGGCGATCGCCGTGATGCCAGCACCCACCGTAGCTGGCGTATTGGGCATGGCTCTGACCACCGGATGGGCCGGAAACGCCGCCTCTAGGCGCGCTAGGGGAGTCCCTGCCAAGATCGACAAAACCAGCGTAGTAGATGGAACCGCGTCAACGGTGAGCGTTGTCAGGGCCGTGTCAAAGATCTGCGGCTTAACCGCAATCAGCAACACCTCAGTTGCGATCGCTGCCGCCTGATTGTCAGCACTCGTCTGAACACCATACTCCTGAGCTAGATAGTCACGCCGCTGGGGCATGGGCTCGCTCACCATTACCGCATCAGGGGAATAAGTACCCTGACGCAGAAGACGGGATAGTAGGGCTTCGCCCATTATCCCGCCTCCAATAATGCCAAGTTGAATCACCAAGTCCGTGGATTTCCTTAAACCTTTGGTCGTGCTCTAAAGGCTAGAAACACTAGGCCATCCGGGCTGCAGGCTCAGCACTCCATGCAGGAGTCGGCGCTGCGGGACGGGGCGCGTAGGTCTGCGGCTGAGCCGGCGTCTCGAAGTTGTTGGACTGGGTGCTGACCTGCACGCAGCTGGGCGTGAACAAGAAAATGCTCTCACCGATTCGCTCTTGGTGACCGTCGATGGCATAGGTGCCGCCTGCCACGAAATCCACAGCTCGCTGAGCTTGATCAGGATCCATCATCGTCAGGTTCAGCACAACGGACTTGCGCTCGCGCAGCGCCTGGATAGCTTGGGGCATCTCCTCAAAAGAGCGAGGCTCCATCACCATCACTTCAGAAATGCCGTTTACCGCACCGGGCATGCCGATCACATTATTCATCGTAGGTCCCATTCCTGCTTGAGAGACTGATGCGCGTTCCCGAAAACGACGACGAGCCCGGTTTTCCTCTTCGGTTACCGCTGGCTGTTGAGGATTTTCTTCTTGGTAGAGGTTTTGGTACTCTTCCCCGTCCATCTCGTCGTATTCATACTCGTAGTCCATCGGGTCGTTGAGGCCTACGAAGTCCCGTAGCTTTGTGAAAATCGTATTCACCGTTGACGCTCCATCACAACTAAGGTCAAGCCTGCAAGCAGCTCTTACTTATAGAAGAAAACTGATAGCCAACCACAGCAAAAATAACTGCTAAGACCACCTTTTCAAACATCTGAAGCAAGACCTTAAGGAAGATTTAAAAGTCCTACCTGTCAGCTTGTTTGTTGGCACCCCATGTTGCTCTAGTTGAATTGAGTCAACAGTATACCTTAGATCTCTAGCGCGAACCGGTCGGTTGGAAAAGTTTAGGAAAACAGCGCTTGGATGGGAATGTTTTCGCCTAAATCTAATGCTTTCAGCTGCTTGCAGGAACTAATTTGTCTGCCAAGTCTTCAGTCGGGGGTGATATCCCAAAAAGATTGCTGGGCGATCGCCCTAGCAGAGCGACAATATACTAACCACGTTTCCGGCTGAGAAGCAAGAGGTTTAGGTCCTTTCACCGAAGAGCAAGCGTCCTAGGCGTATCATGGTTGACCCTGCCTGGATCGCTAATGGGTAATCAGCTGACATTCCCATAGACAGTTCTTGGATCTGAAGATTATTCAGATTGAGCTGATTAATGCTCTGACCTAACTGATAGGTATCTTGGAATACCATCAGGGTTTCAGCATCGTCGAGATTGAGGGGTGGAATGGCCATCAATCCGCAAATTTTGAGGTGCTGAAGCTGATTGAGAATTGGCAAGTCTTGGAGGAGCGTCTCGGCGGACCATCCATATTTGCTGGGATCGGGACGCAGCTTGACTTGGAGGCACACCTTGGGCGATCGCCCCTGCTCGGCGGCGAGGCGATCGAGCCGCTCGGCTAGCTTGAGGCTGTCGACGGAGTGAATCCAGTCAAAGGACTCTACGGCTTTGGTGGCTTTGTTGCTCTGGAGATGACCAATCAGGTGCCAGGTGATATCGCTTAGATCTTGCAGCTCAGCCTGCTTGTCGAGGGCTTCTTGGATCCGATTTTCGCCAAAATCTCGGATGCCAGCAGCGTAGGCTGTGCGGATAGCAGCAGCCGGAAAGCCTTTGGTAACGGCAATGAGGCGAACCGAAGACGGGATGCTAGCCCGAATTTGCGCAATGCGATCGCCCGAAGCGCTAGGCGCTGCAGAGTGGTTCATTGAAAAGTCTGCTTATAGATCCGCTGGAGGTGATTGTAAGCCTCATTGACGCTGCTTTGGCGCCGCAGGAGTCGCAGCTGATGCTCCACGAGCATCCGGGCATCGCCTCGACCCACTGGGTCGAATTTGATACCGCTTGGTCCGTTGCTCACTAGGAAAAAGAGGCGCTGAGCGTAGAGGGTAGAGAACAGCTCTTGATTGTCTTCCACCAAACAAACGCGAAACAAAAGGCCGAAGGTGGGGTGATTCAGGTAGGTCTCGGTGTTCATTCAGATTTTGGACGGACAAAGAGAGATCAGAATACCACTCGAATGCTGACAATATTCGGGTGACTAGGTCCAAAGAGGATCTCGGCTGTCCCCTGCTCGTCAGCCAGGGAGCCAGGGGCGAATCAAGCGAGACAAAAGAGAATCACCGTGGCGATCGCGTAGTCTCCGTCATGGCTGAGGCTGAGCTGCCACTGGGGCTGCTGCCAATCACTGAGGCGCTGGGCTGCGGCGCCATACAGCTTGACCATCGGAGCGCCGCTGGACTGACGCTGAATCTCAACGTCTCGGTAGCGCACGCCCTGCCAACCAGTGCCCAGGGCTTTGACAATGGCTTCTTTGGCTGCCCAGCGTCCGGCTAGCCGCTGAATGGGCGCGTTGGTGCGGCGATCGGCTGCTTCCCACTCCAGACTCGGAGCGATCGCCACGGCACTCTGCCAGCAATCTTTTTGCTCCGCAGGCGTATAAACTCGCTGTAAAAACCGTTCCCCAAAGCGCTCCAGCGTTGCCTGGATTCGGGGAACGTATACAACATCAGTGCCAAGGCGGATGTCCAAAGTGAGCAGTCTCACGAAATTCTTCCCCTCACTTTATCAGGATTGAGGGTCACGATCTGCCCCGAAAACAGAAGGCCTGGAGGGCCGAGACGTACTAGCAGCCCAGGGACACCTGGGACGGCACCAGCCCCAGCGCAGCCAGCTGGGCCTTGGCCTTTTGCAGCGACTCCTGCCACTCCAAGGTCGGATTGCTGTCCGCCACGATGCCCGCTCCCACCTGGCCCCAAACCTGGTGCAGATGGCTGTCGGGCACGGGGGCCATGAGCAGCGTGCGGATCAAGATATTCAAGTCCAGATTGCCTCGCTGATCGAGATAGCCGCAGGACCCGTAGAACAGGCTCCGGCGCACCGGCTCCAGGGTCTCGATGATTTCCATACAGCGGACCTTGGGGCAGCCAGTGATCGTGCCGCCCGGGAACAGCGCCCGAACCAAATCGATGCTGTCACAGTCGGGCTGGAGCGTGCCCCGGACATTGCTGACGAGGTGCATGACGTGGCTGTAGCGCTCGATGGTCAGCAGCTCATCGACCTCCACCGAGCCCCAAGTGCAGACCCGTCCTAGGTCGTTGCGCTCTAGATCCACGAGCATGATGTGCTCGGCCTGCTCTTTGCGATTGCTCAGGAGCTCCTCGGCCTTGCTGCGATCGTCGGTGGGGGTTTGGCCCCGGGGGCGGGTGCCAGCGATCGGCCGGGTCTGGCCGATGGATCCTTGGCGCTGGACGAGGCGCTCCGGCGAGCCGCTGACCACGCAGCCCCAGGGCGTCTGCCAGTAGCTGGCGAAGGGTGAAGGATTGATCTGCTGTAGCAGGCGGTAAAGCGCCCAGGGCCGCAGGGCGGTGGCTGTCTCGAAGCGCAGAGTTAAGTTGGCCTGGAAGATGTCGCCTGCTTGAATATGGGCTTTGGCCTGACGGACAGCGGCTTCGTAGGCGCTTTGCTCGGTTTGGAAGGTGACGGGGTGCGGTTCTAGGGGGGCTGGCGCTGGGGCTTCGGGCGATCGCGCCAGTTTCTCTTCTAGATCTCCTAGCGCCGTCGGATCGCTGGCGGCCAACCACAGCGTTTGCTCCCAGTGGTCCAGCACGGCAAAACAGTCTGGCACGTACCAAAAGGCCACGGGAAAAGGCAGGGGATCAGGGTTGAGGCTGGGGAGACGCTCGATCTCCCAGGCCAGGTCGTAGCCCAGCCAGCCCAGCCACCCGCCGGTAAATGGCAGATCCGCCACCTCTGGCTCGAGGGCGGCCCCAGAAGCGCGCTGAAGCTGTGCCCGCAGAGTCGGCAAAATTTGGCCCACGGGGGGCACCCAAACCTGGGCCTGACCCCTGGACTGGCGGGGCGGTCCGCCACAGAGAGAGTAGCGGGCGTGGGGATTGCGCTGGGACGGATCGGCGGCGATCGGGCTCTCTAGCAAGACGGCGATCGCCTGGGGGTCGCGGGGCCGAAAGAGCGCCTCGAAAATGTCTGAGCCGCTGCGTCCGCCCAAGGGGAGCGATCGCCAGTGCCAGGGCGCCAAAACCTCGCTCACGCTTCGCCTCCCCAGACGGCCCGAGCTCCCACGCAGGCCACCAAAAACGCGATCGCGATCCAGTCGGCTCCCCGCAGCCGCAGCTGATGCCACTCGACGCGGTGGCGATCGGGGCTGGTAAACCCGCGCACCACCATGGCGCTAGCGATTTGCTCCGCCCGCAGCAGCAAATTCTGCAAAAGCCGCTCCGCCACCGTCAGCCAAATCTGGGTCGCGCCCCGCAGCCCCAGCTTTTTCCAGTTGATAGCCCGCGTGCGCACCGCCCGCACCAGATTCTGGACTTCTTCGAGCACCAGCGGAATAAACCGCAGCGCCAGGGTCAGGGTCAGGGCAATCTCGGTCACCGGCACCCGCAGCCACCGCAGCGGCCCCATCAGGTCCTCGAGTCCCGCCGTGATCTCCTCCGGCGCTGTCGTCAGCAAAAACAAATTGGTGCTGTAGATCAGCGTGAAAATCAGCGTGCTGACCCGCACGCTCAGATCCAGCGATTGGCGCGTGACCTTGATGGGTCCCTGCTCAAACAGCACATAGCTGTAGTCCGTTGGCTGGGGCAGGCTGGGAGCGCTAGCGCTTTTGGCGGCTGACTCCGCAGAAATTTGGGCCGAGCTGGTTGGTAAGCGAGGCTGATGCTCGGCTGCTAGGCCATCGGGGGCGATCGCCGTCATCACCAAAATCATGGCGCACAGCACCAGTAGCCAGCCCATCTGCTGGCGCCACACCCGCAGCGGGATCAGCGCCCCCAGCGTCAGCAAAATCAGCGCTCCTACCAGCCCGACCCGCCAAGCTGGGCTCGCCAGTACCGGCGTCAGCAAGAACATCATCAGCCAGCCCAGCTTGACCCGCGAATCCAAGCGATGAAGCCAGGTGACAGGCTGCTCCAGGTAAAGTCCTAGAGGCAGCGATCGCATCAAGTCCATGAATGCCCTCTTGTGCTAGACCCGCGTTGCCCGGTTTGGATTGTCTCGCTCCAGCTCCCGCGACTTCTTGCCCCGCCAAATCAGCCGAATTGGCGTCCCGCTAAAGCCCAGAGACTGACGGAACTGCCGCTCAATATAGCGCCGGTAATTTTCTTTGAACAGAGCCGGATTGTTCACAAACAGCGTGATGGTCGGCGGCTTGCTCTGGACCTGAGTGCCGTAGTAGATGCGGCCCTGCTTGCCCTGGCGAGTTGCCGGTGGACTTTGCCAGCGCAGCGCGTCTTCTAGCACCTCGTTGATCACCGACGTGCTCACCCGGCGCTGGTTTTGCTCCGCCGCCGCATCAACAAGATCAAAAATCTTCGGCACCCGCTGCCCGGTCAGGGCGCTGGTGAAAATCATGTCCGCCCAGTTCACGAAATACAGGCGATCGCGCACCATGCGCTCAAAGTCGTAGATGGTGTAGGAATCTTTCTCTACCGCGTCCCACTTGTTGACCACCACTACGCAGGCGCGGCCCTCATCGGCGATCCGGCCCGCCAGCTTTTGGTCTTGCTCGGTCACGCCGTCCACCGCGTCGATCACCAGCAGCACCACATCGGCCCGCCGAATCGCCTTGAAGGACCGGTTAATGCCAAAAAACTCTGGACCGTAGTCTACGTTTTTCTTTTTGCGAATGCCCGCTGTGTCGATGAGCCGGTAGGTCTTGTCGCCTCGCTCCACCAGCATGTCAATGGCGTCCCGGGTGGTGCCGGATACCGGACTGACGATTGCCCGATTCTCGCCAACAAAAGCGTTAAGGAGGCTAGATTTTCCGACATTCGGGCGGCCCACGATGGCGACCCGCGTTTCTGGCGTCTCTTCGATCTCGCTGATCGGAGGCAGATGCTGAATGAGCGCGTCCAGCAGGTCCCCGGTGCCGTTGCCGTGAATGCCCGAGACTGGGTAGGGCTCCCCAAGTCCCAGCTCCCAAAACTGCGCTGCTTGGGTCACGCCCTGCTCGGGCGACTCGCACTTGTTGATGGCCAAAAACACCGGTAAGGGATGCTGGCGCAGCCACGTGGCGATCGCGTGGTCGGCCTCCGTCGGCCCCATCTGGCCATCGGCAACGAAAATAGCGGCGCGGGCCTCGCTCAGCGCGGCCATGGCCTGCTCCCGGATATAGGGCAAAAACTCTGTGTCGTCGTCAAACACCAGGCCGCCCGTGTCTACCACCATGAACTCCCGGTCCTGCCAAAAGGCGCGACGGTAGGTGCGATCGCGTGTCACCCCCGGCTCATCGTGAACAATAGAATCGGTCACCCCCGCGAAGCGGTTGACGAGGGTAGATTTGCCCACATTGGGGCGACCGATAATGGCGACAATCGGCAGGGCCATGGTGATATGCCGTCAGAGCAGCTGACGTTCGTAGAGAATGTCTGAAAAATATTCAGTCTCTTATTCTAACGAGGATGACGAGCGGTGGGGAATCTCCTGAAGCCTCGCTGACTAGCAAGACAAAGCAATCCGCCGAGGCGCAAAGGCTCAACCCCTTGCCCGTAGTCAGGTAGATTTAAGAAATAGATCTCAATTTAGCTTGTGTGGTTGCCAGGGCTAAGAGCGCTCTGGGCAGCCTCAAACTTTGGAAAAGGTTGATGAAATAATGATTACGGCTCTAATCTTGCTGGTTGCGCTGGCGATTTTGGCGTGGGGCTTTTACCGGGCGCGGCCCTACGGGAAAGTCGGGATTTTTGCCTGGCTCCAGTCCGTGGCGCTGATGCTGCCGTGGCTGCTGTTTTTTGGGCTGGCGGCGGCGGGGATCTACCTCAATATTGTGGGGGTGATTTTCCTGCTGGTGGCGTCCACGGCGGTGTACATCTTGCTGGGACGACAGCTGCGGGCAGCGGGTCAAAAAGGCGCTCTTCCCCGTCGGGCGGCGGCGATCGCCGATGCCGCAGCAGAAGCCGCCAGCGAGGAAACCCCCGCGATCGCGCAACCCCAGGAGCCTGAGCCCGCCTTTACCCCCGTCCCGGCCGAGGACCTGCAAAAAATGCGGGGGCTGTTTGGCATTGAGACCTTTTTTGCCACAGAGACGATTCCCTATCAGGACGGGGTCATTTTCAAGGGCAATCTGCGGGGTGAGCCAGCGGCAACCCACGAGCGCCTGTCATCTGCGTTGACGGAGCAGTTGGGCGATCGCTACCGCCTCTTCTTGGTCGAGAACCAAGACCAAAAGCCCGTGGTCATCGTCCTGCCTAGCGCTAATGATCCACCAAAAGGCGGCTTGGCCCAAAAAGTCTTTGCGGTGCCGCTGTTTCTAGCGACCGTGGCCACCTGCCTGGAGCGCGGGGGCTTGCAGCTGGGCGTGGATGTCCTCAGCGATCCCCAGCGATTGCAGGATGCGCTGCCCCTGGGACTGGGGATTTTGGCGGTGATTTTGCTCCATGAGGTGGGCCACTGGGTCACCGCCCGCCGCTATAAAATTCGCCTGAGCTGGCCCTATTTCATTCCGGCGTGGCAGCTCGGCTCCTTCGGCGCGATTACTCGCTTTGAGTCTCTGCTGCCCAACCGGACGGTGCTGTTTGACATTGCCTTTGCGGGGCCAGCGGTGGGGGCGCTCTTGTCCCTGGTGATGCTGGTGGTGGGGCTGCTGCTGTCGATTCCCAGCGGCCTACCGCAGCCGCTGCCGGGCTACTTTGAAACGGTGCCGACGGAGTTCTTCGAGGGCTCGATTTTGGTTGGGACCCTAGCGCGGGTGATTTTGGGAGCAGAGCTAAAAGACACGGTAGTCAATATCCATCCTCTGATGGCGGTTGGCTGGCTGGGTCTGGTGATTACGGCGCTGAACTTGCTGCCAGCGGGCCAGCTCGATGGCGGCAGAATAGTGCAGGCGATCTATGGACGCCGGGTGGCGGCGCGCTTGACGGTAGGCACGTTAATTTTGTTAGCGATCGCCTCCCTCGCAAATCCCCTAGCTTTGTACTGGGGGGTATTGGTGCTCTTTTTACAGCGCCAGCCAGAGCGTCCCACCCTAGAGGAGCTGACCGAGCCCAATGACGCTCGAGCGGCTTTAGCACTTTTGGCGCTTTTTTTGACGGTCATGACCCTTTTTCCGCTGACGCCGAGCCTGGCAGGACGTCTCGGTATTGGTGGGTAAGGATGGACACTAACGGCTGAAAACCAGACTGGGTTTTACTTTCAACCAAGTCTTTGGGAGGGGCTCCCAAGGGGAACAGAGTCGCTAAACTTTGGATGAAAGCCGTGTTCCTGAGTAAAAAGTCATGTTAGCCCCCCCGTCAGTCCTGTTTGTGTTTGACCTTGGCGCGCTGCTCAATACGACGGTGCGAGAGTGGCCGAATTTCTCGCGTCTGGGCGTGTGCGCCGTGCCCCAATCGGTGTTTGAAGAAATCCAGTACTACGCGTCTGGCCGCGCTCCGGAGGTTGAGCAGGAAAAAACAGCGCGAGAATTTTTGCGCTTTTCTCCTGAGAGTCTTTGGCAAGTGACAACGGCCCAGGGTGAGCACCCCGGCCTGATGCCGCTGCTGGGGCAGGAAATGAGTCGGCAGGCGCGCATGAAGCTGGCGATCGCCCAGTGTGCCTACGGCCTGGCCGAGGAGCAGCTAGAGAAGCTGATTATTTTGGTATCCGATAGTCCAGCCATGCGCCAGCGCTGCTTTTCGCTGAATGTGCGCAATCTGTGCGCCATTACCAGTGTGGAGCTGCGTCAGTGGAGCCGCTCTCACCAGCGCCCCTTGGCGGTGGTCCAGCGGCTCCAGATGATGATTCGGGCCGAGAGCGAGCTGCTGCAACCCTTGGCCTCTCCCAAGAGCCGAGCTGCGATCGCCCATTCTGTTGCCCATGGTGCCTCCCATCATGCCCCTGTGCACGCCTCCCATGGCACCACCCGGAGCTATGGCTCCTCGGCGGTAGCGTCTCGCGCCCATCCCTCGCCGACCCGTTCTCGAGTCCGCGTGACCGAGGTGAAGTCGATGCAGCCCGATAGCCTATCCCAGATCGTGTCGCTGCTGCTGTCGCTGCTGGGCGTGGCGGTAGCGGTGGGGGTGGGCTGGCGAATGCTGTCTCCGGCGAGCTTCCAGGAGTTTTGGCAGCGATCGCCCGCCCAGTCCCGAGAGCTGCCGCACAGGCACGCCTCACTGGGGCTGCCAGCCGTCGCGGATCTTGGGATGCTCCACGGGTTTGGGGAAGAGGGTCTGGAGGGTTGATTGGCGATCGCCCTTCGGCTCCTCGGTGAGGTTCCACAGCGTCTCATAGAAGAAAAATGACACTCCCGTCATTCCGGCTTGGCGGGCCGCTTCGACCTGAGCGCGAATCTGGCTGCTGGGCACGTTGCGTCCCTTGAGGCCGCTCAGGATACCGATTCCCACCGGAATATGGCGGCGGGCTGCCTGGACTTCGGGCCGAGAGATTTCTGCCTGGAAGCGATCGAGGTCGTTGCGGTAAACCTGGATCATCAGCTCTTCGACATAGCCCCGCCGTTCCCAGGTTTGCCAGTCCTGCAAGAAGCTAGTGTAGGCAAATTCCTGGGGATTGGGCGAGAGGGCGACGATGGCGTCTGGCTTTTCCGCTTTGATGGCGGCAAAAAGGCGGCCCATAAACTCGGTGATTTTGCCGGCTCGCCAGCGCACCCACTCGGGGTCTTGGGGATTGCTCGGGGGGGACTGGCCCTGATGCTCTGCTTTGTAGAGGGCGACGGTGTAGGGGTCGTAGCCGAGATCTGCGGGCAGACCCAGATGGTCGTCAAACTGGATGCCGTCGACGTCGTAGTCCCGGACAATCTCGACCACCAAATCAATGATGAAGTCCTGAACTTCGGGCCGGAAGGGATTCAGCCAGACCCGCTCGTGGGTGCCTTCCATCCAGATTTTGCTGCCGTCGCGGCGCTGGGTCAGCCACTCGCTCCGGCGCTGGGCAAGCTGGGAATCGGCGGGAGCCATGAAGCCAAACTCGAACCAGGGCAGGACGGTCAAGCCGCGATCGCGCCCTTCTTTGACCACTTCAGCCAGCATGTCTCGGCCCTGTAGTCCGGGCTCGGGGTCTAGCTTCTGGCCAGTGACGCTTTCGGCCACCTTGCTGGGATAGAGGGTGTAGCCCCAGTTCCAGACGGTGGGATAGACGGTGTTGAAGTTTAGGCGATCGAGCTCTGCCAGGGCCGCGCGCAGGCGATCGCGGCTAAACAAGACATCACTGTCGATATTGGTCAGCCAAACGCCGCGAATTTCGGCCCGATCCTGGTTGGGCACGCTGCTGGTGGCTTTGGCGATGTACTGCGGCGGGACCAGGGCCGCGGGCACGCTCTGACCGGCCAGAGCCTGACACAGGAAGGCAGCCACTTCGCCCCGACTGGCGGGCTGATTGGGATTGAGGCGGCGGGCATTGGGATAGTTGACCACCCAGCCTTTTTCGAGAGCGCCGGCGATCGCCCCCACCGCGTAGCTGGGGATGCTGGCCTGATCCTCGAGAGCCTGACCCAAAATCGCGCTAGCAGGCTGGCTCGGCGTAGCCTTGAGACCGCTGGCCAGGGAAACTAAAACCTGCACCCGAGGAATCTGCTGACTGGGATTGAAGCGATTGCCTGGATAACCTGACAAAAAGGTGGTGCGGTAGGCGGACTGGATGGCGTCGTGGGCCCAGTAGCTGCGGCCAACATCGCTAAAGGCGGAGGCGCTGCGGGTGTTGGCCGCATTGGGAAAGGCGCGGCGCACCATAGCCGCAAACTCAGCCCGCGTGACGGTCGCGTTGGGCTTGAAGGTGCCGTCGGGATAGCCGCTGAGGATGTTTTTCTGGGCAAGCTGGCTGATGCAGGCCTGACCCCAGTGGCCCGACAGATCGGCAAACTGAGACTGGGCGAGGGCTGGGGGAGCGGCGATCGCCCCGAGCAGTGAAAGCGCGAACCAGGCAACAGGCGATCGCCCGACCCCGATCAAGAAACGATTCATAGGTGTCTCAAAATGGCAGAGTAACGGTGAGTCGATTTTTTGCCCAGTGTTGCATAAAGCGATCGCTGAATCGAAGCACCGCAACACAATGCAGCCCACCGATACTGATCGACACACTTTTACGCTGCCTGTTCCAGTCGGAGGCAACCGGTAAAGCGCGATCGCTCAGTAAAGATACTCGTTAGGTAAATCGTCTGGTCGAAGAAGATTATCCTGCCTAAAAATCTGCACGCAGATTATTTGGTTACAACAGATTGTTCAGTCTCTGATTAAGAAATATTTTGTGTGAAAAATAGTTATTGAATTAAAGAAAGTAAGCAAGTGTTTGGATAGCTATTAAGTAGTGCTAATGTTGTGGAGAAATATTTTTAATTCTTTGAGAAAGCCTGTTAGAAGCTTCAGTCGGGTTTTCCAATAATTTTTAGATAAGTCGAAGTTAAAGAAAGGCCCGTGAAATAAAAAGCACTCCCAAGTCGGGAGTGCTTTTTGCCAGTCTGCATTGACGGGGAGGGAGGCTATAGCACCTCGGTATTGTCCTGATCGGCCCTCGGAAACTGGGCCAATGGACAATCTTTTTAGTCAATCGCTCGCTTCATCTTATCTTTCGCGTTTTCTACCGTGTTGCGAGCTTCTGCCTCAGTTTGCTTAGCTTTGCCAGCAGCCTTGTCTTGGGGATCGCCGGTGACTTCTCCCTTGGCTTCTTGCGCTTTTCCCTCAATGTTTTTAGCGGCTGCTTTTGCTCTATCTTCAAGACTCATGAGTCAAACTCCTGTTTTAATGCTAAAGAAAACCAATCGGGAACTGCTAAATGCCAATTGATAATTTCAGCTTAAAAGAAGGGGCGATCGCCATCCTCATTCGTAAGTAATAGATAATTTTGAAAAAACTTTCTGAGAATCTCTCCTGTCACGGATGTTGTGAATATTCGCGCAAGCTGACGAGAAGTGACGAGAAGTAAGGTAAAAAACCTTGTCTTGATAAAGACTACGGGCGATCGCCTTTTTAAGGCACCAAAAAGCGATTTTTAGGCAATGAGTTCTTGCGGCTCAGAACCGCATTGCTAAAAGGCTTTGCGCTAGAATCACAGCTACGAGCCTTGCACCCTCATCACATCTTCAAATCATGGCTGAGTTTCGTCTCGAAGCCCCCTACCAGCCCACGGGCGACCAGCCCCAGGCGATCGCGCAACTCACAAAAAATCTTCAGTCCGGCAAACGCTTCCAAACCCTGCTCGGAGCGACCGGCACCGGCAAAACCTACACCTGCGCCAAAGTCATCGAGACCATTGGCAAGCCCACCCTGGTTTTGGCCCACAACAAAACCCTCGCAGCCCAGCTCTGCAACGAACTGCGAGAGTTTTTCCCCCACAACGCCGTCGAGTACTTCATCAGCTACTACGACTACTACCAGCCCGAGGCCTACATCCCCGTCACCGACACCTACATCGAGAAAACGGCCTCTATTAACGAAGAAATCGACATGCTCCGGCACTCGGCGACGCGATCGCTCTTTGAGCGCCGGGACGTCATCGTCGTTGCTTCCATCAGCTGCATCTATGGCCTCGGCATCCCCGCCGAATATCTCAAGGCCGCCATTCCCCTGCGGGTCGGAGCCGAGGTCAACCAGCGGCAAATCCTGCGGGACCTCACGTCTGTCCAGTACACCCGCAATGACCTTGACATCGGGCGCGGTCGCTTCCGGGTAAAAGGCGATGTCCTAGAAATTGGCCCCGCCTACGAAGATCGGATTATTCGCGTCGAGTTCTTCGGTGATGAAATTGACGCCATCCGCTACATCGATCCGGTGACCGGCGCGACGCTCCAGAGCCTCCAGTCCGTGAGCATTTATCCCGCTCGCCACTTTGTCACCCCCGAGGATCGCCTAGCGATCGCCTGCGACGACATCGAGGCGGAGCTCAATCAGCGCCTTGATTTCCTAGAAAAAGAAAACAAGCTCCTGGAAGCCCAGCGCCTGGAGCAGCGCACTCGCTACGACCTCGAAATGCTGCGAGAAGTGGGCTACTGCAACGGCGTCGAGAACTACTCCCGTCACCTGGCTGGCCGACAGGCGGGCGAGCCGCCGGAGTGCCTGATCGACTACTTTCCCCAGGACTGGCTGCTGGTGATCGATGAGTCCCACGTCACCGTGCCCCAGATTCGGGCGATGTACAACGGAGACCAGGCCCGCAAGCGGGTGCTGGTGGACCACGGTTTCCGGCTGCCCAGCGCCGCCGACAATCGCCCCCTCAAAGCAGAGGAATTTTGGACCAAGGTGAGCCAGTGCATCTTTGTGTCGGCGACGCCCGGAGACTGGGAGGTTGAGCAGTCTGAGCAGGCGGTGGTGGAGCAGATCATTCGACCGACGGGGGTGGTCGATCCAGAGATTTTTGTGCGGCCGACCGAGGGACAGGTAGACGATCTGCTGAGCGAAATCCAGGAGCGAGTCTCGCGCAAGGAGCGGGTGCTGATCACGACCCTCACCAAGCGGATGGCAGAAGACCTGACCGAGTACCTGCAAGAGCGCGCTGTGCAGGTCCGCTACTTGCACTCAGAAATCAATTCCATTGAGCGAATTGAAATTTTGCAGGATCTGCGGGAGGGGCACTTTGATGTGCTGATCGGGGTGAACCTGCTGCGGGAGGGGTTGGACCTGCCGGAGGTGTCTTTGGTGGCGATCCTGGATGCAGACAAGGAGGGTTTCTTGCGGGCGGAGCGATCGCTGATCCAGACCATCGGTCGGGCGGCTCGTCACGTGCGCGGTCAGGCGATCCTCTATGCCGACAACCTGACCGACAGCATGGCAAAGGCCATCAGTGAAACCGAGCGCCGCCGCAGGATTCAGACTGCGCACAATCTCAAGCATGGCATTACGCCTCAGCCGATCGTGCGCCGCTCGAAGAACGCGATTTTGTCGTTCTTGGAGGTCTCGCGCCGCCTGAATGCCCAAGAGCTGGAGTTGGCCTATGAGCAGGTGGACGATCTGCCCCTAGAAGACATCCCAGCGCTGATTACGCAGCTAGAGGCGCAGATGAAAGAAGCGGCCAAAAATCTGGAGTTCGAAGAGGCAGCGAAATTCCGCGATCGCATCAAGCAGCTCCGTGAGAAACTGCTTGGTCGGCGCAGCTAAAGCCTCAGTAAGCTCTTTTTCGCGAACAAGCAGCGCTCCAAATATTTGGAGCGCTGCTTGCGGTTTGGTGATGAGAGATTCGCTGAGACTGGAGGTCTCATTGTCCTGACAGCGCTGTTGCGGGTAAGGCTGTTTTTGGTGCGATCGCTGTCGATCGCGCCTTGCTAGACGCTGCCGGTTCTTGAATTGCAGAAGCGATTGCTTTCTCGTGTATTTCTGATGGCTCGAAACAAGCCAATATCTACTCGCAATATCGATCGATCTTTGCAGATCTTTTGGTAGAGCAACCCAGTCAAAACCCATCCCGCAGGATGCGTTGAACTCAAAGGCGCGATCGCGTTTAACTGAGGGTTTTTCCTCGATTGAGCTCTCGAAGCAACCTGAATCTAGCTACCTACAAAGTATTAGCGAATCCAGATTTGAGAGCTGTTTTTAGCCAAGATCCAAAGCTCCGCAACGCTGCGGCAAACGGCCCGAATCCTGGAATAAAAATTGAGCGATCGCGTATCGACTAATGCAAGCTTTGGGGAGTCAGAAACGAGAAGAGGCGTGGAGCTAGCGGCCGCGGCGTGGAGCCTTGAGGGGCTGTCGGGGCTGTTTTAGCTCCCACTTGAGCTGACGAATTTTGGATTGCCAGGTCTGATGCTCTTGCTGCTTGATGTACTCCGCAAAAGTCATAAATTCTCCGATTCGAATTGGTTTATAGGATAGCAGAGAGTTACTGAAACGTTGAGCGTCCGTTTAACAGGAAAAATACCTGCTTAACGCGCCCTTGTCACTCTCCAAAAACTCACTTTTCTAAGCAGTCGTGTCCAAGAAGTCGTGAGTTGAGTTCGTAATGGGGGTGTACTCTCGAGGGAGAGATACAGCACGATCCTTAGAGTGCAACAGTGCTTCCTCTAGGGCTCCCGCAAAGGTGCAAGACTTGATTCGCCTGAGAAGAATCTTGCAAGCTGGGGGCTTACGCATAAAGGAGCTTTTCGATGGAACTGATCGTCATGAGCTTGAACTTGCGCTATGACAAACCAGATCCTGGCACGGCTGCGTGGAGTGTTCGGCGAGAGGCCGTAACGGCTCTTGTCTCTTATTATGCCCCAGATTTGATGGGTTCTCAGGAAGGTCAAGCCCATCAACTTTTGGACTTGCACCGTCATTTGAAAGATTACCAAAGTTTGGGCGGCGATCGCTTGGGTAATGGCCGAGGGGAAGCCTGTGCTATTTTTTATCGGCCCCAGCGTCTGACCTGCCGAGAGTGGGGAGAGTTTTGGCTGAGCGAAACCCCCGAAGCCCCAGGCAGCATAACGCCGAGCTGGGGCAATCTGCTGCCGCGAATGGTGACGTGGGCCTGCTTTTCGTCTACGTATTTGGCAGCGCCGCTGCTGGTGTTTAATACCCATTTTGACTATGGCAGCGCGACAGCCCGCGATCGCAGCGCCCAGCTGCTGCGGGCCCGGATTGCTCAGATGGTGGTGTCTCGGGCGGAGCGCTGGGGAATGGGGCCGCTGGTGCTGGTGCTGGGCGACTTCAACGCTGGGCCTGGCGATCGGGCTCGCCGCACGCTGCAAGGGGCGATCGCGCCGGACCTGCACCTGGTGGACACCGTGGCAACGCTGCCGCCTGAGGACCAGCTAACGTTTCATGATTTTTCTGGGGTTGCCTTTGATGCGGTGGACACGATCTACTGCGATCGCCGTCTGCGGCTCCAGTGGGTTACGGTCGATCGCCAGTCTTGGCAGGGAATCTGGCCTTCAGATCACCATCCCGTTGTGGCCTCTGTGCGTGCCGAGGGACCGGTTTAAAATCGATGTCCCAAACTGGCTGGCAGGACTGGAAGAAAGCTCTAAGCCAACTTCGATATAAGGTCCCTAGTCAACCTGGCGCGAAGAGGATCACCAAGTGTTGCCAATTGTGTTTGAAACGTTACTGAAAGCATCAATTTGCAACACTTGTTTTTCTTTAGTTTAGGTTTTCCTAAAACCTTATTAGAAGGGCTTTCCCGGCGATCGCCTCGACATCAACCTACCCAAAATTGTCCTTAAATGCTCGGTGTAAGCGCTGACCATTCTCAACCTTTAGATAAAAAGAAATAAAAGCATTTTCAGTGTTTACACTCAGACCTCAAACTGACAGAACCCATAGGATAAGGGGCATGAGCTGAAACTCTTGTGGCATCTAGCTTGCAGCGCCAAAAGGTGACACTTCAAACGCAAACTAGACTGTTCATCCTAGTAACTGAAAGGACTTGAATCATGGCTGTCGAAAAAGTGAACTCTTCCTCCAGCTTGGCCGAAGTTGTTGACCGGATCCTGGACAAAGGAATCGTTATAGATGCATGGGTGCGCGTTTCTTTGGTGGGTATTGAACTGTTGGCAGTGGAAGCCCGAATCGTGATTGCTTCTGTGGAAACCTATCTAAAGTATGCAGAAGCCGTGGGTCTGACCTCTCAGGCAGCCGTGCCCGCAGCTTAGCTTCGATGGGTCTGAGGGAGGCTTTTGAGCCTCCCCTTTGACGCCTTCTGGCGTCTTTTGTGTTTTGTGTGTTCAGTTGGGTAAGGGGGTCTTGTGGGATGGTTGCACTGAAGCAGCAGTGGCAGGTCCAGCGGCAGCAGCGTCATCAAGATGCTGCCCAGCGTCGCCAGCAGGTGCGGCAGACGTTGGCATCAATCCAGCAAGAACGGCAGGCGCGAACGCTCCGGCTGCGCCGAGATCTCGACGCTTTTCAGGCGCAGCTGCACCAAGATAGTCGAGACCGCCACCAGCGGCAGCAGCAGTTTCGGCAGCAGCTACACCAGGAGACCCAGGCGTTTTTGGCGAGCGCGGGCCAGCAGCGTCGGGCGATGGCCCAGGAAATGGCCCAAACCCTCGAAGCCTACGTGGCGTCTTTGCAGGCGAGCACGGCTCAGTTTTTGGCGCTGACGGCGGCGGAGCGATCGCTGATGGCCCAGCAAATTCATCGAGACCTGCGCCAGTTTCACGCGGACCTGACCGGGGCGATCGCCGCCCTGCGCCACACCCTTCAAGGCGAAGTCCAGGCCCTGCGCGCGGCGGTTCAGGCTGATTTGGCGACTCACCAGCAGCAGCGCTGCCTGATGAAAGCCCAGATGACCCGAGATCTGGCTTTATTTCTCAAGACGCTGCGATCGGACGTGCAGAGCTATCTGTGGGAGCTGGAGCTGGTGCGCAAGGATCAGGCCTATCAGCTGCGCCAGCGTCTGGATCGCTCTCGCAGCGATCGCGCCCAAACCCTGACCCGCCTGACCCAGGACTGGGCAACCCTGCGCCGCGACTTGCAGCAGTACCGGCAAACCCTGCGATCGCAGGTGTGGGGTGACGACTCCGGCACTTCTGATGCCCTGGAGGCCGTCGTTCCCTCGGTGGCTATCCCCGTGATTCCTCCGGCGGGGTCGGCGATCGCCCTTCAGCGTCCCGTGGCGATCGAGCCCCCCAGCATCGAAAAGCAGGTCTACGCCTACCTGCACAACGTTCGCGGCGCCAAACTCTCCGAAATCGAGCTGGCCCTGGGAATTAACCGCGTCCAAACTGTGGACGCCCTCAAAGCCCTGATCCAAAAAGGTTTAATTAGTCAGCGCGATCGCGTTTACCACACCCAAGAGGAAGCTGTTCTGTGACCACGATCTTGCAAGCACGCTCCCGCAACTTTGTCAGCACCCCCGCTGTCGAGCGTGTCACGCGTCGAGCCCTCCGCTACCTGCAATCGGGTTTCTCGGTCCACTTGCGTGGCGCTGCCGGCACCGGCAAAACCACCCTGGCCATGCACCTCGCCGATCTCCTTACCCGGCCCATCATGCTGGTGTTTGGGGACGATGAATTCAAAACCTCTGACCTCATTGGTAACCAGCTCGGCTACACCCGCAAAAAAGTCGTCGATAACTTCATTCACAGCGTGGTGAAAGTCGAAGATGAGCTGCGCCAAAACTGGGTTGACTCTCGGCTGACCATGGCCTGCCGGGAAGGATTCACCTTGGTGTATGACGAGTTCAACCGATCGCGCCCCGAAGTCAACAACGTCTTGCTGGCGGCCCTAGAAGAAAAGCTGCTGGTGCTGCCCCCCAGCTCAAACCGCACTGAATACATTCGGGTTAGCCCTCATTTTCGGGCGATCTTCACCTCCAACCCAGAGGAATACTGCGGGGTCCACAGCACCCAAGACGCTCTCCTCGATCGCCTCGTCACCATCAACTTGCCAGAGCCCGATGAGCTCACCCAGCAAGAAATCCTGGTCCAAAAAGCCAGCGTCGATCGCGCCAGCGCCCTCTTGATCGTGCGCTTGGTGCGGGCCTTTCGCCAGCGCACCACCAACACCGACAAGTCCTCGGGCCTGCGGTCCTGCCTGATGGTGGCCAAGGTCTGCCAAGACCACAACATCGTGGCGCGGCCCCACGACCCCGATTTCCGGGACGTGTGCAGCGACGTGCTGCTGTCACGCAGCTCTCTGCCGCTCAAGGAAGCGACGCAGTTCCTGTGGGAGCTGCTGAACGATCCGGCCTACCAAGATTTGGAGTCGGGGCTGGAGTCGGCTCTGGGCGTCAGTCCTGCCGAGCCTGCCCCCGCGATCGCGCCCCTTCCCGAGGAGAGCACCAGCGAGGCACCCCCCGAAACCCTGGCCGAAACCCAGCCGGAAGCAGAGCCTGACACGCTAGAAGCGCCTGAAGCTTTAGCAGAAGAGGCGGCTCCCGCCCACCTCGAAGAAACCCTGCCTCCCCTGGCCGAAGCGGCGATCGCCCTGGCCCACGATCTGGAGGCCCTGGCGGCGGACCTGACCCCCCCAGTCCCTGAAGAATCACTGGCATCCCCAGAGCAGGCGATCTACGCTTATTTGCAGGAGTCCCAGGGTGCCCGCTTGTCCGAGCTTGAAGGTGCCCTTGGCTTCAGCCGCATTCAGACGGTCAATGCCCTCAAGTCCCTGACCGAAAAGGGCGCCGTGCTGGTGCAGCGAGACGGTTCTGTGGTGCCGGTCTCCTAACAGGCGATCGCCCGAACGTGCTGCATTGAGGATAGAAACGTTGTGACCTACAGCCCCCCTGCCCCCAAAGGTCGAGGCGCGATCGCCACGGCCACCTCGGGGTCAACCCTGGCCGACATCCTAGAGCGGGTCCTGGACAAAGGCATTGTGATTGCCGGCGATATCTCCGTGTCCGTTGGCTCCACCGAGCTGCTGAATATTCGCATTCGCTTGCTGATTTCGTCCGTGGACAAGGCCCGCGAAATCGGCGTCAACTGGTGGGAAAGCGACCCCTACCTCAGCAGCAAAGCCAACGCCCTGAGCGCCTCTAATCAAGAACTCCAGGCCCGCATCGAAAGCCTCGAAAGCGAGCTGCGACAGCTGCGCCAAGCCGCTGGGCTTGCCCTTCAGGCGGCCCCGACGACCACCGAATATAGCCCGACCCAACAACCTCGCGAATAGTGGCTCTAGCCTCCACGGCGCTTGCGGCTTTGGAAAAGGCGCTGACCTGCCTCGCCGAAGAATTTTTGTCGTGGCCGCGAGCGTTTCTCGTTGGCAAACTGTGTATCCTTGGCCGAAGACTCTATCCTACCGACCGGAAACCAACCGAAGTCCAGCCCTGATGCTGGGCTAGCGCCGCTGCTGCTGACGGTGCTGGAATTGGTGCGTCAACTCATGGAGGCTCAGGTGATCCGCCGCATGGAAACGGGGGCCTTGAGCGATGCAGAACTGGACCGAGCGGCGGACAGTCTGCGCAAGCTAGAAGAGCAGATCGTCCACTTGTGCGAGGTCTTCGAGATTGATCCGGCGGACCTCAACATTGACCTGGGCGAGATTGGCACGCTGCTGCCCAAGGGCGACAGCTACTACCCCGGGGAAACCTCCAGCAACCCGACGATCTTGGAACTGCTGGACCGCCTGCTGCATACGGGAGTGGTGCTAGAGGGCAGTGTGGATTTGGGGCTGGCTGAAATTAACCTGATTCACGCCAAGCTGCTGCTGGTGCTGACTTCGCGTCCTCTGCACGCCGCTCCCCCCCTGCCAGACGCGAAGCCGCCAGCAGAGCCCTAGCGAGGCCGCTTGAGGGCGAGGGTGAGGCCGTCGGCGATCGGCACGAGGCTGAGACTGACGCGCTCATCGGGGTGCAGGTGCTGGTTGAGCTGGCGAATCGCTTCGGTGGCGGCGTCGGTGACGCTGGGGTCAGCGACCTGGCCGCCCCAGAGGACGTTGTCGATGGCGATCAGGCCGCCGGGCCGCACCAGGGCGAGCGATCGCTCGTAGTACGCGAGGTAGTTGCCCTTGTCGGCATCAATGAAGGCAAAGTCAAAACTCTCGGCTTGCCCTTCGGCCAGCAGCTGATCGAGGGTTTCGAGGGCCGGGGCGATGCGCAGATCGATTTTGTGGGCGACTCCGGCGGCTTCCCAGTAGCGGCGAGCGATCGCCGTGTAGTCCTCGCTCACGTCACAGGCGACGATGCGCCCCTCCTCCGGCAGCGCAAGGGCGGTTGCGAGGGCGCTGTAGCCGGTGAAAACCCCAATCTCTAGCGTTTTGCGGGCACCCAAGAGCTGGATCAGCAGCGCCATGAACTGCCCCTGCTCCGGGGCGATCTGCATTTGGTGCATGGGGTGCTGAGCCGTTTCGGCGCGCAGCTGGCGCAGAATATCGGGTTCTCTCACCGAAACCGCCAGCAAGTACTGGTAGAGCGCATCGCTCAGGCCGAGGCTTTGATTAGACATAAAGAATCTAGAAAAGGATTAACGGGTTTCTGGTGCGGACGGGCGAGAAAGCTGACAGAAGCGCAGTGCTTGGGTCGATGCTAGCTTGGGAAGAGTGCTCGAAGTGACAAGCTTCGGGAGAAAATAGCAGGTGTCGTGATGCAGTGGAGGGGGCAATGGTGAAACGAATCATGGGCGCGATCGCGGCTTTGATGCTGATTGGCATTCTGACTGCCTGTGGTGGGCCAAAGGCCCTGCTGCCGAGCCAGCGAACCGTGCGCCAGGCGATCGCCCTCCAGGTCAGCCAAACCCAGCAAACCCTGGCCCAGCAAATTCAATCCTACGGCCGAGCCAAGGGCATTGCCCCGGCACTGCCCAAAATCAAGATTCGGCACGTTGAGATTCGTGAGCAGGAGCCCCTGCAAATCGAGGGGCAGCCGGCGGCCCACGTCCGGGGCACCTACGACCTCACCCTCAAGTTTCCCCATCAGGTGGTGACCCAGACCGAAAACGCCCTTGACCTCTATCTCCAGGCCGACAGCGAGGGCAAAGTCTGGCGACTGGCCGTGCCCCAGCCGCCAGGGGATGGGCCGCTAACCTGGCAAACCTACGGACTTTCGTCCTAGTCGCGATCGCGCCCCTAGCGATCGCCGTAGTAGATCCCTCGGCCATTGGTGCCAATAAACACCAGCCCAAACTGCTGCTGACTGGCCTCCATCACGTTGGGCTCATTGCCGATGGGCCGCTCGGGGTTGCCCAGGGGCTGCCAAGTTTGGCCTTGGTCCAGCGATTGGTAAATGCCCATTCTGGGCTGACCTGCGACCGTGCCATAGAGATACAGGGCGGCGGGGCGACCCGGTTGAGGCGCTTTGCCAAGGGCGAACAGATAGGCCTGCTCCACGGCGCTAATCTGCTGGAAGGTGGCGCCGCCGTCGAGGGAGCGGTGCAGCCCTTTTTGGTTGAGGCTGAGCCAAAGTTCTTTTTCCTGACCTGGCTCGGCCTTGAGGCTGTGCCACCACTCCTTGGGCAGGCGATCGTTGAGCGTGAGGAAGCTGCGGCCGCCGTCGTTACTGCGGTAGAGGGTGCCGTCTGCGTAGTAATAAAAAACACCCCCTTCTTTTGCGTCTGCTGCCAGGGACTGGGACCAGTTCCAAGGACCATTGCCCCCCTCGGGCAGGCCCGACACGGTTTGCCAAGTTTGGCCGCCGTCCTGGGTGACCACTGGCTGCGCGTCGCTGAGGGTCACGACGAAGTTGCTGGGGTCGGTGGCCGAGACGGCCACCCGCAGCGGCATGGCCTCCGACGGCAGCGATCGCGTTTGCCAGGTTTGGCCGCCGTCCGCCGAGAGGGCGACGCCGTAGCGGTTCTCCCAGCGATTGCCGCCCACGCGGACCAGGCTCAGGGGCTGGCGGGCGCTGTAGGCGATGCTGTAGGTGTCTTGCCAGGCGGTTTTGTCCTTTTCGAGGCCGAGCTGGCTGCTGGGGTAGCGCTGCAAATCGGCATGGCGGAAGCCGTCCACGTCGGCGACGCCGCTGAGCAGCAGCGGACCCTCGGGGGGAGCGGCCAGGGCAAAGGTGACGATTTCTTCGTGGCCCTGAACGTAGTTGGTCCAGAGGCTGGGCTCGGCGCGGATGTCATCGGTGCGCCACACGCCGTACCAGTCTGTGAGCCAGACGCGGTTGGGGACCCAGGGGTCAAAGCGCAGGGAGGCGATCGCGGGCTGCGATCGCATAAAGTTCGTCCACCAGGGCACCGTGCTGCGGGTCTCGACGGTGCGCTCCTGCCAGGTTTGGCCGCCGTCTGGAGAGTAGAAAATTGCCGTGCGCGGGGTCTCGCCCAGGCTGACCACCAGTTCCCCCGGATTGTGGGGGCTCAGGCTGATGCCATTAAAGACTGCCTCTTTTTTGGCCTTGGGAGGCGTGATGGCCTGCCAGCGATCGCGGTATCGCGCCACGCCCCAGTCTTCCTCGCTCGTGACGTAGAGCGTGCCCCGGCCATCGACCACCATTTGCCGCACGCGCCTAGGGCCGCTGCTCAGGCGCTGCCAGGTTTGGCCGCCGTTGACGGACTCATACACGCCATCTTCAAAGGCGTTCACGAAGAGACGACCGGTCTGGGCGGGGTCAAAGGCGATCGCCGAAATGCCCACTTCGTCGTCTGGCTCCCCCGGAAAGTTTTCCACCGCTTGCCAGGTTTGGCCGCCGTTACTAGAGCGCCAGAGACCGTTGCTGCGCGACCCAAACCACACTTCATTGGAGTTGTGCGGATTCACCACTAGCCTTTCGCCCACCCAGCGGCGAGGCTCATTGCCGCCGATGGGCAGCTCGAGCGGTAGCTGGGTCCAGGTTTGGCCCCGGTCCGTGGACTTGAACAGGGATCCGGACTTGTCCCAGAGATATTTCCCCGCCGCGATGTAGACAATGTCGGGATTGTTGGGATCGAGGGCCAGGGCTTCACCGCCGTAGAAGTTCCTCTGATCGAGGGTGAAATGGTCAGTGATTGGGACCCAGCGATCGCCCGCTTCCCAGCGATAAAAGCCCCCCACATCGGTGCGGATATAGGCCAAATCGGGGACCTGGGGATGGAAATAAATGCCCGTCACATAGCCGCCGCCCCCAATGGCGACATTGGCGTCGCCGAGCCGGACCCCCGATGTCCCTGGCGCAGATTCCCCCAGGATTTGCTCGGGCACTTGCCCCAGTAAATTGGGCAACTGGCCCTGGCGCAGGGGCTGGAGGGCGATCGCCGCCACGAGCGCCGCCGCAAACAGCAGCGCAAAGCGCCACCGTCTCTGTCCTCTGCGATCGCCTTCGTCCACCATGAGGGCACCTACCGATCCTGAAACCTGATGACCCATTCCGTTCACCATTGTGCGGTGTGAAACCCCGGCGGCCAACGATCGAAAGAGTGCGCTGAAAAGAAGTTTCATAAACCATTAAGGACTAACAGCAAAAGGGGCAAAGAACCTGATTCCTTGCCCCCCTTAGTGGCACCCCAGGGCGAATGATGGGGCGACAACAGCCAAAAACAAACCCAATGCAGCAGCCCTAGGCCGCCTCGGCGCTCTCCTGCTCGATGCGCCGTTTTTGGCTCGCGCCCACGGCCTTGATGGCGGCATCTTCGAGGCGCGCGTAGAACGACGTCGGAATCAGACACAGGGCGTAGACCGCCGCGCAGGTCATCAGCGATCGCCGGGGTTCCTCCAGCACGATGCGCCAGTGGGCCTTGAGCGCCTTGTGCAGCATCTTGACGGCGGTCTCTGGATCGCGCGATCGCACCGAGCGGCGCGCCAAAAAGCGCAGTTCATAGGCGCGGGCGGCATTTCCATGGGTGGCGATCACCTCTGGCGCGTAGCCCCGCACCTTCTCGATCACGCGCTCGAGGGCCGCCACCTGCTTGTCGATCTTGGCGGAGTGGCCGTTGGCGTGGATGCGGTAGAGAGTCAGCGCTTCGGGGATGCCCTCCAGCTTCCAGTGGGTCAGCGCCGCCATGCGCAGCCAGCACTCCACATCTTCCATGTTGTGGATGGTGCGATCGAAGTATACGGGGTGGACTTGGCCGTCAGCGCCCACCTCTTCGTGGCGAATCGCGGCCAGGACTTCCCGGCGAATCACCGGCGTCGAGCCGTTGCCAATGGGGTTGCGGCACAGGACGTAGCCCGGTGTGATGTCTTGGGTCTTGGCGGTCTGATAGATGCCCAGAGGTTCTCCCTCGCCGTTGATAAAGGCAGAGTAGCTGAAGCTGATGCCCACTTCGGGCGATCGCTCTAGGTGCTCGACGTGCTTGGCGATCTTTTCAGGAACCCACAGGTCATCGCCATCGAGGAACGCGATGTAGTCACCGGTGGCGTGGTGAATGCCCGTGTTGCGCGCCGCCGAGACGCCCTGATTCTTTTGGCGGATGATCCGAATCCGTGGATCGGTGAAGGTCTTGCAGATTTCGACGCTCCGGTCGGGGGAGCCGTCATCCACCAAAATCACTTCCAGATTTTGGTAAGTCTGATCCAAGACGGACTGGACGGTAGCTGCGATGTACTGCTGAACCCCGTAAACCGGGATGACGACGGAAACCTTTTTCATGACCGTATTTACGCGAGGACGGACTACACGGACAATCTGCACACACCAGCCAGCTAAACCTACACAAGCCTCAGTATTGATGCAGGCAACGGATCGCTGCTGGCCGAAATTGAAAGAGAAAACTAAGGGTTTTTAGGGAGAGAACTGCAAACTTTGGGGTGAGCAGTAGCCAAAGTTTGAAATGAACCCTTTTCCCGAATGGAAAACACTAAAGGCTACGTTGACATACGGAGAGTAAAAACACGGAAAAAACGGCTCAAGTTTACCGAAACAAAACAATCCAGCCCAAAACTTTAAAGTTTGGGCGAACAATTGCGCGAAATTCGAGAACTCAAGGGGCGATCGCCGTCTTCAAGGCTCCTGATTTTGTTGGCAAATCCTGACAGAGTAAGGCATTGGGGATTTGGCAACGTTTCTGGGCAGCCTTCCGTACTCCACGAGAGTGCGTAAATTAAAATTTCGCCACCTAAAAAAGCGGCTCAAGATCTCTACGTGTAAATCCTGAGATTTAGTGTTTATTTAGTAGCAATTAATGCCTATCAATTACCAGTTTTTGTATCACTATGGGTCTTAAGTTTGTCTTATAAGAATCTTGCGAGAGGGGACGCCTGCGCTAGGACGGCACGCCAAAGCGGCGGACGGCGATCGCCGTCCGCAAAGCGCTAGAAACTGCTCAAAAGCGTCTGGAATTCCCTAGACAGCCTGCTCTGCCTGCTCCTTCAAAATCTGATCTTTCTGGCCTTTGCCGGTGATCTGGGTGGCGGCCCGCTCCAGGGACGCGTAGAGCGGCTGGGGCAGCAGCCACAGCAAATGCGCCGCCACAAAGGTCAACAGGGTGCGCTTCGGCTCCTCCCGCACAATCGGCCAGTAGGTGGTGACCGAGCGGCGCATCAGGCGGGCGGCGTCCGAGGCGGCCTTTAGGCGGATGGCGCTGCGGGCGAGGTAGCGATACTGGTAGGCCATGCCCATGGGCTCTAGGCGCTGCACCAGCTCCGGCGCGTAGGTGCGCGTCTTGGCGAGGACCTGCTCCCAGGACTCGAGCTGCTTAAACAAACTGGCCGAGAGGCCGCCCGCGTTGACGCGGTAGAGGGTCAGCGCCTCGGGCAGGCCCTCAATTTTCCAGGGAGTCTGGAGGACGATGCGCAGCCAGCACTCGATGTCCTCGGAGCGGCGAAACTGCTCGTCGAAGTAGCAGACCTCTGGGCTGCCGTGGCGGCTGTCCTCAAAGGCGATCGCCTCCAAGACCTCCCGCCGCAGGACAGCCGCCGAGCCGTTGCCGATGGGGCTGCCGCGAAAGAGATCCTCCACCGTGATGTTTTGCAGCTTCGGCATCAGGTAGGTATGGAGCGACGCACCCGCCTCGTCGATAAATTCTGATCGGCTGAAGCTGACCCCAACCTCGGGCGATCGCTCCAAGTGGGCCACGTGGGCCGCCAGCTTCTCGGGCTGCCACAGGTCATCCCCATCGAGAAACGCGATGTACTCCCCGGTGGCGTGACGAATCCCCGTATTGCGCGCGCCCGCCAGGCCCCGGTTGGCCTGCCGCAGGATGCGCAGCCGCTGATCGCCAAACTGCTCGCACACCGCCACGCTGTTGTCGGGCGACGCGTCATCCACAATCAGAATCTCGAAATTCTCGTAGGTCTGGCCTAGGACCGACTGCACGGTCGCTGCAATGAATTTCTCAACGCCGTAAACCGGAATAATGACAGAAACCTTTTCCATGGCAGGGCTCGCAGAGGAGGATGAGTGAGGGCAACAGCCTAGGTGGCAAAGGGCGATCGCGGACCGAAAACATAGCGATTGGTCCAGATCAAGAAGATCGGCACAAAGATCACGTGAATAATCAGCACCGCCGCCGCTACGCCAATGGCCTGCCAATAGACGCCGATCATCAGCGCCACCGTAAAGAGCAGCGTGAAGGCCACATTCCACAGCAGGCCGATCTGGGGCTTGTCCACTGAGGCCAAAAGCTGGAACGCCGCCGCATCAAAGGGCCGGGGAATCGCCGACAGACAGATCAAAATCAGCACCGGCACTGCGACGACCCACTCTTTGCCAAACAAAACCGGCACGTAAAACGGCGCAAAAACGGACTGAACCAAGACAAAAGGCACCATGATTTTGCCGATGGTGCGCAGGCTCTTGTAATAGCTTTCCTTTAGCTTGGCGAAGTCGGAGCGGACCGCGCACAGGTGCGGGTACAGCGCCACAATGATGGACTGAATAATCGAGAGGCTAATGCCCAGGCCCGCATTGAAGGCGAAGTAGTAGACTCCCAGTTCCTTGAGGCCCAAAAAGCGCCCGACGATCAGATAGTCCATGTTGTCGCGCAGGGTCTTGAGCAGGTTGATGCCCAGGATGCTGGAGCCAAACTTAAAAATTTCGCCCCAGTACTTTGTGGTGAAGCCTTTGCGGCAGCGCCAGGGGTGATAGGCGCAGTAAACGATGAATTCGATCGGGGCCACCAGGATGCGCGGCAGCACGATCGCCCACATGCCCAGTCCCCAAAAGGCAAAGAGCGCCGTCAAAATATTGGCGGTGACTAGGGTGATGGTCTGGTTGAGGGCGACGATTTTGAAGCGGTTTTCCCGCTGGACAAGGGACGCCTGGACCCGTCCCAGGGGTCCAATGAGGTAGGTGACGGCGAGGGCACAGATGGGGACGATCAGCTGGTTGTCGTTGTAGAACCAGGCGATGGGAAAGGCGGCCAGACACTGAAGAAAGAAGAGGGCCGTGTAGACGACCCAGTTGAGCCAGTAGGCGCTGTGACTGATTTCTTCGAGGCGATCGTCTTCGGCCTGGATGACTTTGGCGCTGATGCCGATGCGCGTGAAAACCTGGGTGAACTCGTAGGTGGTCAGGACCAGAGCAGCGAGGCCGTAGTCATACTGGGACAAGAAGCGCGGCAAAATGACGGTGGCCGCGAGGCGGGAGATCCGCACGATCAGCTGGGAGACGCCCATCCAGCCGAGATTGCGCACGAAGCCGTCGCTCATCCGCTTCTGGATGGCTGCGCTCACTTGCTCGACAACTTTGACCATGGTGCTCAAAAACCGAAAGGAACATGCCAATAGATGCGAGAGGCGATCGCCCCCCGCTGATGCTTGCTAGCTCGCTGGAGTCTCGACCCGCACCAAGGGCAAGGTCTTGTTAATAAACCGCACAATCTGGGCGGCCAGCTTCTGCGGGAAAAACTGCACCACCAAGAGCTTGAGCACAATGCGCAGGGTCTCTTGGCTCAAAAGGGTGGGGGGATAGGCGGCGATCGCCTGCCCGAGCTTTTGGTAGGCCTGCCGCAGACCCGACCGGTCCCAGGAATTAGACAGGCACTGCTTGGCCAGGTAGCGATACACATTGGCCAGAGTGCGCCCCTTGAGGGACTGGAGCGAGGCCGGCGCTTGGCGAAAGGCCCGCTCGATCACCGTGAGATTCGCCCGCTCCATCACGTCGATTTTGGTGGTCATCGACTGGGACGATCGCCGATAGAGAATCTGGTACTGGGGCACCACAGCAAACTGGGTTTTGGCCGCGAGACGCAGGTAGTAGTCCCAGTCCTCCACCGACTTGAGCGTCGGGTCAAACAGGCCTGCCGCCGCGATCGCCTCTCGCCGCGCCAGCAGGTTGGACCCGCTGGAAATAAAGTTCTCCAGCAGCAGCTGAGGATAGACATCCCCGCTGTGGTAGAGCGGCTTCCAGGCAAACAAAAACCGGCTCTGCTCATCGATAAACTGCGTCCAGCTATAGGCGACGCCCGCCTCGGGATGCTCGCGCAGCGCCTGAACCTGGGCCGCTAGCTTGTCCGGCGTCCACAGGTCATCCGCATCAATAAAGCTCAAAAACTCGCCCGTTGCGCGCTCGATGCCGCGATTGCGGGCCACCGGCAGGCCGCCATTTTCGTAAGAAAACACCTGCATTCGGGGATCCCCGAATGCCTGGACAATCTCCACTGTGTTGTCTGTGGAGCCATCATTAATCACGATGACTTCAAAGTCCGAAAAAGTTTGTGCCCGCAGGGATTCTAGGGTTTCGACAATCGTCTTGGCTGCGTTGTAGGCAGGCACAATGACGGACACCGTTGGCATATTGCGCTCCTCACTGGAGTAAACGTGCAATTCGATCCACCGCTCAAAGGGCAAGGCGGCCAAAGCCGGACTCAGGAACTGCACGGAGTCTGTACCGAGTCGCCCGCGATCGCCCCTTCGTTCATGAGTCTGTAGAACTACGGAGCCACGCTTGGCTAAAGGCATGGTGCCATATCAAAAAGACGGATTGGGACCCTATCCAGCGGGCTTTAGGGAAAAAAAATATTCGCGCAAAGCCTTGCACTGGTGGCCAGTGAGCCCTGTTCCGTATTTTCTCTAGCTTCCCCTTGCCTACCAGGGACTGAAGCCCCTTCGAGGCTTTATGAGAGCTTCACAAATTGTCAAAACCCCTCGCAGGCCGGCCCTAGGCGGTTTGGGACGCTGCGATCGCCGGCGATCGCTCAGGCGTCTGTACCCGTTCCGATCCAGGCTGCACCGCCATTCCCATCCCCAGCACCACCAGTCCCGGCCAATAGATATACGCCAGCGTCTCTAGATTTTCGCCCAGGGAAAAGAGCGTCATCACCAGCAGGACCGCCAGCGCCGTCTCCGCCAGCTCACTTTTTTGCGACTTCCAGATCAGCGTGATGTAGCCCACCGCAAAGCTGAAGCCCATGCCCAAAAAACCCACCAAGCCATGGGCAAACAGCAGCCCCAGCCACGTGTGGTGGCTGCCAATGGGCATCCTCGCCACCACCTCAGGTCCCTCTGACTCCAGCAGGCCGTGGCCCCAAATCGGCGCATCGTGCCACTTGTACAGCGCCAGCTCTCCCAGCACCTCCCGAACGTGGGACGAAGACGCCCGCTGCCCGTCAAGCTGAGCCTTAAAATCCTTGGCTGCCTGGTAAAGTTGGGCACTGAAGAGCCCCCCGCCAAACGCCCCCGCCCCCAAACCGATTTGAACCCAGGGCCGCGAGACATTGGCCAGCAGAAACTGTAGTACTGGCACCGCCACCAGACACACCTGCCCCATCCGGGACGCCGAGGTCCACATCATCAGCGCGCTGCCAAACATTCCCAAGAATCGGAGCAGCTGATTGCGCTCGCGCCAGCACAGGAACAGCAAAACGCTGCCCGCAAACGCCAAAGCTGGTGGCCACGGCGCAAAAAGCTTCATGCGGGCAGTGCTTCCCTCCATGACATAGAAACTCACATGGTAAAAGCGCAGGCCATTCCCGCCGATTTTGGCTGCCAAGGAGACTGTATAGAGGGGCATATCCACATTGGCCAGGCTCATCACAAAGCCCACCCCGATTAGCCCGATGCACTGAATCGCCAAAATGCAGCAAGCGCGATAGATCAGCTGAGGCCGAATCTTGAGACAGCCTGCCAACGGCAAAATCGCCAGCACAGCCCAGGTCCGCAAAAAGAAATTGACGAAGGACTTGATGGTGCGCCCGAGGCCATACCCCCAGTCAAAGTGCCCCATCACCAGGGCAACGCCAATGACCAAAATCCCCGCCGTCCACAGCCACAGCGACAGCGGAATGTGAATGCGCTCCTCTGGTGGCGTTGCGTCGCTCTGGCACCAGAGCAGCCACACCAGGCGGCCAAAGAGAATCCAGCTCATCACAGGCACCAAGATGAAGGGCAGTCCCATGAAGTAGAGGACATTCATGCCAATGATGGTGTACCAGACGACAGCCTCTTCAAAGCTACGGGGGGTCATCCACAGCCCGCGATCGCGGGTTTGGCCGGATTGCCGTGGCAAAAGCATGGGGCAACGCACCCGGAGGGTGGGGTAGAAGAACAAAGGATCGCTGGAGCTAGGGGCCGATGGTGCGCCAAAAGGAGAGCAGCCAAAAGCGCGCAAGTCTCAAAGGCCCGTTAGCAGCCTGAATCGGCGCTACTAGGGCCAGAGTATCGCTAATCCTGAATGACAGTGCTGCTGCTAGCCCACTGATCTGCTGGAACGGCTTCGGGCAGCGGACGCATCTCTGGATGAGCCTCTCTGAGGCGATCGCCCGCAAAGCGCCGCTTGCGCAGCCACAGCATCAGCAGCCCCAGCGTCACCAGCGTAGAGCCCATCATCGCCCCGAGCAGCACCAGCTTCGTCTTGGGAGACGTCGGATCATCCGGCAAAGAGGGATCCGCGAGCAGCTGAATTTGCGGATAGGAGCCATTGCCATTGGTCCGTCCCAAATCTAGGCTGGCCAGCGTCGAAGAAAAGACTGCCTCAGACACCTGCAAATCTCGTCGCAGGGCCTCCACCTCCGAGCTGTAGCGAGACAGCGTTTCCAGTCGGCCCTCAAGCTGCTGAATCTGCTGCTGAAGCTCGCCCGCCTGGGCTTGGAGACCTTGGAGATCGGCCTGAGAGGTCACAATATTTTGGAAAAACGTTTCCCGGGCGGTTCCCCGGCTGTCGTTGCCGCCATTGAGGCTGAGCCGCGCCAGCGCCAGAGAATCCACAGATCGGCCCAAAATCGCCTGACTGCGCTCCAGCACTGCCAGACGCGCCGCCTCCTCTTTGGCGCGGGCCCGGACCACACTGGGGTGATTGGGGCCGAGCTTGGAGGTCATCACCGTCAGGTCCGCTGTCGCCGTGCTGTACTCTTGCTGATACTGCTGAAAGAGAGGATCAGCCTGAAGCGCGAAGGCATCAGCGGCCTCGTTGGGCGACAGTTCCAGATTCCCTGAAAGCTGAGTGTACTGGGCGTTGACGCGCTGGAGATTGGCCAGGGTTTCTGCCCGCTGACGGCGGAGGTTTTCGATATTGTTGAGCAGCTGCACAATCTGCTCATTGCTAGCAAAGCCCGTACTGGCCTGGTAGGACGAGAGACGCTGCTGGGCCGTATCTAGCTTGGCCTGGGCTGCCTGGAGGGCCGCTTCGAGATTGGCGTTTTCCTTCTCGCTTTCCTGCTTGCGCAGCTCCGCGAGGCGATATTCTAGCGCTTCATGCAGGGCGAGGGCTTTACTTTGGGCCTCTTCGGGCGTGTCAGCGCTCACCGAGAACTGCATGAGGGTCGTGTTGGGGATGATTTCGATGCGCATGCCGCCGACTTCGCTCGGGGAGACGCCGAGCTGATTGGCCGCGCGCTGGCGCACGCTGGAGCTGCCAGCCACAAACTTATAGTTTTCCCGCGGGTCTTGGTTGCGGTTTTCGTAGGCCGAGACGCTGCGCGAAGAAGCCGCCCCAATGTCTGGCAGGTTGACGTTGGTGTAGGACTCTGGGCCGGGCAGGGTGATGGTCCACTCGCTGGTGTAGACGGGCTTGACGTTGTTGAGGTAGCTCAGGGCTACGCCCCACAGGACGCCATTGATGGCGATCGCGCTTCCTAGATAGCGAAGCCAGCGTCCTCGCTGTTCCGGTTTCTCTGTGAGGGGTCCAGAGACTGTGAGTCGTTCATCAGTCATTCAAAAATAATCCTCTTGATCACAGAAATGGGGTTCAGAACGGTATTTAGGAAATTGAAGACGCCAGCGAGGTTTTGGACATTTGAATCGTAACAAACCACGCTGTCTTCCGGCAGGAGAAAGGGATTGGCCTCACTGGAGCCGGAGTCCTTGATCAGGCTTTCGACCGGTCGCTCCATGGCGACGGTTTCGCCGGTGTCGCGATCGGTCCGAATCAAGACGGCGGTGCGCTTGGCGTTGACCGAGCGCTTGCCGCCGACGCAGTTGGCGGCTACCACGGCCTGGGAGAAGCGGGCGCCGTAGGCGAACTGCTCGACGGTGCCCGCGTTGCCGCGGGCGTTGTCCTCCGCCAAGTTTGAGAAGAAGACGCGAACGGTGGTGGGGGTGATCTGAGAGGGACGGACCAAGTTGGGCTGGTCTTCGGCCAGCTCCGGCACGATGACCTGATCGCCAGCGGCTAAGGGAATGTCGTCGACGGGCGATCCGGTAAAGACCCCCGAGAGATCGACGACTTGCTCACGGTTGCCCCGCAGGACGCGCACATTGCGGACGTCGGCGTTGGGCTTGATGCCTCCGACGAGCTGGAGGGCTGAGGTGAGGTAGCGCTCTGGGGGATAGTCCCCGGACACTGTGGCGATCGAGGCGGGAAGGTCGCGACCTTTGGATTCGGCTTGGTTGATCAGGACGCGGCCTGGATCAAAAACGGCCCCGGCGATCGTGACCTGGACAGGCGCCCATTCAAAGATCTGAAGGCTGAGCTGGGAGGACTGGGGCTGGAAAAATCCGCGAGCCACCAGATCCTGAGCAAGCTGAGCTTCGATGTCTTCGACTTCTCGCCCAGCCACGGGGATGGGCGGGATGTAGGGAATCTTGAGGGTGCCATCGAGGTTGACCTCGTAGGTGGCACTCAGGCGTTCGGCTTCGGGGAGGCCTTCTTCGCCCGGGATGAAAAGCCGCAGGCGATCGCCCGGTGAAAGGGGCAGCGCCAGGGCAGGGCCGCTAGTGAGGGCGGCGAGGAGGGTGGCGGCTAGGCCAAAAAGGGAAGTCTTCCTAGAAAACATGGACGCACTAATACCGATCGAGGGACTGGGCAATAGGCCTCGCGGCGGGAGGTGAGCGGTGCCAAGGGCGATCGCGCAAACCCCCGCAGTCAATCTTGATTCTGTCGTTCGGAGAATCCTCATTAACTAGGCGTTCAGCGGGAGTTCTGAGGCGCTGGGCGAGAATTCTTTCTGATGGTAGAGGGAAAGAGGGCGATCGCGAATACGGCTTTCGGAGGGTTTCCGAGGACGCTTCGCTGTTAGCTAGCAAGCCCCAAAGACTGAGACTTTTGTTTCCGCTCCAAAGTTTCCAGAAAAACCTGCTTATAGAGGTCGGCAATGTCCCACCAGCGCAGCAGAATCTGCCGGTCTTTGAGGGTGCCATTGTCGATGTCGCGGAGAATCTGATCGGCCATGTGGTGGAGCGTTTCCCGACTGGGCAGATTCCGGAAAAACTGCTGGTAGGCCTCCACATCATTGCCAACCAAAAAACCGTACTGGCCGCCCCCGAGCAGCGTCTCCATGCGATCGCACGGAATGCTCAAAACGGGACGCCCGCAGGAGAGATACTCCGGCACCTTCAGGCTGGCGCAGGTAAACTGGTCCGCCATGTATAGGTACTTGTTGTAGGGCGCCACTGTCAGGTCCGCTGCCCCGATGTAGCGGGCCGCCTCCTTCTGGGCGAGGCGACCGTGAAACACCGCAGATGCACCGCTTTGGCGAGCCAAAGCTTCGAGCTCCTCGCGCTTGCTGCCGTCTCCCACCACGTGGAGCACCACATTGGCCGGTTTCTCGCGACCGAGGGCCTCGAGGATGGGCGCGGGCTCTTGGATGAAGCGGTTGAGGGAGCCCACATAGGTCAGCACGTAGGCGTCCTGGGGAATCCCCAGCTCCTGGCGACACTGGGCGCGATCGCGCGGCGCAAAGGTGTCCGGATCCACGCCGTAGGGAATGGGATAGATAGGGGTAGCGGGCTTGACGTAGCCGTAATCCTGCAAGAAGGTCTTCATTTCGGGGGTTTCGGCGACGATGCTGTCGACGCGATCGCACCACCGCTCCCGCAGATAGGGCCGCAGACGCTGAAAGCCAATGCTAGCGGCTTTCTTGGCCAGGCTCATCTGAGGCGCCTTGGGATACTTGTACATCGCCTCCACCAAAATCACCGTTGGCACGCCGTAGCGACCGAAAGCGCTGGAAAACGCTCCCAAAATGGGCCACTCTTTCTCAAAAACCAGGTCAAAGTCCCGGGCATGACGGGCCGCAAACTCCTGGATTTGGCGGCGGCACTTCCACAGGGCAACGTAGTTTTCGGGGACACAGTAGGAAAAGGTGTTGAGCTTTTCGCGCTCTGACATGGTGTGGGGGTCTACCAACGTCAGGTACTTGTGCTCGATGTGGTCGGCTTCGCTGGTGTCGAGCACCTTGCGATAGACCAGGGTGATGTCAAAGTCCTTTTCCAGGTAGGGCACCATGGGAAGGGTGCTCAGGACGTAGGGCGATCGCGGCTGGTACTGAATGCCCGGCAGCGCGAGACAAATGCGCGGTTTGCGGGAGGAGGTCACCATGGGGACTGTACTGCACTGAATAAGGGAAGAAACGTCAGGGCGTTGGCGATGCAGCCCAACACTGCCAGGTTCACAAGGGCGCTCCTCAGTAAAATTCCTTAGGAGCTACGCCGCAGGGAAAGGCATTTCCGGATTTAAGACTGCGTCGCCGCAATCACGTGGTGAACTTCTGCCTCGACGGCTTGGGCAGCCGCCTGAGTTTCGCCGCGCCGACCAATCACCTTGGCCGGGACGCCCACGGCGATCGAGTAGGGCGGCAGGCTCTTGGTGACCACAGCCCCCGAGCCCACAACGCTGCCTCGGCCGATGGTGACGCCATCGAGGACGCGGACGCCGCTGCCGAGCCAGGAGTCTTCTTCGATCACGATGCCTTTGTAGCTGTTGCCTTGCTGACAGATGGGGCGGTTGGGGTCAGCGAAGTTGTGGTTGTTGGCGTAGATCCCGGAATGGGAGGCGATCATGCAGTTTTTGCCGATGCGGATGGCGTCGCCCGATAGGCAAGTGTAGGGGCCGATGTAGGTGTTTTCGCCCACTTCGATGAAGCCCTGACGATGGGTCTTGATGTCGACGCCCCGATCCAGGTGGGCGTAGTCGTGCAGGTGGATGCGGCTGCCCTGGCCGATGCTGCGAATGCGCACGTACCGGTGAAGCTGGACGGAGTAGCCCAGCTCGATGCCTTGGGTCATGGCGAATTCGACGTTGGGCTGGATATCGGTGCGATCGCCCACCCGCGCGAAGATTTGCCGGTAGAGCAGCCGCCGCAGAATCCGGCCCGGACTCAGGGGAATCCAGCCGATGCTGGTAATCAAGAGGGACTCAAGCCAGGTGGGTTGCTTGCCGGGAGTGGTTTTGGGTGCAGTCATAGTGAGGATGTCTCTGCCCTGGGGGGCAGTGCCAACAGAATGGGAAGAAAAAGTCAGTCAGGGGGCGATCGCCCTCAGCAAAAAGGCAGGTGAGCGATAGGCCCGACCTGCCTCCAGGAAATTAGCTCGCCAACACCTTGGTCTTCAGCAGCGCCTTGCCTTCACACTGCTCCGGAATCGGCGCATCCATCAGGCTCAAGATCGTCGGCGCCAGATCCAGCGCGTGGCCGGTCACCTCGGAGTGCGCCTCCACCTCAGGCCCCTGAACAAACAGGAAGCCCTGGGAGCGGTGGCTGCCCGTCCGGAAGTGCGGCACCGGGCCAATGCGGCCCACCGTCGGGCTGTCCACGATATCCGTGGCGTACTGCTCTTGCCAGAGCACCACCAGGTCCGCATCGGGCAGCTTCGGATCGTTGTCCAGCGCTGATTTGCGGGTCCGCATCACCTCCGTCACCATGGGCGTGCCGGTGCGGGCGTCCTTCATCTGGCGCAGCTCCCGCGTGATTTCTTCGCACACAGCGTCGTACTCTTCCGGCGTCACGATGCCATTGGCTTCGCGGCCTTTTAGGTTGATCCGGATGTAGCCCTCGGAGAAGCTCGGCAGCGCAAAGGCCTTCATCTGGGGCCAGCAAGGCTTGTACCACTCCGTCGGCTGGAAGCAGAGGGGATCGGACTGCTCATTGAGCAGGTGAGGCGACACCAGATCCGGGCCTTGGCTACGACCAAACAGGGGCTCCAGCTTCTTGAAAACCTTGTAGGGAGCCTTGCTGCGCAGGAAGCTGCGGAGCGGATTGGTGTCGTGCTTGCGGGACCAGACATCCCACAGCCAGGAGTCCTTTTGGCAGCGGGCGATCGGCGCACCTGGGGGCGTATTGGGGTCGCCCTTGGCCAGGCCGTACTGGCCCGGGAAGCTCCAGCGATAGAGGAACTCCGGCAAGAAGGTGCCGCTGGGCAGGTCCATGATATTGGAGGCCATGCCGTGGGCCGAAAACACCACGACGTAGGCGTCTTCGGGGGCCGCGCTGATGATTTCTGCGATCGCCCGGTCGATCGCCTGGAACACCGACAGCATCATATCTCCCGACGCCAGCGGCTTGAACACCTCATACAGTGGGTGATCCGGCTGGCTCAGGTGCCACATAAAGTGGCCCGCCGCGTGGGCTTCCCCAAACATCGTCAGCAGCAAATCCCAGCGATCGCGCTTCAGCAGGTCGCGGCAAATCTTGCCCCGCCGCTCGATGCCCGTCTCCAGGACCTGACGCAGCTTCTCCAGCCCCTTGAGGTCGTAGCAGTCCGCGTGGTCCTCGTGCAGGCCGGGGTGAGGACCATACTGATCCACGATCTCCTGAAACAGGCTCTCTGGCTGAGAATGGCTCGGCGTCTGGGGCGAGTGAGCCCCCCAGGCCAGGACCTGTACCCCGTTGACATCCTCCGACAGCGTCGTCTGCGGCATATCAAACACCGCCACGCGATAGTCCGGGCCGAGGGCATAGAAGGGTTTGAACTCGTCAAACTCGTAGGCCTCGACCAGATCCGCTTCGTACTTGTCCGGCTGAAACTTGATCGGCGACCAATATCCCGTCTTGTGGGGAGAGCACCCCGTCAAGAACGTTGTCCACGGCGTCTCCGCCCGGTAATAGTCAAAGTTTTGGATCCGTCCGTAAGCGCCCTGCTCCCGCAGACGACGCAGGGTCGGTAGATGGCCTTCTGCCAGCCAGCGCTCAATCACGGGCGGCTCAGCGGCATCCAAGCCAATAGCAATGACGGGCCTCTTCATATCCTTCTCCGTGGAAACTGCTCAAATAACGGGGAAAACAAGTGATATCCGGGCTTTGTGAGCCCTGTCAGCTCAGGAGGCGATCGCCCCTAGCTCGAGAGCACCGGCACATTGACCAGCGGCTTGCCCTCGTACTGCGCCGGAATCGGCGCCTCCATCAAGCTCAAAATCGTCGGCGCCAAATCCAGCGCGTGACCCGTCGGCAGCGAAGCCCCCGCCTGGACCGCTGGACCACTCGCCACCAAAAACCCTTCCGATCGATGGCTGCCCGTGCGCAGATAAGGCACCGGACCAATCTGACCAAATTCCGAGCTCGTCACCGTATCCGTCGTGTAAGCTTCCTGCCAGATCACCACCAAGTCTGCATCGGGCAGCTTTGGATCGCTGTCGAGGGCCGACTGGCGCGTGCGGATGATGTCCTTCACCATCGGCGTTCCCGTGCGGGCATCCTTCATCTGGCGCAGCTTCTGGACGATCTCATCACACACCGCGTCATACTCCGCCGGGTCCACCACGCCCTGAGGCTCTCGGCCCTTCAGGTTGATCCGGATGTAGCCCTCGGAGAAGCTCGGCAGTGCAAAGGCCTTCATCTGCGTCCAGAAAGGCTTGTACCACAGCGCCGGCTGGAAATAGAGCGGGTCCCCTTCGGCTTGCAGCTGGAACGGCGAGAGCAGCTCTTTGCCGCGAGCCTTGCCAAACAGGGGCGCCAGCTTGTTAAACACCTTCGTGGGCAGCTTCTGGCGCAAGAACCCTTTGAGGGAATTGGTTTCGTGCTTGAGGCTCCACATGGTTCCCAGCCAGCCCCGCTTGGCCCGAGCCCCCGCCATGGGCGCGGCGGGCACCTGGCCATCGGCGCGGTAGGCCAGCCCGTACTCACCGGGGAAATTCCAGCGATAGAGGAACTCTGGCAAAAAGAACATGCTGGGCAGGTCCATCACATTGGAGCCCATGCCGTGGGCCGCAAAAACGAGGATGTGCGCATTTGCCGGTGCGGCGCTGACAATGTCGCCCACCGCCCGGTCAACGGCCTTGAATACCGACAGCAGCGGGTCTTGGGCCAGCTTGCCGCCCACCACCGGATAGAGGGGATGGTCCTCTTGGCTCAGGTGCCAGAAGTAGTGACCTGCCGAGTGAGTCTCGCCAAAAATGGTGAGCAGCAGGTCCCAGGGTTCGCGCTGCAGCAGGTCCTGGCAAATCTTGGCGCGGCGATCGATGCCGACTTCCAGCTTTTGGCGCAGCTCATCGAGGGCCGCCACATCGAGAGTGCTGGCGTGGTCTTCCCGCAGGGTGGGGTGCTCTCCGTGCTGCTCAATGATGTCCTGGAGCAGGTTCGCGGGCAGGGAGTGGCTCGGGGTCATGGGCGAGTGGGCTCCCCAGGCGAGCACCTGAATGCCATTGACTGTGTCCGAGAGCGGCGCTTGAGGCATGTCAAAGACCGCCACCCGGTGGCCGTCCTTGAGGGCATAGAAGGGCGGATGCTCCTGGAAGTCGTAAGCGCCGATCTCTTCCGCGCTGTAGTCCGCTTGGTGGAACTTGACAGGTGACCAGTAGCCGGTGTTGTGGGGCGAAGCGCCGGTCAAAAAGGTCGTCCAGGGCGTCTCTGCGCGATAGTACTCAAAGTTATTGAGCCGGGTGTACGCGCCTTGATCGCGCAGGCGCTGAAGGTTCGGCAGGTGGCCGTCGGCCATCCACTTCTCAACCAGAGAAGGTTCCGCTGCATCAAGCCCAATTGCGATAACAGGATTTTTCATGTCAATACTTCTGGTCCTGGATGAGGTCACGCACACCCTGAGTCGAGGCAGGATGCGAAGCGCGGGTCGAGTCAACAGCATTGCTGCGGAGGAAATACCGAGGCAGCTACTTAGATACGTTAGTGGTTGAGACTCTCTGGCGGGTTAAAACTCCTCGAAGATATCTAGGGCTTGCGTAAACTTTGAGTAAAGTTTCCTTGGAAATACTGAGGAAAGTGAGCTGAAGCTTTGAGGTTTCTAGGCCAGTTGTTCCTTTGCAACGGGCTGAAATCGGGCAGTGCTCTGCAAATTCCCGCAAAAAAAGACGCGCAGGGAGAAGCTGCACGTCTTAGAGCAGGTTGTTGCCTCAGGAAGCTTTGACCCTTGGGGAGGATAAAAAGTCACGAGTTCCTCACCGTTGCTCAGAACAGCAGGGCGACAAGGTCAGGACTTGGACTCGGTGGAGTAGACCGCGATAGGAGCGGCATACAGGTTTAGCTTTTGCTTGAGGACCAGCCAGAAGAAGAGGGGATCTTCGAGGAGGTAGCGCCGCCACAGCCGGTTGGGCTCCATGACGAGGCGATAGAGCCACTCGAGGCCCGTGTCGCTCATCCATTTGGGGGCGCGAGAGACGTTGCCTGCCTCAAAGTCGATGGTGGCGCCGATGGCTAGGAAGATGCGGACGTTGGGCATCCGATCTTTGTATTTGCAGATCCATTTCTCTTGTTTTGGCGCGCCGACTCCGACGGCCAATACGGTGGCGCCGGACTGGTTGATGCGATCGATGATTGCCTCACATTCCGCTTCGTTTTTCTCGAAGCCGAAGCTGGGAGAGTAGGAGTCGATGATGATGTCGCGGCCGACTTTGGCGTTGATTTTCTGCTGGGCGGTGTGGGCGACGCCTTCGCGGGCGCCGAGCAGAAAGATGTGAATGTCGGGGTTGTGGCGATGGTACTCGTAGAAGGCGGGGAAAAGGTCCGAGCCGGAGATCTTTTCTCGCAGGGGAGAACCCAGGAAGCGGGAGACGTAGTAAAGAATTTTGCTGTCGCAGACGCGGAAGTGGGCGGCGTCGTAGGCTTCACAAAAATCAGGATCTTGTTGAAGCTTCACTAGGTGGTCGACGTTGGGCGTGAAGACGACGCCTCGATCGAGTTGTTCGAGGAGCTCTTGAAGCGATAAGTTATCGACGGCGACGTTCAGGATACTGATTTTATTCATCGACGCATTCCCCCTGTCGGAATGTGAGTTGAGCGTTCGGGCAGTGTGGGACTTGAATACGCGAATCCTCGCACAGGGGTCTGAACGGTCACTAGTAGTTCTACGTAAACTTCACTGAAAAATTACACGAGTTAATTCTTGACCAGGTTAAATGAAGTTTATGTTAAGGGGCCTGATCGCGATTTTACGGGGATTTTGGCGCGGGCGATCGCCTTGGCTAGCGCTCTACGTGTTTTTGAGGGGAGGGTAATGCCCTTGACCTGAGGACGGGAGGCTGTCTCAGGGAGAGTACGGGGAGCTCTGCGGGGCGTCGATTGGGGACCGCTGCCCAAAATCTGGGAGAAGCTGCCCCAAACTGGCAGAAAAGGCCCAGGGGTAAGGGCGTGAGGGAAGGGCGATCGCTCACAAAACGGGATCTTTTGTAAGATTTGGGCACACTAGACCTTAAGTTTTTCTAGAACGCCTTGAAGCGGTGAAGAGTTCTAGGGCTTGAGTCCCTTGGCACAGCGTGGAGAGAGCGATCGCCGCTCCCATAATTTTGCTTTCTGGGCTTGCGTGAGCTGTTTTTAAGACGATGTTTTAGAAATTTAGGGACTTGCGGGATGTTGTCAACGATTTTGAATGCTCTCCCTGATCCGCTCTGCTGGACGGATTGTCAGGGTGTCTTTCAGGGGTGTAATGCGGCTTTTCGGGCGATCGCGGGTCTAGCGAACACCACCCCCATCGTCGGCAAAACCCTCCCCGAACTGCCAGAGCTTGCGTGGCTTGAGCCGCTGTTTGCGGGCGATCGCCCCCGGTCGGTGAGCGGGCTTGTGTGCCAAGAAATCCCTCAGGCTGGTGCTCCCAGCCGCTGGTTCGAGATCTCCATTGCCTCTTTGCAACCCCCTGGGCAGCTTTGGAGCGGGTGGCTGTACCGCTTTGTGGACATCACGCAGCACTACCAAACCAGCGCTGACCTCCGGGCCGCCAACAGCTTCCTAGAGAACGTTCTCAACAGCTTTCCCGACCCCTTTTTCGTCAAGGACAGCCAGCATCGCTGGGTCTACCTCAACGAGGCCATGGCGGCCATGATGGGGCACCGGCCAGAAACCCTGCTGGGCAAGTCCGACTACGATGTGTTTCCGCCGGAGCAGGCCGAAGAATTTTGGGCGAAAGATGCCCTGGTTTTGGCCACGGGAGAGCCCAACGTGAATGAAGAGATGCTCACCGACGCTGCGGGTCAAACCTACTGCATCTCGACTAAAAAGACCCTGTTTCGCGATGTCTCGGGCCAGGCCTTTATCGTGGGAACGATCCGGGATATTACGGACCAGCACATTGTGCAGTCGGCGCTCTACGAAAGTCAGTCCCGCTTCCAGAAGCTGTCGGCCCACGTCCCTGGCATGCTGTTTCAGCTGGTCCGCGCTCCTGATGGCGCCTGGTCTTTTCCCCTAGTGACCTCTGGGTCTCGTCCCTTGCTGGGCCTGGCGCCCAAGCAGATCCGCTTCGATGCCCAGCTGATCAAGCTGGCGATCTATCCGGAGGACCGGCCCGGCCTGGAGACGGCGATCGCCCGCTCGGCCCAGACCCTAGAGCCGCTGCACTGGGAAGGACGCATCACCCTGCCCACCGGCGACCTGAAGTGGGTCCAGTGGGCATCGCGACCCGAGCAGCAGCCCGACGGCTCGGTGCTGTGGGACGGCCTGATGACGGACATTACCCGGCTCAAGGAGGCTGAGCTGGCCCTCCAGCGCCTGAACGAGCAGCTCGAAGACAGCGTCAATCAGCGCACAGCCGCCCTGAGAGAAAGCGAGGCGCGGCTGCGGACTTTGGTGGATAGCCTGCCCTTTGCGGTGTGGGTCTGCGATCCGGAGGGTCGCTACGTCATGCAAAATGCCACCGATATTCACCTGTGGGGCGAGATGCTGGGCAAGCGGCCTGAGGATCTGGAGTTGGCGCCCGCGGTGTTGCAGGTGTGGAAAGATCAGCACCGCCGGGTGATGGCCGGGGAGGTGCTGCGCCAGGAAAATCGATTTGCGATCGCCGGTAAGGAGCGAATCTTCTCGACCCTCTTTGTGCCCGTGTGTGACGGAGAAGCCGTGCGGGGGCTCCTGGGCGTCAACATCGACATCACCGAGCAAAAAAATGCCGAAGAGTCTCTGCGCCGCAGCGAAAACAACCTGCGCCGCTATGGCGAAGCCCTGGGGAATCTGGTGCGCAAGCGCTTCGAGGATCATGACGATCTGCGCTCCAAGGTCCAAGAGGTCCTAGAAATCGCCTGCGCCACCCTGGAAGTGTCCGCGGGGCTGTGGTTTTATAGCCAAAACCAGACAGCCATTGAGTGCTTTGATTACTACGCCCTCGCGAGCGGAGAGCACGGCGACGGCCTGAAGCTTTTGGCGGCAGACTACCCGCGCTACTTCCAGTCCCTTCAGGAAGAGCGGACCTTGGTGACCCCCGATGCCCTGGCCGATCCGCGCACCGCAGAATTTACCGAGACCTATCTCAAGCCCTACGACGTGAGGGCGCTGATGGATACGCCGGTGTGGCTGCGCGGGGAAATGGTCGGCGTTGTCTGCTTTGAGCACGCCAGCACACCGCGCTCTTGGTCTCTGGAGGAAATCAACTTCGCAGGGTCGGTCGCGGACTTTATCAGCGCTTTTTTGGAGGCGTCGGAGCGACAGCGGGCCGAAGAAGCGCTGCGCTTTTCGGAGCAGCGGCTGCGGGAGCAGGCCCAGCGGGAGCGCCTGCTCAATCGCTTGGTGCGGCGTATTCGCAACTCTCTCGAGTTTGAGACGATTTTGGCGACGACTCTCCAGGAGATCCAGCGCTTTTTGCGAGTCGATCGCTGCCAGTTTGCGTGGTATCACCCCGAGACGGAAAACCCCCACTGGCAGGTGACCCGGGAGGCTCGGTGTGCGTCCCTGGCCAGTCTGGTGGGCCACTATCCGACCTCGGTGATGGGCACGATGGCCTCGAAGCTGCTGCGCCTAGAGCCGATCGCCATGGTGGATCTGGACACGACCCAGGACAAGGCGTGGCAGCGCTTCTGCCGGGCGCTGCAGTTTAGGGCGGTGCTGCTGATTCCGATGCAGATGCCGTCGGGCCAGCTGGGGGCGATCGTCTGCGTCAATCACGGCGAGACTCGGCCCTGGCTGACTAGCGAGGTAGAGCTGATTCAGGCGGTGATGTCCCAGCTGGCGATCGCCCTCAACCAAGCCGAGCTCTACGCCCAGAGTCAGGCCAGAGCCCAAGAGCTCCAAAATGCTCTGCTAGAGCTACAGCGCACCCAGGCCCAGATGATCCAGAGCGAAAAAATGTCGAGCCTGGGTCAGCTCGTGGCGGGAGTGGCCCACGAAATCAACAACCCCGTCAACTTTATCTACGGCAACTTGGCCCACGCCAACAGCTACATCCAGGACTTGCTCGGCCTCTTGGACCTCTATCGCCAGCACTATCCCGACCCGGTGCCTGCGGTGCGGGATGAGGCAGACGCCATCGACCTAGATTTCTTGGTGGAGGACTTGCCCAAGCTCTTCAACTCCATGAAGGTCGGGGCCGATCGCATCCAGAAAATTGTCGCTTCCTTGCGCACCTTCTCGCGCATGGACGAAGCCGACATGAAGGCCGTGAATATTCACGACGGCATCGACAGCACCTTGATGATTTTGCAGAACCGGATCAAGGCAAAGTCCGATCGCTGCGGCATCGAGGTGATCAAGTCCTACGGGAATTTGCCCCGGGTGGCGTGCTACGCCGGCCAGCTCAATCAGGTCTTCATGAACATCCTTAGTAATGCGATCGATGCTCTCGAAGACGCCGAAGACGTCGGCTCCGAAACCTCGCCCCAGATTCACATCTGGACCGAAGACCTAGAAAACGGCCAGGTCCTGATTGCGATCGCCGACAACGGCCCCGGCATGCCCGAAGACGTGCTCCAGCGCCTCTTTGACCCCTTTTTCACCACCAAGCCCATTGGCAAAGGCACCGGCATGGGGCTCTCCATCAGCTACCAGATCGTCACCGAAAAGCATGGCGGCTCTCTAGAGTGCCGCTCTGCTCCCGGCCAAGGGGCCACGTTCTTGATCAAAATCCCGCTACAGCAGCCCGAAGAACCCCTCTCGCGCTTTCTCGAGCCAGGAGACGACTGAGCAAGAGTACCCGAAGGGGTACCCGATCGCCTGCGAAAAGCCCCGTCTGCACCCTGAGGTAGTGAATACAAACATTCACTCACCGAGAAATCGCTCCCATGTTCACTCCCATTCAAAACCCCACCCTCCAACTCAATGCTCGCGGCGCTGCGGTTCGGGATTTGCAAACTCTGCTCAACACTCGCGTCAGCGCTGACTATCGCGTAGTGGTTGATGGCTTCTTTGGTCCCAAAACCGAGACGGCGGTCAAAGCCTTCCAGTATTCGAAGCTGCTGACCCGAGACGGCGTGGTTGGCCCCAAGACCTGGCAGGCCCTCAAGACCAATCAACCGGCCGAACACCCGATGATTCGCCAGGGCAGCCGGGGCGCGTCGGTCCAGATTGCCCAGACGCTCCTGACGGATGCCAGATTCTACGCTGGCGCGATCGACGGAGAGTTTGGCCCCCGCACAGAGGCCGCAGTGAAGAAGTTTCAGCAAGATCGGCAGCTGAAGCCGGTTGATGGCATTGTGGGTCGCCAGACCTGGGCAGCGCTTGCTCAGATGGCTCAGATGCTGGCGTTTGCCTAACCGGCTGGTGTGCCCAGGGTAAAGCGGCCCTGGGCCGCCGCTGGCTGCCCTCCTAGATGTTCTGAGTCGTACCGACTCGCTCGATGATGCAAAGCAAAAGGTCAGGCTCTCCCAGAGAGAGTCTGACCTTTTTGAGTTGGGCTGCCTAGGGCTGAAGGGCTAGCGCTGCTAGAGCCATCGGGCTAGGTTTGCGAGCCAGCGCTTCGCCCGGGTGCGGCTATTGCTCAGGAACTTCGACCGTGACGCGATCGCCCTCGGCAGTCCCGACGGGCTCAGGGGCGACCTCGCCCTGGGGAAGCTCACCGGCCAAATTGACCTTCACCACGCGGTTGCGGGCTTCTTCGGTTTTGGGCAGAGTGAGCGTCAGCACGCCGTTTTTGTAGGTTGCTTTCACCTCCTCGTTGCGAATTGGGGTCGGCAGCGGCACGAGGCGGCGGAACTTGCCGTAGCGAAACTCAGAGCGAAGATAGCCTTTTTCTTCGGTTTTCTCCTCTTGGCGATATTCTCCGGCGATCGCCACGGCTTCTCGGGTGGCCTGAATGTCCAGATTCTCGGCTGCCAGACCCGGCAGATGGGCTTTGAGAATCAGCTCATTGCCGTTGTCCTGAAGCTCGATGGCGGGAACCTGGGCGAAGGGAACGCCGCCTTCTAGGTGCGTCAGATCGTCAAACATCTGATCAAATTGACGGCGCAGGAGTTCGATATCCCGGAATGGGTGCCAGCGTCGAGTCAACATAGAGAACATCCCTCCAAAACGGGGTAAGCGCCTTGCAGAGCGTGCCTGAAACGAGGGCTGGAAGCGGCCTCGGCAGGCGCTGCTCTGAAGGTCTACACCTCTGATCCTGTCTCGCTTTGGGGCGGCTGACAGTCCGGAGAACCTCACTTTTGGGGTACGTTTTTCCGATGGGTCAGGGGTCCGTGGACGGCCAGCCATAGGCAGGGCGGATCGGCGCTGGTGAAGGTGACGCGGTGGCGCTGGTGGGCCGCAATCAGCAGCGAGTCCCCGGCGCCTAGGCGGATTTCGGTGCCGTCGTCGTAGGCGATCGCCGCTTGCCCCTGGACCAGTAGGACCCACTCATCGCGCTCTTGGTCGTACCACTGCCCTGGCGGCGTGGTTTGCCCGCAGGAAATAATGCGCTCGATCAGCACGGCAGAACTGTCGACCAAGGGCTCGAAGGCTTCCTCCGCTGGGAGGGGCTCGGGCAGCTCAAAGAAGTTGCTCATGGGCGATGATCGCGCGCTTTCGCATCAAACCTTCCCAGCCTAGCAGGGCTAGGGCGACTCAACGCGCGGCCCAGCGGCGACCAGATCCGGGCGATCGCCCCCCACCTGCTGGAAATTGTCGATGAAGCGCTGGGCGAGCTGCCGCGCCTGGCGATCGTAGGCCTGGGGGTCGGCCCAGGTGTCGCGGGGATGGAGCAGGCGTGATGAAATGCCGGGCACCGACCGAGGAATCGCAACCTGAAAAACAGGATCCAGATCGGTGGGAACCGCTCGCAAGTCGCCCCTCAGGGCCGCGCTCACCAAGGCCCGCGTCACGGCCAGCGGCAGGCGATCGCCCACGCCGTAGGGACCGCCGGACCAGCCCGTATTCACCAAGTACACCTCCGCGCTCGGGTGGCTCCGCAGGCGATCGCCCAACATCTCCGCGTACACCGTCGCCGGCAGCGGCAAAAACGGCTGGCCAAAGCAGGCCGAAAACGTGGCCTGGGGCTCCAGCACGCCCCGCTCTGTCCCTGCCAGCTTGCTCGTGTACCCCGACAAAAAGTGATAGAGCGCCTGCTCGTAGGTCAGCTTGGCAATGGGCGGCAAAACGCCGAAAGCGTCTGCGGTGAGAAACAAAATCGTGCTGGGATGCTCGCCCACGCTGGGAGAAGCGCTATTTGGGATGTGGGATAGGGGATAGGCTGCGCGGGTGTTTTCCGTCAGGCTGGCGTCTTGGTAGTCGGGGGTGCGATCGCGCCCGAGGGGGACATTCTCCAGCAGCGCCCCAAACCGAATTGCCTGCCAAATCTGCGGCTCTGTGGCCTCCGACAGCCGAATCGCCTTGGCATAGCAGCCCCCCTCAAAGTTAAAAATCCCGCTGCCAGACCAGCCGTGCTCGTCATCGCCAATCAGCGATCGCGCCGGATCGGCCGACAGCGTCGTCTTGCCGGTCCCCGACAGCCCAAAAAAGAGCGCCGTGCGGCCCTCGGCGTCGCGATTGGCAGCGCAGTGCATCGGCAGCACCCCCCGCCGAGCCATAAAGTAGTTCATCAGAGAAAAGACGGACTTCTTGATCTCGCCAGCGTAGCGAGAGCCGCCGATCAGCACCAGCCGCTGGCCCAGGTGCAGCACAATAAACGCTTCGCTGTTGACCCCTTGGTCCAGCCTCGGATCCGCCTTGAGACCCGGCACCGAAATCACCGTGAAATCGGCTTGATGGTGGGCGAGCTCAGCCGCCGTTGGACGCAGAAATAACTGATGGGCAAACAGGCTTTGGGACGCCAGTTCCGTCACCACGCGCACGCCCATTTGGTATTGGCGATCGCTGCCAACATAGCCATCAAAAATATACAGATCACGGCCCTGAATATAGGACAAAATTCGATGATAAAGCCGCTGAAAATTTTCCTCTGAAATCGCAACGTTCACCGGATTCCAGTCAATAGAAGTTTGACTGTCGGGCTCGTTCACAATGAACTTGTCCCGAGGCGATCGCCCCGTATAGGCCCCCGTTCGTACACAAAGCGCCCCATTGTGGGCCAGCACCGCCTCCCCCCGCACCACTGCGTGCTCGATCAGCTGCGCTGGCGATAGATTGCGGTGGACGCAGCCCAAGTTTCCCATGCCCAGCGCCTCGAGGCCGTAGGCCTCCCGGACCCCAGAGTAGCTGCTCCAAGGCCTAGGGACGCTCGGGCCGGGAATGTCAGGGCGAGGGTGGCTATTGTGGGTCGAGAGGCTGTCCGGCTCCAGATCCAGAATGCTCAGAGGACGGAGCTCGTGAATATCTATGCCCATGGGGGTCACCTACCAGAAACGCAGAGACTGAGGCGAAGAGAAATCACTGAATCTGACGAATGGGCCAGCTAGGTTCAAGGCCTGGGTCGGCGATCGCCCGCTTTCCCAAAATCTCGCCCAAACGCTGCGAATGACTGACCAATCCTTGATCAGAAAATTGCGATTTTTTAGATCAGATTAGGCAATTTCTGATCTGATTTTGGCTGGCTTTTATAAAATTCAAAAATTAACTTTGAAGAACGGTTTTTTGCTCTCGAAGGAGTTGCTTCGAGCTGTAAACTATCTCGACTCTTTCCTCAGGCAGAGCCTACCCCTGCCGAGATGGTGAATCAACCAAAATCGGGCTAACCTAGTAGGGAGTTGTGATCCCCCGGTCGACAGCCAATCCCCTAGGGCGATCGCTCCTGACGCTGACAGCTCCCTTCTCTCTCTAAAGATAGATTTCTGAGCCAATCAGTTTCCAGATGAAAGATGGTGTGAAATATTGACCATCTTCTTGAGAAGATTTGACAATCTTAGTGTGATGTTTCCTGGGCTTTCCGGATAAGCCAAAAAAAGTTTCGGACGGACGAAAACAACTCTCCGGGTCAGTCTTCGGGTGCGCGATGATAGTAATACGTGTCGACGTGCGCAGGTTTGTTGAAAACAGGATGCAGCAACATCACAACGGTTTGAGGAGTCGAGGGCATGGCGGTTGGTGGATCGGCTGAAATGCCTGCGGTGATGGTTCAGGCCCTCTCGGTACGCCCCGACTTGCTCATGGCGCTGACCGATCGTGAAGGGCAAATCGAGTGGGTTAACCAAACTTTTGCAGAGCGAACGGGACTGCCAACGGAGGACTTGGCGGGAAAGTTGTTCTTCAAGGCGCTAATGCCCTGTGCCGTTGGGGGTGAGCAGCAGGCCTATATCCAAGAGCGCCTCTACCAGGGAGCTGCCTTCAAGGTCGAGCTGACCTGCGTCTCCTGCGAGCAGTCGGAGTTTTGGCTGCTGGTGGACGCCCAGCCGATTCGAGATGAGCAGGGTGAGGTTTGTCGCTACTCGCTGCTGGCGACGGACATCACGACGCGCAAGCAAATGGAGCAGGCCTTCGATCGCACCCGCCAGCGCCTCAAGCGCCTGGTGGAAAGCGTCCAGATGGTGCCCTGGGAAGCAGAGGTGGCCACCCATCGCTTTACCTACGTGGGGCCGCGAGCGGCGGAACTGCTGGACTACGACCTGGCCACCTGGTACGGCTCCCACTTCTGGCTCGATCATGTCCATCCCGAGGACTTGCCCCACATTCCCTACCACGATCCGGCGACGCTGCTCGATCAAGATGACTACGTGGTGGAGTATCGGCTGCGCTCTGGGGATGGCCGCTGGGTCTGGGTGAAGGACATCGTGACGGTGCTGCGGCAGGCGGGCAAGCCGACGCAGCTGATTGGCTTTTTGCTGGAGATCAACGATCGCAAACGGGCAGAGCTGGCGCTCCACGAGGCGAAGGTGAAACTGGAGGAGGCGAACGAGGTGCTGGAGCTGCGGGTGCAGCAGCGGACGGCGGCCCTGCAACAGGAAAAAGAGAAGTCTGAGCAGGCGCTGCGGGATCTGCAAACGATTCAAACCCAGCTGATCCAGGCCGAAAAAATGTCGAGTCTGGGCCAGATGATCGCGGGGATTGCCCACGAAATCAACAATCCAGTGGGCTCCCTGGTGGGCAATCTGAAGCCAGCGGAAACCTATATTCAGGATCTGTTTCGGCTGCTGCGGGAGTACCAGCGGTACTGTCCGGCCCCAGATCCGGCGATCGCCCGCTTGATGGAGGAGATCGAGCTGGACTTTGTCCAGGAGGATTTGCCAAAGCTGATGCGATCGATGAAGGAGGCCGTCAGGCGCATCCAGAGCATTAGCTACTCTATGAAGACCTTTGTGCGCAGCGACACCTGCGACAAGGTGGAGTTCGAGGTCCACGAAGGGCTCAACAGCACCCTGATGCTGCTGCAAAACCGCCTCAAGGCCCAGAGCGATCGCCCTGCGATCGAGGTGGTCAAGCACTATGGCGAGTTGCCCGCCATCTACTGCTTTCCGGGCCAGCTCAACCAGGTCTTTATGAACCTCATGGTCAACGCCATCGACGCCCTAGAGGAGAACAACCAGGGGCTGACCTACGCCGAAATTGCCAAGCACCCCAACCAAATTTCCCTGTCGACCTCGGTGCTAGACACCTCGGCGGTGGTGATTTCGATTCGGGATAATGGCCCCGGCATGCCCGAGGAGGTGCAGCAGCGCCTGTTTGACTATATGTTTACCACCAAGCCCGTGGGCTACGGGACCGGGCTGGGCCTGTCGATTTCCCGACAGATCGTAGAGGAGAAGCACGGCGGCAAGCTGAGCTTTCTGTCGGCGGTGGGCAAGGGAACGGAGTTTATCATTCAGTTGCCGCTAGGCTAGTGCCATGGGGGCCTCCCCGGATCACGAGAACCTGCAAAGGGCGCTAATGTGGAACCTGCGCCTGTGCGATCGCCCTAGGGCGAAAGACTCCCGGTTTTGGGCAAAAATTGGCGAGGGTGTCCCGCTTTCTGAGACGCTGCGGTGTTTGAGGGCGATCGCCCTCAGGCAGCTTGGGTCGCGGAGTACACCCGCAAAGATCGCGATCGCAGGCTGGGATTGACCTTGCTGTAGGAGATTTGGAATGACCACCAACCCCCGTCCAGAGCTAGACCAAAACTTGGAGTCGGGATATCTCTCGGAGGGCACTGCCACCCTCAGCGAAGAGCAGTATCGCAAGAAAATGGAGCGTCGCAAAAGCGTTCAAGAAGAGCGCCTAGCGGCCCGCTCCCTCGAAAAAGGCCTCGTCATCGTGCACACCGGCGACGGCAAGGGCAAAACCACCGCCGCCCTGGGCATGGTGATGCGCGCCCTGGGCCACGGCTACCGAGTCGGCATCGTCCAGTTCATCAAGGGCGCCTGGGAGCCCGCCGAGAAAGCCGTCCTGGGGCGCTGGGCAGACCAGCTCACCTTTCAGGCCATGGGAGAAGGCTTCACCTGGGAAACCCAGGACCGCCAGCGGGATGCGGCCCTGGCCCAGGAGGCCTGGTCGACGGCCCTGGACCTCATTCGCGACCCGGCCTATCGGCTGGTGCTGCTCGATGAGGTGAACATCGCCCTCAAGCTGGGCTATCTCACGGTGGAGCAGGTGCTGGCGGGGCTGACCGAAAAGCCGGCAGACTCTCACGTGATTTTGACGGGTCGGGGAGCGCCCGCGGCCCTGATCGAGCAGGCGGACCTCGTCACCGAAATGAAGCTGGTGAAACATCCCTTCCGCGAGCAGGGAGTCAAAGCTCAGCCCGGCATCGAATTCTAATAGCGGCCTTCCATGCAGATCCTCTCCCTGACCCTCACAAACTTTAAGTCCTACAGCGATTGCCACTTTGAGTTTCAGCGGGGCACCAACGCCATCTGCGGTGAAAATGGTGCGGGGAAGACGAGCATCTTGGAGGCGATCGCCTGGGTTCTGTTTGACCACAGCGACTACGTCAAGGCGGACTTGATTCGCCGGGGGCAAACCAGCGCCCAGGTGGCCGTCAGCCTCTTGTCGGGCAAAGATGGCCGGGTGTACGAGGTGCGGCGCTGCACCCAGAACGGCTACAAAATCTACGACCCCGACCTAAAAGCCACCCTCGATCTGCGCAAGGTGGATGAGGAGGTGCTGCCCTGGCTCCAGGAGCACCTGGGGCTCAACTCCAACATTGGTTTGGCGGAGCTGTTTGCCAGCACGATCGGGATTCCCCAGGGAACCTTTACGGCGGATTTTCTCAAGCGCCCCAACGATCGCCGCAAAGTCTTCGATCCGATCCTCAAGGTCGAGGAGTACAAGCAGGCCTACGAGAAAACCAATCCCCTGCGCAAGTACATCGAGGATCAGGTGGCGGATCTGGAGCGGGCGATCGCCCAGTACGACGAGGTGCTCCAGGACTGGGAGAGCCTGCGCGAGAGCCACAGCGGCTTGCAGCAGGCGATTTTGCAAGATGAGGCGGTCCTGAAAGCCTGCGACCAAGAATTGGCAGCGCTCCAGGCCCAAAAAAACGAGCTGACGGCCCAGTCCGAAAAAATTCGCCAGCTGGCCGATCAGCAGCAGCAGCTGACGGCCCAAATCGAGGGAAAAAACCAGACCAATCAGCTGCTCAAGCTATCCCTGGAGCGATCGCAGCAGGCGGCGGCCATCTGTCAGGCCAACCAATCGGGCTACCAGACGTTTTTGGCCGCCGAGGCGAGTCTGCAAGCCCTTGAGCAGGACCAGCGCCAGCGCCAGCAGCTCTGGCAGGAGCGCGAGGCGGAGCAGCGATCGCTCGACCAGTCTGAGATCCAGCTCAAGGTGCTGACCACCCAGCAAGAAGAGCTGCGCCAGCGCCAGCAGGAGCTCGATGCCCTCAAGCCCTTGGTAGATCAGCAGCGCACCCTCGAAGAGCAGCGCGAGGCGATCGCCCAGGCTCTGCAAGCCTGTCAGCGAGACATCCTAGAGCAAACCAGCGCCCAGCAGCAAATCCTGCGTCTCAAAACCGATCTGGCCCAGGTCGAGGCAGAGCTAGAGCGCTTGCAGAGCCTCCAGGGCCTAGTCGATCAGATTCCAGCCCTAGAGCAGCAGTGTCAGGACTGGCAATCCCAGCTGGGTCGCCTGGGAGCTGCTCAGCAGTTTACGGCGGACCTCCAGCGCATCGTGGCGGCGGCGACGGGCCAGCGGCAGACCCAGTCTGAGGCGATCGCCCAGGCGGCCACGGGCCTCGAGGAAATTTCCCAGGCGCTGCCGCTGTTTTCGGGACCGGTGGAAACGGCGATCGCGACGCTCCACGATACCCTGGCCCTGCACGGCCAGCTGGTGACCGAGGTCCAGAGCATCTTGACAGATCTGACGGCCCAAACCGACGTTTCCCGCCTCGAGCAGCAGCTCCAGGATGCCCAGGCCCAGCTGGCGATCGCCTACCAGCACCAGGCCGCCTACGGGGGCCGCTCCGCCCTAGAAACCAAGCACGCCGACATCTTGGCCGAGCTGACGGCCCTCCAGCAGCGCCTCAAATTCTTGCAGCACCAGCTCGAACAGCAGCCCGACCTCGAGCAGCGCCAGACCCAGATCGCCCAAGACCTGGCGGCCCTCGCCAATCCCCAGGCCCGCAGCCAGATCCTGCGTCAGTCCCTCCAGCAGCAGCCGGCCCTGACCGAAAAGATTCAGGCGATTCACCAGGAGCAAGACCAGATCCAGCAGCGCCTCCAGAAGCTTCAGCAGCAGCTCGACGTTTTTGTTGACCTCGAGCAGCAGCTCGCTCTCCAGCAGCAGCAGCGCCAAGCCCACCAGCTGGCCTACCAGTCCTATTTGCAGCACGAGCAGGACGCCCGCAGCGTCGCCGAGCTGAGTCAAAAGCTGGCCGCTGCGGAGGCCGAACTGGTGAGCCTGACCCAGGGGCGATCGCGCGCCCAAGAAACCTGGGAAGCCCTGGTGGCGGCCTACGACCCGGCCCAGCTGGCCATGGTGGAGCAGAGCTTCCAGTCGGTGCAGAGCCGCAAGGACCAGCTGGTGGGCGGCCTGCCCGAAAAGCGCAAAGAGCTCCAGCGCCTCGAGCGCGAACTGGCTGAGCGAGCGGCGATCGCCACCCAGCGCGACATTGCCCAGGCCGAGCTGGGACGCCAGCAGCAAGTGCGCCAGTTCATCGCCGATGCTCGGGAGTTTTATCGGCAGGCGGGGCCGCGCATCACGGAGTTTTACCTGGCGGAGATTTCTCGCGAGGCCGATCGCCTGTTTCGGGAGCTGCTCAACCGGCCCAATGTCGCCCTCGAGTGGACCGAAGATTACGAAATTCGGGTCCAAGAAGGGGGGCACTGGCGCGGCTTCCGCAGCCTCTCGGGGGGTGAGCAGATGTGCGCGGCCCTGGCGGTGCGGCTCGCCCTGATGAAGGTGCTGGCTGAGGTGGACATCGCCTTCTTTGATGAGCCCACCACCAACATGGACCGGGCGCGGCGACAGCAGCTAGCGGAGGCGATCGGCAATCTGCGCAGCTTCCAGCAGATCTTTGTGATCAGCCACGACGACACCTTCGAAAGCATTACGGAGAACATCATCCGGGTTGATCGCTCCGAGTGATGCCCAGGGGCGATCGCGGCGAGTTCTCTCGCTCAGCGTTCTAAAGGGGCGCACATCAACGCGCAATTCGGCAGGGCTGCTAATGCGCTATCTAGAGTGCATACGTCTTCTGAGAGACAGAAACGGGCGATTTTGCCTTTTCTTGAAATCTCTTTATTTCTGCTGACAGAAGACGCTCACAAATTGCCATGCAATGATTGATTCATACAAGCAAAAGATTCAAAGCAATCTTAATTCAAACAACTTGTTCGAGGTGATTTCCAAATGTCTATTATTTCTTGGATTATTCTGGGTCTGATTGCGGGTGCGATCGCGAAAGCAATTTATCCGGGTCATCAGGGCGGCGGCATCTTTGCCACCATCGGTTTGGGAATTATAGGTGCCATTGTGGGCGGCTACGTGGGTAATCTGCTCTTCGGGGCAGGAGGTAGCGCCCTCACAGGAGCCTTGACCTTCTCCGGCGTGTTCTTTGCTGTGCTCGGCGCGATCATCCTCATCTTCCTGTGGGGTCTGTTGACTCGCCGGACTGCATAGTCCCTCACGACTCGGTCACGAGTTGCTCGATTTCTCCCTTCCTAAGATGTAACTGGTTGTGCAAGCTACAGGCTTGAAGGGCTAGGAAAACTCCTAGCCCTATTTTTTTGTTTATGATTGATTGCGATCGCCCTCAACAAACAGCAAATCTAAATTTTAAGAACTTGAGTTTCAGGTAAAAAGTAATTTCAAAAAATAGATAAATCTCTTGGGCGATCGCCTGATTTTTTCGAATAGTTTTTAATTGTGTCTTTGTCCGCTAATCATTAATCGCTCTAGTTACTCGCTCAGTTGGCTAAACAAAAGTGCTCAAACTGAGAAGTCAATCACCAAAGAGCGGGTTGCAACCTGCGCAAAAAGAATCCTTTGAGGCCATTGTCTCCAACGATGGCCTTGCGCACAGCGCCTCCAGCCCAATCGAGCCGCTGCCAGCCGCTGCGCCCTCGGTTCGCTAAAGCTCGTCCGCGAATCGGTCCGTCGCCTGGATCAGGGCGCTGCGGATGCCGGGTTCACTCATAGAGTGGCCAGCATCAGGAACCACCACGAACTCGGCCTCTGGCCACGCCCGGTGCAGCTCCCAGGCCGAGACCATGGGACAGACGACATCGTAGCGACCCTGGACAATCACAGCGGGAATCGAGCGAAGGCGATCGACCTGCTCGATCAGGTAGTTGTCCGACGGGAAAAAGCCCCCATTCACAAAGTAATGACACTCGATGCGAGCGAAAGCCTCCGCAAACTGGTCGGCGCCGAAGCGATCGAGGAGGGCCGGGTCGGGGATGAGCTGGCTGGTGCTGCCTTCCCAGATGGACCAGGCGCGGGCGGCCTGCTGACGCACCCCGGGGTCTTCGCTCGTCAGGCGCTGGTAGTACGCTCGCAGCATGTCGCTCCGCTCTGCGGGCGCAATGGGCGCCAGGTACGCTTCCCAGGCATCGGGAAAGAGATAGCTTGCTCCGTCTTGGTAAAACCAGCGCAGCTCCTTGGGGCGCAGCAGGAAGATGCCGCGCAGAATCAGGCCAGCGCAGCGATCGGGGTGGGTCTGGCTGTAGGCCAGGGCCAGGGTGCTGCCCCAGCTGCCCCCAAAGACGGTCCAGCGATCGATGCCCAGGTGCGATCGCAGGGTTTCAATGTCGCTGACCAGGTCCCAGGTTGTGTTTTCCCGCAGCTCGGCGTGGGGCGTGCTGCGCCCACAGCCCCGCTGATCAAACAAGATGATCCGCCAGCGCTGGGGGTCAAAGTATTGCCGATGGCTCGGCAGCGTGCCGCCCCCCGGCCCACCGTGCAGAAAGACCACGGGCTTCCCCTCGCGATTGCCGGACTCTTCAAAATACAGGGTGTGCAGGCTAGAGACCGCGAGGGTGCCGGTCCGGTAGGGCTCGAGGGGCGGGTAGAGATCGCGCATGATGGGCCTAGGGAGATGGCGAAGAGGGCGAAGGAACTAGGCTGAACGCCGCTTTGAGAGGGCGAGGAGCTTGATTTGGCGCTGCGATCGCCGCTGGAGGCGTCGGCTGAGCCAGCTTTGGAAATTGTCCACGTAGGTGAAGATCACCGGCACGACAACCAGGGTCAGCAGCGTGGAAGTGGTGAAGCCGCCAATCACGGCGATCGCCAGGGGACTGCGGGTTTGGGAGCCCGCGCCAATTTCTAGAGCAATGGGCAGCATTCCGGCAATGGTGGCCAGTGCTGTCATCAAGATCGGCCGCAGGCGAGAAATCCCGGCTTCGAGGACGGCCTGCCGCTGACTGCCGCCGGTTTGCTTGTGCATCAGGGCGTAGTCCACCAGCAAAATGGAGTTTTTGGTCACGATGCCCATCAGCAGCACGATGCCGATCAGGGCAAACAGGCCTAGTTCTTTTTGGGTGACCAGGAGGCCCAGGAGCGCGCCGCCGATGGACAAGGGCAGGGCCACCATGATGGTCATCGGGTGCAAGAAGCCGTTGTAGAGCAGCACGAGAATGGCGTAGATCGACAGCACGCCGGTCACCAGAGCCAGCCCGAACCGGCTAAAAATTTCCTGCATGATTTCGGCGTCGCCAGCGGGCTGCTGGGTGACGTCGGAGGGCAGCGATCGCAGGGCTGGCAGGGCGTTCACCTGGGCGATCGCCTCCCCGAGGGAGATGCCCTGGAGGTTTGCGCCCACCGAGACCTGGCGAGCGCGATCGAAGCGATCGATGCTGGCCGGACCGCTGCCCAAGCTCAAATCTGCCACCGCCGACAGCGGAACCAAAGCGCCAGTCTGGCTGGGCACCCGCAGAGTGCGCAGGGTGTCCAGGTCGCTGCGGGTGCTCGGATCGAGCTGCACCCGGATGGGAATCTGGCGATCGGCCAGGTCAAACTTGGCCAGGTTGGCCTCATTGTCGCCCAGGGTGGCCAGAGACGCCGTGCGGGCGATCGCCTGCACCGACACCCCCAAATCTGCTGCCCGCTGGGGATTGGGCCGGATCAGCAGCTCGGGCTTGACCACGCTGGCGCTGGAGCTGATTTCCACCAGGCCCTGGACCTCCCGCATTTGGCTCTCGAGGGCATTGGCCGCCGTGATTAGAGCCTCGGGATTTTCGCTCTTGAGAATGATATTGAGATCGGTGCGGCCGCCCGACGCGCCGCCGCTGGCAAAGGTCAGCCGCGCTCCGGGAATGTCGCGAAACTGCGATCGCATTTCCTGCTCAAACTCCCGCTGAGACAGCGCGCGATCGCCCCGGGGCTTGAGCTGCACGAACATCTGGCCCGTGTTCACCGCTGAGGAACTCCCCCGGGAGCCGCCCGACTGCCCCACATTGCCAAAAACTGTCGCCACCGCCGGATGGGCTTGGAGCTTTTCGCTGGCCTGGAGGAGAACCTGATTGGTATCTTGCAGCGTCGAACCTGGCGGCACCTCGATGGACACCCGCGAAAGGCCCGTATCGCCGTTGTCAAACAGCCCCTTGGGAATGAAGGGCACCAGCTGCAAGCTGCCAACGAAGAATACCAGGGCGATCGCCAGGGTCAGCCCGCGATGCTTCAGCGCCCAGCGCAGCGTCCCCGCGTACAGCCGGACATACCCGGTCTGCAAAATCTTCTGGTCATCTGCCGCCGCCGAAGCCGAATTGGGCCGCAGCAGCGCGACAGCCATCACATTGGTCACGGTGCGGGCCACCAGGGTCGAAAAGCTGACCGACACCGACACCACCACCCCAAAGGGCTGGAAAAACTGGCCTGGAATCCCGCCCATGAAGGCCACCGGGATAAACACCGCCACGATCGTGGCCGTCGTCGCGATCACTGCCAGACCGATTTCGGCCGACGCGTCTAGGGCCGCCTTGAAAGGCCGCTTGCCCATCTGGATGTGGCGCTCGATATTCTCGATCTCGACGATGGCGTCATCCACCAAAATCCCCACCGCCAGGGCCAGCGCTAGGAGGGTCATGCTGTTGAGGGTGTAGCCCAGGGCCTGCATGACGGCGAAGGTCGGCAAAATCGACAGAGGAATGGTCACCGCCGTGATCAGCGTGGGCCGCCAGTCCCGCAGGAAAACCCACACCGTCGCCACCGTCAGCAGCACCCCCAAGATCAGCGCATCGATGGTGGCTTGGTAGGACTCCTCGATCGCGTCTGCACCGGTGAAAATCAGCGCCAGCTTGACGTCCTCTGGCAGGGTGGTTTCTAGGCGATCGACCACCTGCCGCACCTTGTGCTCGACGGTGACCAGCGTGCTGCCGGTGCTGCGCAGCACCGAGAAAGCAACCACCGGCTGACCATTGAGAAAGGCGGCTTGGCGCTGCTCACTGGCCCCGTCGCTGACCTGCCCCAGTTCGCTCAGGGGGACGGTGCCGCCCTGGGGCAGGACGATTTCGTAAGCTTTCAGGGTCTCTACGCTGCTGGCGCTGCCCAGAGTCCGAATGTTGGTTTCGCTGCCGCCCAGGTCAGAGCGTCCCCCAGGCAGGTTGATATTGAAGGCGCGAATTTGGTCGTTGACCTGGGTTGCCGTGATGCCGAGGGCCTGGAGCCGCTCTGGGTTGAGGTCAATGCGGATTTCGCGATCGATGCCGCCAGCTCGCTGGACCTGGGCGACGCCCTCGATGGTGAGGATTTCGCGGGCGATCGTCCGGTCCACCAGATCGCTGAGCTCTTCGACCGATCGCCGATCGGAGGTGACGGCGTAGGTCATGATCGGGCCGCCCGCAAACTCCAGGCGCTGCACCACTGGGTCGTTGACGTCGGCGGGCAGGCTTTGGCGAATCTGGGCGATCGCGTTTCGCACGTCGTTGGTGGCGCGATCGCTGTCTGTGCCCAGCACGAAGTTAATCACCGTGCTGGAGACCCCGTCGCTGACCTGGGAGGTCAGCTGATCGATATTGCCAATCCCCGCGACGGCGTCCTCGACCTTTTTGGTGACCTGGGCCTCGAGCTCTGTGGGGCCAGCACCGGGCTGGGTGACGGTGACGGACACCGCCGGAATGTCAATGTTGGGGTTGGCGTCGATGCCCAGACCGGGATAGGACAGGAGCCCCGCAAAGGTGAGGCACAAAAACAGAACGATGGTCGGAATCGGCTTGCGAATGGACCAGGCGGAAATATTCCAGGACATGGTGGCGGTGTCGTTGAGGGGGATTAGGAGCCGGGGGTCGTCTCGACGATGCGAACGCGATCGCCGTCTTTGAGGTAGGCGGCACCGGCCACCACAATGCGATCACCCAGTTCTAGGCCTTGGCGAATCTCGATGCGCTCAGCCTCGCCCCCTTGGCCTGGCAGCGTGTTGCCCAGGGTGACGGTTTGGGCCTGGACGCGATCGCCCTCTACCACCCGATACACGATGGCGCTGCCGTTGGGCTGGGGCAGCACGGCCTTGGCGGGGACCGTCTGGCCCGGCGTCTGGTCGGTCACCAGAGCCGCCTGCAAGAACATGCCGGGGCGGAGCAGATCGGCGTTGGGCAGGTCAATTTTCACCAGGGCCTCGCGGGTCTGGGGATCTACCAAGGGCGCAATTTCCCGGACCCGGCCTTCGAGGTTGATGCGATCGTCTGCGTCAGAGCGCACCTCCACCCGCGCACCGATGCGCACCTGGGCCAGCTGGGTTTCCGGCACCTTCACCTGGAGCTCGATCACCCCGTCCCGAATCAGCGAAAACAGCTTGCCGCTGCTGGCGGTCACGTCACCGACCCGGGCCAGCTTCTCCGCCACGATGCCCGCCGCCGGAGCCCGCACGAGGGTGCGGCCGAGCTGGGTTTCGAGCTGCTCGACCCGCGCCTGGTTGCTGTTGACCGTTGAGGAGGCGCCGCCAACGCTGGCCTGAGCGTTGCGGACATTGGCATTGGCGCTGGCGAGGCGGGCCTGGGCGCTCTGGACGTCGGCTTCGGCCACCCGCACCGTTTCTTTGGCAGTTTGGACGGCGGTCCGGCGGGCGTCGAGATCTTGCTCGCTGGTGATGCCCTCCTGGGCCAGGGATTCGTAGCGGGCAAAGTCCCGCTCGGTTTGGGCCAAGCTGGCTTGGGCCTGGGCGAGGCGGGCCTGAGCCTGAACCAGACCCGCTTGGGCTTCGCCGAGGCTCGCCTGGGCTTGCAAGAGGCCAGCTTGGGCTTGGTCAACGCCGGACTGGGTGGAGCTGACTTGGGCTTGGGCCTCGGTGATTTGCGATCGCACGACTGAGTCATCGAGGACCGCCATCACCTGGCCTGCTTGGACGGAGTCTCCCTCTTCGACCAGGACTTCCTCGATCTGGAGGCCGGGGCTCTTGGGGAGGACCGGCAGCATGTCGGTGGCGGCGACGGTACCGCTCAGGGTCAGGGTGCGCGAAATGGGAGCCGACTCAACGCTGGCGATCGAGACGCTGGGGAGGTTGGCGCTGGCGGCGTCTTCGGCCTCTTCAGCGACGACGGGGTCCGCGATCGAGCTGGGGGTGAGCAGACGGCTGCCGAGGGCACCGGCGGCGATCGCTAGGGAGAGCCCCACGCCGATCCAGAGGCGCTTTCGGGAGGCGGGCGATCGCTGCTCGGGGAGCGAAGGCTCCGGACTTTCAGGCTCAAAAGCGTCCAGATTCTCCTGGGGGTTTGGTTCGGGGGATTGCATTGGGTAGGTCACGCGATTCTCACCGTCCTTGGGGGAGGGGCTGGCGACTCGTCAAGGGGTCAAAAGGTTTGACGGAGGCGAGCCAGAGACCGCTGTCGAATTGTCAAAATCTGACAGCAAATCTCATAAAAATTTACATTTTTTTACTCACCATTATGGCTCTAGATGGTGGAACTTTTCTGCGTAACATTGCCGAAAACCAAGGGTTTTGGGCCGAGCGTTGGGAACTTCCATGCTCAGAGCTAGGGCGCTTGGCAACGCAAAACGAGCTGGATCGGGATCTCCATCCAGCTCGTTTTGAGAAAAGCAACTTGAGCTCGGTGAGCGCTCTAGGAACGGCTCGCAGTGCTCACGATGCCCGACCACTGAACCTTTTTCAGCTTGCTTCGCCGGTAGGAAAAGAAATGCTCTGGCTGCTGGTAGGTGCAGTGAGGGGCGATCGCCATCTGCTCTGGCGAAAACCCGAGCTGCTCGAGCTGAATCTCATTGAAGCGCCGCACGTCCACGCGCACCCGGCCCGGATGGGGATCTTCGTAAACGGGAGGCTTGGGCAGGGCTTGCAGGGCCGCAATCACGCGATCGGCTGAATCTTCCGACGGGCCGAGCACCGAGGCGCCGAGCTCCGCCGCGACGTCCTCGGACACTTGATATACGTCCCCGGCGATCGCCGGTCCCATGGCCACCCGCAGATCGGCACGCTGACTGCCCTGGGCCTCCAGACGGGCGATCGCCTCCGGCACGATTTTGGCGGCGGTGCCGCGCCACCCTGCGTGAACCGCCGCGACCTGGCCCCGCTGCACATCGGCGATCAGCACGGGTGTACAGTCGGCGCTGCACACCCAAACTGCCTGGTCAGCGCTCTCGGTCAGCACGCCGTCGGCGGGCGGCAGCTCGTCGGGCGTTTCCACCTGGGGGTCGCGCTCTGGCGACGCCTCGATCTCCGACGGGCTCAAGACCGTTTTGCCGTGGACCTGGCGCACGCGATACACCGCTGCTTCTGGATGGAGGGCCTGGATCAGCTCATCGGGACGTCGGGGCCAAAACTGCTGGGTAAAAAAGCCGTGGGGCCACGCCTCCAGCAGGCTACAGGTCAAATAGGGAGTACCTTCCCAGGACTGCCAATGCCAAGTGTGCATAACTCTTCGGTGCTTGGTGCGATCGCCTCTATCACGCGCTTCCGGACAAGGTTGCTGCCGTTCCGGCACGCCAGGGTCAGGGGGCTGTGCTAGCCTAGGCGGCGACGTTTTGTCCCGCTGCTCCTGTGTTTGACCGTCAGGCCTTCGAGGAAGCGCTTCTAGTCGTTCAGTATCGCACTCGAAAACATCTCCAGCATCCCCCCGAACCGATTCAGCTCCAGGCCTTCGAGTCGGTGGCGTCGACCAACCAGATCCTCTGGTCCCAGCTAGATCAGGGCGCTGGATCTGGCAGTGCGGTTTTGGCGGCCCAGCAGAACGCGGGCCGGGGCCAGTGGGGTCGGCAGTGGTCCTCGCCGCCGGGGGGCCTCTATCTGTCCGTTGCCCTCCTGCCCCAGCTGCCGATCGCCCACGCGGCCCAGCTCACCTTTGCGAGCGCCTGGGGCATTGCGATCGCCCTCCGAGGGTTTGGGGTGCCCGTCCAGCTCAAGTGGCCCAATGACTTGGTCTTGGAGGGCCACAAACTCGGTGGCATCTTGACCGAAACCCGCCTGTCCCAGGACGTGATTACCCAGGCCGTGGTGGGGGTCGGTCTCAACTGGCAAAATCCAGTCCCCGAGACCGGCATCAATCTCCAGCGCTTTTTTGCCCAGCAGAGCGATCGCGAGGCGACCCTTTCGTCCCTGGAGATGCTGGCGGCGATCGCCGCTCAGGGCATTGTTTCCGGATATCACACCCACGCTTTGAAAGGTATGGAAACCTTGCTGCCGGCCTACCAAGCGCTGCTGCTCAATCTCGGAGAGACGGTCCAAGTCGATGGACAATGGGCCACGGTCACTGGAGTTGCAGCCACAGGAGAACTAAGCCTTCGGCTCCTCCCGCCTGGGGGTGAGTCGAGCTCGCCCCTGACAAATCATTTGACAGATATTTATCTCCAGCCCGGTACAATCAGTCTGGGTTACCGGCGATCGCCCCCATGAATCATCCCTCTGTAGGAAGGATACGGAACCATTTTTTGGGTATAAACGACTAGTTTGCCGTGAAGGGCGAATCTCCTGAAGGATATCCAGCAAGGACTCAGTGAAAGATATGACGCGACGTACTCACGCTGCCCGTGCAGCAGCCTCACATCAGAGACGCTCCCTCCTGCTGCGAGGTCTGGGGCTTTTGGGAGGAGTCAGCCTGCTCAGCAGCGGTATGGTGTGGGCCGAAACCGCTGATCCGGCGGAGTTTGTGGTGGAGACCCAGCCCGAAGCTGCCCCCGCCCCTGCCCCTGAGCCCTTACCCGAGGTTTATCTAGAAGTGGCGCCCGAGCCTGCGCCGATCGCGCCCGAAGCCTGGGAGCCTGAGCCCGCCCCTATCCCCGAAGCCACCCTGCCGCCGGTCGAAGCGGAGACCCCAGAGCCAACCGCCCTCAATGATGTTTACATCGATTCCACGCCCTACAGCGTGGGCGCAACCCAGCCCTACGAAGCGCCGACGGACGTCGTGCTGTCCGAGCGATCGACCGGCTGTGAAGCGACGGTGCAGACCGGGGAAGGGGTTTCTGGTCTGTGCGTGACCCTGCCGGAGCCTGTGGCGGCGATCGCGGATTCTGGCTCCACTGCCTACAGCGCACCCGCGAGCTACGCCCCCGCCGCCTACAGCGAAGCGTCTGCTTCGGGAGGCGGTAGCCTGGGCCTGAGCGTGACCAGCCTTCCTGGCTCGACCACCGCGTCTAGCCGCGACTACCTGCGTCCGCTGCGCCTCCTCAACCGCATTGGCAACAATAACCAGCGGCTGATTTTCCCCTTGGCGATGCCTGCGCCCATCACCTCAGCCTTTGGCTGGCGGATTCACCCCATCTCGGGCGATCGCCGTCTGCACAGCGGCACCGACATCGGCGCAGATATGGGCGCTCCGATCCTGGCAGCCCTCAGCGGCAAAGTAGTCATGGCTGACTACCTGGGCGGCTACGGCCTGACGGTGGTGCTCGAGCACGAAAAAGGTCTCCAGGAAACCCTCTACGCCCACATGTCCGAAATCTTCGTGAAGCCCGGTCAGCAGGTCAAGCAAGGCGCGCTGATTGGCCGAGTGGGCAGCACGGGCAACTCGACCGGGCCTCACCTGCACTTTGAATTCCGCCAGATGACCCCCCAGGGCTGGGTGGCGCTCGATCCGGGGCAGCAGCTTGAGGTTGCTCTAGTGGAGCTGACCAAGGCGATCGAGACGGCCCAGGCCAAGACCAAGCCTCAGCCCAAGACTCAAGGCTAGAGCGCGGCGCTAGCCCGATAGATACGTCAAAACAACAAACCCAGAGGTGCTGCAAGCACGCCTCTGGGTTTGTTGTGAGTGCTCGAATCGGGCGATCGCCCCTCCTCCTGCCGATCAGGCGCTAGTGCCCAAAAATCTAGTGTTCAAAGATATTGTTGTACTGCAACAGGTCGAGCTCGACGATCGTGGGCAAGCAGCCAAAGCACTGCTCGGCGAGCTCCCAGCGGCCTTCGCGCTGCAGCATGACGGTGAGCTTCCGGCAGGCGCTGATCAGGTAGCGCACATCGTTGGCTGCGTAGCGCAGCTGATCCGTCGACAGATGGGCCGCGTTGCCCCAGTCCGAACTTTGGGACGATTTATCGAGCTCCACCTGCTCCAACTCCTGGATGAGGTCCTTGAGGCCGTGGCGCGGGGTGTAGGTGCGCGCAAGCTTACTGGCGATTTTCGTGCAGTACAGCGGCTTCACGAAGATACCCAGCTGGCGGCGCAGCACCGCGACGTCAAAGCGGGCAAAGTGCATCACCTTGAGGCTATGCTCTTGCTCGAGGAGCTGCCGCAGGTTGGGCGCTTCGGTTTGGCCCTGGGCGATACGAATCACGGTGACCTGTCCCTCCGGATTGCACAGCTGGACCAGGCACAGGCGATCGCGGTGGGGGTTGAGGCCCATGGTTTCGGTGTCGAGGGCGATCGCCTCGGCGTCGAGATACTCCTCTAGCTGGTCCTCGGACAGATCGCGATCGCAAATTTGAAAATCCTGTAGTGCCATGCCCGACTAGTGCTCCTTCCGTGGCCAATACGTCTCCCAAGCGCCTTTGAGGGTGCAGATTCTGGGGACGCATTTGATCCTACAGTCCTTTGCCGAGAGGCGATCGCGCAAAATAGCGGTTTTTTCAGGTCAAAATGGCTTAGCGCCGCCGCACAAAAATCTGTGTCATGAAGAAAGCGCCCTTGTCGTCTTGGGCAATGCCAATCCCTGTTAGGTCAAAGCGATCTTCCATGTTGTTGCGGTGCTGAGTACTGCGCAGCCAGCCCTGAAACGCCCGATCGGAGGGATCTGTCTGGCTAAAAATATAGGCGACGTTTTCGCCGACTCGCCGACTGGGAATCTGGCGATCGATGGCGCGCACGCGCCGCCGAAAGCCAGGATGCCCAAAGGTGATCCGGCGGCTCGCCATCTCGCGGCTGTGACGGCGGGCCTGCTCGGCCAGGCGAGGGTCGCTCCGCAGGGGAGACAGGCCCTTGCTCAGGCGGTACTGATTGACTTTTTGTAGGGTGTCCTGCTCCAGGCGGGCGATCGCGCTGTCGGTCCAGCGGTAGGACTTGGGCGGCGCGACGCTGTCCCCTGTGGTCGGAACGACGACGCTAGCAGGCTGCTCGGGACGGCGGTTTTGCTCAAAAAGCTCAGGTCTCCGGGACTGGGCGATCGCCCCTGGTCCAGCCAGCCAGAGGCCCAGGGCGATCGCGCTGGGGATGAGAGGGAAAATCCGAAGGGCCATTATTTAGCGCGGGCGGATGAAAATCTGTGTGAAATAGTACTCGCCTCGGGCATTGCGGGCGATGCCGATGCCCGTGAGGCTGTAGTTTCCTTCGATGTTGCCGCGATGGCCGGGGCTCTTGAGCCAGCCGTCAACGGCGACCTGGGCCGGGTTGCGGTGACCCATGTTGTAGGCGACGTTTTCCGCGGCCCCCCGGACCGCGATCGTCTGGCCGATCGCCGAGACGCGCTGACTGAAGCCGTCATGGCTAAAGGGAACGCTGCCGTTGGCCATGGCCTGACTGTGGGAGCGAGCCTGCTGGGCGATCGCGTTATTGCTGCTGAGGGGCGCGAGACCCTTTTGCGTCCGGTACTGGTTGATGCGAGTAAAGACTTCCTGCTCCAGCGCCGCGATTTCGCTGACCTGAGCAACGCTGTAGGTGCTTGGGAGGGCGGTCTTGGCCGGGTTTGCGGATCCTTGAGAGGCGATCGCAACGCTGCCGACCATCGCCGCCAAACCCAGCGCCAGCCCCGTCAATCGTACGTTCTTCATTCGGAACTCCTGCATCAGAACGATCAGTGGGCAGCCGATGAAGCTGCCCACTATCCAGACTCCCCCAGAAGGGCGATCGTTCCCTACGCAAAAGACCTAGGGATTTAGCACCTTGGCCACTGTTTGCACGTCCTTGTCCCCTCGGCCCGAGCAGTTGATCACGATGCGAGGATTGCCCGACAGCTGGGGACACAGCGTTTCCAGGTAGGCAAAAGCATGGGCCGTTTCCAGAGCCGGAATAATTCCCTCTAGGCGCGACACCCGCTGGAACGCATCAAGGGCTTCCTGATCCGTCACGCCGTAGTACTCAGCGCGGCCCAGTTCCTTCAGGTAGCTGTGCTCTGGTCCCACGCCCGGATAGTCCAGACCTGCGCTGATGGAGTGAGGCTCGATCACCTGGCCATCGTCATCCTGGAGCAGGTAGCTCATCGCTCCGTGCAGGACGCCGATTCGCCCCTGGGTGAGGGTGGCGGCGTGCTTGCCCGTGGCAACGCCATGACCCGCCGCCTCGATGCCGATGAGCCGGACGCTGGATTCTTCAACGAACTCATGGAACAGGCCCATGGCGTTGGAGCCGCCGCCGACGCAGGCCATCAGGATATCAGGCAGTCCGCCCCACTTCTCTTGGCACTGTCTGCGGGTTTCTTCACCGATCACGGCGTGGAAGTCCCGCACCATCATCGGATAGGGGTGAGGACCGGCCACAGAACCCAGGATGTAGTGGGTGGTTTCGACGTTGGTGACCCAGTCACGAATCGCTTCGGAAGTTGCGTCCTTGAGGGTGCCGGTGCCCGCCTCGACGGGCCGAACCTCCGCGCCCATCAGCTTCATCCGGAAGACATTCAGGGCTTGGCGCTCCATGTCGTGGACGCCCATATAGATGACGCACTCCAGGCCAAACCGAGCGCACACGGTGGCGGTGGCGACGCCGTGCTGACCGGCTCCCGTCTCAGCAATAATGCGCTTTTTGCCCATGCGCTTGGCCAGGAGAGCCTGGGCCAGGGCGTTGTTGATCTTGTGGGCGCCGGTGTGGTTCAGGTCTTCGCGCTTCAGATAAATTTGCGGGCCGCTGCCGTCAGGACGGGCATAGTGGGCCGTGAGGCGCTCAGCAAAATACAGGGGGCTGGGACGACCAACGTAGTCGCGCATCAGGCCCTGAAGCTCTTGCTGGAAGTCGGGGTCATTCCGGTATTGGTAAAACGCGGTCTCCAGCTCGCTGAGGGCGGGCATGAGGGTTTCTGGCACGTACTTTCCGCCGAACTGCCCAAAGCGTCCAAGGGCGTCGGGGCGTTGGGGGGCGCCAGCGGACTGAGGGGCGCTGTTTTGCTGGTTGGGGGGAAGAGGAGTACGTGTCACAAAGCACCAAGGAATGACGAACAGCTTCCATTCTGACATCCCCATCAGGCGATCGCTAGGCGATCGCAGAATGATTTCGAGGCACTCTGGGAGCTTGGGCGACCTTCTAGAGCCCCTGGCAAAGCTCTGTCCGGGGAGGCCTCGCGGTATCGTGAGAGAAACCCTCTAGCGTCACGTCCTGCCTAGACCATGGCTGCAAAACGTAAATCCTCCGGAAACGGCGATCGCGTTGTTTACTCCGAATTTGGCTCCGCTCCCGACGCCTTCGAGCGTCCCATCGAAGAGCTGCCCCCCAACCAGCAAAACGTCCGCATCCAGGCCTCCCGCAAAGGTCGGGGCGGCAAAACCGTCACAGTCATCACCGGCTTCCAAGTCAAGCCCGAGACCCTAGCCGCCCTCCTCAAAGATCTCAAGGCCCAGTGCGGCAGCGGCGGCACCCTCAAAGATCAAACCCTCGAAATCCAGGGCGACCACACCCAGAAGCTCCTCGAGCTCTTGGTGAAAAAAGGCTACAAAGCCAAAATCAGCGGCGGCTAACCCCACAAAAAAATCGAGGGGCCATGTATGGCACCCTCGACACCTCTGAGGCACAAATCGGGTTAGGGACTTCGAACCAAAGCGAACCCTAGTTTGCCAAGCTGACCAGCGTCGGCTCCGCTGTAGCGCTTAGCTGAGGAGCCGCGATCGCGCTGGAGTAGAGCGTCGAAGCCTCTTGGGCGTAGACCGGCAGCGCACCGCGAGCGTGGGCCGCAACCTGTACCGTCTTCGCATCGTGCACTTGGGTTGCCAGCTTCGGATACAGACCGATACCAATGATGGGCACCAGCAGGCAAGCCGTGATGAACACCTCGCGAGGCCGTGCGTCGAACAGGTTGTACTTCTGGGTCAGCTTCTGGTTCTCGTCGCCGTAGAAAGCTTGGCGCAGCATCGAGAGCAGATAAATCGGCGTCAGAATCAGGCCAACCGCTGCCAAGAACACCACCACACCCTTGAAGATCGGGTTGTAGGCATCACTGCTCGCAAACCCTAGGAAAATCGCCAGCTCACCGACAAAGCCGCTCATACCGGGCAGCGCCAGAGACGCCATCGAACCCGCCGTGAACATCGCGAACACCTTGGGCATCCGCTTCGCCATACCGCCCATCTCATCGAGGTTGAGGGTATGAGTCCGCTCGTAGGCCACGCCAGACAGGAAGAACAGGCTCGCTGCAATCAGACCGTGGGACACCATTTGCAGCATGGCGCCGCTCATGCCCAGCTCCGTGAATGCCGCTAGACCTAGCAGAACAAAGCCCATGTGGGAAATCGAGGAGCAAGCCATCCGGCGCTTCAGGTTGGTTTGGCCAAAAGCCGTCAGCGCGCCGTAGAGGATATTGACAATGCCCAGGATCGCCAGGACCGGGGCGAAGTACACGTGAGCGTGGGGCAGCAGCTCGATGTTGAATCGAATCAGACCGTAGCCAGCCATCTTCAGCAGGACACCAGCCAGCAGCATCGAGGCGGGAGCGGGCGCTTCACTGTGGGCGTCCGGCAGCCAGGTGTGCAGCGGGAAAATCGGCAGCTTCACGCCGAAGGCAATCAGCAGACCAGCGTACATCAGCAGCTCGAAGGGCAGGCTGTAATCCTTGAGAGCCAGCTGGGCAATGTCAAAGGTGACGTTGTCGCCGTAGAACGCCATCGCCAGACCAGCAATCAGAATGAAGATTGAGCCGGCTGCCGTGTAGAGGATGAACTTGGTTGCTGCGTAGAGCCGCTTGGCGCCGCCCCAGATCGAAATCAGGAGATAGACCGGCACCAGCTCCAGTTCCCACATGATGAAGAACAGGAGAATGTCTTGGGCGAAGAACACGCCAACTTGGGCGCTGTACATCACCAGCATCAAGAAGTAGAACAGCTTGGGCTTGTGGGTGATGTTCCAGGCGGCGAAGGTAGCGAGAGTTGTGATGAGGCCGGTGAGAACAACCAAAGGCATGGAGAGCCCGTCGACGGCCACGGACCAGTTCAGGCCGAGTTGGGGAACCCAGGGATAGCTCTCGGCGAGCTGAAATCCATGATTGCCCAGATCGTAGTGAGACCCGAAGGCGTAGATCGTCAGTGCGAAATTAACGAAGGCGATGCCAAGGGCGTACCAGCGTACCGTTTTGCCCTGCTGGTCAGGAATCAAGGGGATGAGCAGGGATGCTGCGAGGGGCAGCAGGATAATGGTTGTTAGCCAGGGAAATTCAGCACTAATCATCAGAACTTGCCCAAAACATGAAGAATGCGAAGAAGTCGATGCGATTGAAGCTGATCTTTCAAGAGTCCGTTCTTTGAAGGCCTCAGTCCGGGTAACCCAGTGCAGAGAGAGGGGTTACCGGGTGCCCGTGTCGATAGAACTAGCTTGATGGTGGGTCGTTGTGTCGAGGAGGTAGTTTGGTTGCTCCAGGTCGTTAAGCACTAGGACCGTTGCGCTGGGGAGATGGAGTACCTGACTACAGGCCTGGACGAACGACTGAATCAATGAGAATATTTACCTATCAGGTAGGTACAGTCCTAGTTTATTAAATTAAATGAATTTTTGCTAACTAATTTGTACTGAATTTCCAAAAAATTTTGTAATTCATTCCATCAGGTAAGCCTAGGGTTCCAAAATCTCCCTGGCAATATGGCTCTAAAGCACTGCTAGGCAAGGCTTTGAAGCCCTTTAGTAAAAAATTCTTTTGTTAAGATAGCTTAATAATTCTGGGGCGATCGCCCCGATAAAGCAAAACCCCGCTTCTCTGTCAGGAGAAGCGGGGTTCTAAATTGCGGAGAGTTGGCGGTCCGTGAAACGATCTAGCGCAGCAGGAGACAGAGGCCTGCGAGAGCAGCGCTGATGCCGTAGAAGGCGGCGACGATCTGCGTTTCGGACCAGCCCGAGAGCTCGAGATGGTTGTGGAAGGGAGACATCTTGAACAGGCGCTTGCCGATGCCGTCGGGGCCTTTGGTGGCTTTGTAGTAGGTGACCTGGGCGATGACCGAAAGGGTCTCGACCAAGAAGATGGCTCCGACAACTAGGAGAACCCAGAGGGTATTGCTGAGAATGGCGATCGCCCCCAAAGCGCCGCCTAGGGCCAAAGAGCCGGTATCCCCCATGAACACGCGGGCGGGATTGTGGTTGTGGGCCAAAAAGCCCAGGCATCCGCCGCTGAGACAGGCCGCAAACAGGGCCAAGTCAGGATGGGTCGGCGCGATGAAAGCGCCCAGGCCCAGCAGGGCGATCGCCACCGTGCCGCCAGCCAAACCGTCGACGCCGTCGGTCAGGTTGGTGGCGTTGCTTTCGGCCACCAGGACAAAGCCAGCCAGGGGCCAAAACAGGATCCCTAGGGGAATCACCCAGCCGAAGGGAAGGGCCACGCTGGTCAAGCTAGCGGGCTGGGTCAGCAAGGCCCACAGACAAAACAAAACGCTGAAGGTGATTTGCAGCGCCAGCTTGGTGCGGGGAGAAATGCCTTTGTTGGACTTGTAGCGCAGGATCTGCCAGTCATCGAGCCAGCCGATACCGGCATAGGCCAAGGTCAAGGCAGCGACGGCCAAGACATGGGTGGAGAAGCCGGACCAGAGAACGGCGATCGCCAAAGCAACCGGCACAAAAAAGAGGCCGCCCATGGTTGGCGTCCCGGCCTTCTTGAGGTGGGACTGGGGGCCATCTTCCCGAATGACCTGACCGGCCTTGAGATCGCGCAGCAGAGGAACCACCCAGCTGCCCAGCATCGCGGCTGCCAGGGTGCAAACCCACAGCGGCAGGGTCAGAGACTGAATGCTCCAAAAGGAGCGACCGCTGCTGCTATCTAACAGTAAAGATCCGACGCTAAGGGCAATGCCGAGCCCCAGAAACAGCTGGGAGCCTGAAAACCGAAACCCTCGATCGGAGAAGAATTTAGCGTCCACGAAAATTCCTTCCTTTCACTCCACACCACACACTCCGCACTCTTCAGCCGAGATCCCTCAAGATCGGGCTGAAAGTTTACCAACTCCTCTAAATCTTCTGATCTGGGCGAGAAATGATTCTCTCTCCCTGGTAAGGATCAGGCTTTCCCGCGCTGGGGCAAGCAAGCTTGCGCTCTTGAGGAAAGGGCTGGCTTCACAATCTGTCACAAATCTATAGAGGCCAAGCTAGTCAGAGAGTATCATCTTCCTCTGCTTTTGCAAGCCCTTGAAACAAAATAGCCTCCGGGAAACTTCCGAAGGCTTGCGCTGGCTTGCGCCTAGTCCTCTAGATCGAGGTCGTCATCGTCATCGTCTTCGTAGGCGCTATCATCGACGCCCATCAATTCAGAAATCTCTTCTTCGCTTTCGAGGTATTCAGCTTCATTGACATCGCGAGCGATCAGACGACCGGAGGATTCAAGCCAGTCCAGAATAGAGGATCCGCGCTGAAGTGGCAGGACCGCGGCGGGTTGACGACGCGGCTCCGAACGTAGGGAGGGGTTGTACATGCGTAAATAGGTGCAATCAGTGGAAAGTGACACACTTGGGATAGGAGCCGAGCCCGAGATCTATCGCCAAGGATAATTTTAGAGCCTTATCCTTAGCTTAGAGCATGATGGTGTGTCAAGATCTGCGGTCAACTTTGGCGGCGATCGCACTGTTTGGGACAGCGGCTGCGACCTGTATTCCTGGATTACGAAGAACTCTGGAAGCATCATGATCGGCAAAACAGACTTGATAGAGGCGATCGCGGGCAAAAATCGCGGCCTGCTGGCCTCGGACCCAGACAAGCAGTTCATCTTGTCGGCGATCGCCCGCCTTGAGGAGCGCAACCCCACGCCCCGCCCCACCGAAGCCGCTGACCTGCTGGCCGGCGACTGGCGACTGCTCTACACCACCAGCCAGGAGCTGCTCAATCTCGATCGTTTCCCGCTGGCCCAGCTGGGCCAGATTTATCAATGTGTGCGCCCCGTCGAGGCCCGGATCTATAACATTGCCGAAGTCAAAGGACTGCCAGGGCTGAATGCGATCGTGAGCGTGGCGGCCCGCTTTACGCCGGTTTCGGAGCGGCGTGTGACGGTGAAGTTTGAGCGGGTGATTGCGGGACTCGCCCGCTTGATCGGCTATCAGGCTCCCCAGCCCTTCATTGATGCCATCGAGTCTGGCCAAAAGTTCTTGGCCCTCGACGCCAACTTGGCCAACCGCGATCGCCAAGGATGGCTCGACATCACTTATTTAGATGAAGACATGCGCATTGGCCGCGGCAATGAAGGCAGCGTTTTCGTCCTCACCAAACGCTAGGTGATGCCATGCTGCCCGAGTCTTTGCCCATTCGGCTATCCCAGGCTCAGCTCAACACCCTCGAAGCCTGCCCCCGCTTGTTTCAGCACCTGCACCTAGATCAGCTAGGCTCCCCCGTCCCTCCCGAGCAGCAAGAAAGCCTGACTTGGGGGAGTCAGTTTCACCTGCTGATGCAGCAGCAAGCGCTGGGCTTGCCGGTTGAGGCCCTCGGCGATGATCCCCTGCAGCGCTGTTTGCAGGCGCTGCGCACCAAGGCCCCAGACATTTTTCAGCCGATCGCTGCTGAGGCGGGCATCTTCCGCGATAGCGAACATAGCCGCACGCTGGGGTTTTCGCCGACCGGCAGCCCTACCGAGGAGCCGGTCTTTCTGCTGACGGTGGTCTATGACTTGCTGGTGGCGGGTCCGCAGACTGCGGAGATCCTGGACTGGAAAACCTACCCCCGGCCCCAGAATGCAGACTGGCTGGCTCGGCACTGGCAAACCCGCCTCTATCTCTATGTGCTGGCTGAGACGAGCCAGTACCAGCCGGCACAGATCGCCATGACGTACTGGTTTGTCCAGGGATCCTCGGCGGGGGATAGGCCAGAGCCGGAGTCGATCCGCTTTCCCTATAGTGCGGAGCTGCATGCTCAGACCCATCGCGATCTGCATCAGCTGCTCGAGCGATCGCTGCGATGGCTGGAGGCCTATCAGGAAGGGCAGGATTTCCCTCAGGTGAATGAGTCTGCGGGGCGGTGTCGGCGCTGCCAGTTTGCGGTGCGCTGCGATCGCGCCTTCCGCAAAGCGGGCGATCGCCCAGCGGAAAGCTGGCGGCTCGATCTCAGTGAAATCCAGGAGATTCCCCTCTAGCGACAACCCAAATTTACGCTGTTGGAGATAAAAGCTCAGTAAAAAGCCCGGCGGCCAACCGGGCGATCAATACGAAACTCTCTCATCTTGGTACTGGTTACAACGATTGCACAGTTCTATCCGCAGAGAAGTCAAATTTTTGACAGTTTTAAAACCCAATACCTAAGAAAAAACCCTAGCGATCGCTAGGGTCGTTGAAGAGATGTCCATAGAGAAGAGAGGAGAAAAAATTTTCAACCGCCTCTTGCCTTAGGGTGCCCTCCAAAGTCCGGGGGCTATCGCGGGGGCCAAAAATTTCTGGCAAATCCTGCTGACGAGACCTAGAGGCTGACAAAAGGCGATCGCTCACGACTGCTCCAGGACCTGCGGCGGGACATCAGCGAGAGAGCCGACGTTTTGCTCCCAGTTTTTGCCATCAAAGGGAACGATGGTGAAGCGTTCTAGGAGGTCCTCATCCAGGCAGCGCACATTGACGTCAAACCAGTCTGGATGAGACCGGGGCCGATAAAAGGCATGGATGCCGCAGTGCTGACAAAACAGATGCTGGGCAACGCCCGTATTAAATTCGTAGCGGCTGAGATCATCGACGCCTCGGAGAAGCTCAAACTGCTCTGGCGGCACAATCAGGTGGAGAAACCCCTTTTTCCGACAGATGGAGCAGCTGCAATCTTGCACTTCTTCTTGACCCGAGACGTGGACGCGAAAGCGTACAGCGCCGCAGTGGCAGCCGCCTTCGTAGGCCTGAAGGGAAGAATGTTGAGACATGATGGAAGGCTTGAGTAAAACGAAACCTGGACAGGCGCTTTGAAACCAGAGCGCTGCTCTTAAGGGTGATTGTCGCTCAAGCTGGGCCTATCGACTCTGTCTAGGGTGAGGGATTGTACTCGGTGATCTGCTGTGCGATCGCCTCTGTTTCCTGGGAACCGGGGGGCGATCGCCGAGCCAGATGAACTTCCTGGTGGTCCAGGACGGCTTTGACCTCTCGAAAACGACGCGCCTGGTCCGCTCGTATGTCGTCGTACTGGTTTCCCAGACCCGGGGCATCCCACCGGTGGTGCTGAGGATCCCAGTAGGACCAGACCCGCGCCTCCAAAATTTGCTCATCGGGGTCGCTGACGAGCTGCTTCATTTGCGCGAGGCGATCGACGTAACCCATCCAGGCCAGGGCCGCTTCCTCGCTCTGGTTTGCCAGGTCCAGACCATTCATCATCTCTAGATCGTTGAGGGTCAGCCCTTGGGATTGGGCTTGGGTTTGCAGTTTGTTGTAGAAGGCTTTTAGCTTGGTTAGCTGGCGCTGATCGGCCTTCTCGGGGAGCTGATGGGCAGCGGCGATTTTGCGGACTTCGGTGATGGTGCGGGCTTGGTCGAGGGGGGCTTTTTCTTGGGCAGAGAGGTGCTGATAGCTGAAGGTGCCAAAGTTGTCGGCTTTGTTGCCGGGGTCGGCGTGCCAGTAGTAGGCCGGATTTTTGGCGCCGTTGGGCTGGCGGGTGCCCTCGGCTGCGCCAATGGCGATCGCAACCAAAGCGTCAGAGCCGCCAGCAAACCAACGATCGCGCACGGTCTCCGGGGTCACTGTTTCGCTCAAGTCTGGGTCTGCCTCAGGCGCTGCGGCCACTAGCGGGACCGTTGGGCTGCCCATCACAGCTTCAGAGTCTGCTGTCTCCGGGAGAGCTGCCTCAGCACTCGGCAAGAGGGTTTGCACCTCCGGCTGGATGCCTGGCATCGTCTCTGGTTGCAGGCTCAGCGTGTCTGCACGGGCCGAGCCTGGGTCGATTGGCGTCGAGTCAACGGGTGCGGCTGAAAGGAAGCGGGCGTCATCGGCGGAAGTCTGGACAGGGGCGGTCTCAGGGGCGATCGCCCCTGTTCCAGAGCTGCTTTCGCCAGGCAAATCAAAATCGAGCCCCAAATCTTGTCCATAGGCGGCCTGGCCCAAGCTCAGTGTCGTGACCAGCCCCAGCGACACAAGCGGCATTGTTTGCATAAGCAATGGGTTGAGAGGGGTGAGTTGAAAGATTTAAGTACAAATGTACTATAAAAATAACTAAAAAACGACAAAGCCTTGGCAGGGGCGATCGCCCTAGCCAAAAGATCTAAAAATGCCTGCTTTAAAGTGCCTGCCTAAGCCTGGTATCGGCTACCGTCAGGCAAAATCGTGTCTGTCAAAATTGCGCCGGTCAGCTTCACCATGATGCGATCGGCGGTTCCGACCCGCGCCCCAGTCAGATCGGCGCCCGTCAGGTCTGCGCCGCTCAGATCGGCCCCAACTAGGTTGGCGTTTTGGAGATTGGCATTGCGCAGATTGGCCTGAAGCAGATTGGCGCGAAACAGCTTGGCGCCGCTCAGGTTGGCGCCGCTCAGGTTGACCTTGTGCAGGAAGGTATCGCTCAAGTCTGCCTGGCTCAAGTCGGCGTTGCTGAGGTTGCGCCCCGAGAAATCTTTCTCGGCGAGATTAGCGCCGCTGAGGTTGACTCCGGTCAAGTCTGGCGCCTGGTTGGGGCGCTGCTTGCCATTTGAGGCGGGTGCTGGCTCCGGCGGGCTGGCAGGCGGCGGTGACGCTGGTGGGCGATCGCTGGTGGGTCGAGTCTGCTGATAGGGCGACTGATGGGCCGCGCTGCGATGGCGATCGCGCCCCTGGGATGTCTGAGATGTCTGGGATGTCTGAGTCGTGTGGTGGGTTTGGGGACGAGAATAGCTGGGGCGCTGGTGGTGAGTTTCGGTGGCGCGGTGGCGATGGACGGTTTGCCCAGCGCTCTGGCTCGGCTTGGTCGTCGACTGGGTTGAGGATGTTGTCTGCGATCGCGCGCGCCGCCCCCGCTGGTGCGATCGCAGCATCTCGCGCGCCTGATTGAGCTCCTTCAGCTTTTCCTCGGCCTTGAGGCGCAGGCGCTCATTGTCATGGGGAATGCGATCTGGGTGCCAAATGAATGCCAAATCCTTATACGCCTGGTTCACTTCCTCCGTTGAAGCTCCCGGCTTTAGTTCCAGTATTCGGTAGCACTCATCTATTCTCATTTGGCAATCTAACACTCGCTAGAAGGTGACAAACCGAAGGCCCCGCAATGTTCTGAGTGTAGTCACTGCCGGGGTCTTGTGGATCGATTCTTCCAAAAGTATTTGGTTCGGCAGAGTCTAGAGTCTAGGGACTCGGCTGAGGGGAATCCAGTGCTGAAGCGTTGCGGCGATCCAGGGGCGATCGCGGCGGGACTGGAGCATCGAATCACCACCGCCGCTGGGAAGCCGCAGCCCCGACACCATCAGCGGCAGGCTGCACAGGCCCAAAATCACCACTAGCCCCGTCGTCACCCAAATGATCCAGCGGTTGGGCCGGTATTGGCCCCGCTCAATTTGCCAGAACACCTGGTTGTAGTGCCAGGCCGCGAAAAGCACCAGACCCACTCCCGCTATAACCAGCAACATGCCGAGCAGCTCGGTACCAGCGGCCGGGACGCCAGTGTCTGGGGCGAGAGTCGCCCGCAGCTGCCGCAAAAAAATCCCGAAGCGGGCGATCGCAAACCCAAAGCCAATCAGCGCAATCGAGGTGCGCAGCCAAGCCAGAAAAGTGCGCTCATTTGCTTGGTGTTCGCGCTGGCGATCGCTCCCCTCTGGCGGCTGCGTCATGCTCAAAATTCGCTGTAGTTACCCGATCCACCCGAAGCATTCATCTCGTTATCGCGTCGGGAGCCCAGCAGGTCGAGGCGCTCAACCCGAATCACCGGCTTGGAGCGGTTAGCGCCCGTTCCTCGGTCTTGCCAATAGTCAAACTTCAGCGAGCCATTAACACCAATCAAGCTGCCCTTGCGAACATAATTGGCCGCAATTTCTGCTGTTTTTCCCCACAATTCCAAGCTGAACCAATCAGGCTCATCACTATTGCGGCTGACGCGATTGACGGCCAGGGTCAAATTGCAAACAACGCTGCCAGATTCGAAATACTTGACATCCGGATCGCCGCCGACCCGACCAACCAAGTTTACGCAGTTCAAACTCATGGGAAACGAAGTCCAAGACAGTTTGGGTGTACTAATTTTATCGGTTTTTCATCATTTCGTCGAAGAATTGCAGGGACAAATTTGTGCCAGCAACCGTGCTGATGAAATGTTCGAATTTTCCATCAACCGATCAAGATGAGCCTGGGCAAAATAGTTTCAACTGCCAGAAAAAATTGAGTTGCCCTTTATTCACCTTCAAGAGGTCTTCTACACCCTCTACAATGGTCTTTGAGAGTACCTCTTTGATCCTTCGCCTTGAGTGTGCCGCGCATTTCTGGAAAGCGTTTCCAGATGGTTTTCGTAGCCCTTCAAAGGTCTCGAGTGCTCAGAGATGGGCGATCGTAGAAAGAAAAAATTGAAGAGTTTTGTCCTGAGCTAGGTCTAGCCGATCGGGATGATTTATTAGTGGATTCCAACACTGAGCCAAGGGCGATCGCGCCGACTAGACTCAGGATAGAAAACGTAATAAAATCCACCTCGGTCACCCTTGGCCCCTCGTCAGCCGTATCGTAACAGCATCTCGCATTGGGAGCGTAGTCAGTAGTGGGGATCTTCAATCGTTTCTCTCTGTCCCGGGACATGGGTATCGATCTCGGTACCGCAAATACCCTGGTATATGTCTCTGGGAAAGGAATTGTCCTGCAAGAACCTTCCGTTGTTGCCATGGACCAGGACGAACGAGTTCCCCTGGCCGTGGGCGAAGACGCTAAGAAAATGCTGGGTCGGACCCCAGGAAACGTTGTGGCTTTGCGGCCTCTGCGGGATGGCGTCATTGCCGACTTTGACACAGCCGAGCTGATGTTGAAGCATTTCATCCAGCGCGTCCACGAAGGGCGAGCGCTGGTATCGCCGCGCATCGTGATTGGGATTCCCAGCGGTGTGACTGGCGTTGAGCGGCGAGCGGTGATGGAGGCAGCCCTCCAAGCCGGAGCCCGGGACGTTCGACTGATCGATGAGCCTGTGGCGGCGGCGATCGGGGCAGGTCTCCCGGTAGCAGAGCCAACCGGCAACATGATCATTGACATTGGCGGCGGAACCACCGAGGTTGCAGTCCTCAGTCTCCAGGGAACGGTGCTGAGTGAGTCTGTGCGGGTCGCAGGGGATGAGCTCAGCGAGTCGATCACTCAGTACATGAAAAAGGTGCACAACCTGGTGATTGGTGAGCGCACCTCCGAAGAAATCAAGATTCAAATTGGTTCTGCGTATCCGACCCACGACACAGACGAGAGCTCCATGGAAGTCCGGGGTCTGCACATGCTGTCAGGTCTGCCCCGCACGGTCACCATCAAGGGCCCCGAAATTCGGGAGAGCATGTCTGAGCCCCTGTCGGTGATCGTGGAGGCCGTGAAGCGAACCCTAGAGCGGACGCCGCCTGAATTGGCAGCAGACATCATCGACCGAGGCATCATGCTAGCCGGGGGCGGAGCGCTTCTGAAGGGTCTAGACACGCTGATTAGCCACGAGACTGGCATCGTGACGCACGTGGCGGCCGATCCGCTGAGCTGTGTGGTGCTGGGAACGGGCCGGGTGCTTGAGAACTTCAAGCAGCTAGAGCGCGTCTTTAGCAGCCAGCGTCAGCGCACGTTCACTTAAGTTCGATGACCTGAGTTAGAGAGGCTTTGCGCGATCGCAGCTCAAAGGGCGATCGCGCGACCCAAAAGCCAAATTTTGCTTGAATCGCGCCCAAGGAGCCGCTGAGCAACGTGAGTCAACTACAGATTGCCAGCAAGACTATCTCTGTGCGCCTGAGATCCGTGCTCCCGTACCAACTGAATCAGTCTTGAGATGTTTATACTCCGTCGCTGGTGGGATCGCTTTGGGCTGCAAATTCTTTTGGCGCTGCTTGCCTTAGGAGCTGCTTGGGGCTTTCGTCAAACCCAGGGCGCAGCATTGTTTGAGCTTTACTATACGCTCTCGCGGCCGTTTCAAGGAGCCCCTGTCCAGCAAGACTGGGAAGAGAACGCCAAGATCATGGAGCTGCAAGAGCGCCTAGTTGAGCTAGAGAGCCAAAACCAGAAGCTTCAGGAGCTGCTGGGCTACGCAGCCAAAAGCCAGAACGAGAAACTGGTTGCGCCGGTCATTGGCCGCAGCGCCGATCACTGGTGGCAGCAGCTGACTCTGGGGCGCGGCAGCCGCGATCGCATTGAGGTGGGCGACGTCGTGACTAGCGCTGGCGGTCTCGTGGGCCGAGTTACCAGCGTCACCCCCAACACCAGCCGAGTCCTGCTGATCAGCGATCCGACCAGTCGGGTCGGCGCCACGGTCAGCCGCAGCCGCAACATGGGCTTTATCCGGGGCCAAGCAGGTAACCGGGCCGTGATGGAATTTTTTGACAAGGTGCCCGATGTTCGCCGGGGCGATGTGGTTTCAACCTCGGCCTTTAGCCAGCTTTTCTCCTCAGGTCTGCCGATTGGACGCATCGAGTCTGTGGACCTGACTAAGAGCCCTGCGCCTGAGGCCATTGTGGTTTTATCGGCTCCGATTAGCTACTTGGAGTGGGTCATTATCTATCCCAACAGCAAGCAGCCGGAACCCACGTCTTCTGAGGCTGGCTCTGGTAACTAGGGATATTGCGCGCTAGTCCGGCTTTTTCCAAATCCTCTGCGTTCTGCGTACACCGCCGTGTTTTCGATCAAAAGAACCCGCTCTCTGATTGATGGTCTCCTCGCAAGTTCGCGATCGCGTCCGATTTTGAACTGGAGCGTCACCGTAGCGTCGGTTCTGCTGTGCCTATTGGTGCTGCCTACGCGTCTGCCCGGTATGGAAATCTCGGGAATTGGCCCGAACTGGCTGCTAATCTGGGTGGTTGCCTGGAGCGTCAAGCGAACAGCGTTTCAGGGAGCCTTGGCGGGACTGGTACTGGGTCTGGTTCAAGACGGTATGACTTCGCCTCAGCCAACTCACGCGCTCAGCTTGATGGTGGTTGGGATTCTGACGGCGCGACTACAAAAACAACGCTATGTCCAGGAAGACTTTATCTCTGTGGCGCTGATTGTCTTCGGAATGGCAGTTGTGGCTGAAACGATCATCGCCCTACAGTTCTCTTTGCACGGCGACACGGGCTTGGCGATTCCCCTAGCTCGTCTGCCCCGCACAACGCCTTACTTGACGCTGACGGAAATCTGGAACTATCACCAGCTGGTGGCTCTGAGCTCAGCGATTTTGAGCAGCCTCTGGGCACCGGTTATTTATTTCCCGCTCAATCGCTGGTGGAGTGAAATGGAGTTGCGCAACCAGTCGCCCTAAAACAGCTTGGGGCAGCCTAGAAGCTGCTGAACGGCGGTGACTAGGTCCTGATGGATATAAGTGGGGTTGAAGGTGCGCAGATAGCGATCGCTGCGGATGCCGCAGGTGAGCGCGAGGGTCGGGATGCCCGCTTGCTGCCCTGCCAGGATGTCTGCTTCGGTGTCGCCAATCATGCACAGGGGGCTGTGGCCCAGATGGGTCTCGGCCGCGATCGCCTCTCGCAAAAGCTGCGTCTTGAGCTCAGCTTGGTTGTGGTAAGCAATCTGGCAGTCTTGGGTGCCGTAGATGCCATCGAAGATGCCATCCAGGTCGTAGCTCTCGAGAAGCTCAGTCACCTGCTCCTGGCAGCGCAGGGTCACCAGCACGACGCGCAGCCCGCGATCGCGCAGCTGTAGGAGCGCATGGGAGACGCCTTCTTGGAGGGAGTCTTTGTGCAGCAGGGCCGGCTGATTGACCAAAGTGTTGACGCGCTGCAAGAACAGCTCGGTCTGAGGTAGGGTCAGGCCCGATCGCATCGCAATTTCCACATCGGGAACGCGCTCTTGCTTCATTTGCCAAAACTGGTCAGCACTGAGCGGGCAGCAGTGGATGTCGTGACCTTGCTTTTCGAGAAGCGTCTGGGTGTCAGCGAGGGCAAGACGATAGGTGCTGTAGTAGCGGGCAGAGACGTTGATGATGGGGCCGTCAAAATCACAGAAGACGGTCCGAGTGCTACCGGTGGTGGCGGGTGTTGGAGAGGGAACCCGTTGTGGTGGCTGCAAAGTGGTGGGAATAACCATCGTTGAGCGGTAAAGACCGGGATTGAAGTGATATGTTTCTTTACCTTAGCAGCTAATTCATAAGTAATAGTGCATTTTTGCTGGGCAAAGACATTGCAAATGCTTATTGAAAAATTACAAGTTTAGCGGATGTTTTGATGCTCCAAGGCTTTGATAGATCGGCTATTTGAGTAATTGTTAAGAATTTCATAACAAATTCCGTGAAAACTCGGACTGTCTAGAGAGGCTAGAGAGAGGGCGATCGTCCTTGCTCAGCCCTTCTGCTTCCTACAAAAAATCAGCTAACAGGAGACGCTATGACTGAAACATCTCTACCCAAATTTCAGCGAGACGAAGGGCTGTTGAGGCGGGCACTGACCCATCGCTCCTACGTGAACGAACACCCAGAGGCAGGCGATGATAACGAGCGCCTAGAGTTTTTGGGGGACGCGGTACTGGGGTTTTTGGTGGGAGCGCTGCTGTATCGCCGCTATCCGACGATGCCAGAAGGGGAAATGACTCGACGGCGATCGATGCTGGTGGACCAGACGCAACTGGCCAAGGTGGCGATCGCCCTAGATTTGGGAAATCACCTGCGCTTGGGGCGGGGCGTGGCTAAAGCAGATGGTCGCCAAAACCCTTCCCTGCTCAGCAGCGCTTTCGAAGCGGTGATTGGCGCGTATTTTCTGGATTCTGGGATCGATGCGGTCCAGGTCTATGTCGAACGTTTGTTTGGGCCGCTGCTCCAGGAATGGGTCGACAGTCAGCCTTCCATTGATGCCAAGACCTACTTGCAGCAGTGGGCTTTGGCCCAGGAAACCCACCAGCTTCCCCGATACCAGCTGGTGAATCAGTCTGGGCCTGATCACGCCAAAACCTTCACGCTGTCGGTGTGGATTGGGGACGAGTGCTACGGGATCGGCTGCGATCGCAGCAAGCAAGAAGCCAGTAAGCGAGCGGCAGAAGCAGCCCTGCGCAAGCTAGGGCTTGGGTCCGGTTCCTGGAGCTGCTAGTGTAGCCTTCAGCCCATTTTGCAATCCTCCTGTGGCCCATGACTTTCACCAAATTCCGCATTCCAAGGTTTTTGTCCCGCGCGGGCTCTCGCAACCTGTCAGCTCAGCTGACCCTGATTGGTCTGGGGATGACGCTAGTGTTTGTGGTGCTGGCGCTGCTGGCGCCAGTGATGCAGGCTTGGGGCTGGATTCAAGACCCCACCGCCTCTTTGATCAATCCCATCCATGAGCCGCCCTCTGGCGCCCACTGGTTTGGCACAACGCGGCAGGGCTATGACGTGTTTTCGCGGGCGCTGTTTGGCAGTCAGGCGGCGTGGCAGGTGGTGGTGTTGGCGACGGTGATTAGCTTGCTGGGGGGTGTTCCCCTGGGGCTGGTAAGCGGCTATGTGGGAGGACGCCTCGATCGGGTGCTGCTGTTTCTGATGGATACGATTTACACGCTGCCGGGGCTGCTGCTGTCGGTGACGCTGGCGTTTGTCGTGGGTCGCGGGGTGCTCAATGCGGCGATCGCCCTCAGCATTTCCTACATCCCTCAGTACTACCGCGTCGTTCGTAACCACACCGTCAGCGTCAAGACCGAGCTGTTTGTGGAAGCGGCCCAGGCCATGGGAGCTTCGACCTGGACGGTGCTGTCGCGCTATCTATTTCTCAATGTGATCCAGAGTGTGCCTGTCCTGTTTACCCTGAACGCAGCTGATGCGATCTTGACTCTGGGGGGGCTGGGCTTTCTGGGTCTGGGTCTGCCGGAGGGCGTTCCCGAGTGGGGCTACGACCTGCGTCAGGCTCTGGACGCCTTGCCGACGGGCATTTGGTGGACAACGCTATTCCCCGGCTTGTCGATGACCCTGATGGTCGTGGGACTGTCGCTCCTGGGCGAAGGACTCAACGAGTGGATCAATCCCCTCCAGCGCCGAGAAAATTGGGACCGGAAATCCGCCGAGTAGCTCTGTAAAGAAGATTGAGTGGCGATCGGGAAAGTGAAACGTTGCAGGGGCGATCGCGCCCTAGCCGATCATGCCTGGGCTCACCACAAATCTACCGAGGGCAGAGGGGACTCAACATGGCAATTCAACGATCGATTCTGGTGACGGCGGTGCTGATGGTGCTGGTGCCGGTGGTGTCTTTGCTACAGCCCCAGGCATCCTCAGAGCCGCCTGCAAAGCCGCTGGCTCTCTCGGAAAGCGCCGTGAGCCCCGATGAGCCCCTGGCTGTGACCTTGGGCGATCGCTTTGCGCCCCAAAATGCCCTCGATCGCCTAGAGCAAGTGCGAGCCGCCCTCGTGAGCTTTCGGCGCTTGACCCGGGTGAGCCGCTCCGAGGCGATCGCCCCCGTCGGCAACACCGATCCAGAAACCCAAACCCTGGGCTTTACCAACTGGACTGGCGACATCGAGGGGACGCTGCGTCAGCAGGCCTACCAAATCAGCAAGCTGGAGTACGAGCTGGCCCAAGAACGCCACGCCGATGGCGAGATCTCAGCGGCAGAGCTGGCCCAAGCAGCAGAGCGCTATCGCCAAGAAGACGAGCGCTTTCGAGCCTTTTTGGCTCAGGCGAAAGTCGTCGACTAGAGCACCCAGACAATCCAGGCGTAGGCGATCGCCAAAGTGATTGCCGTCAGCGGTAGTCCAAACCGGAAGTGCTCCCAAAAAGACAGTCGATGGCCCAGCTTTTCAGCCGCTTCCACCACAATCAAGTTGGCGATCGCCCCAAACAGCGTCAGGTTGCCCGCCAAGGTCGAGCTAGCCGCCAGCAGCAGCCAAGACTGCGTCTCTTCCCGAGGAATCAGCGGCTGGATCAACAGCACCGCTGGCACATTAGAAATCACGTTTGACAGCACCGTCGTGACCCCGCAGAGCCCCCAGGGCGTCGCGACCCACTGCTGAAACGGCGTCAGCAGATCCAGGACCTGCGTGCAGCGACTAAGAATAAACAGCCCCGAAAATAAAACCAGCAGATTCCAGTCCACCTCCCGCAGGATTCGCTGGGGCTTGATGCGGCGCGTGATCAGCAAAATAGCCGCCGCCACAAAGGCTGAATTCGCCAGCGGAGCCCCGACCACAAACGCCAGCAGCAGCCCCGCAGTGACCCAAAGACTTTTGACCAAGAGGGGACGAAACACCCTTGGCTGCAGCGCAACCTCCCCCGGCTGGGGCTGCAGCGATCGCACCGCAGGATACAGCCACCCCAGCAGACCAACTTGCACCGTCAGCCCTGCCACCGCCACCGGCCCCAGCGCCTGGGCAAAGGGCACATACCCAATCTGGGAAAAGGAACCCACCAAAATATTCTGCGGATTGCCGCTCAGGGTGGCCACAGAGCCCACGTTCGTCGATGCCGCCAGCGCCAGCAGGTAGGGCACGGGCGGCAAGCGGAGCGTTTGGGTGAGCGCTAGCACCAAAGGCGTGCAGAGAATCGCCAGAGTGTCATTGAGAAACAGCGCTGACAGGAGCCCACTCCCAAAGGTCAGCACCACCAGCACGCCAAAGGGGCTCCGAGTCACCCGCAAAAGAGACGCCAGCACCACCTGGAAAAAGCCAGCGTAGGCCAGATTGGCGTTGAGCACCATGGTGCTGAGCAAAAACACCAGGGTCGTTGCGTCGATCGACTGCCAAGCCTCTTGGAGCGGCAGAACGCCCAGACCGATCAAGAATGCTGAGCTCGTTAGAGCAATCGTGGCCCGGTTCATCCGAAATCCAGGCACATAGCCCAACGCGAGCCCAAGATAGCTCAGGGCCAAAATGCCATATTGGGCGATCGCCAGTCCCAGACTCCACCCAGAAGCGATCGCGCTCACCATCGGCCCCAGGAGCGATCGCCCCTCCTGTACCCCAAAACCATCCGCTGAGAATTCATAGGAATTTGACTAAAAGGGAATCCTCTTTTTTCAACCCTTTATGGAATCTTCTGTTACATTTTGTATCCTAAAAGTAGAGCATTCTGGTCCAGAGGGCGCTGCCCTACATACTTCCTCGCCGTCTGAGTCCTGCGAATGCCTACTTCCGTTCCGTCGTTGCTGTCTCAAAGCGCTTCTCTGATCGGCAACGACTCTCAGCAGAGCCAATTGATTTTGAAGGTGTTTGACATGTTCTTTGCACCACTGCGTTACTGGATCGATGCTATCGAGATCCGCAATCCTCAAACTGCCCGTCTTTTCTGCCGCCTGATTCCAGCCCAGTGCCCTTTTGAGCGAGACATCATCATCGCTGGACGAGCGATCGCCCACATTCCTCCCCTCTGCAAGCTCAACCCCCTCTACGAACAGCTAGTAAGCTTGCGCTTCCGCTCCCTGTGCTACCTGGCCGATCACTGCGGTGAAGACATCCAGGCCTACATCTAGCGACCAGCTCCGCGCTGCCGCGATCGCAGCGCCCCTACACGCCAAATAGCCCTGGAAACCCAGCGACTGCCTCACAGCCACCCAGTTTCCAGGGCTATCAAGAATCAACTACGCGATCATCGCGCAATCAAAGCGTTCTAGAGCGACGCACGACGCATTACTCAGCCGTAGCCAGCTCCGTGCTGCCCCGGCCCCGACGACGAGTCAGAGAGTTGAACAGCATGCGGCCGATCGCCATAACCAGGTTGCCTTCCAGCTCTTGGAACATCTTCATGTTCATGCCAAAAGCATCGTTGGCCTCATCCACAATGCGGTCTGCCGTAGCGTCGTCCACGGGCAGCTCATCGAGCGCCTGACGGTAGGTCCCCTTGAAGGCCTTCTCGTCATCAATGTGCTCAAACTCGTAGAAGTTGGTTCCCTCGCCATCGGCTAGGTTCATCCCGCGCTTAGCGATGTTCTTGAGAATTTGCCCACCCGACAGGTCGCCAAGATAGCGCGTGTAGGAGTGAGCAACCAACAGTTCTGGAGCGGTGTTGGAAATCTCACGAATCCGGGCAATATAGGCCTCAGCAGCATCCGAAGGAGCCACCTGAGCCCGCCAGTTAGCGCCAAAGTAGTAGCTCAAATCCTTCTCAAGGCTCTCTTTCCGGTCGAGTTCAGAGAAGTAAATCTTGGAGACGATGGGATGCTCCCGGTGACGCTCCATCTCTTCTTCCATCGCGGAGTAGACGAAGTAAAGGTTGGCAACCAGCTTCCGATAGGAGTTCTTCTCAACGACTCCCTTCAGAAAGCACTTAACGAAACCAACGTTCTCAGCCATCGTGTGGGACTTTTTGGTGCCCTCACGTAGCTTGGTTGCTAAATTGCTACTCATTAGTGAAATTTCCTAATGTTAAATTTGACTGCGGCTGTTTCAACCCGTACGAAGGAGAAAGACAAAAAACCACCTAAATTGCTAAGGTAGACCGATTTGATGAGAAATTTCATTAAAATTTCTTACACTGCTGAAATCCCAACAGCCTCTCTAGCACGCTTCATCAGAAAAATGGGTTTGAAACCCCGTCCTTCAGGACGGCTTTACGAGATAGAATCGGGGCGGTCACTGACCCACCCGAGACGATGGATTCAGACAGTCTAACGAGCGAAGTCCAGGAAACTGGCGGCGCAGACAAATCGGTAGACCGGGAAAAGAGGAGAGGGCAATGGGCAGTCCACCCCTTGAATCAACCAACAACAGTCTTTTTTCTGTTGAGAATCGACACTTAAGAACCGCAGGGCTTGCGGGGATAGTCTGTGGAGCGAACGTAAGACCATAAAACTCCTTGAGGGTAGAGGCAGTTGCTATGAAGCAGAAACGTGACATACTCCTACGCTGATACTGACGTATGCAGCGTAGGCTTCTCAGTGACCCCTGGTATCCCATCGGGCGTTTCCTGAGCTTTATTGACGATACGGGATGCCCCACCGCACCGGAACAATACAAAGAGTGTTGTTCTCTCCTTTGTACTGCTGGAATTTTACCTGCCCACAGATGGGGCGACGAATCGTCTGTTTCCAGGCAGAACCCCATATTCCAGGTTGTCAAGGTTCAAGTTTCAGGGCGGCGATTAGCTCAAACCCTTAGCCTGATTATCTCACACCCGTTTTGCATCATGAGAGGTTTGCTCGTTTCCTCCCTCTCCCCTGCTCGGGCCTGCGGCATAGGTCAGAGGAGTGTCGTTCGCTCGCTCGCATTCATCTCAACGCCAAATCAAAGATTATGGCGTGAGGCTTCTGCTGCTTTGGCTAAATCGTGAGGTTTAAGGAATCCCTCTCGTTTACGGAAGGGAGGATGTCAAGAACCCGCTTGAGCAGCGATCTACCAGCAGCAATCTCCAAAAAGTCGGCCCCGCCTAGGCGGGGCCGAAGTGTTCCTCCGATTCCCACGGATACTGTGATCAGCGAGGCCGGTCTAGTTGGTGGCCGGAGCGGGCTCAGTTGTGGCGCCGCCTTCGATTTGGGACTGAATGTCGCTGGGCAAGATCACTCGGTCCACGACGTGAATGACGCCATTGCTGGCCAGTACGTCAGGCTGTACAACTTGAGCGTCGTTAACTCGGACGGCTGTGCCATCAACTTGGATCGCCACAGGGGTGCCTTCAACGGTTTGTACCTCTCCAGAGGAAAGCTGGGCAGAGGTGACTTCACCGGGAATGACGTGGTAGGTCAGAAGCTGGGTGAGGGCGACTTTGTTTTCGGGCTTGAGGAGCTCCTCGACGGTGCCTGCGGGTAAAGCGGCAAAGGCTGCATCCGTGGGCGCAAAGATGGTATATGGGCCTTCGCCATTGAGGGTGGCTTCTAGGTCAGCTGCCTCGATGGCCTGGGTCAGGGTGTTGAAAGAGCCCTGCTCTTCAGCAACTTCTAGGACGGTGCCGGTGTTGCTAGACGCCATGGTTGCTTCGCTGTTGGCGGCGTCGCCTGTGGCGGCTTGGGGGTTCTCGCTGCCGGGCTGGGCGGAGTAGTCAGACTCGCCGGAGGGCTGGGTACTGAGATCGCCTTGGCCGGTGGTGGAGCAGGCTGCCAGGCCAACGACACTGCCGATGCCCAAGAAGCCGACCAAAAGAAGTTTAGAAATCCGCTTCATTGTTGATTCCTCGATAAAGGTTTGTGAAGTCGCTGTCACTCATCGTAAAAACTTGCATAAAAAACGCCCTCAGCCTCTTGAGGTAGGCTGAGGGATAGATGTAGGTTTGCTGAGTTTGTGGCTTCTTGGCGCTGGCCCTTGGAGTTGTGCAGGCAAAGTGAGGACCGCTGGCTTGCCTGCTGGCCGTGAGGAACCTGGCAGACAAGCCAAAGCGCTGTAGCGACTCGATCTAGATATCGAGATCAGCGAGGTTTAGGCGAGAACCGTAGGTTTCGATGAATTCTCGTCGGGGAGCAACGCGATCGCCCATCAAAATCGTAAAGATCCGATCGGCTTCGGCGGCGTCTTCGATTTCAACTTGCTTGAGGGTGCGGGTTTCTGGGTTCATGGTGGTCTCCCAGAGCTGGGTTGGCATCATTTCGCCGAGACCCTTAAAGCGCTGAATGGTGTAGCTGGCGTTGGGCGGAAATTCGCGCTGGATGAGGCCTTGCAGTTCGCGATCGCTGTAGCAATAGTAGTGACTGCGGCCCCGCTCGACCTTGTAGAGGGGCGGGCAGGCGATGTAGATGTAGCCCTGCTCAACGAGCGATCGCTGGTAGCGATAGAAGAACGTCAGCAGCAGGGTGCGAATGTGGGCGCCGTCGACGTCCGCGTCGGTCATGATGACAATGCGGTGATAGCGAAGCTGGGATGAGTCAAAGTCTTCGCCTTTGATGCCAAGCCCCAGAGCCGTAATCAGCGCCTGAATCTCGGTGTTTTTGTAGATTTTGGCGTCGTCGGTTTTCTCGATGTTGAGGATCTTGCCGCGCAGGGGCAAGATGGCTTGGAAGCGGCGATCGCGCCCTTGCTTGGCCGAGCCGCCTGCCGAGTCCCCCTCCACAATGAAGATCTCAGACTCACTGGCATCCCGAGAGCTGCAATCGGCCAGCTTGCCCGGCAGCGTCGAAGACTCCAGCACCGACTTGCGTCGCACCAGCTCCCGCGCGCGGCGGGCGGCCTCGGCGGCGTTATAGGCCTGGATGGCCTTCTCGAGAATGGCATCTGCCACGCCGGGCCGGAAGTTCAGATATTCCGTGAGCACCTCGCCCACGAAGGACTCGACGATCCCCCGCACTTCCATGTTGCCGAGCTTGGTCTTGGTCTGACCCTCGAACTCAGGATCTGGAACTTTGACCGAGATTACGCCCGTCAGACCTTCGCGAATGTGCTCACCGCCCAGATTAGATTCATTCTCCTTGAGCCGGTTGCGCTTGCGGGCGATCGAATTCATGGTGCGGGTCAGCACTGCTTTGAGGCCTTCTAGGTGAGTGCCGCCGTCAACAGTCCGAATGTTATTGGCAAACCCCAAAAGATTGTCGGTAAAGGCGTCAACGCACCACTGAAGCGAGACTTCTAGCTGGACGCCTTCGCGCTCACCCTGGACATAAATCACTTCCTCATGAATCGGCTGTTTGTCCCGATTTAGGTAAGCGATGTACTCTTGGATACCGCCTTCGTAGTGGTAAACCTCAACCTTGGGCTCATTGCTCTTGAGCAGTTCCAGGCGGCTATCCGTAAAGGAAATATAGACACCGCCGTTGAGGTATGCCAATTCCCGCAGACGACTCGCTAGAATGGCATAGTCAAACTCAATGCCCCCGGTAAAAATCTGCACGTCGGGCATGAAGGTGAGGGATGTGCCAGTCCGGGCCTCCGGATAGGGTTCACTGCTCATCTCCCCGATGGGAACGCCCCGCTCAAAGCGATGCTTGAAAACCTTGCGATCGCGCCAAACCGTGACCTCGACCCACTCGGAGAGGGCGTTGACCACAGAAACCCCCACGCCGTGGAGACCCCCTGAGACTTTGTAGCCGCCACCGCCAAATTTGCCGCCTGCGTGCAGCACCGTCATGACGGTTTCGAGGGCAGACCGGCCCGTGCGGGGATGGACGTCTGTGGGAATGCCCCGCCCATCGTCCGTGACCGATACGGAGCCGTCGGCATTCAAGGTGACCTGAATCTGATGGCAGTAGCCCGCGAGCGCTTCGTCGACGGAGTTATCCACCACCTCGTACACTAGGTGGTGCAGTCCTCGGGGCCCCGTGCTGCCAATGTACATCCCTGGCCGCTTGCGAACCGGTTCAAGGCCTTCTAAGACCTGAATCTGATCAGCACCGTATTCATTTGCCATAGAGGAAGCGCTCCGATAATCAGCTTGAAGCCGCCCTTGGCTTCAAAACGTCAAAAATATATCAAAATTTTAGCACAAAAGGGTTGTAAGCGATTCTGAGGGCATTTGAGAGGCAATCTATGAAGGGGGTGGACTACTGCTTTTCGAGGCCGGGGCTGATTGTCATCGCAGGACCGACGGCAACGGGGAAGTCGAGCTTGGCGATCGCCCTGGCCCAGCGCTTCCAAACCGTAATTTTGAGCGCCGATTCGCGCCAGGTCTATCGCGAATTTGACATTGGGACCGCCAAGCCATCCCTAGCCGAGCAGCAGCAAGCGCCCCACGCCCTGCTCGACATCTGTGAGCCCACCGAGACCCTCACGCTGGCAGACTACCAGCAGCGGGCCCAGCAGCACATCGCCCGCTGTCACGCTGTGGGCATGACGCCCCTGCTGGTGGGCGGCACGGGCCTCTACATCCGAGCGGTGGTGCAGGGCCTAAAAATTCCGCGAGTGCCGCCCCAGCCAGACCTGCGATCGCAGCTGATGTCCCTGGGCCAGCCCCATTGCTACACCCTTTTACAGCAGGTTGATCCGGTAGCTGCTGCCCGCATCCACGCCAATGACCTGGTACGGACGCTGCGAGCGCTAGAAGTGTTTTACGTTTCGGGCCGGACCATCTCCGAGCAGCAGGGCGAAAACCCGCCGAGCTACCCGATTTTGCAGGTGGCGCTGGACTGCGCTCAGCCAGATCTGCTGGCGCGGCGCATCCAGCAGCGCACGGCCCAAATGATGGCAGGAGGCTTTGAGGCAGAGGTGGCTCGCTTGGTCGAGAAGTACGGAGATGGCCTACCGCTGCTCGATACGCTGGGCTATCAGGAGATGCGCCAGTGTCTGCGGGGCGAGATTTCGCGGGCGGAGGCGGAGGCGCTGACGGTACTGCACACCCGCCAGTTTGCGAAGCGCCAGCGAACCTGGTTTCGAGGGGATGAGCGCATTGAGTGGTTTGATAGCGATCGCCCGGATTTGTTAGACGCTATTTGTCAGAAAATTCAGGAATTTGGTGCTGAATTTGTTGATTTAAAAGCGACTTCTTATTGCTGATTTTGGGCAAAAAGTTGCGAAAACTTTCGTGAGCATAATCGCCTATAAAGCTGAGTCTTTAAAGGGTTCGGTCGTCTATTTTGGCAATAAACGCGGTAGCCAATACTTTGAAAAATGTTGACTTTTGCGAAGGTTTTCCTAATTTGGGAAAGCCTTTAATTTTTCTACGCGTTTTGGCGCTGTCAGGGCATCAAAACTTGTCTTAGAATTTGGATAAATCTATTAGGGTGATTTATCACTGAATTAAAAATTCATAACGAATTCTGTGTGATCGCCCAAAAGTTCTTGTTTCTAACCCTGTCCAATGCCAGAGACGCGTCGCGCTTGTTCTATTCCTTTACCGGCAAACGAAGCTGATCGCCTGCGTGCCCTTTACCGCTATGAGGTGCTGGATTCAGGGCCAGAGGCTGCTTTTGACAATTTGACGCAATTAGCCGCAGCGATTTGCCAAACGCCGATCGCGCTGATCACGCTGGTCGATCGCGATCGCCAATGGTTTAAATCTCGGGTCGGATTAGAGGCGGCTGAGACACCCCGCGATGCTGCATTTTGCACCCACGTCATCTTGCAGTCAGGGCCGTTTGTGGTGCTGGATGCTTCTCAGGATGAGCGCTTCAGCGACAATCCCTACGTGTTGGCTGAGCCTCATATTCGCTTTTATGCCGGTGTACCGCTGGTGACGCCGGACGCCTACCCCCTGGGAACGCTGTGCGTGGTTGATCGCGTGCCCCGCCAGATCAGCGAGCAGCAGCTGCGGGGACTAGAAATTTTGGCGGAGCAGGTAGTGAGCTTGCTGGAGCTGCGCCGCAACCAAGCGGATCTTTTGCAAATTAGCCTTCAGCAACAGCAGGCGATCGCCGACCAGCAGCGCTCCGAAGCGGCTTTGCGTCTGGCTCAGGAGCATCTTCACCACTTGCTTTTGGCAACGCCAGCAGTGGTCTACAGCAGCCGAAGGGCGACCGGATATCCCTTAACGTTTATCAGCGAGAATGCGCCCTCTTTGCTGGGCTACCGGGTGGATCAATTTCTGGAGCACCCTACCTTTTGGCTGGATCATGTCCATCCGGAAGACCGCGATCGCTGGCTAGCGCGCTTATCTGAATGTCTAGCGCCAGAACCTTCTTGCTACGAATATCGGTTTTTGCACGGTGACGGCACCTATCGCTGGCTGCGAGACGAGTGTCGACTGGTGCCCGGCCCAGCGCAGCAGCCGCCCGAGATCGTGGGGTATCGAGTCGATATCACCGCTGCCAAACAAGTAGAGCAGCAGCTGCGCCACAGTGACGAAAGTCTACGGCTCTTGTTGGCCAGCGTCAAAGATTGCAGCCTGCTGTTGCTAGATGCCCAGGGCCGGATTGCTCGCTGGAGCACAGGGGCGGAGGAAATGTATGGCTATCTGGAGGTCGAGGTGTTGGGGTGCTCTCCCCAGCAGCTCTGGCCTGAGTGGGATGAGGGCCGATCCCTCGAAATGGCAGCCAACCGAGGCAGCTATGAAGCAGAAGCCTCCCACCGTCGCCAGGACGGCCGGGAATTTTGGGCCCACGCGGTCACAACGGCTCTGCGCGATGGGCAGGGGCAGCTCTGCGGCTTCGCCGTAGTGGTGCGAGACATCACGGCGCGCCGTCAGATGGAGATGGATTTGCAGGAAACCCTGCAAATGCAGCGGGTGATTCTCAATAGCGCCAATTACATGGTGATCTCTACCACCGTAGACGGCACGATTCAGACTTTTAATGCCGCTGCTCAGGCCTGGCTCGGCTATCGGGCTGAGGAGGTGCTGGGTGCCCAGACGCCGCTGGTTATTCACGATCTCGAGGAAGTCGCAGAACGGGCGCGATCGCTCTCCCAGGAGCTCGGTTGCGTCATCGAACCCGGGTTTGAGGTCTTCGTTGCGAAGGCCCGACGCGGCGAAGCCGAAGAGCGGGAGTGGACCTACATTCGCAAAGACGGGACGCGCTTTCCGGTCCTGTTGTCGGTGACGGCGCTGCGCGATGATGCTGGCAACCTGACTGGCTTCCTGGGCATTGGCAGCGACATTACGGCCCGCAAGCAGGCCGAGCGAGCGCTGCAAACCTCGCTCAAAAAGCTAGCAGATTTTAAGTTTGCGATGGATCAGTCCTCGATCGTCACGATCACGGACCCCCAAGGCGAAATCAAAGACGTCAACGATAAGTTCTGCCAGATCTCTCAGTTTGAGCGAGAAGAGCTGATCGGCCAAAATCACCGAATTGTAAACTCTGGCTACCATTCGCCGGAGTTCTTTCAGACGCTGTGGCAGAAGCTCCGGCGCGGGGATGCATGGCAGGGGGAGATCCGAAACCGCGCGAAGGATGGCTCGCTGTACTGGGTCTATTCGACCTTGGTGCCTCTGATCACCGAGACGGGAGAGCCCTATGAGTACGTTGCTTTTAGTCAGGACATCACAGAGCGCAAGCGCATGGAGGAAGAGCGCGATCGCTTCTTTACTCTGTCGCTAGACATGCTCTGCATTGCTGGCTTTGACAGCTACTTTAAGCGCATCAACCCTTCCTTTGAGAAGGTGCTGGGGTACTCCCATGCGGAGCTGATGGCCCACTCGTTCAGGCACTGGATTCATCCTGACGACTGGCCAGCCACAGAGGCGGTTTTGGGACAGCTGTCAGAGGGCGGCTTGGTCATCAACTTTGAAAACCGCTATCGCCACCAGGATGGCTCCTATCGCTGGCTATCGTGGATGGCCTCGGCCACGCCCGAAACGGAGCTGATCTACGCGATCGCCCGCGACATCACCGAGCAGAAACGCACCGAAGAGCAGCTGCGCGAAAGTGAAGCGCGCTTTCGGATGGTGGCTCGGGCAACCAATGATGCTGTATGGGACTGGAACCTAGCCAGCAATCAGGTGTTTTGGAATGAGGCGATCCAGACCTTGTTTCACTACCCAGCCGAAGCGGTGGGCGTGGAGGCGATCTGGTGGTACGAGCATATTCACCCCCAAGATCGCGATCGCGTCGTTTCCAGCATGCATGCCGCCATCGAGCACGGCCAGCAGTCCTGGTCTAGCGAATACCGTTTCCGGCGCTGGGACGGCACCTATGCCCACGTCCTCGATCGCGGATACGTTGTCCACGATGACTGGGGCACCCCGATCCACATGATCGGGGCCATGATGGACATCACCGAGCGCAAAGAAGCCGAGCAGAAAATTCGCGAACAGGCCGCCCTCCTGGACATCACCACCGACGCCATCATTGTGCGCAGCCTCGATCATCGGATCCTGTTTTGGAACAAGGGAGCCGAGCGGCTCTACGGCTGGCCCGCCAAAAACGTGCTCAACAAGAACGCGAACCAAATTCTCTATCGGACCTCGGATCAGCTGCCGAGTGAAGTGTTTCAGGGTTTGGAGAAGCGGGGAGAATGGCACGGCGAGCTACACCAGATGCAGCGCGACGGCCAAGAAATCATTGTCGAGAGCCGCTGGACCCTGGTGCGCAATGAGCGGCGCGAACCTACCTCGATCCTGGTGGTCAACACCGATATTACCGAGCGAAAACAGCTAGAAGGGCAGTTTTTGCGGGCTCAGCGAATGGAAAGCATCGGCACCCTTGCCGGGGGAATTGCCCATGATCTCAATAACGTGCTGGCCCCGATTTTGATGTCGATTCAGCTCCTGTCGACCAAGCTGCCGGATCAGGCAAGCCAGCGACTCCTGACCACCCTAGAAGTTAGCGCCAAGCGGGGAGCAGATTTGGTGCGTCAGGTGTTGTCTTTTGCAAAAGGCTTGGAGGGACGTCGCACTACGCTACAAATTGGCCACCTGCTGCTGGAGGTCGAGAAAATTATTCGGGAAACGTTCCCAAAGCTGCTCGAAATCGACACCGATTTTTCGGCCCGGACCCTGTGGACGGTTTCTGGGGATGTCACCCAGCTGCATCAAGTGCTGATGAACCTGTGCGTGAATGCCCGAGACGCAATGCCTCAGGGCGGTACCCTGACGATCGCCGCAGAAAACCAGCTGATTGATGAAAACTACGTTCGCATGAACCTCGACGCTCAGGTAGGCCCCTACGTGGTGATCACGATCGCCGATTCGGGCATGGGCATTGCGCCGCAGATTCTCGATCGCATTTTTGAGCCCTTTTTCACCACAAAGGAGCGGGGCAAGGGAACGGGGCTCGGCCTGTCGACGGTGATGGGCATTGTGAAGGGCCACGGCGGCTTTATCAATGTCTACAGCGAGGTAGGCAAGGGGACGCGCTTCCGGGTCTACCTGCCCGCTGTGGATACCGATCTCGATCCCTTGGCGGAGTTTGCGCAGGTGCCGCTGCCGATGGGCCAGGGTGAACTGATTCTAGTGGCAGAGGATGAGGCGTCGATCGCCGAGATCACTAAGGCATCCCTAGCGGTTTACAACTACCGCACGCTAATGGCCCAGGATGGCATTGAGGCGATCGCCCTCTATACCCAGCACCAGCAGGAGGTGGCAGTTGCCCTCATCGACATGATGATGCCCCTGATGGACGGCCTGACGACTATTCGCACCCTCCAGCGCATCAATCCCCAGCTCAAAATCATCGTGGTCAGCGGCCTATCGTCCAATCTGCGCGCCATTGAAAACGCCGGTCTGCGCATTGACGCCTTTTTGGCCAAGCCCTTCACTGCCGAGGATCTGATCTTGACTCTCCACGCTGTGTTGAGCGATCGCCCCGTAGAGCGCCAGGACCTGGGACTCGAAGATTTGCTTTAGCTAGTTCAGCCAGAAGCCTCACGTCCATAATCTCTGATTTGGCGTGAGATGAAGGCGCGTTTATGGCGGGGCGGTCGGTGAACCCTGTTTGACGCGAGAGGCGACCAGCGCCGCCACAAACCATCTTTTGTGCTTCAAGCCGGGGAGTCTTGCTCCTCAATGTATCGCTTGAGAGTCGAGACCGTAACGCCCCCACAGGACGCAATGAAATAGGAACCATTCCACAACGCATCCTTGGTGTAGAACTCAGAGACCCGCTCCTCAAACTCAGAGCGCAGCCTCCGACTGGTTACCGTTTTCAGGTTGTTCACCAGCTTACTCAACTCCAAGCTGGGATGGTACTGAAACAACAAATGAACGTGATTTTCTTCCCCATTAAACTCAATCACTCGACAGTCCCAGCGCTCTAGAAGATCCTCAAAGATTTCATGCAGCCGCTCCAACATCTCCTTGGTGAAAAGCTTTTTTCGATACTTGGTTGTCAAAACCAAATGAGCTTTTAAGTCCGATACAGAGCGACCTCTAGAGAAGAAATCGTTTTTCATTTAGCTCATGCTCTTTCAATTAGTGTATAATTAAAAGGTATCACTAATTAAAACGTTTAAGTGAGAACCGCCTACCAGTACCGACTGCGTCCAACCTCCAGTCAAGTCGCCGTGATAAGCGAATGGCTGGAATTGCTGCGCAGACAGTACAACTACCGTCTCGGTGAGCGGTTCTCTTGGTACGAGCAAAACCGCTGTGACATCAACGCTTGCCCGCTAATCTGTCACCTGCCAGAACTGCGAGAGAATCCCGACTTCTACTCCCAGAAACGAGACCTGGTGAACTCCAAAGCTCTGTTTCCGGAGTACCAGCAGATTTATTCTCAAGTGCTGCAAGATTGCATTGGCCGGGTCAAGAAGACCTTTGACCGCTGGCTCAAAGGAGACTGCAACGGCAAGCGAAGCGGTAGACCTCGCTTTAAAGGGGCAGGCCGCTATCGCTCCTTCACCTTCCCGCAAGCAAAGCAAGACTGCATCCAGGGCAAGCAGATCAACCTGCCCAAGATTGGCTGGGTGAAACTGATTCAGCACCGTCCCTTACCAGAAGGGTCCAAGGTCAAGACTGCCACCGTCAGCTACAAAGTCGATGGCTGGTATGTGATTCTGAGCTTGGAGGATTCATCAGTCCCTGTTCTCACACCTGATGCTCCAAGCCTTGAAAATACGACTGGGATTGATCTGGGCTTGAAGTCGTTCTTGGTAGATGACACAGGGCAAGAAGAACCCATCCCCCAGCACTACCGCAAAGCTGAAAAGCGCCTAAAACGGTTGCAGCGCAGTCTTTCACGCAAGAAAAAAGGCTCCAAGCGTCGGAAAAAGGCGATTAAACGAGTGGCCAAGGCACACCTGAAAGTCTCGAACCAGCGAAAAGACTTTCACTACAAGGTTGCAAACAAGCTTTTATCCCAGGGGAAGCATGTCGCTCATGAAAAGCTGAATATTCGAGGCATTGCGAGAACGCGACTCGCAAAATCGACCCAGGATGCTGGCTGGGGCCAGTTCCTGCAAATCTTGGCAGTCAAGGCTGAAAGAGCTGGATTGCTTACGGTTGCAGTGAATCCTAGAGGTACGTCTCAGAACTGCTCTGGCTGCGGAGTCAAGGTACCTAAAACACTTCAGGACAGGATTCACGCCTGTCTTGAGTGTGGACTGACGCTGGACCGTGACCACAATGCAGCGATCAATATCAAGTCTTTGGCGGTAGGGCATTCCGTCAATAAAGCTCAGGAAACGCCCGATGGGTTGCCAGGGGTCACTGAGAAGCCTGCACCGTATGCGTCAGTATCGGTGTAGGAGTATGTCACGCTGGGGACGCTGCGGCTAGACCCGGGTGCGATCGCTCAAAATCTCGTAGCCATCCTCAGTCACCAGCACCGTATGCTCAAACTGGGCCGAGAGGGATTTGTCCACCGTCACCACGGTCCAGCGATCCTGGAGGGTCCGCGTCACCTTCGAGCCTGCATTCAAAATGGGCTCGATCGCCAGCGTCATTCCCGCCCGAAGCCGGACATTGGGCAGCTGGTGCGTCCGAAAATTAAACACCGACGGCTCCTCATGGAGATTGCGCCCCACGCCGTGGCCCGTGTAATCTTCCACGATCGCGAAGCCGTGGGCCTCTGCGTGGTCTTGGACCGCCCCCGCAATGTCCAGCAAATAGTTTCCCGCCTTGACTTGAGCGATGCCGTGATAGAGCGTTTCCTCGGCCACCCGAATCAAGGTCTGGGCCTCCTCCGACACGCGGCCCACGGGGATCGTGATGCACGAATCCCCGTGAAACCCTTCAAAGTAAGCCCCTGTGTCCACCTTCAGCACATCACCGCTGCGGAGGCGACGCTTGGCGCTAGGGATGCCGTGAACCACTTCATCGTTGATGCTGGCGCAGATAGACGCCGGAAACCCGTGATAGCCCTTGAAGCTCGGGGTAGCCCCCATCTCCCGGATTCGCTTCTCAGCGTGGACGTCAAGGTCTCCGGTGGTCATCCCCGGCTCCACCAGCTCAGAGATTTCTTTGAGCACTGTGGCCACGATGCGGCTAGCTTGACGCATCACCTCAATTTCTTGGGCCGTTTTGAGTTCGATGCCGCGCCGGGATTTTTTGATCCGGGGTCCAGAAGGAGCCGATGCGCGGCCTAAAAGCGATCCGAGAATATTCATAGGTGCGTCAATCTAGCCTCAGTGGAGCCACAATACCGTTTCGTATATTCTAGCCAAGGGCGTCCCTAGCGCCTGGAAAGACTGAAGCTACTGGATGACTAAGCGGCCTGTCATGCCGGCTTCTGTATGCCCTGGAATCGTGCACCGGAGCGTGTAGGTGCCGGGTTTCATGGGGACAAACACCCACTCCGCGATCGCCCCCGGCTTGAGCTCAAGCTCATGAATGGCGCCCTTCACTTCGACGTTGCCTGCTTCGACCTTTTGGCTCCAAATCCCGTCAGCAAAGTCCTTGGCCGTGAAATAGTGCTTTTCGGGACTGGGATTATCCAGAATCAGCTTGTAGCGCTTGCCCGCTTCGAAGGTCAGCTCGCCAGGGAAAAACTTGAGCTCACCGCTGGCGCTGCCCAGGCTGATGTGAGCCTCCGTCGGAGCCTGCTTGAGAACAGATCCACTGGGAGCGGCGATCGCCGAATCTACGCCGCCCAAAAGCAGCCAGCAACCCAGGAAAAAGACCCAAAAGCGCCGCAGGGCGCCCCACCCGCGAATTTGATTTATGATTCTAATCTCCAGCTTAAAAAGCGCTTGATTTCTATTGTCTAGCAGTTTGCTGCTAGAGGCTTTTTCACAGAATCGCTAGACGCTTTGGTGACCCTCAGAGTATCATCGTAGACTGTGGCTTTTTTGGGATTTGTATGGGCGCTCAGGAGATCATCCGCTCCATTGAAGCGGAGCAGCTAAAATCGGACCTGCCTGAAATCCACGTTGGCGACACGATTCGTGTGGGTGTTCGCATCCAGGAAGGTGGCAAAGAACGGACCCAGCCCTATGAGGGTGTCGTTATTGCCAAGCGCAATTCTGGAATCAACGCGACCATTACCGTACGGCGCACCTTCCAAGGTGTTGGCGTTGAGCGGGTATTCCTGCTCCACTCGCCTCGCGTTGCCAACATCAAGGTGGTTCGTCGCGGTAAGGTTCGTCGTGCGAAGCTCTACTATCTGCGCGATCGCGTTGGCAAGGCAACCCGCCTGAAGCAGCGTTTCGATCGCCCACTGTAGTCCGTCGTCAGGTTTTGCAGCCCTCAGGTTGACGGAATCTCCGATCTAACCTACTATAAGAGGGCTGAGCATTCTGCTCAGAAAAAACTTGTGCGCTCTTAGTTCAGTTGGTAGAACGCAGGTCTCCAAAACCTGATGTCGGGGGTTCGAGTCCTCCAGGGCGCGCTGAGTCACTTTCACGATGAGCCTGTCTGAGAATGCTTCCCAACCTGCAAATCAATGCAAGAAGGGTAATTCTCGGGCAGGTTAATCGTTTGAGGACCAGCTTTAGCAAGGAAAACCAGTCTTTGTCAGATTCTGTTCTGGTGTATTGATGGACATCGCGCGATCGCAGGCATCTTGCTGGCTAGCGTGAAGCCATAGCGAAGATCGCGCGCAGGATCGTCAAGAATTTGGGATCACGAAAGGGGGTTAGGACAGTGGCAAAAAAAGAAGACGCAGAGGTCCAACAATCTTCCTCTGGCTTTAACATCGTGGACTTCGTTCAAGGCACGAAAGAAGAGCTAGACAAGGTGGTGTGGCCGAGCCGCCAGCAGCTCATCAGCGAATCCTTCGCTGTGATTTTGATGGTGACACTGTCCGCATCTCTGATTTACTTGGTCGATAACTTCTTCAGTTGGGCAGCTAAGCAGGTATTCTGATGACATTCGCTGAGGATGCACCCACTAACGTCAACTTTTCCGACGGTGACGCTGAAAGCCAGCCAAACTTTGCTTTAGAGTCTCGTTGGTACGCCGTGCAGGTTGCATCCGGTTGTGAAAAGCGAGTCAAAGCGAGCCTAGAACAGCGAATCCAGACGCTCGACGTTGCCAACCGGATCCTGCAAATTGAAATTCCTCAAACGCCAGCGGTAAAAGTCCGCAAAGACGGCAGCCGCCAAACAACCGATGAGAAAGTCTTCCCTGGCTATGTGCTAGTGCGCATGGTGATGGATGATGACACTTGGTTGGTGGTCAAAAACACCCCGAATGTCATCAACTTCGTCGGGGCTGAGCAGCGCCGTCGTACGGGACGCGGTAGAGGTCACGTGAAGCCAATGCCGCTTTCTCCAGGCGAAGTCGAGCGTATCTTCAAGCAGACCCAGGAGCAAAAACCCGTCGTCAAGGTCAATATGGCCGCTGGCGATCGCATTATGGTTCTCTCGGGTCCCTTCAAAGACTTTGAAGGAGAGGTGATAGAAGTTAGCCCAGAGCGTAGCAAGCTCAAAGCCCTTCTATCGATCTTTGGCCGAGATACGCCGGTTGAGTTGGAGTTTAATCAGGTTCAGAAAGAGAGCTAGCACTTAAATGGCAAAAAAAGTAGTTTCAGTCATTAAGCTGGCCATTCAGGCTGGGAAAGCCAACCCGGCTCCTCCGATTGGTCCAGCGCTTGGTCAGCACGGCGTCAACATCATGGCGTTCTGCAAAGAATACAACGCCAGAACCGCCGACCAGGCAGGCATGGTTATCCCGGTCGAAATTTCTGTTTATGAAGACAGAAGCTTCACCTTCATCCTCAAAACGCCTCCAGCTTCCGTCTTGATCCGCAAGGCAGCAGGCGTAGAGCGTGGCTCGGGCAACCCCAACTCTCAAAAAGTGGGCTCGATCTCCCGAGATCAGCTGCGTGAAATTGCTCAAACCAAAATGCCAGACCTCAACGCCAACGATGTTGAGGCTGCCATGAAAATTATTGAAGGTACCGCTCGCAACATGGGCGTGACCATCAAAGACTAATCCGACCGGACTAGCACCTACATAACGTTATTCGGGGGAGAAGCACTGCTTCGCTAGTGACCCCAGGAGAATCATGGTTAAGAAAGTATCTCGCAGACTGCAAGAGCTGCAGAAAAAGGTTGAAGATCGGGCCTACACGCCGCTTGAAGCGCTGACGCTGCTCAAGGAAACCTCTACCGCCAAATTCCCGGAATCCGCAGAGGCACACATCCGCCTAGGCCTAGATCCCAAGTACACCGACCAGCAACTCCGTACCACGGTGGCGCTGCCCAAGGGTACTGGTCAGACGGTCCGAATCGCGGTAATTGCCCGAGGCGAGAAAGTTGCTGAAGCATCTAGCGCAGGCGCAGATCTGGTTGGCTCTGAGGAGCTGATCAACGACATTCAGAAGGGCATGATGGACTTTGACCTTCTGATTGCAACCCCGGATATGATGCCCCAGGTGGCTAAGCTGGGTCGTCAACTGGGTCCCCGTGGCTTGATGCCTTCGCCGAAAGGTGGTACGGTGACATTCGACCTCGAACAAGCGATCGCCGAATTCAAGGCAGGTAAGCTCGAGTTTCGGGCTGACCGGACTGGTATCGTCCACGTCATGTTCGGGAAAGCATCCTTCGCGGCTGAAGACCTGTTGGTCAACCTGAAAGCTCTGCAAGAGTGTATCGATCGAAATAGACCCTCCGGCGCCAAAGGCCGCTACTGGAGAAGCATCTATGTTTCTTCAACCATGGGTCCCTCCATCGAGATCGATGTCAACAGTCTTCGTGATTTGAAGCTGACCGAGAGCGCCTAAGCGCATTAGCTCGCTTTCCTTCGGTTTCAAGCCACGCTCAACTTTTATCCTGACAATTTATCTATTTCTTTCTGAAGCCAGAGACAGCAGGCGCCTTGTGCTTAATGCCCTGCCGAGGTTTAAACCAGAAAGCGAATCGAGTCCCTAGCCGCTTGCGGCTAGCCAAGAAACGCTGGAAGTGTGTTTAGACATCGCCCTGGCCTTATCGCCAGGGTTTTTTGCTGGCAGTGTCGGGAAAACATCAGGCTTCGAAGTCGTGGAAGCCCAGTTCAAGGAGGTGAGAACAGTATGGGTAGAACGCTAGAAGATAAGAAAGCCATTGTGGCTGAACTCAAAGAGACTCTGAGCACGGCTCAGATGACCTTTGTGATCGACTACAAGGGTTTGTCTGTTAGCGAAATTACGGACTTGCGCAACCGTCTGCGTCCCGCAGGCGCGGTGTGCAAGGTCACCAAGAATACGCTGATGCGTATTGCCGTTGATGGCAGCGAAAATTGGCAGCCATTGACCGAGCTGCTATCCGACAGTTCTGCTTTCGTGCTGACCGGTGAAGACGTTGGTGCTGCTGTTAAGGCATACCAAGAATTCCAGAAAGCCAGCAAGAAGACCGAACTGCGGGGCGGCGTCATGGAAGGCCGTCTGCTCAGCCAAGGTGACGTGAAGGCGATCGGTGATCTGCCTTCTAAGGAGCAGCTTATCGCCCAGATTGCTGGCGCGATCAACGCTCTGGCGACCAAGGTTGCTGTGGGTATCAACGAGGTTCCGACTTCGCTGGCCCGAGGAATCCGCGCCGTTTCCGAACAGGAAGGCGATCAAGCCGCCTAGGCATCCTGTGGACTGTTGGTCCACAACTGATTTGCGGTTGAACCTGCCCAAGATTTTGTTTAAGGAGATTCAAGAATGTCTGCTGCTACCGATCAAATTCTCGAACAACTTAAGTCTCTGACCCTGCTGGAAGCTGCTGAGCTGGTCAAGCAAATCGAAGAAGCTTTTGGCGTGAGCGCTGCAGCTCCTGCTGGCGGCATGATGATGATGGCTGCTCCTGGTGCGGCAGCGGCTGAAGAGGTCGAAGAGAAGACCGAATTCGACGTTATCCTCGAAGAAGTGCCTGCTGACAAGAAGATCGCCGTTCTGAAGGTCGTGCGCGCCCTGACCGGCCTGGGCCTCAAGGAAGCCAAGGACATGGTTGAAGCAACTCCCAAGCCTGTGAAGGAAGGCGTTGCTAAGGATGCTGCTGAAGATGCTAAGAAGCAGCTGGAAGAAGCTGGTGCAAAGGTTTCTGTCAAGTAAGCAACAGCTTGCTGAGATGGGCCAGTTCAGACGAACTGGCTCTTTCAAGAGCCCTACGGGGCTCTTTTTTTGTTGTTAATCTGGTGCTGCCATCTGCTGTAGGCGTGGAGCCCCGGGCCTGTAAGCGCTACTTGAGGTCGAGCAATCCCTGCTCTTTCAGCTTGGGGTTGAAGCGAACCGCTTCTTGAAACCCTCGAGCCTCCAGCTTGGCAAAAATATCTGCTTCTACACGCCGAGCAATTTGTTTGAGCAGTTTGACTTGATCGAGGCTGTCGCCAGCTTGATATCGCTGCTGCTCTTCGGGGCTCATGGAGCTTTTGGCGTCAATGGGCTGGGTCCAGGTTTCGTTGCTGGGCTGGTTGCCGGGCGGTAGGTCGCCATGATCCACGATCCACGCTTCCCGGGTTGCTTCGAGCAGGCTCCGACTGGGCCGATCGATGGTGTGGACTTTGAGCCAGTGGCAAAGGGTCGGCTGGCGAACGAGGTGCTGGCGCAGGCTAAGGGCGACGTCTCGGGAGTAGCCGATGAACTGTAATGCTTGGGTTTGGTCGAAAATGGCATAAACGCCGACTTGGCCCTGGAACTCTTCGGGTAGGTGGCCCTGAGCGTCAAGGTAGGGCACAAAAGGCAAGTCTTGCAGGCGCGTGAGAGGCTCAATGGAAGTCATGGGCTGGGGCAAGCAGGAAGAAAGCGAAATGGAGGATAGCAGCCAGACTGAAGCCGACCGCTGTGATTAGCCTAGGGGATTTCCGGCATTCTGTCAGGCGACGCTATTTGAAAGGCGATCGCGCGCCAATTTCCCAAGATGGAGAGCGCTGTTCGCTACACTTAAAGTGAAGAAATATGAATTCACCTAAGGTTGCTATGGCTCCCAATATCGAGATTTACACCTGGAGCACTTGCCCATTTTGCATCCGTGCGAAGGCTCTACTGGACTCCAAGGGGGTTCAGTATCGCGAATATGTGATTGACGGTGATGAAGGGGCTCGCGCCCAGATGGCTGTGCGGGCGAATGGTCGTCGCACATTGCCCCAAATTTTCATCAATGACCAGCATATTGGCGGCTGTGATGATGCCTACGCGCTGGAGCGCCAGGGCAAACTCGATGCTCTGCTGCAAGCGTCAGACTAGTTTGAGCTGCTTGTGTGCGATCGCAGATTCCCTGCTTTGGGGACTCTCGAGTCAGCCTAGGTGTTTGCCTAGGTTTGTGCTTTTCCGGATCCGTGTGTAGTTGTGATTCGGAGTCAATTTTGGGTGTCTAGGGACAACGACTGTGAAATTTGCCTTCATTATTGATCCGATTCACAAGCTTGATCCGGGTCATGACAGTAGTGTTGCTTTGATGGAAGCTGCACAGCTCTTGGGTTATGAAGTCTGGATTACCCAAGCGGAATCGCTGAGCGTCGCAGATGGCAAGGCCTGGGCGTCGCTGACGCCGGTGACGCTCGAGCCGGTGGCGCTGGTAGAGGGCCGCTGGGTCGCAAAAACGCCCTGGTTTCAGCTAGGAGCGTCAGAATCTGTGCAGCGCCTGCCCCTCGAAGTGATGGATGCGGTGTTCATGCGCACAGACCCGCCGGTGACGATCCCTTACCTCTACGCTACGTATCTCTTGGACTACGTCGATCCGGCGAAGACGCTGGTGGTGAACGCGCCGCGCGGGCTGCGGGCCGCTAACGAAAAAATGTACGCGCTCCAGTTCAAGGACGCGATTCCTGAGACCATCGTGACTCAGGATAAGCAGGTCATTCGCCAGTTCCTGGAAAAGCAGGGTTTGGCAGTGCTCAAGCCCCTAGGCGGCAAAGCCGGTGAAGGAATTTTGTTCATGGATCCGGACGATCGTAATTTCAACTCCTTGGTGGAGGTGAGTACCCATCAAGGCAAAGTGCCGGTGATGGTGCAGGCCTATTTGCCGGCTGCCAAAGAGGGGGACAAGCGAATTATTTTGCTAGATGGTGAGCCCATAGGCGCGGTGAACCGCATTCCGACGGGGAGCGAGTTTCGCGGCAATATGGCTGTGGGCGGTCGCGTGGCCCAAGTGGCGATCACGGAGCGAGAGCGCGAAATTTGCCGCCAACTGGCCCCGACGCTGCGGCGAGACGGGCTGTATTTCGTGGGGATTGACGTGATTGGTGGCTATCTGACGGAGGTCAACGTCACGAGCCCGACGGGAATTCGAGAAATCGATCGCCTCGACGGGGTACAACTCGGTCGACAGGTGATCGAGTGGGTGGTCGAAAGCCAGCGCCAGCGCACGGGTTCGGCGGCAGTGCTCTAGATGCCAATAATTGGCTTGGCCCTGTCACCCGTGAAGGGATAACCGAATAGCCCAGGATCTTTTGGCCTGCTACGGCAAAGGGGCTCGCATTAGCTGCGAGCCCCTTTGCGTTGAGAGGGGTGAAAATGCTCGAGGTCTAGGCGGCAGCTGGGCGGGGAGATTGCTGAAGCAGACGCAAGAGAGTTGTCTTTTCTAGCAGGCCCAGCAAGGTGCCATTGGCCTGAACTACCGGCAAGGCTGATAGGTGTTCTCGCTCTAGCAGCTCAGCGGCTTCCAAGAGAGACTGATCGGCTTGGATGGAGGTCTGGCTCAGGGGGCGCAGCAAGCTGCCAACGGAGCGATCGCCCCATTCCTGGGCTGGCACTCGTCGCAAAGCATCGACGGCGATCGCCCCGACCAACTGACCTTGGTCATCTACGACGAGGAACTGCTGCCAAGCATGATTGTTCAGGATCAGCATGTCGGCGAAGGTGCGCAGTGTGGTGCTAGCGGCCACCACTGGGCTGTCCGGCGTGACGGCCTCGGCTGCCGTGAAGCGGGCGAGACGAGACTGAATCCCAGCGGACTGGGCGGCTCTACCGGCATTTTGAAGCAGAAAGCCACCGATGAGAACTTGCCAGAAGCCGCTGAAGCTACCGCTGACGAGGAACGGCAGAACACCCAGGGCGATCGCGGCCCAGCCGAGAACTTGGCCAACGCGACCTGCAAACTGGACGCCTTGGTAAGGATTGCCCGTCAGCTTCCACACCAGCGCCTTGAGGACGTTACCGCCGTCCAAGGGCAGGCCGGGAATGAGGTTGAACAGCGCCAGCACGAGGTTCAAAGAGGCCAGCAGGCCGATAATGGCGCCCCAGGGGCCGGCCAGTCCGAGGCCCATTCCTAGACTGGTGAAGCCCAAAAAGAGCGCCAGACTGACCAGAGGACCGGCGATCGCCACCCAGAAGGCCCCAGCGGGCGTCTCGGACTCTTTTTCGAGCTGGGCTAGACCGCCAAACAAAAAGAGCGTGATGGAGTGAACCTGAATGCCTTGGCGGCGGGCGGCAAAGCTGTGGCCAAGTTCATGGGCCACGACCGAAGCAAACAGCAGCAGCGCGGCGACTAGGCCCAGACCGCCCGCCAAGCCGGTTGGCAAGCTGGGAAACTGGGCGGCGAGACCGCTGCCATAGCTAAAGGTCACCAAACCCAAAACTAGAAACCAAGATGCGCTGACATAAAACGGAATGCCAAACAGCGTTCCGACTCGAATGGAGCCATTCATGGGCTACCTCCTCGAAAGTGAAGTGCACGCTGGCACTTCGTGAATGCGTTGAGCGTGTCCTTATTGTAACAATTTGTAAAAAGCTTCTCAGAAATTAAGCGAGTGAAAACCGCTCCTGACGGGTACGGGTTTCCTGAAATTTGGTTAGAAAAATATGTCTTGGGGAACTTCCACCCCTGGGGGGAGCTTGGATTATGCTGAGGCTCAGTCTGAAAACCCTTTACAAAGCTTTAGGCTCCAAACGTTACTTTGATGCGCGGCTGGAAGCGTTACAAATACTGGATTTTGGCGGCGATCGCCCTTTTGGTGGTCCTGGCTGTGAGCGTGTTGCCCGTCGGTGAGATGCTGGAGCGCCTTCAGAACTGGCTGACCACTTTGGGGCCGTGGGGTACGCCCATTTTTATCTTGGTGTACGTTCTGATCACCCTAGTTGGCTTGCCGGGCGCGCTTCTCATCGTGGCGGCAGGCCCGCTGTTTGGGTTTTTGTGGGGGGTGTTGTGGGTGTCGCTGGCCGACACTCTGGGGGCGATCGCCTGTTACGGCCTGGGCCGCACCGTGGCGCGCAAGTCGATCAAACAATGGCTGATGCGCAACCCCCGCTTTTCGGGGCTCGATCAGGCGATCGCCCGCGACGGCTGGAAAATCGTCTTATTAATGCGCTTATCGCCGATTTTCCCCTCCAGCATCCTGAACTACGGCTTCAGCTTGACCCGAGTGGATTTTTGGCACTACTGCTTTTTCTCGTGGCTCGGCATGATCCCGGTGATCCTGCTCTACGTTTACCTCGGATCCTTTGGTGCTAACCTGCTCGCCAGCGGCGGCAGCCCCGGCCAGGTCGTGATGAATGCCCTGGGGCTGCTGGCCACCGTGGGGGCAGCCTGCTACACGACCCGCTTGGCAAAGTCGGCGCTGACGGTATCCGATGAGCCTGAAGAGTAAGCTCTCAGCTAAGCGAGGCGGCGATAGCGCTGAATGTCAGGGGGCGCTGCAAACAGAGATTCCCCAGCAGCCAGTGCCGCTTGGATATGCGCCGACTGGAGGTGGGCGTCGAGCTCGGCGGCGCTGCGCCACTCCTCGACAAACACAAACTCGTAGGGGCGATCGGCACTCTCAAACAGATCGTAGAAAAGACAGCCGGGTTCGCGGCGTGTCGGCTCGATGAGTTGCAGCAAAAGCGATCGCATTTCGTCCGCTTTGTCTGCATGGGCCACCACGCGCGCCACCACGCGGACGGGTTGAAAAGTCATGGCAAAGGTTTCTAGTTCGACGGCGCAAAACAATAAACTGGGGCTCAGTCCGCCGGAGCGAGTTTGGAAAAAGACGGGCTTACTCGCTCCGGAACTGGGCTCAACAGAGCAGCGCTAGCGCACGCCCGCAAACACGCGCTCCGCTGGCCCTGTCATGTACAGTCGGTTGTCTTCTGCGGACCACTCGATCAGCAGCGGCCCGCCCGGTAGCTCCACGGTGGCGCGGCGATCGCTCCGCTGAGTCAGCACGGCTGCGACCAGGGACGCACAAGCTCCCGTGCCGCAGGCCAGGGTGATGCCTGCTCCCCGCTCCCACACTCGCATTTTCAGGTAGTCGGGACGCACAACCTGAATGAATTCGGTGTTGGTGCGCTGGGGGAAAACAGCGTGGTGCTCAAATTTCGGGCCGATGCTCTCTAGGGCTACCGCCGCCACATCCTCAACGAAGGTAATGCAGTGGGGGTTGCCCATGCTGACGCAGGTGACTTGCCAGGTTTCGCCAGCGACCTCCAGGGGTTGGTCGACGACTTTCTCGTCGCTGCTGGCCAGCGTGGTCGGGATTTGGCCGGCGAGCAGCTGGGGTTCGCCCATGTCGACCTTGATTTGGCCATCGGCTTGCAGCTCGGGAGCGATCACCCCAGCTAGGGTGTGAATCCGGTAGCGCCGCGTTTGATCTGTGATGCCTTCTAGTTCGGCCAAAAAGCGGGCCAGACAGCGAATGCCATTGCCGCACATCTCCGGCTCGGAGCCGTCGGAGTTGAAGATCCGCATGGTGTAGTCGGTGCCGTCCTGGCCGGGGAGGGCAAAAATCACGCCGTCTGCGCCGATGCCAAAGTGGCGATCGCACCATGCGATGGCCTCCTCTGGCGTGATCAGCGGCTCGCTGCTGGCGCGATTGTCAATCAAGATAAAGTCGTTCCCCAGACCGTGGTACTTCACAAACTCGATGGCCATGAATCTTGCTCCTATGGGTGGGATGGGCAGCCAGACTGCCCCAAACGCGAGGGAAAAGGCGATCGCCCGAAGTCTTCTATTTTAGGCAGGATTCGCAGGTATGGAGCCTTGCTGCTTGGGATTGGCTGGGCCTGGTGACCCAGACCGCCCGCAAATTTAAATCGCAAGGCTTCTTTAACCTTTGGGCCGCGTGAATCCCGCTAAGCTGGAGGCAATTCGGACCTCAGGGCTGCCCGATGGACCCCAAGCGAATGCTCAGAAATGGCCGAATCTGTAGAGCGAGGTAGATTGCCAGAGCTCTTGGGAGAAAATAGCGACAAAGCAGCCCTATCGTTGAGCAAAAAGCGCCATGACAAACGACATTCAAACCGGTAGCCCCAGCATTCGTCAGATCCAGACGCTGATCCGCGATAAGAAAGAAGTTGAGCTCAAGCTCATGACCGACGATCTGCTGGTAGGTAAGCTCTTTTGGCAAGATCCAGACTGCCTTTGCTTGCTCGATCAGTATGACCAGCCGATTTTGATCTGGCGGCAGGCCATCGTCTATCTCAAGCCCCGGATGTAGGCCCTGCGCCGATTTGGTCGCTGCGGCTGTCTAGGGGCAAAAGTTCTAGCTCCGGCTCTGGAAGCGCGGGGTCAAAGACTTCGTCAGATACAGGATGAGCCCGAGGACTGTGGGCCAGCACCTGACGGGCGCTTTGGAGCTCTTGGCGGCCGCCACACAGCAGAAGGCGATCGCCTGCTTGCAGGTCATTGTCGCCGCTGGGGAAGCGCAGGAACTTGCCTTCTCGCCGGATCGCCTGGATCAAGACGCCGTGGGTGCGCCGAAAATCCAGATCTCGCAGCGTTTTGCCGACTGCCTCGCTGTCTTCTGGCATCTGCATCCACTGGCAGCAGGTGCCCTCCTCGGGAATGGCGGTTTTGCCCTGGGCCAGTTCGCTAAAAGCGTCGAACTCTGCCGGGGTGCCGACAATCAGCAGGCGATCGCCTCCCAGGAGACGCGTTTCCTCGATCGGATAGTCGATTTCTTCGCCGCTGCTCCGCCGAACCGCCATCACGCTGACGCCCGTCAAGCGGCGCAGATCGGCCTCCTCCAGGGTCATGCCTTCGAGGGGAGAGCCTTCCGGCAGGTCACACCACTGGCTGTTCATGCCCTCGGTGTTGAGGCGCAGCTCGCGGGACACCTCCGAGGGCGATCGCTCGGGCCGCAGGTCCAAATAATGGCTCTCGCGAATTTGCTGCATGGTCTGCTGCACCAGCGGCAGCACCGACCCCATGCCCGTCAGCAGGTGAGTCGACAGCTCTAGGCTAGCCTCAAACTCCGGCTGCACCACCTCGCGGGCGCCGAGCTGGTAGAGCAGCTCGATGTCCTGGTCTTTGTTGGCCCGCACCACCACGTCTAGGTCTGGCGAAAATTCGAGGGAGCGCTTGAGGCACAGGCGGGTGCTCATGGAGTCGGGAAGGGCGATCGCCAAGCCCCGCGCTTCCTCCACGCCCGCCTTCTCCAGCACATGCTGGCTAATCGCGTTGCCGTAGACGTAGGGCACCCCCGCCTCCCGCAGCTGCTGGATGGCCGCCTCCGACTGATCGATCACCACCACCGGATAGTGGTGGTCCCGCAGTAGCCTGACCACGTTGCGGCCCATGCGCCCGTAGCCGCACACCACCACATGGTTTTGGCGCGGCATCTCTTCTGAAAAGGCCGTCGGCATCTCTGCCTCGGTTAGCCATCGGCCCAGGCCCGGCACAGTCTCCAGCCAGCTAAACAGCTGGGGCAAAAATCGCAGCACAAAGGGCGTCAGCAGCAGCGTCACCGCCGTCGTGCCCAAGATCAGCATGTACACTCGCCGAGACACCAGCCCGAGGCTCTGCCCTTCGCTGGCCAGCACAAAGGAAAATTCTCCAATCTGCGCCAAGCCGACCCCTGCAATCAGCGCTGTCCGGAGGGGATACCGGAACAGCCGCACCAGCGGCACAATAATCAGGCACTTCCCAACGAAGGTCAGCGCCACTAGCCCCAAAATCAGCTCCAGATTGCTCCACAGAAACACCGGATCAATCAGCATGCCGATGGAGGCAAAAAACAGCGTGGCGAAGATGTCCCGCAGCGGCTCCACGTAAGTCAGAGTCTGGTCTGCATACTCTACCTCCGAAATCATCAGCCCCGCGACGAAGGCCCCCATTTCGATGGACAGCCCCATCTGCTCAGTCAGCAGGGCAATGCCCAAGCAGAGCGCCACGACGCCCAGTAGAAAGAGCTCCCGGCTTTCGGTGCCTGCCAGCAGCCGTAGCATGGGCGGAATCATCCATTTGCCAAAGGCAAAGGCCCCGAGGGCAAAGACCGCTGTCTGGCCAAAGGCCCAGGCCACCGCGATTCCAATTTCCTCAGGCGGGCGATCGAGGGCTGGCAGCACCGCCAGCATCAGGCCCAGGGCAATGTCCTGCACCACCAAAATCCCCAGCATGACGCGGCCATGGACGGTTTCCGTCTCGTTGCGCTCGATCAGGCTTTTGAGGACGACGGCAGTAGACGACAGCGACAAAATCGCGCCCAAAAAGATGCCCTGGGCCGGTGAGCCGACCCAGCCCATGCCCAGGGCGATCGCCGCTGTGCCCCCGATGGTGATCAGGATTTGCAGGCCGCCCCCGCCGAGACTAATGCGCTTGACCTTATTAATTTCGGCCAGCGAAAACTCGACCCCGAGGGCAAAGAGCAGGAACGCCACGCCAAATTGGGCGAGGGTCTCTACCTGCACCAGTTCTTTGATTAGGCCGAGGCCCGCAGGCCCAACGATCATGCCTGCGACCAGATAACCCAAAATCACGGGCTGTTTGAGCAGGGCCGCTAAAATTCCCCCGCCGGCGGCTGCCGCGAGGACCAAAACGAGATCAACAATGAGGCGAAAATCTTCTTGCACAGGGGTTTGATAGTAAAAATGAGAGAAATTGTGAAGGTTTCTATAGAGGCTCCATATCGTTATTTTAGGGGCTCAAATCAGAGGGCGTAGCGTTTCGTGCCAGGGATTGTGCCAAGTATGTCCATATCTTGTTCGTTTTTGCCGGAGCCGACGGCCGATGGATCTTTTACCTTTGTTTCGGCGACTTTCGGAGAACCCTTTCACAATCGCCACGGGGCGCGCCAGGAAGCAGAGCAGAAGTTTGCGGTGCCGACCCAGCTAGCGGCCAAGGCCGAAATCGGCCGCTTGCGCCTGCTGGATATCTGCTACGGCCTTGGCTACAACACGGCGTCTGCCCTGGAGACGATCTGGCGGGCGAACCCCGCTTGCCAGGTGGAGGTGATCGGGCTGGAGCTCGAGCCAGAGGTGCCCCGAGCGGCGATCGCCCATCAGCTGCTCCAGCCGTGGCCGGACCCGATCCCGGCGTGCCTGACAACCCTGGCTCAAACTGGGCGCTTTGAGGGCGATCGCCTCCAGGGACGCCTGATCTGGGGAGATGCCCGGCGATCGCTCCTCGCCCTCGACCCCCAAGCATTCCAGGCTGACGCGATCTTTCTAGATCCCTTCTCGCCGCCCCGCTGCCCCCAGCTGTGGACCACTGAGTTTTTGACCCTCGTGGCTCAGTTCCTGCATCCCCAGGGCCGCCTCGCCACCTACTCCTGCGCGGCGGCTGTCCGCACGGCCCTCCAAGCTGCCGGACTACAGATCGGCTCTAGCCCGCCGTTTGGCCGCCGATGGCCCGGCACCGTCGCTGCCTGGCCCCCCGCAGACCTGCCGCCGCTCTCGCCCCAGGAGCAGGAGCACCTCCAAACTCGGGCCGCGATCCCCTACCGAGATCCCACCCTCCAAGATGATGCTGAAGCCATTCACCAGCGCCGTCTCCAAGAGCAAGCCGAAAGTTTACTTGAGTCAACTTCTCGCTGGCGCAAACGATGGGCGATGATAGAGGATATCAATAGCGATCGCCCCTAAGACTCCTCCCAAAGGTTGCTTGATCTCAACCAAACCTTTGCCAAAACAGGATGTAGCACAGACAGCTTTAGCGACAATCGGATACTGATACGATGAAGCAGCTGATACGTAGGTGTTGTGCCTGAGTCTCAGCGATATTCAAAAACCCTCAGGTTCAGGATTAAACGCTCATTAATCTCAGAACTGAAACAGTCCACACCTGATCCCTATAGTCAGTCCTTGTTGTGAAAGATCTGTCTACTACGTCAGACCCAGCTTTGGTTTTGGGCTATTTTGGCTCCCCAACACAGCACTGGCGATCGGGTGTAGCGAGCGTCACCCAAAGCGTCTCCGCAGACGCGGAAAAAAACTCAAATCGAAAGACTTGAGGGCCAGAGCCTAGCCAGATCTCCGTGTAAAACCTGATTTCTCGGCTATGGGTCTTAACCATACTGGGAACAGCCAAACTGACGCCAGGGGCAACATTGGCTATTTCGCTTCGAGGCTGCTAGAGCAAATAGCCGCCAGCAAACGATGTGAGGTTTTCTCAAGTGAGCCACCTCGATCCTGAACGTCCTAAGGTCTTGGTTGTTGACGATCATCCTTCTAGCCGCATGACTGCCGTGGCGTTGCTCTCGGTGGAGGGATATGACGTTTTGGAAGCAGACAGTGGACCTGCGGCCTTATTGAGCGTTGAGAAGCACAATCCAGATTTGATCTTGCTGGATGTGATGATGCCCGGTATGGATGGTTTTGAGGTGTGCCGGCAGCTCAAGCAAGACGAAAAAACGCGCCTCATTCCCATTGTGTTTGTGACCGCTCTCAATGATCGGCGGGCTCGCCTCAAGGGCATTGATGTTGGCGGAGACGACTTTCTGACCAAGCCCTTTGATCAGCTGGAGCTGTCGGCGCGGGTCAAGTCGTTGGTCCGCCAAAAGCGCCTCAACGAAGATCTCGAGCACGTTGAGCAGGTTTTGTTCTCCATCGCGCAGATTGTGGAGAGCCGGGACCCCAACACCGGGGATCACTGTGAGCGGCTGTGCGGCTTGGGTCAGTCCTTTGGGCGCTATCTCAACCTTTCTCGGGCCGAGATCCGCGACCTGACGTGGGCGGGCTATCTCCACGACATTGGGAAGGTGGGGGTGCCCGATGATGTGCTGCTCAAGCGCGGCAAGCTCACGCCCGAAGAGTGGGTGGTGATGAAGCAGCATGTGCTGATTGGTGAACGAATTTGTTTGCCGATGCGCACGATGAAGGGGGTTGTGCCGATTATTCGGCATCACCATGAGCGCTGGGACGGGTCAGGCTACCCCGATGGCTTATCGGGAAATGAGATTCCGCGGTTGGCCCAAATTTTCCAGGTGCTCGATATTTTTGATGCTTTGACCAGTGAGCGCCCTTACAAGAAGGCGTTTTCCTTTGAGGAGGCGATCGCCATTTTGGAGGAGGAAACCCACAAAGGCTGGCGCAATCCTGAGCTGGTGCGGCAGTTCTCGGAGTTTATCCAGCGGGCTCACCAAGAGGGTGCAACCTTTCCTCAGGACGATAGCTTCAGGCGGCCTGACTCGATGGCGGTGCCTCGCTAGAGCGTTTTTCTGCCCGGCGCGATCGCCTTTGTGCTGGATCTCCGTGAATTCGCACAAGCGCGCCTAAGGGACCTGGAAGCGCGGTATACTCCGGTGGAACTGAACGGCATTGACAAAGGGCATGGTTGCAGTCGCGGTTTTGGCAGCGGGTCGCGGCACCCGCATGAAATCTAATCTTCCCAAGGTGCTCCATTCGCTCGGTGGGCGATCGCTGGTGGAGTGGGTTCTCAATAGCGCCTCGGCTGTGGAGCCAACCCACCGCCTGGTGATTGTGGGTTATCGGTCTGACATGGTGCGCACCTCGCTTCAGTCGCTGCCCGACGTGGAGTTTGTGGAGCAGGCAGAGCAGCTAGGCACCGGACACGCTATTCAGCAGCTGCTGGGGCCTCTCGAAGGTTTTGAGGGTGATTTGCTGGTTCTCAATGGAGATGTGCCGCTTCTGCGTCCTCAGACTCTGCAAACGCTGCTCAAGACCCACCAAGATCACGGCAATGCAGCCACGATTTTGACGGCCCAGCTGCCTGATCCTCGCGGCTATGGCCGGGTGTTCTGCAATGGCCAAAATCAGCTCAAGCAAATTGTCGAGGATCGAGACTGCACGCCTGCCCAAAAGCAAAATCGCCGCATCAACGCGGGCATCTATTGCTTCCGGTGGGCCGATCTGGCTCGGGTGCTACCTCAGCTCAAGGCAGACAACGATCAGCAAGAGTACTACCTGACAGACGCGGTGAACTATCTGTCGCCGGTGATGGCGGTGGATGCGGAGGACTACCAAGAAATTCTGGGCATCAATGACCGCAAGCAGCTAGCGGCGGCCTATGAGGTGATGCAAACCCGAATCAAAGATTACTGGATGGCTACGGGGGTGACGCTGATCGACCCCGACAGCATCACGATCGACGACACGGTGCAGCTAGAGCCGGATGTGATCATCGAGCCCCAGACCCACCTGCGCGGCCAGACGGTGGTGCGAGCGGGTAGCCGGATTGGGCCGGGGAGCCTAGTCGAAAATAGCGAACTGGCAGAAGGGGTGACGGTGCTGTACTCCGTGGTGAGTGACAGCACGGTGGGCGCGGGCACTCGGGTTGGCCCCTATGCACACCTGCGCGGCCATTCTTCTCTGGGGCAGGGCTGCCGAATCGGCAACTTTGTGGAGCTAAAGAAGGCGACTCTGGGCGATCGCACCAATGCGGCTCACCTGTCGTACCTGGGCGATGCGACCCTGGGCGATCGCGTGAACATTGGCGCTGGGACGATCACGGCGAACTATGACGGGGTGAACAAGCACCGGACGGTGATCGGCGATCGCACCAAAACCGGCTCCAACAGCGTGCTTGTGGCTCCGGTGACCCTGGGTGAAGACGTGACGGTGGCCGCTGGCTCGGTTGTCACCAAGGATGTGCCCAGCGATGCGCTGGTGGTGGCGCGGGCCAAGCAGATTGTGAAGTCCGGTTGGCGACTGAAGGGTGCCAAGGCCGCTGGCGTCGAGGACCCAGGATCGGAGGCGAACCCCGCTAATCCAGCCTGAAGCCTGATCTCAGATAAGCCCGAGTCCTAAGCAGGGCAACCCCATAACCCGGACAGAGCGTTGCTGTCCGGGTTGCTTTTTGCTCACAAACGATGTCTCAGGCAGTGCCGACGAGGCCCTGGTTCACCCACTCGAGGGTGTCGTCGATCCGAGCGCCCGTGTGGTAGGCCGCCAGCAAGATTTCGCTGGTCTTGCCCCAGGCGATCGCCCCGGTCCGGTCCAGACCAATGGCCCCCAGATCTCGCTGATTTTGCTGCGCCTCGGTGAGCGATCGCTCAAAGGCTTGGGCCAGCGAGAGGCCATCCGTCACCCGAATCACAATCTTGGCGGCCAGGCACTCGTCAATGATGTCTTCGCCAATCCCCGTGCAGCTAATGCCCGCCTGGGGGTTGGCGTAGTTGCCTGCGGGCATCGCCGAGTCGCTGACCCGGCCCATCCGCTCGAAGCCCTTGCCGCCGGTGGAGGTACCCGCTGCGAGTCGACCTTCTTGATCGAGGGCGACTACCCCGATCGTCCCGCGACCTGCCTCGCTCGCGATCGGCTCGCCCTCGGCGACCACCCCCGCCATCTCGCGGGTGAAGTTGCCGCTGCGCTCCTCCAGCCATTCCTGGAGACGCAGGTCTGTTGCCGGGTCGTAGACCGGACAGCCCAGCAGCCGCGCTAGCTCGGCAGATCCGTAGTCGGACAAGACGTGGTCCTGTTCTTGCTGGAGGTATGCTGCTAGGTCGATCGGGTGCTGGACCCGCGCCACGTTGATCACGCCGCTAAAGCGCTGGGCCGCGCCGTCCATCAGCGAGGCGCTCATGCGAATCTGACCGTCAGACTGAAGCACCGAGCCGGTCCCCGCGTTGAAGCGGGGATTGTCTTCGAGCAGCTGGCAGCCCAGGATGACGGCCTCGGTGGCGCTGGCGCCAGCGGCGAGCCGATCGTAGACGTCTTGGACGATCCCATGAAGGTCTTGGCGGACGGCCTGAATGCCGCCTTTGCTTTTGAGGGAGCTACCGGCTCCGCCGTGAATGATGAGTTTGGGCTGCACCTGTCTAACCGTGAGGAGTGGATGGACACATTGAGGGAAAGCGAAGGGATCCAGTGGGGAGCGATCGCTAGTCTGAGGAGGATTGGGCGCTAGAGCGGCGGCGACGACAGCGCTCAGAGCAGTATTTCACCTCGTCCCAGCAATCTTCCCATTTTTTGCGCCAGCTAAAGGGGCGATCGCACACGGGGCAAATCTTGGTGGGAAGGTCTGATTTTGAGCGGGGTTTAGAGCGATCGCGTCCCATAATAAGCTGGCAATACTAGACCCTCCAATTGTGGCGTGAAATAGGGCCTAGAGTCCGGTACAGCGGGAGAATTCAAGCAATCATGGCATTGACGGATATTCGCATTGTGTTGGTGGAGCCCGCGGGTCCTCTCAACATTGGCTCCATCGCGCGAGTGATGAAAAATATGGGACTCGAGCAGATGGTGCTCGTGAATCCCCACTGCGATCCCCTGGGGCCAGAGGCGCGGCAAATGGCGGTCCATGCCGGGGACTTGCTGGAGCAGGCGCGCTGCGTGTCGACTCTGCCGGAGGCCCTAGTGGACTGTCAGCGGGCGATCGCCACCACGGCGCGCCAGCGCACCCTTGAGACTCCCTTGGAGCATCCCCGCACCGCGCTGCCCTGGCTGCTGGCGCCAGAAGCGGCCCAGCCTTGCCCGGCGGCCCTGATCTTTGGCCCAGAGGACCGGGGCCTCAGCAACGACGAGCTGAACTATGCCCAGCGCTTTGTCAAAATCCCCAGCAACCCCGCCTATCCGTCCCTCAATTTGGCGCAGTCGGTGGCGGTGTGCTGCTACGAGCTGTCCCAGGCGTTTCTGGGATTGCCGGAGGGGAGCGATCGCCCCCAGTCTGTCCCCGTCACGCCTGCATCAGTGGAGCCCCTAGCGCCCCTCGACGCCCTCGAAGGGTATTTTCAGCAGCTGGAATCTGTGCTCTTAGCCATCGGATATCTCTATCCCCACACCGCCACCAGCCGTATGGAAAAATTTCGCCGGCTCTTTTATCGGGCGCAGCTTTCGGCCTCGGAAGTAGCCATGCTGCGGGGCATCCTGAGCCAAGTAATGTGGGCGATGCAGCATCCTGAGCAGAGCACGACGAGGCTGCCAGAGCAGCTCGGGCCAGAAATTTTTTGAACTCTGGGTGTTGACAATCTTTTCGAAGATGGCAGGATAGTCACCATCACCTGCGACCTAGAGGGCTTTGCAGAACGCTGCGCTAACGTCCTCTGGTTTCGGGCTGCCCGGATCTGATCAGCAGAACTGGGGTGGATTCAGGGCCGACCAAAATGCGGGAAACGCTGGCGATGTTTGTCAAGGGAGTGTAGGAATGCCAGATCAGGGCAAGCCATCGAAAGAGCCACAGGCGGAGCGTGTACCCGCTGTAAAGCGCCAGCGTCGCAAGGGAAAAGCCGCCCGACAGCGGCCTGAGCCAGCGACGCAGGCAATGAAAGAAGCCCCTCCTGCGCTGTCGCTGCCCAATGGCGGAGGCTCCCTTCCGGTGCGCTCTGGCGGGCGATCGCCCAAACCACCGTCCGCTTCGCCGAGAAGCGACCTGCGTCGCCTGCTGCTCGGTCGCTCGGCGGTTCGCAAGGGCGCGCCAGCGGCTGCAATGCCTCGCCCCTCCCAGCCCTCGGCTGGAGCCCGTGCCGACGCCAGCCAAGCTCGCCTCGAAGAGCTGCGATCGCGCCGACGCCGTTCCCGGCGGCGATCGCCCAAAGCCATTCCCACGGCTCCCGGCAGCAAAACGGTCTACCTGCGGCCTCGCCCCGCTGACCCGCCCGCACCCATTTTGGTGTTGCCCAAGAAGGTTTCGCCGCTGCTCTACATTATGCGGCTGCTAATTTTGGGCGTTGGCATTGGGGTGATTGCCGGAACGCTGCTGTCAGTGTGGGATCCGGCGACCCGTTCCCTGGCCGAGACGCCTCAGGAATCCTCACCGGCCCAAAAGCGATCGCTCCGCTGGTTTGGTCTAGGCCCGAAAGAAGCCGCGACCGCCCAAGCAGAGGAGTCCAAGGAACCAGCGCCCCCCGCGCTCAAGCTGGGCGCAGAGATCGCGCCCCTCAAAGCCGAAATTCAGACGATCGCCAGCCAAAACACGCAGCTTAGCCCTGCGGTCTTGGTTGTCGACCTGGATTCTGACGCCCATGTCGATATCAATGCTGCGGTGCCCCTGCCCGCTGCCAGCACCATCAAAATCCCGATTTTGGTGGCGTTCTTTCAGGACGTGGATGCGGGCAAGATTCGCCTCGATGAACAGCTCACTATGCGGCAGGAGCTCGTGGCCTCAGGCTCCGGCGAGATGCAGTATCAGCCGCCTGGAACCCAGTTCACGGCTCTAGAGACGGCGACCAAAATGATCACCGTCAGCGACAACACCGCGACCAATATGCTGATCGAGCGCCTCGGCGGCATGGCGTCTCTCAATCAGCGCTTCCAGGCCTGGGGGCTACCGGCTACGGCTCTGCGCAACCCGCTGCCGGACCTCGAAGGCACCAACACCACCAGCCCCCACGATTTGGTGCAGGTCATGGCCTTGGTGAACCGGGGAGACCTCATGTCTCAGCGATCGCGCGATCGCCTCTTGAGCATCATGCACGACACCGTCAACGATAGCCTCTTGCCCCAGGGCCTCGGCGAAGGCGCGATCATTGCCCACAAAACCGGCGACATCGGCTCTCTGTTGGCCGATGCGGGCCTGGTCGACATGCCCAGCGGCAAGCGCTATCTGATTGCAGTGATGGTCAAGCGCCCCCACAACGCCGACGCAGCCTACGAGCTGATTCAGCAGATCTCCAAAGCGACCTACCAAGCCCTGAGCAAGCCGGCTCAGCCCCAGCCGTCGACAGGCGGCGTCCCGGCCACTCAGCCCGCCACGGCCACCCAGGCGGACGCCACCATCACGGCCCGCAAGGCTCGCTAAGCCCTACCAGTTCTGAGCTAGGGGCGATCGCCCTAAAGGGGCATGGGCGTCACAAAACCAGAGGGCATTGCTGGCGCCTCTGCCTCTGACTGCTTGAGGGCTTCGAGCTGCTGCCACACGTGGTCCATTAGCCCCGAGAGGCCGGTTTGGGACACCGCCGAGATGCTAAAAATCCGGCAACCACTCACCTCTGCGAGCTGCTGGGCGACCTCGCTCACCAGCTCCTCGTCGTGCCCCAGCACGTCCGTCTTGCTCAGCACCAAGATTTGGGGACGGCCGGCCAGTCCTCGGCCATAGGCGACCAGCTCCTGCTGGATCGTTTGGTAGTCCGCCACTGGATCTTCGGAGTTGATATCGACTAGGTGCAGCAGCAGACGCGTCCGCTCCACGTGGCGCAAAAAGTCGTGGCCCAGGCCCGTGCCGAGGTGAGCCCCTTCGATCAGTCCTGGAATATCTGCAAATACCGTTCCGTCTCCGGTGGGGCGACGCACCACGCCCAGGTTTGGCACCAGGGTTGTAAAGGGATAGTCCGCGATCTTGGGTCGGGCCGCCGACAGCACCGAGATCAGCGTCGACTTGCCTGCATTGGGCAACCCGATAATGCCGACCTCCGCCAGCAGCTTTAGCTCCAGGCGCAGATGGCGCTCTTCTCCCGGTAGTCCAGGCAGGGCGTATTCGGGTGCGCGATTGCGGTTGCTCAAAAAGTGCTGGTTGCCCAGGCCCCCCTTGCCGCCCTTAGCCACACAAAGGGTCTGCTCAGGTTCAGTCAGATCGCCAACCACCTCATCGGTCTCAGCGTCGTAAACCACCGTGCCGCAGGGCACCTCAACTAGCAAGTCTTCGCCCGAGGCGCCGGTGCGGTTGCTAGGACCGCCGCGCTCGCCGTGCTCTGCCTGGAAGCGATGAGCGTAGCGAAAATCCAGCAGGGTTTGGAGATTCTCGACCGCCTTGAAAACCACGGAGCCCCCGCGTCCCCCGTTACCGCCTGAGGGGCCGCCCGCCGGGACGTACTTTTCTCGCCGGAACGCGACGATGCCGTCACCGCCGTTGCCGCCCGCCACAAAAACTTCTGCCTGGTCAATAAACTGCATGGTGCTTCACTGAAAAATCTGAAAATCTGAGTTCATCCCCCTCTGGGGGCGATGACTGGAGGGCGATCGCCCAACTCCTAGCTGCCTCGGTTGAGCTCGGCTTTCAGCCATTCGTCTACGGGCTGCCCATCGCGCCGTTTCAGCTCGATCTCAATGACCTTTACTAGAGTCGATCCAGGCGGCGCGGGCCGTTCATGAAACAAAATCTCGTAATTGCCTGGATCTTCGTTCCGTTCACGCAGCCAATCTTGCACTTTGGTCGTTGCAAAGAACGACTGCCCCTGCTCAAACAGACGGCTAATCTGCATCTTGATCGTAAATGGCTCAAAGCGCGGCATGAACGGGACTTTCCTTAAGAAGCGAGATCGGAGCAAGGAGTCGAGATGGAGGGCATGACGCCTGCTAGATAGTCATCTTCAGGCAAGTATGGCAACCGTTTTGGGGGCGAGAACCTGGAGAGGACTCTATCCTTGGTCTAGAGGACAGCCTTTCCATCTTGACATTCTCTCCTGTCAACCGCTAGCGAGGACCCAGAGATTTTTGCGTTGGAGTCGGCCTTGAAAAACCCTCAAATCGATTACTGGCAAAGCCTTGAGGCCCCTGGTTCCCGATAGGGAGGGCCAGGGGCTAGGGGTCTAGGTACGGAGCCAAAGACGTCAGCGAGGGGCCATCAGCGGGAGATGAAGTGAGCCCAGATATTGCCGTCGCCTTCTGGGCAGCACATCTTGCTCATGTAGGACGCGGGGTAAACGACCTTGGCGCCCTCGGTGTTTTTGTAGCCGCTCAGGGCGTCGCCCCAGGGGTCATTGACGATGTAGCCGTTGGCTGTGTAGCCGATGATGCAAACGATGTGCCCGGTATCTGTGAAATAGCCCCCGACGACGACGGGACGGCCGCTGGAGATCTCGTTGCGGATCTGGGCCCAGGTGCGGTTGGTGCTGTAGGTGTCACGGTAGCCGTAGGTGCGGACCATCTCGGCGAGAACGCTGTGCTCGGTTTGGGAGCCCTCGCCGTAGTGGGACAGGCACCACTCTAGCAGTTCATCTTCGAGCTGGCCGCCAGAGCGCGATCGCAGCCCGTAGAAGTGCAGCACCATGGCGATCGCGGTGACGTTGCAGGTGGAGCGGGGATAGCGGGGATTATCTCGCTGAGAAAAGTGGGGGACGTTTAGCTCGACCTGAGCGGGGGAGAGGTCGATGACTTGGTTGCCGCGTTTGAGCTCGACGTAGGCGTCAAAGACATACCCGGTGTTGCCGAACTGGGGCAGGTTCTCGGTCAGGGCGACCTTGATGTGGCCGTCGGCTGGAGCATAGCCCGAGACGCCGTAGGTGGTGCCGCCTGGCAGAGTAAAGCGCTCGTTGGGCTGGAGATTGCTGGAGTCTACCGGACGCTTTTTGAGGATGGTGGTTTGCTTGGTGGTCAGGGTGAGGGCGTTGGGATCGAAGGTGATCAGGCGGCCCGCCTTCTTGAGCTGGACGTGCTGCCAGTAAACGTAGCCTTCTTTGCCAAAGCCAGCGATCGGCTTGATCAGGCTGACGCGAAAGTGACCCGCGATGGGGGTGTAGCCGGTGAGCGAAAAGCTTTGGCCCAGGAGCAGCTCGATTTTGTCTTCGTCTCCGAGGCTGGAGGAGTCTACCGGGGAAGCTTTGAGGTAGGTGCGGGCAGTGACGAGCATTTCGGTGGCCCCGCGAATGGTGGTGGGGACGTCCGCAATGCTGAACTTGAGCGCTTTGGGGCCTTTGAGAAGATCGACGTGGGGGGCGTAAAAGTAGCCAAAACTGCCGATGGGCTCGATCCGGTTGTGGAGCTCGAGCTTGAGGTGGCCGTCTACGTAGCCGTAGCTCTTGACGGTGAAGGTTTGGCCGGCTTTGACGAGGACTTTTTGGGCGGTGGAAAGGGTGGCGGAATCGGCGGGGGACTTTTTGAAGAGGGTGTCGCGCAGGACTTTGAGGATGAGTTTTTCGCCGACGGTCTTGGGCTCGGCGCTGACGGCGAGGTTAATGACGCGATCGCCCAGAATTTTGCCATCCCGCCCAATGCCTCGCAGACGCAGCCAGCGGGCCCCAACGGTATAAAAGCCTTCATTGAGCCTGACGGTCCAGCGACCTTTGGCGGCGTCGAGACTGACGGTAAAGGGGTAGCGATCTTCGGCGACGAGGGTGACGCGGGCGATCTGCTGGGGATTGTAGGTGCCGCTGAGGGTGACGGGGGTTTTGAGCAGGACTTCGGTGGGACCGTCGTAACCGAGGTTCTGAATGGGTGTACGGGTAGACGTCATGGAAAATCTCCTGGAACCATTAAAAAGTGCTTCACCAGAGAACAGTTGGTACGGCGGGCCGCGCCGAGAGAGCGGCGCTATGGTGGAATTGAGCGCTTGGAATGCCCGAAATTTCGAGCTTTAACCCTATTAAAACTGCTGTCTCCGTGAAATTCCGGAGACGCAAAAATTAGTTGCAAAAACGGCCAGCAAAAGCGGTCTGCCCTGGTTCCAAAGGCAGACTCTGCAAGGGTTGTCGGTTTCTAGAGGGCGGTGAGGCTGAGGGGCGGCGTAAGGCGGGCGAGCACCTGGCGCAAGACGGTGGCCGTCCAGTCAATGTCGGCCAGGGTGGTGCTGTGGCCGAGGGTGAGGCGGATAGCGCTCTGGGCCAGGCGATCGCTGTAGCCCATGGCCTTGAGGATGGGGCTGGGGACGGTTTTGCCGCTGTGGCAGGCGGAACCGGCGCTGATGGCGATACCGGCAAGGTTCATTTGGCGGACGATGGTTTTGCCGCTGAGCATTTCGCCGTCGGTGTGGCGAGCGCAGAAGCTGACGTGGTGGGGCAGGCGGTGGAGGCGATCGCCCGTGGGGACCAGATCCGGGCAGTCGGCCAGCAGGTCAAACAGGCGATCGCGCAGGCCCTGGAGTCGGAGGCTTTCGGCGGCCATTTCCTGGGCGGCCAGGGCAGCCGCCACCCCAAACCCAGCGATGACCGGAACCGGCTGAGTCCCCGATCGCAGCCCAAACTCTTGGCCGCCGCCGCCCAGCAGCGGGATCAGATCGACGCCGGGACGCACGTACAGCGCCCCGGCTCCCTGGGGACCGTAGAGCTTGTGGCTGGAAAGGGACAACAGGTCCACCGGCAGCTGCTGGACATCGAGGGGCAGCCGGCCCGCCACCTGGACCGCATCCACGTGAAACAGCACGCCGCGATCGCGACACAGCGTCCCGAGCTGATCGATGGGCTGTAGCGTCCCCACCTCGCTCTGGCCGTAGAGGATCGACACCAGCACCGTCTCGGGCCGAAAAGCGGCGGCCAGGTCCGCTGGATTGACCCGCCCCAGCCGATCGACGGGCAGGCGCGTCACCTGCCAGCCCTGGGACTCCAAAAAGCGAGCCGGTTCGGACACCGCAGGGTGCTCAATGCTGGAAATAATCAGGTGCTGGGGCCGCTGGTAGTGGCGGGCCACCCCCAAGATGGCCAAGTTGTCCGCCTCGGTGCCGCCGGAGGTAAAAACGATCGCCTCAGGGGATGCATTCAGGAGAGCCGCTACCTGGAGCCGCGCCGTTTCGAGGGCGATCGCCGCCCGCTCGCCCCACCCGTGGATGCTTGAGGGGTTCCCCCACTGGCGGGTAAAAACTTGCTCCATCGCCGCGATCGCCTCTGGGCGCGGAGGGGTGGTGGCACTGTGATCCAGATAAATTTGCATGGTTTCGGGCCTTCAGCACCCAGCCTTGAAATCTCGTCTCTCCCAGCATATAGCGGCGATCGCTCCCCCTGCTACCTCTAGGCGCGATCGCTGCAAGCTAGCTGCTGCAAGGCTTATGCCTGTTGTAGGCCGAGCGGGTCACTGCGCTTTGGCTAATTTGTGATTGATGGGCTCAGCGCTGCCAGAGCGAGGGAGACCAAAGGCGATCGCTCATCACCCGTAAAGAGTTGTGAAGGTTCAGGGAATTTAAGGCGATTTTTGTCACCCAAAAGCGAGTCAAAGAGTCTAGAGAAAATCCAAATTTATTCCATTAAAAATCCTGAAGATCTCAAGAAAATCAAGAAATGCCTCGCAGCACAATCTCAAGAGAGGGCTTCCTGACAAGAATTTCTAGCCTTTCATCCCTTCAAAGTTCCTCTGAAAACTGCCCCTAAAACTTGTTGCAAAAAATACAGCGTAAAGATAAATTTTATGAAGACAAAAATATTTAATTTACTTCATATTGCTTGTGTATAATGATTCGTTACAAGGCCATTGATCGTGTGCCCCAACGCTTCCATGCTTTGTCAAATATCCAGGGTGAGCAGCCTGTTTGCTAAGTGAAATTCGCCCTTCCTCCTGGCGTGAAACTGCTTGGAGAAGCGATAAACCTTGGCCAAAAGCCTAGCAGTCAGCTCAAAAAAATTCGGTGTTCCGGCGAGGATTGACGCAGTGAGAGTGAGATGTTCTTCCAGGCGCTGAGATCCAATGGGCCAGCCTCCCTCAAGCACCATCCCAGCGATTTCTGTGAGAGAGATTCTTTGCGCTGCGCTCCTCTAGACTTTCTTGTTGCCCTGTCTTCCAAGGCATTTTGATTGTGCGTGCGAGAAGCGGGGAGCCTCCTGATGAATGCTGAGTACTACCGAAATCTCTACGAGGCGACACCGGCGATTCAGATGACGGTGGATGCTGCGGGTGTGATCCTGCTAGCGAGTCGCTGGGCCGTGGATCACTTGACTCACGGCGAAGAGTCTTTGATCAATCAGTGCCTGTGGTCCTGGGTGGTGCCGGCGGATCGGGAGGACGGTGAGCAGGTGTTTGCGGCGCTGTGGCAGGGAGAGGGCGATCGCCGGGTTTGGTATGGGCGGCTGCAGCCGCGCAGGACGCCGCCCTTTTGGGTCAAGATGACGGCGAGCCGAGTCCCGAGTGAAGGGGGAGAGGTGCTGAGCGTGGTGTGCGATCGCCTGTCCTGGATTTTGCCGGGGGAGCGAGAGCCCGATCGCCGCGAGGCGGAGCTGGTGGCCCTCAACGAGACGCTGTTTCGGAAGCTCTATGAGGAGGAGCAGCGGCAGCGAGATTTGCAGGACAGCGAGGAAAAGTTTCGCCAGCTGGCCGAGAACATTTGCGAGGTGTTTTGGGTGGCGACGCCGGCGGCAGACCAGATTCTCTACATCAGTCCGATGTATGAGCAGGTCTGGGGGCGATCGCGCGAGGACCTCTACGTCAATCCCCAAGCCTGGATTGAGAGTATTCATCCTGACGATCGACTCCGGGTGGCCCAGGCGTTTCGGGAGCGGGCAGAGTGTGGCAAAGCCTTTGAGCAGGAATATCGGGTGGTGCGGCCAGACGGCGCGATCCGCTGGGTGCGGGCGCGGGATTTCTCGATCTATGACGAGCGGGGCGAGCTGTACCGCATTGTGGGCATTGGTGAGGATGTGACGGAGCGCAAGCTGGCGGAGGCGGCGGCAAAGCGCCAGCTAGAGCGGGAGCGCCTCATGGGGGCGATCGCGCGCTATATGTGCCAGACCCTGGATCTGGGGGATGTGCTGGCCATGGTGGCCGATGAGGTGCGGCGTTTTTTGGAGGTGGAGCGGGTGGTGGTTTACCGTCTGCCCCGAGAAGGGCCGGGGGCGATCGCCGCCCAATCTTCGCTGATGGTGCCTTTGCGAGAGCCGCTAGCCCTGTCGCGGGCAGAGCGGGCGCTCTACGTCCTAGGCAGCGTGCAGCGAGTCGAAAATGCCCAGACCGAAAAGGCCCGAGTGTCTGAGGCCCGCCGCCTTAGGCGCTGGCAGGTGGGGGCGGAGCTGGTGGTGCCCCTGCGCCAGGAAGGGGCGCTGTGGGGCGTGATCCTGGTCCACAGCTGCCTGCCGCGATCGTGGCTGCCCAGTGAGGTGGATCTGCTGGAGCAGGTGGCGGCTCAGGTGGCGGTGGCGATTCAGCAGGCCTCCCTATACCAGCAGGTGCAGGCGCTCAACCTGAGCCTGGAGCAGCAGATCTGGGAGCGGACGGTGCTGCTCAAGCAGGCGCTGGCGGCGGAGGCGATGTTTAAGCGCATTACGGAGCGGATGCGCGACAGCCTGGATGAAATGCAGATCTTGCACACGGTGGTGCAGGAGCTGCGATCGCTGCCGGAAGTGGACTACTGCTGCGTGGCCCTGTTTGGGGAAGAGGTGGCTCGGGCGGCGATCGCGGCGGAGGCGGGGCGATCGCTGCTGCCCGCGCTCCAGGGGGTGCTGACCTCGCGCGAATTTGCGGTGGCCCACGAGCAGCTACACCGGGGCGAGCGCTTTCAGACGTGCCTGTGGGTGGAGGCTCCCCTCAACGACTGGGCCACGATCGCCGCCTGCCCGATTTTGGACAACCATCACGTCCTGGGGACGGTGCTGCTGCTGGTGGGCAAAAACACCTCCCTCAGCGAGTCTCGCCTAGAGCTGGTGCAGCAAGTCGCCAACCAGTGCGCCATTGCCCTGCGCCAGGCCCGCCTCTACCAGACCGCCCAGATGCAGGTCGAGGAGCTAGAGCGCCTCAATGTGCTCAAAGACGACTTTTTGAGCACGGTGTCCCACGAGCTGCGCACTCCCGTAGCCAGCATCAAGATGGCCACGCAGATGCTGGAGGTGACGCTCCAGCAAACCCAGATCTTGCAGACGACCTCGGCGGGCCGCTACCTGGCGATTTTGCGGGCGGAGTGCGATCGCGAAATTGGTCTGATTGACGATCTGCTAGACCTGTCGCGTCTGGAGGTGCGCCCCGAAGCCCTCACCTTGACGACCCTGAACCTGGCGGAGTGGCTGCCGCCGATTGTCGAGACCTTCCAGGAGCGATCGCGCGATCGCGCCCTCACCTTGCGGCTGGAGCTGGATCCGGCGCTGCCCTCGGTGGTGTCCGACGGCGATCGCCTCGAGCGCATTCTGCGGGAGCTGCTCAACAACGCCTGCAAATACACCCCGGCCCCCGGTGAAATCCTGGTGACTGCCCAGGCGACGCCTGAAAATGTCTTTATCCAAATCAAAAACACGGGGGCCGACATCCCGCCGGTGGAGCTGTCCCGCATGTTCGACAAGTTCTATCGCATTCCGGTGGGCGCTCGCTGGAAGTATAGCGGCACCGGTCTGGGGCTGGCCCTGGTGAAAAAGCTGGTCAGCTACCTCGGCGGCGCCATCACCGTCACCAGCGCTGAAGGCTGGATCACCTTCACCGTCCAGCTAGTCCGCTAGGGCCTGCGATCGCCCCCGCAGCCCAAAATAGCCCGCAATAAAAGAAGGGGCCGATTTCTCGAGCCCCTTCTGGGTTTATTCGTGACGTTTCGCGAGCGATCGCGTCCTCAGACGCCTAGACTACCTGCTGGGCCTGGAGCTGGACCAGCTTCTCCGGCGCGACGACCCCGTGCTCAGTGATGATGCCCGTGATCAGCGACGCTGGCGTCACGTCAAAGGCCGGATTGTAAAACTCCACGCCCGCCGGGCAGATCACCGTCTCACCCACCTGGGCGATCTCCGTCGGATCGCGCTCCTCGATGGGAATCTGGCTGCCATCGCTCAGGCTAAAGTCCACCGTCGACAGCGGCGCCGCCACAAAGAACGGGATATTGTGGGCCTTGGCGACCAGGGCCAGGCTGTAGGTGCCGATCTTGTTGGCGGCGTCGCCGTTGGCCGTGATCCGGTCAGCGCCCACCACCACCACGTCGATCAGGCCCTGCTTCATGCAGTGGGCCGCCATGTTGTCGGTGATCAGAGTGACCGGAATGCCTTCCTGGACGCACTCCCAGGTGGTCAGCTTGGCGCCCTGGAGCCGGGGCCGCGTCTCGTCGGCATAGACGCGCTCAAGCCGGCCCTCGCGCCAGGCCGATCGCACCACCCCCAAGGCGGTCCCGTAGCCTGCGGTGGCCAGGGCGCCAGCGTTGCAGTGGGTGAGCAGGCGCAGCTTGTCGGGAGTGCTCGGCAAGACGCTCAAGCCGTGGTCGCCGATGGCCTGACAGGTCTGCAAATCCTCAGCGTGAATCTGCTGAGCGGTTTCTAGCAGGGCAGCTTTGATCTGGCTGACGGGGCCGACGGTTTGGCGAGCGACGCGCAGCATTCGCTCGATCGCCCAAAAGAGGTTCACAGCGGTGGGCCGGGTCTCTCGGAGCTGCTGGGCCACGGCTTCGAGCCGCTCCAAAAAGGCGTCGCGATCGTCGATGTGGATTTCTTGGGAGCCGAGATAGACGCCATAGGCCGCCGCAACGCCGATCGCCGGAGCACCGCGCACGATCATGGTTTTGATGGCGTGGGCCATGTCTTCATAGCGCCGGATTTCGACGAAGGTGTACTCGGCGGGGAGTCGGGTTTGGTCGATCAGGCGAACGTGATCCTGATACCAGAGAACCGGACAAACTTGGTTCGTAGACGGCGTCATGATGAGGAAGTCTGAGATTGGGTGAATTTAGCGGGGTAAAAGGGCGCGAATTCGCTTGAAAAGCGAGTAAAGCCGGTTTAGAAGATACGGATTAAATCCCTTCGTCAATCGCTCAAACTTATAGTAGAACAGGATATCCACCAATTCTTGGGCAGAAAGGTGGCGGACGCGGCGGATCGTGCTGTCGATCGTCTCGTTGCTGTCAGCCAGGTATTTCTTGAGGCCGAGCCGCTCCGAAATCAGCCAGCGATCTTTGAAACGCCGCAGCATGGCCTGCTGGTAGGACTGCCAGAGGGCTTCGCGGGGAGAGTGGGGATTTTGGAGCGCTTGCAGGATATAGGGATGGGCGATCGCGGCTCCCTCCATGGCGTGCCGGATGCCTTCGCCCCCCAGCAGATTGATGGTGGAGACGGCATCACCGATCGCCAGGCAAGTGGAGCCGTCGTAGTAGCGGTCCTCGAGGCCGCGGCTGTAGCGGATGGTGGAGCCGTGACTCTCGATCAGCCGATAGTCGTCGAGGTGCATGTACTCGCGCAAAACCAAGTCGATGTAGTGGCGCAGAGACTGGGTTTGCTGGACGAGGGCGTGACGGTCTTTGATGTAGGCGGCTCCCACCTTGAGCTGGTTGGGGGCCATGGGAAAGATCCAGGAGTAGCCGCGGGGCATCCAGCGATGCCCCAAAAAGAAGGTGAGATCGTCGCGGTAGCGATCGTAAATTTCGGGGCTGACTTCGATCAGGTATTCGATGCCGGTGGCGCTCAGGAGGGGCGGCTGCTCGGAGCGCTTGGCGTAGATGACGGCGCGGGCGGGGCCGGTGGCGTCGACAATCACGCGGGCGCACACGCTGACGCGATCGCCCGTCCCGCGCTGCTGAAAGTGGGCGATCGCCTTGCCGTCAGCGGTGTTTTCGCGGCTCAGGTAGTGGTGGCCGAGCCACAGCGTAGCGCCCTGGCGCTGGGCCTCCTGGGCCAAAAATTCCCGCAGCCGCGCGAAGTCCAAGACGACTCCCAGAGGAGCGGGCGATCGCCAGGCTTCGTTGAGGTTCGTAGTGACAATGGTGATGTTGCGCCAAAACTGCCCCACGAGCCGCTCCGGCAGATTGAAGCTTTTCAGGATGTCCAGGGGCGCGCCCGCGCTCGAAAAGCTGTTGACATCGAAGCTCTGGGCCTGCTCTACGAGGAGAACGCGCTGCCCAGACTGCGCCAGCAGCCGAGCACAGTGCCCTCCGGCAGGCCCTGCTCCCACAATCACCACATCAAACTCTTGCATCTCGACGGATTGGCCTCAACGCTCGGCAAAGCAAGGCCCACCTTACTTCATCGTCCAGTTTCAAATCAAGGGATAAAAGCCGCGACCCAGCCCGCCATCGCCTAGGAAATGGCGCTAGGTTTTCCAGGCGCGATCGCCCGTTCTCGGCCCAAAGTGGCCGCAAATTCAGCGCGATCGCCGGGACACACAGGCCCCCCCAAGCTCCAGACTAGCCAGCTTTCTCTCCGCCTCTAAGAAGCTGAAAAGAGCCGAAAAATTCCCATAGCTCCGCTTCTGTCATTGACAGATCCAGCCAGCTCAAGGTCTAGGAAACCTGATCAAAAAAAGCCCGAGCCTGGGCCTGAGTTCTTTTTTATCTATAATCAAAAAGTATTAACAGAATCGCCCGTCTGAAGCGCTAATCAACGTGTTTGAATGGCCCTGTGTTTTTTGATGATTTGCTTGCTTTGAATTGCTGATCAAAATCACGTCAAAATTCCCACAAGCCTCACAAAAACTAATATGTCAGACTCAACGTTTGATTTTTTGCAGCATTGGTATCCCGTCTCGCCCCTCGAAGATTTAGATCCTGAATGCCCAACGCCGGTTGTGGTCTTGGGCAAAAGAATTGTGATTTGGAAGCCCCGTTTCTCCGATCACTATCGAGCATTTCTCGATCAGTGTCCCCACCGTTTGGCTCCCCTCAGCGAAGGCCGAGTCGATGAAAAAACAGGCCATTTGATGTGTAGCTATCATGGTTGGCAATTTGATGAGCAGGGAACGTGCACGCAGATTCCTCAAGCCGAGGATTCAGAGCTAGTCGCCAAAAATCGCGATCGCTACTGCGTGACAGCGCTGCCCATGCAGGCGGTGAATGGACTGTTGTGGGTGTGGCCCGATCCAGACTCTGCGCATCTGGCATCTGCCCAGGCGCTGCCGCTGTCGCCCTACTGGAATGCGGGCTCTGAGTTTGTCTGGGCGTCCATCGTGCGCGACCTCGAGTACGACTGGCAAACCTTGGTTGAGAACTTGGCTGACCCGTCCCACGTGCCGTTTGCGCATCACGGTGTGCAGGGCAGACGAGAGAGAGCCCAGCCCACGCCGATCAAGATCGTGGAGTCGACGCAAGATCGCATTGAGGCCAAATCCGAGGGCAGTTTTACGACGAAAATTACGTTTACACCGCCGTGTCATCTGGAATACGCCATCAGTTTGGGGGGCGATCGCCAGGTGGGTTTGGTGACCTATTGTGTGCCTGTCGCGCCCGGAAAATCTAGAATTGTCGCCCAGTTTTCGCGCAACTTTGCGAAGCGTCTACACCAGATAACGCCGCGCTGGTGGGACCATATTTCGGTGCGAAATTCGATTCTCGATGGCGATATGATCTTGCTGCATTATCAAGAAAAAGAATTGCAGCAGCGATCGCAAACGGAAGACTGGAAAACGGCTTACAAAATGCCAACCAGTGCCGATCGTCTGGTCATCGAATTTCGCCGCTGGATCGATCAATACTGTCAAGGAAAACTGCCCTGGGGCGAGCTAGAAAACGATCAGAAAATGCCCCTGGGCGATCGCCAGCATTTGCTCGATCGCTATCATCAGCACACCCTGATTTGCAGCAGCTGTCGACGAGCGCTGAAAAATTTACATCGCCTACAAATTGGCCTATTGGCGTACTTTGGCGTGGCCCTCTCGGCCGCAGCTTTGGTGCCCGATCGCTTTCGGTTTTTTCTGAGCCTGCCTCTAGTGCTGACGGCTCTGCTGGGACTGGCAATCTGGGCAGTCCTCAAGTATCGCCTAGAGCCCAAGTTCTATTTCGTGGACTATGTGCACGCTAAGCGATAATCGGGCCTTTCTAAAGGCTGCTTTTTCAGCTGTTTGATTTTGGCGACGGTGGATGCTGTTTGCCTGAAAAAGCGCTCGCTCAAGCTGCCTCCATACCAAAAGCGATCGCCCCCCTAACGTCATTCGCAATGGAGGCGATCGCTCTGAGTGTTCTAGTTAACAGGAGTTGCTGCCTGAACTATCAGGCATCCGGCGAAAGTGACCCCTAGCCTTGGCGGCTCATGGTAGAAACCTTCGTCGGCATCGATGCCAAAATGCGCTCAGCCATCTGCGAGGGCGTCAGGCCCAGCTCGACCTTGGATTCCTCAGGCTTGGCGTGCTCCACCAGCGTGTCTGGCACGCCTAGGCGCATCACCGGCACCACAACGCCCGCATCCAGCAGCGCCTCGGCCACGCCTGACCCAAAGCCGCCCATGATGCTGCCTTCCTCCATCGTCACCACCCGGCCAATCTTCTGGGCCAGGGGCAGGATCAGCTCGTCATCGATGGGCTTGGCAAAGCGAGCATTCACCACCGTTGCCTCGACACCGTGCTCGCTGAGGATCTCGGCTGTCTGCATGGCAGGATAGACCATCGAGCCGTAGCCCAGCAGCAGCAGATCGTCGCCCTGGCGCAGCACCTCAGCCTTGCCGATGGGCAGCGCTTCCCAGCCTTCCTCCATCAGCGGCACGCCGTAGCCGTTGCCCCGGGGATAGCGCAGGGCGATCGGGCCATCCGTGTAGTTGACCCCCGTTACCAGCATTTGCTGGAGCTCGGCCTCGTCCTTGGGCGCCATCAGCACCATATTAGGGATGCAGCGCAGATAGGAGATGTCGTACATCCCTTGGTGGGTGGGGCCGTCAGCGCCGACGATGCCTGCGCGATCGAGGCAGAAGAAAACCGGCAGATTTTGGATGCAGACATCGTGTACCACCTGGTCAAAGGCCCGCTGCAAGAAGGTGGAGTAGATGGCCACCACGGGACGCATCCCTTCGCAGGCGAGGCCGCCCGCCAGGGTGACCGCGTGCTGCTCAGCAATGCCCACGTCCATGTACTGCTTGGGCAGCTTGGCTTGCAGCTTGTCGAGGCCGGTGCCGGTCGCCATGGCGGCAGTGATACCGACGATTTTGGGGTTGTCCTCGGCCAGCTTCACCAGGGTGTGCGCAAAGACTTTGGAGTAGCTGGGGGGCTTGGGCTTGCTGGCAGGAATGGCCTTACCCGTCGCCAGGTTGAAGGGGGACTGGGCGTGGTAGCCAACTTGGTCCTGCTCGGCGATCGCGTATCCCTTGCCCTTGGTGGTGGACACGTGGACAAGCACCGGCCCAACCTGGCTGTGGGCCTGCTGGAAGGTGGTGATCAGCTCTTCCAGATTGTGCCCGTCAACGGGACCAATGTAGGTAAAGCCGAGCTCCTCAAAGACGGCTCCCACTTTGGAGACCGCGAGGCGCTTCATGCCTTCTTTGACCCGGTTGAGCTCGGGCGACAGCGAATCTCCCACAAAAGGCAGGTGCTTAAACTGCTCTTCGAGATTGTCGCTGAGGAACTGCATGGGCGGGCTCAGGCGCATCTTGTTCAGATAGCGCGAGAGGGCGCCCACGTTGGGAGAAATCGACATGTCGTTGTCGTTGAGCACCACCATCAGGTTGGTCCTGGGCAGGTGACCGGCGTGGTTGATGGCTTCGAGGGCCATGCCGCCTGTGAGAGCACCGTCGCCGATGACCGCGACGACTTTGAATTTTTCGCCCTTGAGATCGCGGGCGATCGCCATTCCCAGAGCCGCCGAGATACTAGTAGAAGCGTGGCCCGCCCCAAAATGGTCAAACTTGCTTTCGCCGCGCTTGAGATAGCCCGCGATGCCGTCTTTTTGGCGCAGGGTGTGAAAGTTGTTGTAGCGGCCGGTGATCAGCTTGTGGGGGTAGGCTTGGTGACCCACGTCCCAGATCACCTTGTCGCGATCGAGGTCCAGAGTTTGGTAGAGCGCCAGCGTCAGTTCCACCACTCCCAGGCCTGGACCCAAGTGACCGCCGCTCTTGGCGACAGTTTCCAGATGCTTCTCGCGAATCTGGCGAGCAACTTGCTGAAGTTGGTATACCGACAGACCGTGCAACTGGTTCGGATGGGTGATTTCACTCAGGTGCATACTGGGTTACCCTCTGGGTCGTCACTGGATTTGGATTACCCTTTTCACTGTAGTCGATTCGGGTAACCGGGAAGACGTACGGTGAGCCAACTGTAAACTTATGACAACTTTCCTGGATTTTCGTGAGTTTTCGACGGCCCTGGGTTGTTTGTTGTCCTTTTTGTTGCGTCGCCGCTATGCGTGAATGTTTTTGTCAAACGACGGAGTCTAATCCCATGCAACTGGCTTTTTCTCGCCGCTGGGCTCCCCTAGGGGCGATCGCGGCTGGTCTCCTGGCTGCGTCTCTTCCGATGGGGCCTGCTGCGGCTGCTAGCGAAGGCGACTATCGCCGCTGTGCGTCAAACTTGGTCGAAGCGGGAATCCGTCCTGAGGAGGCGGCGGAGGCTTGCTCGACGGTGCTGCACCCCGAGGATCTCTCGCGCTGCGTCGATCGCCTGGATGAGCGGACCGAGATTGCGGCGACGGATGCCCTGGCGGCGTGTCGGCGGGTGCGTCGCCCGGTGGAGTTGGCGACCTGCGTCACCGACATTCGCCAGAAGACCGAAAACGCGGCGGAGCCGCAGGTCCTGGACAACTGCCGCCGCAGCCTTCTGCCCGAGCGCTACGCCAATTGCGTGGTTGGCTTGACTGAAGGGACGGATTTGGCGGTGAATGTGGCTTTGCAGAGCTGCATTGACGGGCGCGATCGCGTGAATGACTTCTACCCCACCTTTATCCCGGTGGGCCAGTCTGCGGATCCTTTTGTGCCCTTTACCGCGCCGACTTCGAACCCAACCCCATAGGCTGGTGGGCGAGCGAGCCTGGGGGCGATCGCCCCCAGGCTCTTTGGTGCAGCTCCTTGTTTGCCTAGGCCGACACGGGGGATGAATTTTGGTTTTCTGTCGGGATTTCGGTTGCCACATTCACCAGTGCCAGCAGCGGCCCCATTTGCTCTTGGCCGCTGGCCGACAGGTCGCTGTAGCACAGATAAACGCGCTCCTGCGACCGTCCCAGCAGATCCAGCATTTGACGACGCAGACGGTTTTCGTCCCAGAGCGCCTGGTCCACCGGTGTCCAGGCCTGACCGTGCCAGCCCTCCAAAAAGAGGGGCGCCCCAAAAAGACCGGCCCCGCCGGTCAGCCAGTGCCCAGAACCAACATCCAGCCAAAACTGCCAGCGATGGGCGCAGCGGTTGGCGCTGTACTGATAGATCGTGGCCAGGGTGACAGCGTTGCTGGTGCCGCTCACCGTGCGCAGCGGATAGGGGTTGGCGGTGATGGTGCCGCCGCGCAGCAGCTGAATAAAGCGCTCCACGGTCTGGGACTGCGGTTCTCGGCTGGGCGTGTGCTGCTGCAAGCGAGCCTCCACGTCCCAGTAGTGCTGAGCCGTTTCGAGCAGCTCCCGCAAGGCCGCTAGCTGGTCATAGGGCAGGCGGCTCCCGTTCCACAAAAATCGCTGAATTGCCCGATCAAGCACCGCGACGGGACTGGGCGTCAGGCGCTGGTCCTGCTGTTCATGCTGGTCGTTAATCCACTGGCGAATGGCTTCGTAGGCCTGGGTGGCTTGGTAGCCCAGGCGGTCCCAGCGGGGGAAGGTGGTCGCGGCCAGGAGCCGAGGCTGGCTGGGATGGGGCTCAAAGCAGTAGTCCACCAGTAAGCCAGCCCGTACGGGGTCAATCCCGGCGATCGCCCCGTCCTCGGCGTCGGGCTGGCTGGCGAGGCTCTGGCTCAAGACCACCAGCATTTCGGCGACGCTGTTGCGATCGACCAGGCGCCCCAGGTCCGGATAAACCAGGGCCAGCAGCGTCAGCAGGGCGCGGGTCATGGGGGCGCTGACCAGGGGCCGCTGATCGTTGAGGGACTCAACGGCGACATTTTGCTTTTGCAGGATGTTCATCAGGGCGTAGCGGGCGATCGCGTCTAGGCCCGGCCCGATCACTGCAATGTCCTGGGGACGGGCTTCCCCGGCCTTCACCGCCTGGATAATAAACTCTGCCGTGCGTCGCAGCAGCTGGGCGCGCGAGACCGTTTGCATGGCCAAAACGGCCTCGGCGGGCAGCTCGGCCACCGCTACCGGATTCTCGGTCAGTGCCACGAAGGTGGAGCCCAGAGACTCCGCGAGACAGGGCTCCGGGCGATCGCCCAAAGACTCGACTTGGCAGCGCTCTGCCAGGGTTGCTAAGGCATCCGGATCGGCCCCCAGCCCCAAGCGCATACCGCCTTCTGGATTAAACGTAAAAGCTCCCTCACCGTCGCTGGCAAGAACAGCTTCAAAGAGCGATCGCGCGATCGCCGGGTACTCGTCCACATCGTCCGCCAGCACCTGCCGATAGCGCCGAGCCAATTGGGCACGATACGTCTCGTCGGGCAGCAGGTAGCGCCAGTACAGCTCACTGCCCAGGCTGTAGGTCAGCAGCCCCCGCTCCAGGCACCAGTTACGCCAGTGCAGCACCGACTGCCCCATGCACTCCCACAGCGCCTCAGACCCTTCCTGCTCCAGCAGCCCCTGATGCAGCAGCACCGGCACGTCCTCCAGGGGCGTACAGCTCACCGCCGCCAGCTGCATCAGGTCCAGCGTTCGTCGCACCATCCGGTATTCGCTGACGCCTTCGCGGCGGAGCTGCCCTTCGTCGAGGGCCGGCCTCCACAGCCGCGTCGCCAGATCTTGCTCTGTTTCGGGGCGCAGACGCAGCGGAAACTGGGTCTGGAGGTCGAGTTTTTGCAGGAGCAGCGGCCAAAAGAGCGTCACCTCATCGAGCAAAAAGCCCAAAGGCGTCGTGGAGCGAAAGGCGTGACGGCCCCGGGTGGCAGCGCTGAGGCGCTGGGCCAGCTCGATGCGGTTGTCTCCGTTGGCCGCAAATACCAGAATGCTCGTGGCCAAAGAAGATCCCACGCTGGCAGGCGGCAAGTCCTGCACCCATCGCCGAAATTGCTCAATCAGCCGCGTGGTTTTGCCGCTGCGGCTAGGACCCTCGATCCACAGAGAGGCTGGTGAAGTCATGGCTGGATGCCCCCTAGGTGGCAAGAAGGCGGCTGAAGGGCTGACAGGCGCTTACCCATCGCAGATCGGGCGGTGCCGATGCAGCGGCGGATGGGTGTTGCGAAGAACTTTTAGACAGTCGAAGGAGAATATCACCCGAATGGTCGTCTCGGGAGACTCGGGAGAGTTTGTTAAGATACTACATACTTTCCCTTCAAATCAGCATGTACCTCTCCATCTTGTAACCTTGGTTTCCTGCGAGAGGCGCGATCGCTTTGAGTTTGATGCTCTACGCTTTACGGCAGTCCGCAAGGGCGATGGTTTCTCTGCTTACCCATCTTGGCCCTTGATTTTGGATTTGCTCTTTTTCTAACGGCGATCGCCCGCTCGATGGTTTTTCGACCCCCGAGGGTCCCTTTATTTCCTGTTCAACCCTTTACTCAAACTGCCTAATCTCTTCGTAGTTTTGCGGTTTGGGTCCCATCAACTTACGTGCTTGATCCACGGTAGTCATAACGATGTCTGCTTCTAAAAGATTCAAGGGATACTTGAGTGCTGCCCGTCAGTGGTTTTTCCGCACTCCGGAAAGAGCCCTCGATCAGGCCTATGACGCGGCGCTCATGATTAAGGCGATCGAGGATGAGCACTTTGACGGCCAGCCCATTGCACCTCGCGTCAAGTCTCACGGTGATAATGTCGATGCTTATTTTCAGGCAGAGTTGCGCAAATGCCTGAGCACTGCCCGAGTCCGGCTGGCGGAGTTTCGCGCCAGCCGCTTGTTTATCAACCTTTCGGAAAATGCGCCCACATCGATGGGCCGCACCGGTGCCGTACCGCCGCCAGAGGGCTGGTTTGCTGAGCGATCGCGCGATCGCCCCGCCATCATTCTCGAAAAGCTCCAGTTCATCGATGGCGTTCTGGACCGCTACAGCAGCGCCAAAATCATGACCGTCGAAACCCGGGCCGCGGGCAAGGACGACCCTGCGTCCCGCTCTCTCGTGCCGGTTTCGACCTCGATCCAGCTGGGAGCGGACCAGTCCGTCAGCTCCTATGGCGTAGCGCCCACCCAGCGAGACTCGGCCTCTGGCCAGGGCGATCGCAACGGCGGCGTCTCCAGCAAAACCAGCTTTTTGCCCCGCTCGATTTTGCGCACCATCAACCGCCTGCGCCGCGAGCTCAATCCCCAGGCCGAGGCCGAAGTGGTTCAGAGCTTCCGCAGCTCCAAAGCCAAAACCATCATCTCTTTTCGCTTTGTGCTGTTGATTGTGCTGGTGCCGCTGCTCACCCAGCAGATTGCCAAAAACTTCTTTGTTGGGCCCCTTGTCGATCAGCTGCGGCCCCCCGAAGAGCAGGTTCTGTTTCTCAATCCCCAAATGGAAGCGGAGGCCCTCGAAGAACTCAAGTCCTATGAAGAGAGCCTGCGCTTTTCCTCACTGATTGCTGGGCTGACCAAGGCTCCGAAACTGACCGACATTCAGATTGAAGAAAGCCTAGAGGAAAAAGCCATCGAGATTGCAGAGTCTTTCCGTACTCGCAGCTCTAGCGCCATCAAAAATGTCTTTGCGGACCTGCTGTCCATTGCCTCCTTCGTGGTGGTGGTGATGTCAAGCCAGCGAGAAATCGCCATTGTCAAATCCTTCATGGATGACATCGTCTACGGCTTGAGCGACAGCGCCAAAGCATTCATCATCATTTTGTTTACCGACATTTTTGTGGGCTTCCATTCTCCCCACGGCTGGGAAGTCATCCTGGAAGGCCTGTCACGTCACCTAGGTTTGCCAGAAAGTCACGAGTTTATCTTTCTGTTTATTGCGACCTTCCCAGTGATTTTGGACACCATTTTCAAATACTGGATTTTCCGCTACCTCAACCGGATTTCGCCCTCTGCGGTTGCGACCTACCGCAACATGAACGAGTAGGGCGATCGCCCTCTCGGGCTCTTCCCTAGGCGTCGGAGCCTGCGGACCGCGATCGCGGATAGCGCGGCTCACAGGGAGAGCCCAGACACACATACCCCGCCGGCAGATCGCCAAAAACGCTGCTGCGAGCCCCCACCAGCGCATTGGCCCCGATCCAGACCCCCGGACCCACAAAGCAATCTGCCGCCACCCAAACCCCATTCCCAATGCGAATGGGGTTTGTTTTGAGACCAAAGGCGCGATCGCCCGGCTCGTGGCTGCCGGTGCACAGATAGCTGTTTTGGGAAATCACGCACTGCTGCCCCACCTGAATTTCGTCCAGGCTGTAGAACACCACATCGTCCCCAATCCAGCTGTAGTCGCCGATGGTGACCTTCCAGGGATAGGTGAAGCGGGCCGTCGGCCGAATCAAGACGCCCTGGCCAATCCGAGCGCCGAACAGCCGCAGCAACCCCACCCGCAGCTGGCTTAGGGGTTGGGGCGTCAGGGGAAACACCACCGCCTGCACCAGCCACCACAGCAAGATCAGCCACCCAGGGCGTCCCCGCTGAAACCAGGACTGGTCGTAGCGCCGCAAGTCGACCCAGGGCTCAAGATCCAGCGCTGGGCGATCGCCTTTGGGCATCGGGGAAGGAGAAGTCTCGGCGTCCATCAGCCCTACTCAGCGTGAGTCACGGTCTGGGGCGGAGCAGGGGGCTGTGGGGAAGCGGTCGGCGTCACATTGAGCTGCCCACCAAACTTTTGGAGCTCGTAGAGCTTGACCCCGATCTGGTATTCGTACTGGCTCAGCAAGCGGCCGTACATATAGCCCGCTCGCCCATCCAAGAAGCCGAGGCGCAAGATGTAAAAAAGCACAAAGCGCAGCAGCGGCTTGAAGGGAAGGCGGACCCAAATCTTCTTGAGAAATCGCTTGCGCTGTACCGAGTCCCCAAACAAGTTGGCCCCAATGGTTCCCTGCTCGCCCATGCCGTGGAGCAGGTTGTAATAGACGCGGGCTTCCCAGTTGGAGTAGCGGTTGTGCCGCTCCAGCCAGTGGAAAATGTCGCGAAAATCAATGTGGAGCATGTCTTCTTTGAGATAGCCCACGGGCCCGTCGAGAATGACGTGCTCGTGGACCTCGTTGTCGCCGGTGTTGCGAATCTCTTCGGTGTTGAGATTTTCGTAGCGCCCGAGGCGATGGCGAAACAGGCGCAGGTTCCAGTCGGGATACTTGCCGCCGTGGCGAATCCACTTGCCTAGGAAGAAGACGCGCCGGTTGAGATAGAAGCCGCTGTGCTCGGGATGGGCGATCGCCTCCGCAATTTCGTCCCACAGCTCGGGAGTGATGCGCTCGTCGCAGTCGACGATCAGCACCCACTCATTGCGGAAGGGCAGATTGTCTAGAGACCAGTTTTTCTTTTTGGGCCAGCGACCGTTGAAGTGAAACTGCACCACCTGAGCGCCGTAGCTCTCAGCGATTTCTACGGAGCGATCGCTGCTTTGGGAGTCCACCACAAACACCTCATCCGCTCGCTCGACGCTGCTAAGACAAGCGGGCAGGTTGGCTTCCTCGTTCTTGGCTGGAATCAGGACGGAGACGGGGATTTTATGCATGGTGGCAGTGAGGTTGGAAGACATCAGCAAGAGGGGCGATCGCCCAGGGCAACAAGACGGATCAAGAGCGCTTGGCCAGCTTTGGCCCAAAAACCAGGCCCTTGATCACGGCAGTCAAATAGCCAATTTGGCCATAGGCATAGACGAGATTGTCGAACTGCTGAGCCGGGTCGCCCATGTACTTGAGGGATTTGTATAGCCCCCGAACGATGCGTTCACCGCCGCGCCGGAGCTGACCGGGACCTGTGCGCTGGGCGAGCAGCTCGCGGTTGTACTCGCTGATGCCCTGCCACCATCCTCGCTGAAAAAACCAGGCGCGGGTCGTGCGATCGGGGGAAACCCGGTGCTTGACGTGGGCAGCGGGTAGATAGGCAACCTGCCAGCCCGCCTTGAGCACCAGCTCCGTCATAAAGAGCTCGCCATTGGACAGCAGGTTTTTGCCCACGCGATCGAGGTTTGGGCTGAAGCTGCCCACGTCTTCAAAGGCCCGCCGCCGAATGGCGTAGTTGAGGCCGCGCGGCGTCTGGCCGGGGTCAGTGATGGCGCGGACCTCGGGACCGAGATCGTAGGCGCCCAGGTTACCCGCTAGGCCCGGGGACAGCCAGGACGGCTCCGAAAAACCTTCGGGCCAGATCAGCGTGACCTTGCCTCCGGCGACGCCGAGCTTGTCGTTGGTGCTGAAAGCGTCCCAAAGCGTCTGGAGCCACTGGGGCGTGGCGATCGCATCATCGTCGAAGTAAGCAATAATGGGCGCTTGCGTTTCTTGGACGCCGCGGTTGCGAGCCACGTTCAGGCCCAGCACGGGCTCGTGAACATAGCGCAGACGGGGATTGTCAGGAATGCGGGCCTCGACGACCTCACGGGTGCGATCGGTAGAAGCATTGTCGATGACCACAATCTCAAAGTCAGCAAAGACCTGGGTGCTGAGGCTATCGATGGCATCACCGAGGTACATGTCTCGGTTGTGGGTGCAGATAACGACGGAGATCCGGGGGTCTGACATACGTCCAGCTCTATCTAGGGAAGCCGACCGGAGGGTGGCTTTTCGTTGCTCTCCTTATTTAGCCCATAAACCTCCGGAAACCCCCATCAAATTTCCATGAAGAAACAGCCGATCGCTGTTTCTGGGTTTCTCCGCGCGAAAATCGGCGTGTCGGCTGTCTGATGTGAAGGGTGCTCTGGCTAGGGCGGCTAGTTGCGGCTGGGCTGCGCCTCTCGCCCAAAGAGCTGGGGAGCGATCGCCTCTGAGGGCTTGAACTGTACATCAGCGCTCCCCTGGATGTAGCTGTGGAGCATCACCAGGGTCTCGGCGAGCTGGTTGAGGCGATTTTCCAAAGTTTGCTTTTGGGCCAGGAGCTGGCGCAGCTTTTGGTGGCGGGCGATCGCCAGACTGACGCTCGGCAGCTGCTCAATCGGGCAGTGCTTCGCCCAGATCTTGCCATCTTCGTCTAGGCCACACAGCCGATACGTCGTCTGTGGCGTATCAGGAATCTGCGAAGGCGGTAAGTTGACCTTGTTGAGATAGCTGCGCACCCGGTCCAGATCGGCCTGACTCAAAGGCTGAGAACCTTCGGCGTCGGACTCGAGCCAGCCATCCACGATCGGCCCCTCCAAATAAAGCGCCTGAATTTGGTCGAGGGTGCTTTGCAGCTGAGACTGCCAGCCCGCCACGATGGCCTCCATTTCGTGGAGTAGGTTCATCGCCAGGGCCGGGTTGGCGCCGTGGCGATGGCTGCTGAAGCTCGTCGGCTTGACTTTGGGCAGAGAAGGCGCTTTTGCGGCCTGGCTATCGACCGGAAAGGGCTCCACCGTTGTCTCAGAAGCGGGCGATCGCCGAGAAGCACTAACGGTAAAAGAAGGCGTTGACTCCCCGCGATGGCCCGGCGATCGCGGCGCTGTATCCGGCACAGGGGTTGCAGAGACTGTCACCGTCAAGGGATCTCGGCCAGCGGCAGGTGCGTCCCCCACGGAAGGAGGACCCCCAACTGCAAAAGACGGCATGCTAGGGCCAGAGGGGCCAGAAGCACTCTGAGACGCTAGCTGATTTAATGTTGCTTCGATCCGCTTGAGATTTGGATTCATCGATGGCCTCCCAGGACAGCTCAAACAACAGTCAAGAAGGTGGGGCAGGCAAGGACAGGGCGCGCAAAACACCAACCCCGTTTGCCGTCCAGCTGTTGCGGCCATTTTGACACACTCTCTGGCCAAAAGGGGTGAGGATTTCCTCAAGTCTCATTTGGGCGCTCCCAAATAATTGGTGTTAGAGTGAGGGAGACAGCTTGCGGATGCTCAAAAACGTTGAACTTCCCTCGGTTAACTGGATACCCGTGGCGACCACTTTGGTATCTAGAACTAAAACTGAAGCGTAGACGGCAGTGTGACCCAGCGCTGTCTTGGGTTGATCGTTGTGAAGCGCCCAGTATGAGCTGACCGACCTGTAAGTACAGGTTTGCGTCTAGCGGTTTTCGCGATGTCTAGTGCAAAAACCGCGACAGGACAATGACGCAGACTGGGTCGGTCAAACGCTCGAATTAAGAGCTTTTAACCATCACTGAATTAAAGATCGCGACGTAAATCTTGGTGGATTTGCTGGCAGCTGCGATCGCGTTTTTTGCGCCTAGGCAAGGTTCTTTAAGGCGACTTTGGAACGCGAGCGATCGCCTGTTATGCCTTGCTCCCCAAGCTTTACTAGAGGCTGCTGCCATTTGGCTGCTAGCCTCAAGGATCTGCCTCAGTGACGTCCTAACGAACTTAGCGCTTCACATCCATTACCCATAGGACGCTCATCATCATGTCATCACTGCGCAGCCGCAAAATTGCTCCCGCCCCTATTCCCACCAACATCAACATCACGGACCTCATCGACGGCTATTTCACCGCCTACAACTCTGCGCGCCTGCGGGAAATTTGCCATCTCTTGAGCCGGGAGGTCATGCAAGAAGGCGTCACCGTCGCCCTGAGCCTTTCCGGCGCAATGACGCCAGCGGGTTACGGCGTGTCTGTGCTAGCGCCCTTAGTGCGAGCGGGCTTCATTGACTGGATCATTAGCACTGGGGCCAACCTCTACCACGACATGCACTATGGCCTGGGCCTCAGTCTCTACGCCAGCAACCCCTTTGTAGACGATGTCAAACTGCGCCAAGAAGGCCGGATTCGCATCTATGACATTGTCTTTGGCTATGACGTCTTGCTCGAGACCGACGCCTTTATTCGGGAAATTTTGCGCGCCGAGCCCTTCCAAAAGCGTATGGGAACAGCGGAGTTCCATCACCTCTTGGGTAAGTACGTCCGAGAAGTCGAAAAGCAGCTAGGCGTCCAGCACTCTTGCCTCTTGGCAACGGCCTATGAGTGCGGCGTGCCGATCTACACTTCGTCGCCGGGGGACAGCTCCATCGGCATGAACGTGGCGGCCCTAGCCCTGGAAGGATCGCAACTGATGATCGATCCCTCGCTGGACGTGAACGAAACCGCTGCGATCGCCTACAGTGCCCGAGAGACCAATATTCCGGGTGTCGAGGGCAGAAGTGCTGCTGTGATCTTGGGCGGCGGCAGCCCCAAGAACTTCTTGCTCCAAACCCAGCCTCAGCTTCACGAAGTCCTGGGCCTTGAGGAGCGCGGCCACGACTACTTTGTCCAAATCACTGACGCGCGTCCGGATACCGGTGGCCTCTCGGGCGCCACTCCCAGCGAGGCGGTGAGCTGGGGCAAAGTCGACCCAGAGGAACTCCCCAACACCATCGTCTGCTACACCGACAGCACGATCGCGCTGCCGATCATCGCAGCCTACGTGATGAATCAGTGCGAGCCCCGCCCGCTCAAGCGCCTCTACGATCGGCGCGGAGAGATGCTCTCGCTGCTCAAGGCAGATTACGCCGCGGCTCGCGCAGCCGCAAAATCAGCCGAGAAGTCTTCGCTGAGCACCCTGCCCATGCAACCGGTGCAGAAGGAACCTGCGCCAGTCGTGGCAACCTATCCCTGTGGAACGCCCATCCGCCGCAGATAGGTGACAGCCTTTAGGTGATTGCGAAAGGCGATCGCCTAAAAGCTGGTCTCAGTCTTCAATGCATTCAAAAAGTCCTCGGCAGATCTGCCGAGGACTTTTTGCACGACGTGTCTGTGAATGGGAAATCTCCAGCTAACGCTTCGCGTCTAGCTGGATGAGCGTCAAAGCGAATGGCACTGAGCGTGATCGCGCAGGAGGTGATCGCACAGCACCAGCGCCACCATCGCTTCAACCATGGGCACGGCCCGAGGCAAAACGCAAGGGTCATGACGTCCCTTACCGGCCAGCACGGTTTCTTCTCCGCTGCTGGTGACCGTCCGCTGCTCTTTGCGAATCGTTGCGGTCGGCTTGAAGGCCACGCGCAACACAATATCCTCCGCGTTGGAAATGCCGCCCTGAATGCCGCCTGAGCGGTTGGTTACGGTGCGAATTTCCCCTTGCTCATCAACATAGAATTCGTCGTTGTGCTCGATACCTGTCAGGAGCGTACCAGCGAAGCCAGAGCCAATCTCGAAGCCCTTGCTGGCGGGCAGGGACATGACAGCTTTGGCCAGATCGGCCTCTAGTTTGTCAAAGACGGGTGATCCCAAACCCTTGGGCACCTGGCGGGCCACGCACTCCACAACGCCGCCAACTGAGTTGCCGTCACGACCAAGCTGCTCGATCAGCTCCACCATGCGCTCTGCTGCTTCCGAATCGGGGCAGCGGACAATATTGCTTTCGATCTGCTCCAGCGTGACGATCGCCGGATCTACCACCCCTTCGAGATCCTTGATGCGCTTGACGTAGGCCAGAACTTCGATGCCAGCAGCCTGCCGCAGAATCTTCTTGGCGATCGCCCCCGCAGCCACCCGGCCAATCGTCTCCCTTGCAGAAGAGCGACCGCCCCCCTGCCAGTTCCGAATACCGTACTTCGCGTCGTAGGTCGCGTCGGCATGGGAGGGGCGATACTTCATCGCCATCTCGTCGTAGTCCTGGGGCCGTGTGTCTTTGTTGCGCACCAAGACGGTAATGGGCGTCCCGAGAGTCTTGCCCTCAAAGACCCCAGACACGATCTCGCACGTATCCGTCTCTTTGCGCGGCGTCGTGATCTTGCTCTGGCCTGGGCGACGGCGATCGAGCTCAAACTGGATCTCTTCTAGAGAAATCTCTAAACGGGGCGGGCAACCATCGATCACAACACCTACCCCACCACCGTGGGACTCTCCAAAGGTCGTGATCCGAAACAGATGTCCAAACGTGTTGCCCATATTTCTTAATAAAACCCAGAGACTCTCATCTTACGTCAATTCCGCGGATGCTTCATCGGGCGCTCCTCGAGAAGTCATCAACGAAAAAAGGGTGTCCCCTCAGGGGACACCCTTTTTGGCCTTCTAGATTACTCTTTTGCTTTTACAGCTGTGGAGTATCTGAGCCTGATTGATTAACCGTGGATAGCGGGAGCAGAGAGAGCCACAGGAGCAGCCTCGCCAGCAGCCAGGTCAAGGGGGAAGTTGTGAGCGTTGCGCTCGTGCATCACTTCCATACCCAGGTTTGCACGGTTGAGCACGTCAGCCCAGGTGCCAATCACACGACCCTGAGAGTCGATGACGGACTGGTTGAAGTTGAAACCGTTCAGGTTGAACGCCATGGTGCTGATGCCCAGAGCGGTGAACCAGATGCCAACCACAGGCCATGCAGCCAGGAAGAAGTGCAGAGAACGGCTGTTGTTGAAAGAAGCGTATTGGAAGATGAGACGACCGAAGTAGCCGTGGGCTGCAACGATGTTGTAGGTCTCTTCTTCTTGACCGAACTTGTAACCAGCGTTCTGAGACTCGTTCTCGGTGGTTTCACGCACCAGAGAAGAGGTCACCAGAGAGCCGTGCATGGCGGAGAACAGCGAACCACCGAAGACACCAGCCACACCGAGCATGTGGAAGGGGTGCATCAGAATGTTGTGCTCAGCTTGGAACACGAACATGAAGTTGAAGGTGCCGCTGATGCCCAGAGGCATACCGTCAGAGAAGCTGCCTTGGCCGATCGGGTAGATCAGGAACACTGCGGTCGCAGCTGCAACAGGTGCAGAGTAGGCAACGCAGATCCAAGGACGCATGCCCAGGCGGTAGCTCAGTTCCCACTCACGACCCATGTAGCAGAAAACGCCAATGAGGAAGTGGAACACAACCAGCTGGTAAGGGCCGCCGTTGTACAGCCACTCATCGAGGGAAGCAGCTTCCCAGATGGGGTAGAAGTGCAGGCCGATAGCGTTGGAAGAAGGAACAACAGCACCAGAGATGATGTTGTTGCCGTACAGCAGGGAGCCAGCAACGGGCTCACGGATACCGTCGATGTCGACGGGGGGTGCTGCAACAAAAGCGATGATGAAGCAGACGGTAGCAGCCAGCAGGGTGGGGATCATCAGAACGCCGAACCAGCCCACATACAGGCGGTTGTCAGTGCTCGTGACCCACTCGCAAAAGCGCTGCCACAGATTGGCGCTCTCACGTCTTTGTAGAGTAGTCGTCATGTTGGAATGAGTGCTTGTTAAGGTTTATGTCGGTATGTATGAAGGCTTTGCGGTGTTTTGCTTGGCCTTATGGATATACATTAACGGCTTTATGACTTTTTGTAAAGAGGATCGTTACAAAAACTCTTGTTTGGTTCGCTTTTGGGGCGAGGTGTGCAGAGTGCGATCGCCCCAAAGCGCTGCGGGAGCTCAGCTTCGGCCAGCGAAAGCGAGATCTTGAGTGTTTGTTGCGTAACTTAACTTCAGCTTAGGGGCGATCGCCCCTAGGTCCAAGGCCAGGTAGCGATCGAGGGCCATGTACATCCAGTAGACGGGCATCTGCGGGTCCTGACCCGTTTTATGAAAGCCCAAGGACAGGGTGAGCTCTTCATGAAAAGGATGGACGACCAGCGTGTGGATGTCGCACAGATTGGGAAACTGCTGCTGCATGTCTTGCAACAGGGTTTGGGCATCTTCTAGCATCCCGATTACCTGATCGGGCGTCATGAACGATGGCTCGATCATCCAGCTGCGCACAAAGACAGAGGTGCAGGTCAAGTCGCCGGGCTGTGCGACCTCGATGGGATCAACGTCATTGGCGGTGCTCAGATGGAGACTCTTGCTAGGCGCCATAAAAAACCGCTCCTCTGAGCTGGCTGCCGTCGGGTACAGGACGTAGAAGCCAACGGGGTGCAAGGTGTCGCAGCGGCGCAGCACCCGCATCCCTTGGGGATACTGCTGAGACCAGCGGCGCAGGGTCTTGGCAATCTGGTGGGAGGTGCAGTCGGGGATGCGGTTGAGCCAGTTGTAGGTGCGGGCCAAAAAGTTGGCGACGGGAATGGTGTCAGTGCGGGGATTGAAGGTATCGATCGCTGTGGTGGGCTGTTCTGCGGCTTCGGATTCGGCCTGAAATTCGGGTAGGAGGCAGATCTGGATGCAGGTCGTGTTGCCGTCAAATTGCTTATTGATCAAGCCGAGGGCGACCAGCTTGTCCAGCATGAGACCCGCAGCGCGATCGCTCCCTCGATCTTGATCCTCATAGAAGAGAACGGCTGCCTCTCGATGGGTACAGGGAAGAAAACCCTGAGGTACGCCCAGCTGTCGCAGAGGTGAAGGGAGAGACCGCTGAGCTGCCTGCTGCTCCTTGAGGAAAAGATAAACCCAGAGACGAACAAAGCACTGGGCGCGCCGACGGGTTAGGCCGACTCGATTGAGCAGTTGATTGATGTAGCGACTTTGTTGGTTAGGGGGAAAGTGCTGATCGATGCACTCGGGATTCATGTGTAAGCTCCATCGCGCTGCAAGAGTACCCTGAAGGGTGAAACGCCGAGGCCTGCAAGGGTCGAAACTGGAATAGATATGCTTGCCAGAAGCGGGGCGAGACGTGCGGCGATCGCCTGCATTGCCTAGCTGTGCCTTGAAAAAGCGCCAAAACTCTGAGGCTTTCGGGACGAAGCTGGGAGAAATGCTTTTCCAAGACAGCATAGAACTACCCGTTGATTACGGGAGATTACGGAAAAAGGGCGATCGCCCTGCGCCACGCCGCTTTCTGTAGGGTTGCTGAGAGCGCTGAAAAGCCAGTACAACCCTAAAAACTTCACCCTGCTTCAGAGAACTTCTGCGCTCTACAGCGCAATGGCGATCGCTTTGAGTCCATCGGTCTGCTTACAGAATGCTCATTGTGGCTTCAGAAACCGAGGCTTCACAATGGCCTCATGTTTCGCAACAGTGAAACTCCGGAGAGTATTCCTGTTGATTTGAAGACCCTGTAAAGGAGATTCCTGATGTTCACTCAAAGCCCCCAGATGAACAATCGCACTTGTATTGCTGAGCGCTCCCCCACGCAACGCTTTTCATCTTCTTCGGCAACTGCTGAGCGAGAGCCTCAGCCTCGCTCCTTCGAGATTTTGCGGGCTGTATTGGAGAGCCTAGAAGACGGAATTTTAATCCTGACCCCTCAAGGACAGATAGTGCATGCCAATGTTCGCGCGCAGCAGATGTGCCAGGCGCTGCACCGAGGAACGAAGGAGCGTCGACCTCTGCCAGACAGCATTTGGCGAGTCTGCCGCGCTCTGGTGGAAGGGCGAGAAATCTTGCCAGAGCACCCAATGATGATTGAGTCTGAGGTGCTCACGGCGGGTGCGACAAAGATTCGCGCCCAGGCCCGCTGGCTGGCGCCCGAAGAAGGCGATCGCCCTTATGTCTTGGTGACTCTCGAGGATTTGCAAGCCTCGATGCAAAAAGTCGCGATCGCAGATGTCGAGAAGTACGGCCTCACGCCTCGCGAAGCAGAGGTCTGGATGCTGCGACGGGCGGACTGTTCCTACAAAGAGATTGCTGCCCAGCTTTACATCACCCTCAACACGGTGAAAAAGCACATGAAAAATATTCAGGCAAAGCGCCAACAGTTTGAATGGGTCGAGGAGGCATAGGCGCTGACCCGAGCAACCCCGAAATTGTTGACCTTTGCTGATTTTTCCAACCCCGGCTGCGATCGCAGCCGGGGTTCATTTTGGGTTTATGTTTTCGGTCTATGCTTTTGATCTATTAAGGGTTTTTGTGCCCTAGAGCACTGGGCGTTGCGGACGCCCGGCATTACACAAGGTCGCGTCTGAAGCTTGCTGAAACACCAAAACCCCAGCTAGGAGGCCACTGCTAGGTCAAACTGAGCAGAAACCTTGCCGGTGCCTCGCTTGTCCAAGCGGCTGAGTTGCTGCCGAGTTGCTACAGTAGAGCCTGCGCGCTCTGGTGGTAACGTTATGGCTGCTTTTCGAGGAACGGTCACCTACAGCCCAGCCTATACTTTGGTCCCCACCTATGAGTGCTTCAACCGCTGTGCCTACTGCAACTTTCGGGCAGAGCCGGGGAGCCAGGAGTGGTTGACGCTAGAGGAGGCTCGCGATCGCCTGCTGCAAGTCCGCCCTCGGGGGGTTCGAGAAATCCTTATCTTGAGCGGCGAAGTTCATCCCCACAGCCCTCAGCGGCCCGCCTGGTTTGAGCGCATCTACGAATTGTGTGAGCTGTCGCTGTCCCTGGGATTTTTGCCCCACACGAACGCTGGGCCGCTGCTGCGCCCGGAAATGCAGCGGATGAAAGACGTGAATGTCTCCATGGGGCTGATGCTGGAGCAGGTCACGCCCAAGCTGCTAGAGACGGTGCACCGCCACGCCCCCAGTAAGCAGCCTGAAGTGCGCCTTGAACAGCTGCGGTGGGCCGGAGAGCTGGGAATTCCCTTCACGACGGGGTTGCTGATCGGTTTGGGGGAGACCATGGCCGACCGCCAGGAAACGCTGGAGGCGATCGCCCAGATTCACAACCAGTGGGGCCACATCCAAGAGGTGATTTTGCAGCCCCACAGCTTGGGAAGTCAGCAACTGTGGCAAGGAGCTTCGGCGGACGCTGCGGCCTTTGTCGAGACAGTCGCGATCGCCCGACAGATCTTGCCGCCCGCAATTGCCGTGCAGATTCCCCCCAACCTGCTGCACCGCCCCGAAATCTTGTTGCAGTGCCTAGAAGCGGGGGCTCGGGACTTGGGCGGGCTCGGTCCCAGAGACGAGGTCAATCCCGACTATCCCCATCCCACCGTGGCGGCCCTAGACGAAATCCTGCGGCCCCAGGGATGGCACCTAACCCCCCGTTTGCCGGTGTATGCGGCCTATGACCCTTGGCTGCCGGCGTCTTTGCAGGCCCCGGTTCAGGCCCATCGCCAATCCCTGGCCCAGGCCTCAGGCGCGATCGCCCCTGCAAAAACTTCATTGCCGTCTCACAGCCACAAGTAGTATTATTGTAGACTGTGTCGAATTTACAGCCGGTCCATGCCGAAACTGAAATCCCGTAAAGCAGCTGCTAAGCGCTTCCAGCGGAGCGGCAGCGGTAAGATTATGCGCCGCAAGGCTTTCAAAAACCACCTGCTCCAGCATAAAGGTACCGATCGCAAAAACCGCCTCTCCAAGCGAGTGGTGGTCGATGAGCGCGATGCAGCCAACGTTGAATTGATGCTCCCCTACTTGTAAGGTCTACGGAAACGGTAAAGAGATATGGCACGGGTAAAACGGGGTAATGTGGCGCGCAAGCGTCGCAAGAAAATTCTGAAGCTGGCGAAAGGCTTCCGCGGATCTCACTCTCGTCTGTTCCGCACAGCTAACCAGCAGGTGATGAAGGCGTTGCGTAACGCCTATCGCGATCGCCGCCGCCGGAAGCGTGACTTCCGTCGTCTGTGGATTGCGCGCATCAACGCTGCTTCTCGTCAGCACGGTGTCAGCTACAGCCAACTGATCGGCAACCTCAAGAAGGCTGACATCCAGATCAACCGCAAAATGCTCGCTCAGCTCGCAGTTCTTGACCCGGCCACGTTTGGCAAGGTCGTAGAAGCCGCTGGCAACAAAAAGTAAGGCTTGATGGCTGGTTATCCAGCCTCACAGCAATTTTCGAGATGGTTTATCATCCGACGTCGGTCATGATGATCAGGGAGCAGCACCAGTCTTTGTTTGCTTGGTCCTCGCCTCGATGAAAATTGCTGTGCCTATGTTTTTAAATTTAATTCGCAGCTTTCAGCAGACGCTCGCTCTGCGCTACAGCCCCTTCAGTTTCGGCTTGGCGATCGCCTTGGCAGGAAGCTCAGCCTTCTTGCCAAGGTTTGCGGTTGCGGCAGAACTAGACGAAATCCAAAAGCGTGGCTACCTGATAGTTGCGGTCAAAGAGACTGTGAATCCTCTGGGCTACCGAGACGCATCGGGAACCCTCCAAGGTTTTGAAATAGAAATTGCTCATCGCCTCGCGGAAGAACTCTTGGGTCGCCGCGAGGCGATTCGGTTTGTGCCGGTGAGCAACCGCGATCGCCTTTCGGCTGTGCTCACAGATCAAGTAGACTTGGCGATCGCTCAGATGACCGTCACGGCTTCGCGGATGCGCTTGGTCAGCTTTAGCCACCCCTACTATATAGACGGGACGGCTCTAATTACTGCCAATCCTTCATTTCAGCGCTTGGCAGATGCTCGCCAAGCCACTGTGGCGATCCTAGAAGGCTCTAGCGCGATCGCCGCGGTCCAGTACTTTTTGCCTAGAGCTCAGCTCGTGGGTGTGACCTCCTACGCCGAAGCGCGATCGCTGCTGGAGACGGGCGCAGTCGAGGCTTTTGCGGGCGATGCCAGCGTGTTGAGCGGCTGGGCTCGGGAAAATCCCGGCTACCGGCTACTGCCGCCGCTGCTGTCCGGAGAGCCCCTGTCCGTCGTGATGCCCAAGGGAGTCCAGTACGACCCGCTGCGCCGAGAAGTCAACGCTGCGATCGCCCGCTGGGCCGAAGAAGGCTGGCTCAAGCAAGAAGCAGCGCAATGGGGGCTACCGGACGGTGTAGGCTGGAAGTGAACCATAGCAAGTCCTTTTACGCATCACGATGGACAACAGCCTTACCTTGTCCTACCTCTCGTTACTGCTTCTCTTGCTAGCCGTGGCGAGCTTTTTCATCCTTCGGCAAGTCATCCGGACTCGCCGGACCGAATCCACCCTTTCGCGCCTGCAAAACGCCCTCAAAGGGGGCCAGGGAAGCGCCAAGGATCACTATGAGCTTGGCGGTATCTATCTCGACAAACGTCTGTTTAGCCAAGCTGTTGTTCAGTTTCAAAAGGCGCTCAAAGCAAAAGATCTAGAAGGCGACGAAAATACTGCTTTGATCTACAACGGCCTGGGGTATGCCCATGCGGCTCAAGAGCAGTACGACATCGCGATTCGCCAGTACAAGGAAGCCTTGAAGCTCAAGCCGGACTACGTTGTGGCGTTCAATAATTTGGGGTTTGCCTACGAGAAAAAGCAGCTTTCGGCCCAGGCCCTCGAAGCCTATGAAAGTGCCCTGGCCCTCGACCCCAACAACCCAACCGCTAAGCGTCGGGTTGAGCCGCTGCGCAAGCTTTACGCCCCATCGGCTTCCTAGGGTTTTGTCTCGGGGGCGATCGCGGACAGGTTCTCTGGAGGGTTTTTGGCAGGCCTCGCAGAATGGCCCAACCGACCTGAATAAATTTTCGCAATCAATTAAGGGAGCCAGGTGATCCTGGCTCCCTTAGCTAGTTCAGCCAGAAGCCTCACGTCCATAATCTCTGATTTGGCGTGAGATGAAGGCGCGTTTATGACGGGGCAGTCGGTGAACCATGTTTGACGCGAGAACCTACCAGCCCCGTCATGAACCATCTCTTTCGCCTCAAATCAGAAAATCATACTCTCCAGCTAAGTGGATGTATGCTGAAAAATCTCACCCAGTAAAACGTTTAAGTGAGAACCGCTTACCAGCACCGATTGCGTCCAACCTCCAGTCAAGTCGCCTTAATGGGCGAGTGGCTGGAACTCTTGCGCAGACAGTACAACTATCGTCTTGGTGAGCGGTTCTCTTGGTACGAACAAAATCGCTGCGACGTCACCGATTGCCCGCTAATCTGTCACCTGCCAGAACTGCGAGAGAATCCTGACTTCTACTCCCAAAAACGAGACTTGGTGAACTCCAAGACTTTATTCCCGGAGTACCAGCAGATTCACTCTCAAGTTCTGCAAGACTGCATTGGCCGGGTGAAGAAGACCTTTGACCGCTGGCTCAAAGGAGACTGCAACGCTAAGCGAAGCGGTAGACCTCGATTCAAAGGAGCAGGCCGCTATCGCTCTTTCACCTTCCCGCAGATCAAACAGGACTGCATCCAGGGCAAACAGATCAATCTCCCCAAGATTGGCTGGGTGAAACTGATCCAACACCGTCCCTTACCGGAAGGGTTCAAGATCAAGACCGCCACCGTCAGCTACAAAGTTGATGGCTGGTATGTGACTCTCAGCCTAGAGGATTCATCAATCCCCGTTCTCACTCCCGACATCCCCAATACTGAGAACACGACTGGGATTGATCTGGGATTGAAGTCGTTTTTGGTAGACGACTCAGGACAGGAAGAACCCATCCCCCAGCACTACCGCCAAGCAGAGAAGCGCCTGAAGCGGTTGCAGCGGAGTTTATCGAGAAAAAAGAAGGGGTCGAATCGCCAGAAGAAGGCAATTAAACGAGTTTCTAAGGCACACCTGAAAGTCTCGAATCAGCGCAAGGACTTTCACTGCAAGGTTGCAAGCAAGCTTTTATCCCAGGGAAAGCATGTCGCCCATGAAAAGCTGAATATTCGAGGTATTGCGAGAACGCGACTCGCAAAATCGACCCAGGATGCTGGCTGGGGCCAGTTCCTGCAAATTCTGGCAATCAAGGCTGAAAGAGCCGGGTTGTTGACGATTGCAGTGAATCCCAGCGGTACGTCTCAGAACTGCTCTGGCTGCGGGGTCAAGGTACCTAAAACACTTCAGGACAGGATTCATACCTGTCCTGAGTGTGGGTTGACGATTGACCGTGACCACAATGCAGCGATCAATATCAAGTATTTGGCGGTAGGGCATTCCGTCAATAAAGCTCAGGATACGCCCGATGGGTTGCCAGGGGTCACTGAGAAGCCTGCACCGTATACGTCAGTATCGGTGTAGGAGTATGTCACGGCGTTAATGCTGTCGGCTTTCCGAGCGTTTTCTCAGATTGGGGGTAAAAGGGCGATCGCCTCTTGTCATCAAGACTCAAGAGGCGATCGCCCAGCGATTCCTTAGACAGCCAGCACAGAATCGGTCTGAACGCCGCCCACTGCGCCGGAGTACACCAATCCTCGCTGCATATCCAGCGTCAGGATCGCGCCATCTTGGATCAGCTGAGTTGCGTTCTTGACGCCGACAATCACCGGTACGCCCAGCCGCAAGCCGATCACGGCTGCGTGACTGGTCAGGCTGTCATCCTCGGTGATGATGCCAGATGCCTTCCGGATGGCCTCAATGAAATCGGCCGAAGTTTGGGGCGCCACCAAAATTTCGCCCGGGTTAAACTGGCCTGCTTCTAGGGCGGTCTGAATCACTCGCGCCCGTCCGCTCACGGAGCCTTGACCAATGCCGGTTCCTCGGCCCAGGATCGCCGTCACGACTTCCACCTTGATCAGGTCGGTCGAGCCAGAAACGCCCTGGAGCGTTCCGGCCGTCATCACCACCAGATCGCCCTCCCGCAGCAAGTTCTTTTCCTGAGCTACATTCAGCGCTGCCTGGAAAGTCTGGCCCGCAGAGGGCAAGTCTAGAACCAGCAGCGGCTTGACGCCCCAGACGAGCTGCAGTTGACGAGCCACATCGACGTGGGGCGTCACCGCCAAAATGGGGGTTTTGGGACGGAACTTGGACACGTTGCGGGCCGTGGCTCCCGTCTTGGTCAGGGTCATGATGGCAGCGGATCGGAGCTGCTCCGCAATGCGGCCCACGGCCTGGCTGATCGCGTTGGGAATTGAGCGGCCTGTGCTTTCGATGGGAGAGCGGGTGTCTTCTTCTTGCTCGATGCGCTCCGCAATCCGGGCCATGGTCTGGACGGCCTCGATGGGGAAATTACCGACGGCGGTCTCGTTCGAGAGCATGACCGCGTCGGTCCCGTCGAGAATCGCGTTGGCGACGTCGGAGATTTCGGCGCGGGTTGCCCGGGGGTTATTCACCATGCTGTCCAGCATCTGGGTAGCGGTGATGATGGGAATCCCCAGACGGTTTGCCGTGGCAATCAGCCGCTTTTGCAGGATGGGCACGTCTTCTGCGGGTAGCTCAACCCCGAGGTCACCGCGGGCAACCATGACGCCATCGCACAGGGAGAGAATGGCCTCCATCTGCTCGATGGCTTCGTGCTTCTCGATCTTGGCGATGACCGGCACGTTTTTGCCGGCGTTGGAGATGAGTTCTTTGATTTCAAGAACGTCTTGGGGATTGCGCACGAAGCTCAGCGCAACCCAGTCAACCCCCTGATCTAGACCAAAAATCAGGTCGGTGCGGTCTTTGTCAGTGAGGGCTTTGATCGAAAGGTAAACGCCGGGGAAGTTGACGCCTTTGTTATTGGAAAGGGTGCCTCCGACGACGACGCGGCAGTGAAGATCCCGATTGACGCGATCGACTTTCTCGACGCGCATCTCGACGCGACCGTCATCCAGGAGGATCATCGCCCCTTCAGGCACCTCGTCAGCGAGCGGCTCGTAGGTGACCGAGCTGATGGTTTGGGTGCCGACGACGGCGCGGCTAGTGAGAATGAAAGAGTCTCCTTTGGCCAGGACAATGGAGCCTTTTTCGAAGCGACCTAGACGAATTTTGGGACCTTGTAAGTCCTGCAAGATGCCGACGGGCTGGTTAAGCTCGAAGGAAATCTGGCGAATCAGGCGAATGTTGCGCTGATGGTCTTCGTGAGTGCCATGGGAAAAATTGAGGCGCAGCGTGGTAGCCCCTGCTTCGATGATGGCGCGCAGCACCTCTGGACTGCTGGTGGCCGGGCCAATGGTGGCTACAATTTTCGTCCTACGCTGAGGATTTCGCGGTTGCATGGATTCCAGACGGGTTGAGAAAGGTTCAATAGATAGCAATGACCACAAACACGCTCAGTCCAGGACGCTCCTGATCGAGGCGATCGCGCTGCCTATTTCCGCAGCAGCGTCCCATGACAGCTTCGACTGCACAGCTATTTCTTCATGCGCGGCGCATCCCCAATCTCGGCATCCGGCAGGGAAGTGCAGTGTGCAGAGGCAAGAGGGATACTATCACGTCTGGCGGACCTCTCAAATGAGAACCCTCTCCCAAAGGTGATGGGAGAGGGCGATCGGCGTGATAGGTGCTCGATGCTTGGGGACGGTTTAGCGGAAGCGATCGGGGTTTAGGGGACGTCCTGGCCGAGCACTGGGCGCAGTCAAGCGGCTGCCGGTGCCGCCGTCCGCGCGATCGAGGAAAGGCCGCAGGTTGATGGCCTCACTGGGCGATCGCCGCGCGCCCCCAAGGGCTTCGATCCCCAGATTCACCAGCTGATCGGTCAGGCCATCGGAGCCGCCTGCGAAGGTGTTAACTGCCTGAGTTGAGTCACCGCCATCGGCGATCGCCAGGTTGTCAAACACGCGATCGCGCGTCAGCTTGGGATCTTGGCCGGGGGGCACCGTGAAAACAATGCGGCAGGTTGAGTTCTTCTGGGTGGTGACGCACACCGTGTTGTAGCCGTTTTCGATCGCTGTCGTCATTTCCAGCAGCCCGTCGGGACGGTACATCTCCAAGCGACGGCTGATTTCCATGCAGCGCGCCTCCGAAGACCAGCCCCCGCCCATGGGAGAGGGAGTTGCCCAGGGATAAACCTTGCCAGGCTGGCTCCGCGGCTGATAGGTCACGGTGTACTGGCCGTTTTGCACCTCGCAGGCAAAGCGCGTTTCGGTATCCGGCTGCACCGTACCCGCCGCAGCTGTGGACTCTCCCGGGTTGGCGTCCTCTGCGGTCGTCTCGCTGGACTCTTCTGCGCTGGTTTCGCTGGATGGGGTCGACGTCTCACCCGAAACCGCCTCAATGGCCCGCAGCAACTCCGGAACCTCCAGAGCTACTGCGCTCCCTCCCAGCCAGCCACTGAGGGCGATCGCCGCCAAAGAAACCTGGACTAGTCTTGGCTTGGACATGAATTCATCCCTCTCAAAATTAGGTCGTGTGTCAGATCGTCGGTAACCGCCCCACGCGGACCCAAATTCTCTGAGCGATCGGGCCAACATCTTGCGGGTGGGGGGCTAGGAACCGTTGCCAAGCATCATCAGAATGCGCTGCTGACGGAGCGAGTGGCCGCATACGGGGGGGCTGCGGCGATCGCCTCTCAAACTCTGAAACTTTCGAACTGTCACAGTGAGGGGCGATCGCACACCCTCAAAATCACCATTCCCAACCACCATGACAAGGGCTTTTTCTCCCTTTGCAAGACGCTTTTGGGTACTCCAAGTTCCTGAGCTGTCCCGCCAAAACCATCATTTTGTAACAGGCGGAGGCTCCAGATGAGTAACAAGAGTTTGCAGAGGATCCCTATCTCAGGTCATTCGCGGCAGTTAAGTTAACAGTACTTCTCAGTCTGCCAACAATTAAATGAGCTAATTTCACAAATCTTTATTATTCGTCACCCGTATCGTATACTACGCGAGGACGGAGTTAGGAGTGAGAACGCAATATGTCGGAGGCAGGGAAGCCCCTGACAGTCCCGAAGGAGCTGCTAGGCCCCCCCGGAGACTTCAATCCCACGCTTGTTATGTTCATTGCTGCTGTGATACTGGCCTCAGTATCCACGTTGGGATATTTCCGCTGGGACTTTCCTGGCTGGTGCATTTTCATCATGAACGTCACCGCCTTGCATCTTGTGGGCACCGTGATCCACGACGCCTCCCACAATGTGGCCCACCGAAACCGCATCATGAACGCGATTCTGGGTCATGGCAGTGCGCTGATGCTTGGGTTTTCGTTTCCAGTGTTTACCCGGGTGCACATGCAGCATCATGCCAATGTGAATGACCCAGACAATGATCCCGACCACTTTGTGTCCACCGGTGGTCCTCTGTGGTTAATTGCAGCCCGCTTTTTCTATCACGAGATCTTCTTCTTCAAGCGCAAACTGTGGCGGAAGTATGAGCTCTTAGAGTGGTTCCTCGGCAGACTGGCGGTTGTACTGATCGTCTGCACGGCGATTCACTACGACAGCCTGGGCTATATTTTCAACTTCTGGTTCTCGCCAGCGCTGGTGGTCGGCCTTGCCTTGGGTCTGTTCTTTGATTATTTGCCCCATCGGCCTTTTCAGGAGCGAAACCGCTGGAAAAACGCCCGCGTTTATCCCAGCGCTATTCTCAACGTTCTAATCTTGGGGCAGAACTACCACCTCATCCACCATCTGTGGCCTTCGATTCCTTGGTATCACTACCAGCGGGCCTACCGAGAGGTGCAGCCGCTGCTGGATGCGAAGGGCTGTCCCCAATCCTTGGGCTTGCTCCAAGGGAAGGACTTCTTGAGCTTTGTCTACGATATTTTTCTAGGCATTCGTCTCCATCATCATCCCAAGCCGACTCCCCAATCTTCTGAGCCTTCTTAAGTAGAGACTCTGGAGACCTCGCTGGTGAGGGTTTGAGGGGCGCTTCGGCGCTCCTTCATTATTTTGGGAGCTCAAAATCGGGGACTAAAGAAAACCGGGTGATCTTCTAAAAGTCTTGGGCATACTTTGTAGCATCGAGATCCGGGGCTTGAGGAGAAGAGTGATTGCCAAAAGCGGCTGTAGAATGCGTTCCGGATTCGAGGCGCAACGGGCGATCGCGCAGATATAGAAGATCCCGTAAGTAGATCCATCGAAACAAAGTGAGGATGTGGCATGGCGCTGGAGTATCCCGACAATTTGCAGTACTTGGACTCCCACGAATACATCCGGCTGGAAGACGATATTGCCGTAATTGGCATTAGCGCCCACGCTGTGAGTGAGCTCGGAGATATTGTTTTCCTGGAGTTGCCGGTGGTCGGTGACACGGTGGAAAAGGGTGAGAGCTTTGGGACGGTCGAGTCGGTCAAGGCGGTGGAGGAGCTGCGATCGCCTGTGACGGGGACCGTCGTCGATCGCAACAGCGACATTGTGGACGCGCCAGAACAGCTAGGAGATGATCCCTATGGGGATGGCTGGCTGATCAAGGTCCGCCTCGATGATCCCAGTGAACTGGATGATGCGCTTTCGGCTGCTGAGTATCGGGCACAGGTAGAAGGGGAAGACTAAAGGTATCTCAAACCCGTTGTTGCTGGTTGGGCAGGCCACGCTTGAGGGCCTGCCTGCCGAGTTTTCAGACCTGTTGCACAATAAAAAGGGAGCTACTGCAAAAAGCCATTGCGGTAAGGCCTAGACTCCTGAAACGGCTCGCTGAACTGACCGAATCAAGCCGTTTAGCAAGTTTTTTGACATTTTTAATACTTTCTCGATCAGATTTTGGGTTCACGCTCTGAACTGGATGGCGATCGCTCATGGGCTCTGGGGCCAAAGCCTGGCTGCGCAAGGGCGGGCTTGAGATGAGCATTTCAGAGCTTTAGAACCGCCAGCTTTCCCTATGGTGTACAGTCAACGCTCTATGTCACATCTTGCTTCTATGACCGTTCAGGCTACGTCTTCGCTTCTCCAGGCTGGAGGAGATGAGGGTCTCCGCAATGCTTTTGCGCAGCGGCACTTGGGCCCTGACGCAGCGGCTCAAGACGCCATGCTGGAAGCTCTGGGGGTGACCAGCCTGGAGGAACTGCTCGCCCAGACCGTGCCTGTGAGCATTCGGGCCTCTGAGGCGCTGCAGCTGCCGGCGCCGCTGAGTGAAGAGGCGGCTTTGGCGAAGCTGCGGGCGATCGCTGCTCAAAATCAGGTCTTTCGCTCCTTCATTGGCCAGGGCTACTACGGGACGATCTTGCCGCCGGTGATCCAGCGCAATATTTTGGAAAATCCGGGCTGGTATACCGCCTACACGCCTTATCAGGCGGAGATTGCCCAGGGCCGTCTGGAGATGCTGCTGAACTTCCAGACCCTGGTGAGTGACCTGACGGGGCTGGCGATCGCCAATGCCTCGCTGCTGGATGAGGCGACGGCGGCGGCGGAAGCGATGGCGATGAGCTATGGCCTCTGCAAAAATAAGTCCCAGATCTTCTTTGTGTCCCAGGACTGTCATCCCCAGACGATCGAGGTGCTGCAAACGCGGGCGCGGCCCCTAGGCATTGAGATCCGGGTGGGCGATCACCGCACCTTTGACACCGAGACGCCGGTTTTCGGAGCGCTGCTCCAGTACCCGGCGACGGATGGCGCGCTCCATGACTATCGCGCTTTCATTGAGCAGGTGCAGGCGGTCGGCGCGCTGGTGACCCTGGCGGCGGACCTGCTGGGCCTGACGCTGCTGACGCCGCCGGGAGAACTCGGGGCCGATATTGCCATTGGCAGCACCCAGCGCTTTGGGTTGCCTATGGGCTATGGTGGTCCCCACGCGGCCTATTTCGCGACGCGCGACGCCTTCAAGCGGCAGATTCCGGGCCGCCTGGTGGGTCTGTCCAAGGATGTGCAAGGCAAGCCAGCGCTGCGTCTGGCGCTCCAAACTCGGGAGCAGCACATTCGCCGGGATAAGGCGACCAGCAATATCTGTACGGCCCAGGTGCTGCCAGCGGTGCTGGCGGTGTCCTACGCGATCTATCACGGGCCGACAGGTCTGAAGGCGATCGCCACTCGGGTCCACCGCCTGACTCAGGTGTTGGCGGCGGGCCTAGTGCAGCTGGGCTATAGCCTGCGATCGCGCCATTTCTTTGACACGCTGTGCGTCGATCTGGCTGCTCTCAATGGCGTGGCGGCGCGTCAGCAGGCGGCTATTTTGGCGGCAGCCCAGGCCCGTCAGATCAATCTGTGCCCGCTGGGCGAGGGGGCGATCGCCCTTTCCCTCGATGAGACCACGACCCTCGAGGACGTGCAGACGCTGCTGGAAATCTTCGCCCTGGATCAGGGAGCGCCCAATGTGCAGGACCTGGCCAGCCCGGGAGACTTTGCGTTTCCGGAGACTCTGGTGCGCACGAGCCCCTACCTGAACGAGGCGGCGTTCCATCGCTATCACTCAGAAACAGAGCTTTTGCGCTATCTCCACCGCCTCCAAGCTCGGGACCTCTCCTTGACGACCTCCATGATTCCCCTGGGCTCCTGCACCATGAAGCTCAACGCGACGGCGGAGATGATGCCGATCACGTGGCCAGAGTTTAGCCAACTCCATCCCTTTGCGCCCCTGGAGCAGGCCCAAGGGTATCGAGTGCTCTTTGAGCAGCTGGAGGCCTGGCTGGCCGAAATCACGGGCTTTGCGGGAATTTCCCTTCAGCCCAACGCGGGTTCCCAGGGCGAATACGCTGGGCTGCTGGTGATCCGCCAGTACCACGAGGCTCGCGGAGAAGGCGATCGCGATGTGTGCTTGATCCCTCAGTCGGCCCACGGCACCAATCCCGCTAGCGCGGTGATGTGTGGTCTCAAGGTGGTGGCGATCGCCTGCGATGACCAAGGCAACATTGACCTAGGGGACCTGCAACAAAAAGCTGAAGCCCACCGCGATCGCCTAGCGGCCCTGATGGTCACCTATCCCTCGACCCACGGCGTCTTTGAGGCGGGCATTCGCGACATCTGCGAGATCGTCCACGCCAACGGCGGCCAAGTCTACATGGATGGGGCCAACATGAATGCCTTGGTGGGCCTGTGCCGTCCGGCCGACTTTGGGGCCGACGTCTGCCACTTGAACCTGCACAAGACCTTCTGCATTCCCCACGGGGGCGGTGGTCCGGGCATGGGGCCGATCGGCGTGCAGGCGCACCTTGTGCCCTTCCTGCCCGGCCACAGCGTGGTGGCCCTGGAGGGTTCACAGCGCATCGGGGCGGTGTCTGCGGCGCCCTGGGGCAGCGCCAGCATTTTGCCGATCTCCTGGATGTACATTGCCATGATGGGCGGCCCCGGCCTGACCCAAGCCACGGCGATCGCCATCCTCAACGCCAACTACATCGCCCAGCGCCTCGCGCCCCACTACCCGATCCTGTATCGCGGCGAAACGGACCGGATCGCCCACGAGTGCATTCTGGATCTGCGGGGCCTCAAAAAATCCGCTGGTATCGAGGTGGAGGATGTGGCCAAGCGCCTGATGGACTATGGCTTCCATGCGCCGACGGTGTCGTGGCCCGTGGCCGGCACGCTGATGGTGGAGCCGACGGAGAGCGAATCCAAGGAAGAGCTCGATCGCTTCTGCGATGCCATGATCGCCATTCGTCAAGAAGTCGAGGCGATCGCCCAGGGCACCAGCGACCCGCAGAACAACCCCCTCAAGCACGCCCCCCACACCGCCGAAGTCCTGATCAGTGCTGACTGGGACCGTCCCTACTCCCGAGAGCAGGCTGCCTATCCGGCCCCCTGGCTGCGAGAGCACAAGTTCTGGCCTGCGGTTAGCCGCATTGACAATGCCTACGGCGATCGCAACCTCATCTGCACCTGCGGCCCCCTCGACGCCTACACCCAGGCCTAGGTCGCTCCAAACGAAGCATCCCCGGCCCTGGAACATGGGTCGGGGAGCTCACAGCTCACCACGCGATTGCGCCCGCTGGATTTTGCCTGGAGCAGGTTTTGGTCTGCCCGCTGCAAAAGGCTCAGGCCGCGATCGTCATCCTGGCTGTCCAAAGACGTCGTGCCGGCGCTGATCGTGAGATTGAGAGTCAGCGTGTTGTTCACCACAAAACCCTGATCACTCACCAAGCGGCGCAGCCGGTGAGCCACCAGCAACCCTTCCTCGCAGTTGGTATTGCTGAGGATCACCACAAACTCCTCGCCGCCGTAGCGAAACAAAGTGTCCTGGAAGCGCAAATTGCCCTGAAGCCGCTCCGACAAAAGCTTGAGAGCACAGTCTCCGACCAGGTGGCCGTAGGTATCGTTGATGCTCTTAAAAAAATCGACGTCCAAAATGATGACGCTCAGGGGCAGTCCCCGGTTGCGGGCGTTTTGGACTTGGCGCGGCAGCTCCCACTCGAGAGCCCGCCGATTGTTCAGAGACGTTAGGGGATCGATCAGCGCCATGGTCGAGAGCACGTCGTTGGTGCGCATGAGCTCTCGGTGACTCTCAATAACTCGAAGTCCCGCGCGGATCTGGGCCGTCAGCAGTCGCCGTTCTAGGTGATTTTCGGAAGAAGCCTCCGTGCCCGCCTGGGGAAGATGGGGCAGCCACAGGTAGGCGTCAGCCCCCCGCTCGAGGGCTTGGGCCCGGGCGACATATTCTGTTGGACTGTTCAGCGCGGGCTGATCTTCGATCAGGAGACAGTATAAGTAGCGAAAGCCCTTCATCTGCTTGATCTGCTGACACAGCTCTGCCTCGTTGCTATGACTGGCCTGAAGAATCAGCAAGTCGGGCGGTTGAGACTTGATCAGAGAGAGGACTTCAACAGCGTCAAGGGCAAGCTGGACATTGCAGTTAACCGTTGTCTGGGCATGCTTGAGCAGTTCTACTGAAAATTTCTCGCTGCCAACAATCAAAATTGAGGCATCCATTTAGGTTCTAGAGGCTGGAAAACAAAAGTTGGCGGCCTTTGGCTTGGGGAGCCAAAGCACGCTCATTGCAGCGGACTAGCAGAACAATGCAGAGCGATCGCGGACAAGGACCAGCCGGGATGTGTGCTGACAAAACGGACGAAGACATCCACGGTTGCAGGTTGGGCAAGATGGGCTAGGAAAAAGACAAAGAGGGGAGGATCGGCCTCGTATTTGGGGGCAGAGGTTCATTGTGCGGACTTGAAGCCTCTGCCGTGGCCGATCACGGCGTTGTTTCCCTGCAAGACAGTACTCAGCCTAGAACACTTTCCAAGAAAGCGTGTAGAAAATATAAAATTTTTTAGGCGCTGCACTGAATTTGGGCCAAAACAATGTTTCCCAAGGATTTGGGATGATGCTGCTAGGGTTGTTTTGGGGCGATCGCCTGCTGACTGAGTCTCCCCTGTTTTGCGGGGCTGGTAGCCATGGTCTTGGCCCAGCCTTGCGGCATGATGGAGATACGGCGGCAGGTCTATCCAGGGGCGATCGCCCGATCGCGTTTCCGGCCATTGGTTTGGACGGGTCCCGTTTGCCTACGCTATCCCGCAGTTTGTTCTGCCGTTTTACTCAGGTCACCCCGTTTTAGAAATCCCATGTCTACCTCTCTCAGCGGCGCTCAGATCCGACAAAAATTCCTTGACTTCTTCGCTGCCAGAGGCCATCAACCGCTGCCCAGCGCCTCCTTGGTGCCAGAGGATCCGACCGTGCTGCTGACGATCGCAGGCATGTTGCCCTTCAAGCCGATTTTCCTGGGACAGCGATCGCCCGATTTTCCCCGCGCCACCACGTCCCAAAAGTGTATTCGCACCAACGACATCGAGAACGTGGGCCGGACGGCTCGGCACCACACCTTCTTTGAGATGCTGGGCAACTTCAGCTTTGGCGACTATTTCAAGGAGCAGGCGATCGCCTGGGCGTGGGAGCTGTCCACCGAGGTCTTGGGGCTGCCGCCGGAGCGCCTGGTGGTGAGCGTTTTTGAGGAAGACGACGAAGCCTTCGCGATCTGGCGCGACCAAGTGGGCATCCCGGCTCACCGGATCCAGCGCATGGGCGCTGATGACAACTTCTGGGTGTCTGGCCCCACAGGCCCCTGCGGCCCCTGCTCGGAGCTGTACTACGACTTCCATCCTGAGCGCGGGGATGCGCACATCGACCTCGAGGATGACTCCCGCTTCATCGAGTTCTACAACCTCGTGTTCATGCAGTATAACCGGGATGCCGAGGGCAACCTGACGCCGCTGCAAAACAAAAATATTGACACTGGCATGGGCCTGGAGCGGATGGCCCAGATCCTCCAGCAGGTGCCGAATAACTACGAAACCGACCTGATCTTCCCGATTATCAAAACGGCGGCAGAAGTGGCGGGCATCGACTATGCCCAAGCCGACGAAGGGACGAAGGTCTCGCTGAAGGTGATCGGCGACCACGTGCGCTCGGTGGTGCACATGATTGCGGACGGCATTGCCGCCTCGAATATGGGCCGGGGCTACATCCTGCGGCGGCTGATCCGGCGGGTAGTGCGCCACGGCCGCCTGATCGGCATTGAGGGCGAGTTTACGACCAAGGTGGCGGAAACGGCGATCGCCCTGGGCGAGGACGTGTATCCCAACGTGCGCCAGAAGGAAAACGCCATCAAGGCAGAGCTGCAGCGCGAAGAAGCCCAGTTCCTCAAGACCCTAGATCGGGGCGAGAAGCTGCTGGCGGAAATCTTGGAGCGCGAAACCCAGCAAATCTCGGGCGAGGACGCCTTCAAGCTCTACGACACCTACGGCTTTCCGGTGGAGCTGACCCAAGAAATCGCCGCCGAGAAAAACCTGACGGTGGACCTGGCCGGCTTCGAGGTCGAGATGGAGAAACAGCGCGATCGCTCGCGAGACGCCCACGAAACCATCGACCTGACGGTCCAGGGCTCCCTCGACACCCTCGCAGAGCACATTCACGCCACGGAGTTTCTGGGCTACACCGAGTTTGCAGCTACGGCTCAGGTGGCCGTGCTGCTGGTCCAGGGCAAATCGGTGGAGGCGGCTGAGGCCGGGACCGAGGTGCAGATCGTCTTGAACCAAACGCCTTTCTACGCGGAGTCAGGCGGCCAAATCGGCGATCGCGGCTACCTCTCGGGCGATCAGGTGCTGGTGCGCGTGGAGGATGTCAAAAAAGAGTCGGACTTCTTTGTCCACTTTGGCCGAATCGAGCGCGGCACCCTGCAAGTGGGCGACAGCGTCACGGCCCAGATCGATCGCGCCTGCCGCCGCCGCGCCCAGGCCAATCACTCCGCGACCCACCTGCTCCAGGCCGCCCTCAAAAAAATCATCGATGACTCGATTTCCCAGGCGGGTTCCCTGGTGGACTTCGATCGCCTGCGCTTTGACTTCAACTGCCCCCGGCCCCTGACGTCCGAAGAGGTGCAGCAGGTCGAAGAGCAAGTTAATACCTGGATTGCCGAAGCCCACAGCGCCCACACGGCCGTGCTGCCCCTGGCCGAAGCCAAGGCCAAGGGCGCGGTGGCCATGTTTGGTGAGAAGTACGGCGACGAGGTGCGGGTACTGGACTTCCCGGGCGTGTCCATGGAGCTATGCGGCGGCACCCACGTCAGCAACACTGCCGAAATTGGGGTGTTCAAGATCATTTCGGAGTCCGGCGTGGCCGCGGGCGTCCGCCGCATCGAAGCGGTAGCAGGGCCGTCGGTGCTGGACTACCTGAACGTGCGCGATCGCGTGGTCAGAGACCTGGGCGATCGCTTCAAGGCCAAGCCAGAAGAGCTCCTAGAGCGCATCTCGGGCCTGCAAGCCGACCTGAAAAACACCCAGAAACAGCTAGAGGCCGCCAAGGCTGAACTGGCTCTAGCCAAGTCCGATCAGCTCCTGGGCCAAGCCGAAGCCCTGGGCTCCTTCAAGGTCCTGGTGGCTCACCTGGAAGGGGTGGACCCCGAGTCCCTGAAGACCGCCGCAGAGCGTCTGGCCCAGAAACTTGGGGAAGGGGCCGTTGTCCTGGGCTCTGTGCCCGAAGAAGGCAAGGTGAGCCTGGTGGCAGCCTTTAGCCCGGGTGTGGTGAAGGCGGGGCTGCAAGCGGGCAAATTCATTGGGGCGATCGCCAAACTGTGCGGCGGCGGCGGCGGCGGACGCCCGAACCTGGCTCAGGCCGGGGGCCGGGACGCTAGCAAGCTGCCGGAGGCCCTCGAAGCGGCCCGCCAGCAGATCCAGTCTGCTTTGCAGTAGTAAATTGCGTTAGTGCTTAATCGGCCCTGGGATCGCGTAATAGCAGTGATTCCAGGGCCTTTGTTCTTCAAGAAATCTGAGACATGACGCCTGAACTGTTGATTGGTCTGACCAGCGTGCTGGCGTTTTATCTCGCCTGGAACCTGGGCGCAAATGACGTCGCTAACTCCATGGGGACCTCGGTCGGCTCCAAGGCCATCACCCTCAAGCAGGCCATTGTCATCGCGGGAATTTTGGAGCTGGGCGGAGCGCTGCTCCTGGGGCAGCGGGTCTCGGGGACCCTGGCGACCCAGGTGGTCCAGCCCGAAAGTCTGGCTGCGTCGCCGCAGCTGTTTGTGGTGGGCATGATCATGGTGCTGGTGACCTGCGGTCTGTGGCTGCAAATCGCCACGTCGCGCGGCTGGCCGGTGTCTTCTTCCCACGCGACCCTGGGGGCGATCGCCGGCTTCGGCTGGATGGCGGCTGGAGCGGCGGCAGTGAACTGGCAGACCCTGGGCAGCGTGGCGCTAGCCTGGGTGCTCACGCCGCTGATGAGCGGGGCGATCGCCGCGGGCCTCTACGGCGCTCTGCGCCACTGGATTTTGGAGCATCCTGAGCCCCAGGCCCAGCTCGATGAATGGATTCCCTGGCTCAGCGTGGGGCTGCTCGGGGTGTTTGGGGTGCTGATCGTCCCGACCCTCAGCGAAGCGGCCTGGCTGGAGGCGCTGCCCCTGCCGGCCCACGATCCCCCGCTGCTGCTGGGCGGACTGGCGGCTGTGGGCATCACCTGGAGCAGCTGGCGGCGCCTCAGCCGCAGCGCAGGCGATCGCGCGGCCCTGGAAACGGTGCTGGGCCGGTTTCAGGTGATCAGCGCCTGCTTTGTCGCCTTTGCCCACGGCTCCAACGATGTGGGCAATGCCATCGCGCCCCTAGCGGCGATCGCCTACACCCAGCGCACCGGCAGCGTTCCCCTGGCCAATTTCAGCATCCCTTTCTGGATTTTGCTCATCGGCGGCGTTGGCATTGTCTTTGGTTTGGCAATTTTTGGCAAAAACGTCATCACCACCGTCGGCGAAGGCATTATCGCCCTCCAGCCCAGCAGCGGCTTTTGCGCGGAGCTGTCTGCTGCCACCACGGTCCTGCTGGCTTCCCACCTGGGCTTGCCGGTCTCGACCTCCCATACTCTAATTGGCGCTGTGGTGGGGATTGGGCTGCTCCAGGGCGCTGGCTCGATTCGGTTCCAGACGGTGCGAGGCATCTTGCTGGCCTGGGTGGTCACGGTGCCTGCGGCGGTGGGTCTGTCGGCGGGATTATTTGCGATCGCCCGCTGGCTGTGGGCGGGATGACCAGCGCCCAAAAATTCTGTTGGGACCGAGAATTTGGGCAAATCCGGGGCTTGGTGCTGGCCGCGGGCGATCGCCCCAGTATGAAAAAATTTGGGAAATCTTCAACTCAGCGTGTTTGCCAAGAATCCCAAGCTGTTATCCTAGCCACAGCATTGGCGGTATCTTCTGAAACCTGGGTGAAAAAAGCGCCTAGTCAGAGTCTTGGGTCTCGCCAACGCCCAAATCCATGGGCATTTCTCCAGGTTGCGATGGATCTCGCTGGGCAACGACGCCAAGCTATTTCGCACACCCTGGGCCTTGCTCACGCATCTCCCCTGAACATCGTCGTCTGCATTATTCCGCCGATGGGTCTTGCATCCGGATTCCTATCCACTTTGCGGCCGCTGGCTGTGTCATTTTGGTCTTGCTTGTGGGCATACTGCCCAGGAACCAACTCGATGCCAGACACATTGGTTCACGCTACATCGGTCAGAGGTTAACAACGCATGGGTCAGCTGGACAACCGACCGGAGTCTTCCGGAGGGACGCATTCCCAAGAGACAGAGGCAGCCCTGAGCAAAGTGACTCAGGAACTGCGGAATTTGCAGGAAAACCTCATGGTTCAGTTGACGGGAGATGTGGAGTGGCTTCAGTCCGAGAAAGAACGCCTGATGCAGGAGATTCAAACCCTGCGAGCCGAGCACTCCCAACTGAACGCCCAGCAGCAGCAAATTTTGTCTCAGCAGCAGCAGCGCTGGGCGAAACAGCTAGCGCAGACGATCGCCTCGCACTTGCAGACGTCTCTCGCGCGCCAAGTGACTGAGCAGCAGGGCGCTGGAAACTTCGAAGGGCTGCCCAGTACCGCCCTGAATGACTCCAGTGAGGCCGTCTATCGCTCGATTACTTCCCTGGACGCGACGCTAAGCACGACCTTCAAGGCGCTCCAGCGAGACCTCACCAGCTACCAAAGCTCTCTGTCTCAGCAGCTCAGCCGCATGAATAGCCTAGAGCAGCAGGGCGAGGCGCTGCTGGCGGCGCTGGTGGAGCGCCTGAGTGAGCAGCTGCAGGCCGTGCCCCTGATGGAGGGAGGGGGCGATCGCCGCGCTCTCACCTCCGAGGCCAATGCATCGGATGGCCGCTCGGTCTGGACCAGCAGCAGCACGCTGTCGTCTACGCCCTTGGACGAGCCGATGCCCTGGAACGTCACGGTCCCCGAGGAGGCTCGTACCTCTGCGGCTTCCTCATCCTCCAGCAAGACCGTCCCCATTGTGCCCGCCCCTGAGCCCATCGTGCCGCCCCCTGCCAAGGTCAGTGCGCCCAGCAGCAGCGGCAAGCTCCAGATTGGTTTGCTCTGCGTGCTGCTGTCGTCCTTGATGCTGTCCTTCCACAACGTGGTGGTCAAAATCCTCTTCCGGGCTCAAATGGTGTTCAACACCTTTGATCTGGGCGGGGTGATCAGTCCGGGCATGGGCAACTCGATGCTGATCCTGTGGATGCGGATGGTGATCGTGCTGCCTTTGATGACGATTTTGGCCCAGCTGCTGTATCCGCCGATGTGGTCTGATCTGCGCAAGCTTGCCTTTGCGCGCGATCGCTCCACGCTGCTTTCGGTCATCGTCAGCGGCCTGCTGCTATTTCTCTCCCAGGTACTGATTTATACCGCCCTGGGCCAGATTCCGGCCGGGACGGCGATCGCCATTTTCTTTATCTACCCGGTCGTGACGACGCTGCTGTCCTGGAAAGTCCTGGGCCAAAGGCCGACTCTGCTACAGCTAGGCGTCATGGTCCCCATCTGCGTGGGCGGCATCCTCACCCTGCCCGCTGGTAATGCTGCTGCCACGGGCAACCCGGTCCTAGGCATCGTTTCAGCGGTGTTTGCTGGGGTGACCTTTGCTGGCTACGTGATTGCGACGGGGATCTGCGCCCGCAACCTGAACCCGGTGCCGGTCACCCTGATGCAGTTTGTGACGATCTTTGTCCTTACCAGCGTGACGCTGCTGTTGCCCTTCCCCGAGACGATTCTCAAGGTTACGCTCAACCCAGACAACTGGCCTGGCTTCCTCATCGGCTGTCTGGTGCTGGGGGCGGCGACGCTGCTGGGCTACCTGCTCAACAATTTTGGCATTCGCGCCATCGGCCCAGCCCCTGCTGCGATTGTCAGCGCGACAGGACCAGCGCTGACTGCTCTGCTGGCGCTGATTATGATCCAGGAGCAGCTGGGCGCTCTGCAATGGTTTGGGGTGATTTTGGTGACGGCGGCTGTGCTTGCCTTGAGCGTGGAGAAGATGCTGGCCGGGGCGAAGAAGACTGCCTGACTCGGTGGCTACTGTCTCGATCGCTTGGAGATCAGGCAATCAGCCTCGGGCCTGGACCGCCAAAAGAATGGGATTTGATCACAGTCAATAAGTCTGAGGGCGAGAACCATGGTTCTTGCCCTTTTTCTTGTGAACTGGAGTTTGAGATGGTTGATTGTGTCGAGCGGTTGGCCGATTGAGCGATCGTAGCGCCCATAGCAAAAGCCCCAGTCAAGCGACTGGGGCTTTTGAAACGGAGAGGGAGGGATTCGAACCCTCGTTAAAGTTACCCCTAAACAGCATTTCCAGTGCTGCGCCTTCAACCACTCGGCCACCTCTCCAGGGGGATTGCTATGCAATTTTTGTCTGTTTGGCGTTTGCCGTCACAGGCTTAGCTATCCTAGCAGAATCTAGCGAAGCTTGCCAAGGGGCGATAGAATCAAAACCGCGATCGCCCATAAAAAAGAAATCATGACCCGCGTGCACACCGTCGAGATTCACCACCGCCAAACTGGCAAAGTCTATACCGTCCGCGTGCCTGAAGACCGCTACATCTTGCAGTCGGCGGAGAATCAGGGGGCGGATTTGCCGTTTTTGTGCCGCAACGGTGCCTGCACGGCCTGCGCTGTGCGCGTGGTCTCTGGAGAGCTCGATCAGCCGGAGGCGATGGGCCTGTCGCCGAAGCTGCGCGATCAGGGGTATGCGCTGCTGTGCGTGAGCTATCCGTGCTCCGACCTGCGGGTGGAAACCCAGGACGAGGACGAAGTGTATGAGCTCCAGTTCGGTCGCTACTTTGGCAAGGGACGGGTTCGCTTTGGTCTGCCGCTGGATGATGATTAAGGTGGCGTCTGGCTGGCGGCGTTTGCTGACAGGATTTTCGCGGCAATCGCTCATCCTAGGTGCGCTGCTGACTGTTCTTGGCGGTGGCCTAGGCGCCTGCCAGCAGCCCGACCTGCCCCAGGGCCGGATGGCGGTGGTTCAGTACATTGTCAATGGCCAAACCATTGAGGTCCTCGATCCCAATCGGCGGCCAGCGCTGATTGAGCGAGTGCGGCTGATCGGCCTGGATGCGCCGGACCTAGAGCAGGTGCCCTGGGGCTCAGACGCCAAGCAGTACCTAGAAGAGCGACTGCTGCGTCAGTCGGTGCTGCTGGAAACGGACGTAGAAGCCCAAGACCGCTTCGAGCGGCGGCTGGCCTACGTTTGGCTGGGCCAGGAGCTGATCAATGAATCGCTGATCGCAGATGGGTATGCGCTGGCCGTGGCGCGATCGCCCAACCTCAAACACGACCCGCGCCTGACCCGCGCCCAAGAAAAGGCGCGCCTGCTGGGACTGGGGATCTGGAACCCCGACTCGCCTCTGCGGACCACCCCAGACGAGTTTCGCGCGGAGGGGCGTTAGCCTTTGTCCTGCCTCAAGCGAGCGTCGTGCCGCCCAAAAATTGCTGTACACTTTGGGCGGGTTGCTGCCCCTTGTCCTTACCTGATCTGTCGTGCCCCATGAGTCCTCCTACGCCTGACCAACTGCAAAATTTTTTGGACATTGCCACCGAGGCAGCTCTCCAAGCCGGTACAGTTCTTCGGTCCTACTGGGGCAAACTCGACAAGATCGAGGAAAAAGGGCGTCCGGGCGACCTAGTGACCGCTGCGGACAAAGCCTCTGAGGCAAAAATTCTAGAAATCTTCGGTCGCCATCTGCCCGATCACGCCATTTTGGCTGAGGAGTCGGGGCAGCTGGGCGATCGCAACGGCGAGTTTTTGTGGGCGATCGACCCCCTCGACGGCACCACCAACTACGCTCACCAGTATCCGTTTTATGCGGTTTCCCTGGGGCTCTTGGTGCGAGGAGTGCCGGTCGTGGGCGTGATTTATGACCCCTTTCACGACGAGCTGTTTCGGGCGGCTCAGGGTCTGGGCGCGACGCGCAACCAGCAGCCGATCCAGGTCTCCCAGACGCGCGATCTGAGCAGCAGTCTGCTGGTGACCGGCTTCGCCTACGATCGCCGCGAGACCCCAGACAACAACTACGCAGAGTTTTGCCACTTTACCCATCTCACCCAAGGCGTTCGGCGCGGTGGCTCCGCCTCCATCGACCTTGCCTATGTCTCTTGCGGACGCCTCGATGGCTACTGGGAGCGCGGATTGTCTCCCTGGGACATTAGTGCAGGCATTGTCGTGGTACAAGAAGCAGGCGGGCGCGTCACAGCCTACGATGGTCGCCCCATCGATCTCTGGTCTGGGCGAATCCTGGCCAGCAATGGTCATCTGCATGAGGCCATGCAGCGGGAACTAGGACAGGTTCAGCCGTTGTCAGTCCCCTAGGGGCGATCGCCCGTCTCCCCGCCCATCTCAGGCAGATACTGCTTACAGGGGGCATCTATGAATCCCTCGCGTGGCCTGGATCTGCAAAGTACACTAGAAATAACTCAATTGTCGGGAAGCAGGACGACGCAGGATGTCTTTCCAAATTGATCAAGGACTGTTCAAATTCGACTTTATTGATAATCACGCGATCCTCGGGGTGCCCATCAGCGCTGACTCCAAGGAGGTGCGCAAACGCTATCTCAAAATTGCGCGTCGTCTTCATCCAGACAGCCTGACCACCAACAGCGACGCCGTCAAACACCAGGCAACCCAGCTCCTCTCGAAGCTGGTCAACCCAGCCTACGAGAAGCTCTCCAAAGACCAGGACCTGGCAGAATACATGCTGCTGCTCAAGCTCAAAGGGCAATATGCCGCTCAGCAGCAGGCCCAAAACAATCTGCAAAGCGAAGCTGCCAAAAGCCTCATGACGGCTGGCAACCTCGACCATGCCTACACAACGGCCCTCAAAGAACTGGCTGAGAAGCAGTACGAGACGCCAGACAAGATCATGGCCATCATCGGCCAGCTCAGCGAGCTCAACCTGGCCTACCTGATGCGCAAGGAAGGCACGAGCGGCAGTGCTGCCGGGCGCCCTATCGCAACGAGCAGCGCACCCCCCGCCCCCGCAGCAACTGCCAAGCCAGGGTCGGCCCCGCCCAAGGCCGCTCCGGCCGCCGCCAAGGCAGCGCCGGAACCCGCCCACGAATCGGTGGCGGAGCAGTACTGCCGCCGGGCCGAGGGCTTCATGGCGAAGAAGAACTATGCCAAGGCGATCTTGGAGCTGCGAGACGCGCTGCAAGTGGAGCCCAACAGCAGCCGCATCCACAGCTTGCTGGGGATGGTCTATTTCCAGCAAAATCAGGTGACCATGGCTCGGATTCATTTTGATCAGGCGCTCAAGTACAATCCCCAAGACGAAACCGCCTTGAAAGGGAAGCGCGCCATCGATCAAAAGACGGGCGGCGGCAAAAAAGAAAAAGAGAAGAAGTCCGGCGGTGGACTGTTTGGTCTATTTGGTGGGAAGAAGAAGTAATGGTTTATCAACCGCCGACAGGGGCGCGGGATTTATTGCCGCTGGATGTAGCGCAGAAGCGCTGGATTGAAAAGCGGCTGCAGCAAGTGTTTCATGCGTGGGGCTATCACCGGATTATCACCTCGACGCTGGAGCGCCTCGACACGCTGATGGCGGGCGGAGCAATCCAGCGATCGACGGTTTTGAATGTGCAAACCGTGGACGATGAGGTGCTGGGCTTGCGTCCGGAGCTGACGGCTTCGATCGCGCGGACAGCGGTGACGCGCATGGCGGGAGCGATTTACCCCCAGCGGCTCTACTACAACGGCAATGTGTTTCGGCGAGCAGAGTCGAGCAACCACAACCGCCAAGTCGAGTTTCATCAAAGCGGGGTCGAGCTGCTGGGGGGCGAGGGACTCCTGGCCGACGGCGAGGTGCTGCTGCTGCTGCGGGACTGCTTGCAGTCCTTGGGGCTGGCGGACTGGCATCTGGTGCTGGGCGAGGCGGAGCTGACGCGATCGCTGCTGTCGGTCTTTCCGGAGCGGCTGCGGGCTCAGGTGCGCACTCACCTGGCGAGGCTCGATCGCGTGGCCCTCGAGGAGCTGCCGATGGAGGCAGCGCTGAAGGAGCGAGCGCTGGTGCTGCTGGATCTGCGGGGTCGACCGGCGGACGTGCTGCAGCGGGTGAGCCAGCTGGATCTCAGCGACGCTCAGCGCGCCATCGTTGCCAATCTCAAGTCCTTGATGGACCTGCTGAGCAGTAGCTTTGCGAGTCTCCAGGACTCGGCCGCCGGACCCGAAATCATTCTGGACCTGAGCCTGGTTCAGACCTTTGATTACTACACGGGCATTGTCTTTGAGGTGGTCCAGCGCACGGAAACCGGGACGCTAGTGCTGGCCCAGGGAGGCCGCTACGACCAGCTGCTGGGGGTGTACCATCCCCAGGGCGAGACGAAGCCGGGGATTGGCTTCTCGCTCAATTTAGAAGATTTGCAGCAGAGCTTGCTGCCGACGGGCCAGCTGCCCCAGGAGACGGTGGCCACTGACTGGCTGGTGGTACCGGCGGGCCAGGATGCCTTTGCGATCGCCTTTCGCCATGCCCAGGCCCTGCGGGCTTCCGAGCCCGAGACCCGGGTAGAGGTGTATCTGCACTCGAGCGAGGCTCCGGACGCGGTGCGAGACTATGCGCGATCGCGCCGCATTGGCCAGGTGGCCTGGGTGAGCGCGACCGGCGAGGCCTCAACAGAGGCGATCGCCTAGTTTCGCCGACTCGGCCTTGCGCCGGTTCTGTATATTTTTGTAAAGACCATTTCTTGAGACAATGGCAAGGGGCGATCGCGACTCGATAAGAGGGCGATTGCCATTGGCCGATCATTGAGTGTTTGAGAGGGAACCGTGGCTCATACAATTGTGACCAACGTCTGTGAAGGCGTCGCCGACTGCGTGGATGCGTGCCCCGTTGCCTGCATTCACGAAGGTCCGGGCAAAAACACCAAAGGCACAGACTGGTACTGGATCGACTTTTCGACCTGCATCGACTGCGGCATCTGCCTGCAAGTGTGCCCCGTCGAAGGCGCCATCCTGCCCGAGGAGCGCCCCGATCTCCAGCAAACCCCGTAGTATTCTGGGGAAGACCTGCGGCTCTGCCCCAGCGGCGGATCCGCAGGTCACAGCTTTTGTCCCCACCCACGCTTTTCCTGTTTCCTTGGAGGTCTCGGCCGAGTGAACCCCGGTACTCCCCTTCTGCAAGTCGACTCCGTCTACGCTGGCTATGTCAAAGATCTCGACATTCTCCAGGGGATCAACTTCAGCATTTATCCTGGCGAACTCGTGACCGTGATTGGCCCCAATGGTGCTGGCAAGTCGACCCTGGCCAAAACCATCTTTGGTTTGCTTACGCCCAATCGCGGCAGCATCACCTTCAAAGGGGAAGACATCACCCACCTCAAATCCAACGAAATCGTTCAGCGCGGCATGTGCTACGTGCCCCAAATCACCAACGTTTTCGGCTCCCTGACGGTAGAAGAAAACCTGGAAATGGGCGCTTTCTTGCGCAACGCCCCCCTCAAGCCCCTCAAGGCTCGCATCTACGACATGTTTCCGGTGCTGGCGAGTCGGCGGCAGCAGCTGGCGGGAACGCTCTCTGGGGGCGAGCGCCAGATGCTGGCCATGGGCCGGGCGCTCATGCTGGACCCGGACCTGCTGCTGCTCGATGAGCCCTCGGCGGCCCTGTCTCCCCTCTTGGTGGCCAGCGTCTTTGAGCAAATTAAGCAAATCAACCAGACGGGGAAAGCCATTGTGCTGGTGGAGCAGAATGCCCGTAAGGCTCTGGAGATGGCGGACCGGGGCTATGTGCTGGAGGCCGGCCGCGATCGCTTCGAAGGACCCGGCCCTGAGCTGCTCAACGACCCCAAGGTCGGCGAACTGTACCTGGGAGCTGGTCGCCTCCACTAGGGCCGCTCCCACGAATCCCAACTTCTGGCTTAAAATAGGGGATTCGGACCTGCATTCAGTCTTTCACCAACTGTGGTTTTATACCTCACCCATACACAGCGCCAGGAGATCCAGGCGCATGCCGAGCGAACCTATCCAGAAGAGTGCTGCGGCCTGCTTTTGGGGACGCTGGGCCTGCAAGGCGATCGCAAGATCGTGACAGAAGTCTGGGCCACCGAAAACGTCTGGAGCCCCGAAATCGAAGCCGTGATCGGCCTGTTCGGCGATGCCTTGGACGAGATGCCCCTCAGCAAAACCCATCGCTACTGGATCGATCCCCGCGACATCCTCCAGGCCCAAAAGTACGCCCGCGATCGCAACCTTGATATTATTGGAATCTATCACTCCCACACCGATAATCCAGCGATTCCCTCGGAGTGCGATCGCGCCTACGCCTGGTCTCAGTACGCCTATCTGATCGTTGCCGTCCAGAACGGCCGCGCTACAGAAATGCGTAACTGGTGCCTCAATGACTATCGCCAGTTCGAAGCAGAAAATGTGATGGCCACAGCCTCCGTCCTGGCCTAATCATTTCCCCTTGGCATTCTTGGCTCTTGAGAGTAAACCCGCAGCCTATGGGCTGCTGCGTTCTCATCTTGTACTCCCCTCCTTCGCCTTAACACTGTCATGTTGAATCCCAATCTGGATGAAATCCAGCTCTCCAAAGGAGAATATGAACGGTACTCCCGTCACCTGATCCTGCCGGAGGTCGGCCTAGAAGGCCAAAAACGTCTAAAAGCCGCCAGCGTTCTGTGCATCGGCACCGGCGGTCTGGGCGCTCCTTTGCTGCTGTATTTGGCGGCGGCTGGCGTGGGGCGGATCGGCATCGTCGACTTCGACGTCGTGGACCACTCGAACCTCCAGCGTCAGGTCATTCACGGTACCTCCTGGGTTGGCAAGCCGAAGATTGAATCCGCGAAAAACCGGATTCATGAAATCAACCCCGACTGCCAGGTCGATCTTTACGAAACCCGCATCAGCTCCGAAAACGCCCTAGAGCTGATGGAGCCCTACGATGTCATCGTGGACGGCACCGACAACTTCCCCACCCGCTACCTGGTCAACGACGCCTGCGTTTTGTTGGGCAAACCCAACGTCTACGGCTCGATTTTCCGCTTCGAGGGTCAGGCGACGGTCTTCAACTATGAGGGCGGACCCAACTACCGTGACCTCTATCCCGAGCCCCCGCCACCCGGCATGGTGCCCTCCTGCGCCGAGGGCGGCGTCCTGGGGATTTTGCCCGGCATCATCGGCGTCATCCAGGCAACGGAAACCGTTAAGATCATCCTGGGTCAGGGACGGACGCTGAGCGGTCGCCTGCTGCTGTACAACGCCCTGGAGATGAGCTTCCGGGAGCTGAAGCTGCGGCCCAACCCCGAGCGGCCGGTCATTGAAAAGCTGATTGACTATGAGCAGTTCTGCGGTATTCCCCAAGCGAAGGCAGCGGAGGCCCAACAGCAAATGGATCTAGCCGAAATGACGGTGACGGAGCTCAAGACTCTGATCGACAGCGGAAAGGATGACTATCTGCTGATCGATGTGCGGAACCCCAATGAGTTTGAGATTGGCCGGATTCCGGGATCGGTGCTGATCCCGCTGCCGGATATCGAGAGCGGTGAAGGCGTGGAGAAGGTGAAGTCCTTGCTCAACGGTCATCGCCTGATCGCCCACTGCAAGATGGGTGGCCGCTCGGCAAAGGCTCTCGGCATCCTGAAGGAAGCGGGAATCGAAGGAATCAACGTGAAGGGCGGCATTAACGCCTGGAGCCAAGAAGTCGATCCGTCGGTGCCGCAATACTAGGCCGCTTTGGGTTAATTTTGGGTCAATCGATGATGCTTGAGTTGTTGAATGATCGATTGATCTGACAATGTGAGAATTCGAAAAGGGGGCGATCGCGCGATCGCCCCCTTTTCGAGTGTCTAGAGGGTTTCTCAGCGAAAGTCATCTCCAGGAGGTTGCAAGTTGAAGATGAACGACTGACAATCAGGGCAACCTTTACACTGAGTTGCCCCGCGCCTTTCTGGGCTTTGCGCGCAGGAAAGGCCGACCGTTTACTTTATGCAAACCACCCATACAAGCCTGTCTAGTAAGCGCACGACCCTCACGGCAAAAGCCCTATTTTTGGGTGAGGCCATTGATATTCAGGATTTCAAAAAAGCCAGCGATCGCCTGGCGCTGCGGCCCTTGGCGATTCGCGTTGGAGATGAAGGCGGCTGCGCCGTGCTGTTTCCCTACGGCGCCGTTGTGGTTTTTGGCCTGAGCACCCTCGAAGAAATCGCCTTCCTCGATCGCCTCGCTCCCAAGATTCGCGATCCCTTCAGCGAGCCGGAAACCGAAGAAGCCGAGCTCGTTTTGCGCAGCGTCAGCGAGGACCCGATCCAGGATGAGCGACTGGTGATCCTGGATTTCACCATCGAGCGCCTGCAAATTGTGGCGGATATTTTCGCCAAGAGCGTCGTCTTGTCCCACTACGAAAGCCGCATTGCCACGACCTTTGAGCAGGTCGAGCCCTTTGCCGCTAGTCTCCAGGCTGAGGACCACCGCCGCCAGCAGGGCAAGGAGCTACTGCGCCAGCTCGGCAATAGCCTCTTGGTCCAGCACAAGATCGTGGGCCGCGTGGAAATCATCGACAAGCCGGAGCTGCTGTGGGAAGCGCCGGAGCTGGAGCAGATTTATCTGCGCCTGGAAGGGGAGTATGAAATCCGGGAGCGCCACCAGGCCCTAGAGCGTAAGCTGGCCCTGATCTCGCGCACGGCAGAAACGGTGCTGGAGTTCATGCAGCACCAGACCAGCCTGCGGGTGGAGTGGTATGTGGTCTTTTTGATTGTGGTCGAAATCTTTCTGTCTCTCTACGACATTTGCTTCATGCGCTAGCCCCCTAGCCCGTGGCTCTGCGGGCTGCGAAAATCGGCTTTTCTCGGATAATGGAAAAACTGCTGCGATCGCCCTGGCTATGAGGGGCGATCGCGCCGATCTCGGCCCTGTTTTGCCGGGAGCAGCCTAGAGGGCAATTTTTCACGGAGTGACATGAAAGATCTCAATACCAAGGCGACCGTCGACCTCCTCAACGCCATCATGGAGTACGAGCTGGCGGGCGTTGTGCGCTACACCCACTATTCACTGATGGTGACGGGGCCGAACCGGATCCCCATCGTGCAGTTTTTGCGGGGGCAGGCGACGGAGTCGCTGACCCACGCTCAGCAGGTGGGCGAAATTCTGACCGGGCTCGAGGGGCACCCCAGCCTGAAGATCGCGCCGATCACCGAGAGCCACCGCCACGCGATCCAGGACATTCTGGCTGAAAGCTTTGAGCATGAGCAGAAGGCGCTCCAGCTGTATAAGCAGCTTTTGGAGACGGTGGAGGGCGCCAGCATTTACCTGGAAGAGTTTGCCCGCGGCATGATTGGCCAGGAAGAGCTGCATACGCTAGAACTCAAGAAGATGCTGCGCGATTTCAGCGTGGCCTAGACTTTGGGCGATCGCCCCTGCCCGAAACCCTAACCCTGTTTTCATCCCTCTAGCCCTATGAACTTCAGCGCCGCTATCCCCACGTTTGTTGTGACCCTGCGGGAAGGGGTTGAGGCGGCCTTGGTGGTCGGGATCGTCCTGGCTGCCCTCCGCAAGGCCCAGCGAACCCACCTGAATGCCTGGGTTTACGGCGGCATTGGGGTGGGCCTAGGGGGAAGTGTCTTGGTGGGGGTGCTGCTTAGCGGCTTGCTGGCGGGGCTCGATGGCTCCACCTGGGCCTACGCACCGGTGGTGAAACCGGCGCTGGCAGCGCTGTTCTGCGGGGTGGCGATCGCCATGCTGAGCTGGATGCTGATCTGGATGACCCAGCAGGCCAAGTCCCTCAAGGCCGAGATCGAGACTGCCCTGTCGGCGGCCCTGGAAGGCTCTCAGCAAGCGGGCTGGGGCGTGTTCGGCTTGGTGGCGATCGCGGTTTTGCGAGAGGGCTTTGAGACGGTGCTGTTTCTGGCGGCCCAGTTTCAGCAAGGCCCGGTGCCCCTGCTGGGGGCGATCGCCGGTCTGACGGGCGCCGTCGTGATCGGGATGCTGCTCTTTTGGCTGGGCATCAAGATCAACCTGCGGCAGTTTTTCAAATTCATGGGCATTTTGCTGCTGCTGATCGTGGCGGGGCTGGTGGTCTCGGCCCTCAAAAACGTGGATGGGGCGATCGCCGCCCTCAGCGCGCTCCAGCCTGACACCTTCGGGGGACTGTGCTGGTCCTGGCCGGCCTCCTGTTTGCTGGGTCCCCAGGTGTGGGATGCCCGGGGCGTTTTGCCCGACACGACTTTCCCTGGCATTCTGCTCAAGACGCTGTTTGGCTATCGCCAGCAGCTTTACGCCTTGCAGGCTGTGGGATATCTAGTGTTTTTGGGGACAGTGGGGCGGCGCTATCTGCGAAGCCTGGATGCTCCGGCGGCGCCGCCTAGCCCAGCCCCGGCCCAGCCGACTCTGGTTTCCAAGTCCTGAGGGTTGGCCTCAGGTGGTGAATTTTTTGTCAGTGCTTGCCTTGGCCGCGACGCCAAACAGCTGATCAAGGGCGATCGCCTGGGCCAGAGGCATTTGACCATAGGTAAAGATCGTCGGAATGCCCTGAAGCGCCGGTCGAAACTGGGCGAGCACGTAGGGGCTACCGTAAATCACTAGCGCCTCTAGCTGCTGGGTCCGCAGCAGATGCTGGAACCAGGCCTGAGCCATGTGGCTCGTGCCCGCGCTGCCCCGGAACGGATTGCCGCGAATAAACAGCTGAAGCAGGGTCGGAGCCGGGGTGTCGGTCCGGCAGGCCAGTCCCTCAGCAAAGGAGTGGCGATCGCACAGCTGCAAGCTGTAGCCGAGGGCCTTGGGACGGGCGATCGCCGGGGTCTGGTGGCCGAGGTAGTGGGCCTCTAACAGATCGTCTACCACGATGACGTTTCGGCGATCGCCCGCGGCCAACTCCAGGGGCACCGGCCCGCTGACAACCATCGACGATCGCAAAATTTCTGCGGCCAAGTCCTGGGTCGCTGGCTGAGCAAGCTGCAAGAGCGGGCCTGCCCAGTCCTGCTGGGGGGGCGGCAGGTTTTCCCAGGCGTGGCTCGTGTCTGCCACCTCCAGCAGCGGCGGACTGACCTTGAGCTTGGCGCGCCAAATCCGCTCGACCGACGCCGCAATGCGCTCTGGGGCAATGCGACCACACCGCACCGCCTCGCAGACAGCAGCGATCGTGCGCTCCGGGTCCACCGGCATCAGCAAAATATCTGCCCCCGCTTCGATCGCCTGGACGGGGCCTTCCTCGGGGCCGTAGCGCTCCATGGCGCCCATGATCAGGGCATCGGTCACGATCAGCCCGTCAAAGCCGAGGCGATCGCGCAGCTCTTTCGTCAGAATTCGGTGAGACAACGTGGCGGGCCAATCCGGGTCTAGGGCCGGAATCTGGAGGTGGGCCGTCATCACTGCGTCAACGCCCGCGGCGATCGCCCCTGCAAAGGGTTTCAGCTCCACCGTTTCCAGGCGATCGCGATCGTGGGGCAGTACCGGCAGCTCCAGGTGAGAGTCCACCGCCGTGTCCCCGTGCCCCGGGAAGTGCTTGGCCGTGGTCAGCACCGCGTGGCTCTGGGCTCCCCGAATAAAGGCTTGGGCTAGCTTCTCGACCTGCTCGGACGTCTCGCCAAAGGCCCGCACATTGATCACGGGGTTTTGGGGATTGTTGTTGACGTCCACCACCGGAGCCAGCACCCAGTTGAGACCCACAGCCAGGGCTTCTTGGGCGATCGCCCCGCCCATCTGCTCAGCCGCCGCGAGGGCCTGGGCCTCATTGGCCTGGGCCAAAGCGCCCAGAGCCATGGGCGGCGGAAACCAGGTCGCCCCGCCAAAGCGCTGGCCGACCCCTTCCTCGATGTCGGCTGCCAGCAGCAGCGGAATTTTGGCCCACTCCTGGAGCTGGTGCGATCGCGCCGCTAGCTCTGCCGCGCTGCCTCCCAGCAAGATGACACCGCCGACCCCCAGCGTCTGCACATAGTGCTGTAGCGTGGCGGTCGGCGGTTCCCAAGCTGGATAGCGGATTTGGTGATCAAATAAATGGCCCGACGCCCGCACCACAATCATCTGAGCCACTTGAGCCTCCAAGGGCAGAGACTCTGGATTGGGCAGGCGCGCGCCCCACAGGTCTATCAATCGTCTAGATCCTCAGCATCAGGAATATCGGCCAATTCGTCGATCTCTTCTTCTAGATCCGCTCCGGTTTGCTCCTTGCTCTGGCGCTCCTCGGTCAAGCGATTGATCAGCGACAGGACCTGAGTACCGCGCTCGATGGAGCGATCCTCGAGAAACACAACCTCTGGCGTCCGCCGCAGACGAATGCGGTGGCCCAGCTCACTGCGCACGTAGGGCGTCGCAGACTGCAAGCCCTCCATGGTTTCGGCCCGAGCTTCCTCGGTGCCATAGATACTGACAAAAATCTTGGCGTGCTGGAGGTCACCGGACACATCGACATCTGTGACGCTCACCATTCCAGCTCCAACTCTGTCATCCTTGATACCCGACATGAGCATCAAACTGACCTCGCGTTTGATGAGGGAAGAAACGCGAGATACTCGGCGACTGGTGGCCATAGCGGTTCCCTCCTGGAAACAATCTGGAGACAATGTCCAAACAAAAAATGCGGCACCCGCTGACAGAAACAGCGCTGATTCCGCTTTTCCCAGTCTACCAAAGACCATAGCGGTGCTAGGCCTCGAGCGCTTGGCGGTCAGAGGATGCTCAAAGGTGTAGGCTGTCCGTTGCGGAGGCAGGGGAGCCAGGCTGGTGGTCTAGCCGCGACGCTGAGGCGCTGGAGACTGCCCCTACTTCCTAGTTACACAAGGCTGAAGCCTAGCATCGCCCGCAGTGTAAAGGTGATGAAGGCAAAGGCGCCGACCAGGGCTCCCACGAGGGCGATCGCCGTTGTGGGACGCTTAAACAGCGGTATCATGGGCTGCACAAAGGTCAGCAAAACCCCCAGCACAATGGTGATGAAGTAGCGTGGGTAGCGACTGATATTATTCCAAAATTCTTGCATTGCAGACTCTTCAAGCAGCGTTTCAGCACGTCCTCAACCATTCTAAGCTGGCACCTAGCCCACCGATCACCAGAATCTGGCTGCGTTTGCTCCCCTGTTAGCGGGGCGCTGTAGAGGCGATCGCCCTTCGCCCTGCGCAGCGCCATTGATGGGCTCGATGCGCCACCCATAGGCTATTTTGCTCAATTTCAGAACTCGGTTTTCTTCGCTCTTTTCCCCACCGCCATGGTTTCTGCCCATCCCCTGCCCCCGCCGATCAAGCCAGCTCTCAAGTGGGCAGGCGGCAAGCGCTGGCTACTGCCGCGTCTCCAGACCATCTGGCAGGGCCAAAAGCATCGCCGTTTGGTAGAGCCCTTTGTGGGCAGCATGTCTGTATGTTTGGGCTTGCAGCCTGAGCGGGCACTGCTCAACGATCGCAATGTGCACTTGATTAACTTCTGCCGCTGGCTGCAGCGGGGCCTTACGGTTGATTTAGCAATGCTCAATGACCAGCAAGCTTACTATGCTTGTCGGCAGCGGTTTAATGAGCTGATTGCTAGTGGCGGCCAAGAGACTCAGGAAGCCGCCCAGCTGTTTTATTACCTCAACCGCACAGGCTTTAATGGTCTGTGCCGCTTCAATAATCAGGGACGCTTCAACGTTCCCTTTGGCCGCTACAAAACCATTAACTATGCCCAGGACTTCTCGGAATATCCGCCGGTCCTGAAGGACTGGGTGTTTGTGAGTGGAGACTTTGAGGCGCTGTCTCTGGAGGGTGCGGATTTTATCTATGCCGATCCGCCCTATGACGTGGAGTTTACGAAATACAGCCAAACTGACTTTACCTGGGAGGATCAGGTGCGAGTGGCTCACTGGCTCGCTCGCCATTCGGGGCCGGTGCTGGTGTCGAATCAGGCGACGCCGCGCATTTTGGCGCTGTACCAAGATCTGGGCTTTGGGGTGGAGATTTTGGAGGCACCGCGGCGCATTGCCTGTAACGGCGATCGCACCCCTGCCCAAGAAATGCTGGCGTATCGAGGCTTGGCGCTACCTGCAACCTAAACCCCAGTCCTAGCTGGCTTGGTAGCGATCGCCTTCGCTGCTGTTTTCATCTGGGCGGGGGCTGTCAGCACTGGTAGCTTCGGTGGCCCAGGCCTTGCTGCGGTGGTGAAGACGATCGCGCATGCCAGAGAGGTGAATCTGGCTGTTGACGGGCGATCGCGGCGGCGGCAGGCTCATGTCGGGCCAGTTCGGCATGTCATTGCAGGGGCAGCTGAGGTCCGAGACGCCTTGGTTGAGCATGGGAACGGGCATCGAGCAGCGCGCGCAGTCTGCAATGTCCCACTTCGACGTCAGCAGGTCCTCGATGGTGTGGTGGCTTCCTTCGAGATGACACTCGCCCGACTCTGGCGACAGCAAAAACTGCCAGCATGTTTCAAACTCGTCACTGTAGCGATCGCCCGCGATCACCGTTTTGGGCAAGATGGTGGTGCGACCTGCCTGAACGACGACCGGCTTGCCTAGCTGAAACCAGTAGGCGAGGTACCTTTTAACTTGATATCTTGCAGCCATGATCTAAATAAAGTCTGAAGCGAGCACAAACGGAAGCAACGTTACGCTGATTTAGAGAAATTCACCTTTTCTCCACAACATTGTTGCGAAGGCTTAAGTTGTCTAACGCTTGATTGATGGTGAATACTTTTGCAATCTAGCTGTTGCTAAAGTCTAGAGTTGGATTCAATGCTGGCGCTTGCTTGGATTAGGAGCGTCTTCTGGCTCCATGCTAGCGGTTTCAATTTTGATCTATCTCTATCTGACGTCGAAAGTACACAGAGCCCGGTGAAGAAGCGCTGAAAGGGCGAAACTGGGCTGATGGGCGTGGCTACTTGGGAGCCTGTGGGGCGATCGCAAGGGCGGTGAGCGGTGTGCCCAGCTGAGTCAGGTTCAGCGCGTACCCGCCGGTGACTAGGTGCACGGCATCGGCGATCGCGCTCAGAGAGCGCACCGCCGTCCCCAAGCGATCGCGAAACAGCCGCCCCACGGGGTACGCCGGCACCACGCCCCAGCCGGTTTCCTCCGCCACGATAATCACCGCGCTCTGGCGTGCGGCGATCGCCGCGCACAGATCCGCCAGCGTGCTCTGCCACTGGGTTTCGTCTTGTTCGAGCAGATTGGCCAGCCAGGTCCCCAGAGAGTCGATCAGCAGGCAGGCGCCTGCGGGCGCCTGGGCGATCGCTCCGGCCAGGTCGACCGGCACCTCTTGCAGCTGCCACTGGGCTGGGCGGCGCTGGCGATGCAGGTCAAGGCGCGCCTGCCACTCTTGATCGTCAGGATCCGCTTGGGACGTCGCCACATAGATCACGCTTTGCCAAGTGGCTGCCAGCCCCTCGGCCCATTCACTTTTGCCCGAGCGGGCTGGCCCCGTCACGATCACCAGCGCCTGCGGTCCGAGAGTTGTCTGTGTCATTGCGATCGCCCTTGCTTTCCTCAAAAACGTTTCCCAAAACCTGAAACCCTAGTCTGCGCCCCACCCTTTCGCCGGTGAGCTTTCTAATCTGGGGGCTTTGGCGGCCCTGCCAGTGGACATAGGTCGAAAGGCGCGATTTCCCGCCCCCGTGGGGAGATTCTTGCGATCGCCCCTCGAGTCCTTGGAGGCCCACCGTATAATGGAATTAAAGAAAATGTAAAAAAATGTAACGTTAAATCTCGTTGGAATGTCTATGAGTCTTCCTGATCTAAGCCTGATTTCTCAGCAGCTCGAAAGCGACAGCACCCGCGATCGCATGGTTGCCCTGGCCTCCCTGCGCAACGTGCCCTCGGTGGACGCCGTCCCCTTAATCAAAAAAGTTCTAAACGACGAAAGTCTCCAAATCCGCTCCATGGCCGTGTTTGCCCTCGGCATCAAGGCCACAGATGAGAGCTATCCCCTCCTGCTCGAAATTTTGGAAACTGAGAGTGACTATGGTCTGCGGGCAGACGCGGCGGGTGCCCTCGGGTATCTGGGCGATCTGCGGGCCTATGAACCCCTGGTGCGGGCCTTCTATGAAGACACCGACTGGCTTGTGCGCTTTAGCGCGGCGGTCGCCCTAGGAAACCTGGGAGACGTCAGAGCGCGGGACGTGCTGATGGAAGCCCTCGCCAGCGAAGAGGTCGTGATCCAGCAAGCGGCGATCGCTGCTCTCGGGGAAATCGGCGCCTACGAAGCGATTGATGCCATCCTGGCCTTTGCGCAGTCAGAAGACTGGCTGGTGCGCCAGATGCTGGCCGAAGCCCTGGCCAAGCTGCCCACGCCCAAGAGCATTTCCGCCCTCAAATACCTCGAAAAAGACAGCCACCCCAACGTCTCTGAGTCAGCCAGAATTTGCCTCCAGCGCTTGGCAGATAGCGGCCACGCCATCTAGCCCGCTTCCCAAGACATTCCCCGTCTCGGCGTCCCACCCCCAAGAAAACTGCGCGCTGGTCAAACCGCCAGCACGCATTCCTTCTAGAACCCTGATTTAGGGCCAAAAATACCAAAAAACCCTAAGACGACAGAGAAACCTGCGGAATGCTCAGGTCAGGTCTAAGGGTTTGGGCATCCCGCAGGTAGGGATGGTAGATTGGCGCGTCAGGATTTTGGGTATTGAAATGAATTAGGAAGCGAATGCAGCGCTCGAGGCTTTCCTTCACATACATCTGCTGAACATCTAGCAGGGGGACGCTGTCCCAGCGGGGGCGCTCCCGGGCGATCGCCGCCGGAAAAACCGCATCGAGATCGCGAGTAACCGTGAAGGTCGCGCTGATGATTTGTTCGGGATCGAGCTGGTTGTAGGTTTCCAGCGCTTCTAGCAGTTCGTGGACTGCTTCACGAATCGCTTCAACCGAATTTTCTGAGACAGTCGTTGCACCTCGAATCGCCCGAACTCGCCACTCCACGCCAAAATCCTCCTTATTCTCACTCGCAATAAAAAGCCCTGTATCGCTCCTGATAGCAGGTTGCCAGCCCCATTCGCCAGAAGGCCCCGCAATAGGGGCACCTGCCATCTTAACAAACTCGATTGCCACCCTCTAGACAAGGGTGGCAGATGCTTTCCGAAACCGGGTTTCCTGCGCTCTACGGGCGATAGAGCCACAGGGGCAGGCCGCTGGTTTCCAGCTCGAAGTTCAGCCAATCCATAGATCCTGAGAGATTGCCAAGGCCTAGGCGATCGAGCTGACTTTGGCTGCCCACCACCCGCTGAACCAGGGACTTCTTGGAGTCGCCGAGGGTGCAGCAAACCGCTTTCTCAGGGTCGAGGCCGACCAGCTCAGCGGTCCATCGGCGGGCGTCCTCTTCGGTGCCGAGGCGATCGACGACTCCCAGCTCCAGCGCCTGCTCACCGGTAAAGATGCGCCCATCCGCAAAGCTCTTGACCGTTTCGACGCTCAGCTGGCGAGCGGTGGCGACGGTGTGGACAAACTGCTGATAGCTAGTGTCGATCAGGCTTTGCAGGATGTCTTTCTCTGGATCGGTCAGCTCGCGATCGAAGGCCAAGATGTCTTTGTAGGGGCCGGACTTGATGACCTTGAAGGACACCCCAACTTTGTCGAGCAGCCGCTCGAGGTTGTTGCCGCGCAGGATCACGCCGATGCTGCCGGTGATGGTGCCAGGATTGGCCACGATGTGGTGAGCACCCATGCCAATGTAAACGCCGCCTGAGGCGGAAATATTGCCAAAGCTGGCAACGATTTTGATTTTTTGGCCGAGGCGGGTCAGGGCGCTGTAGATTTCCTGGGAGTCGCCGACGGTGCCACCGGGGCTGTCGATGCGCAGCATGAGGGCGGGAAACTTGCGCTCCTCAACGGTTTTGAGCGCTTCGAGGACGCGCTTGCGGGTGTCGCCGGCGATCGCGCCGGTGATTTCGATGCGGGCAATTTGTCTGCGGTAGCGGGGCTTAAACGGCCAAATCATGATGGTTGTGACGGAGAAAACAGTGCGAATTTAAGGAGCGTCAGGGACGGTGCGGGCCTGCCAAACCGCGAGGCTTGGCAGTACGGGGGAAAGGGGCCAGCGAGAGGGCGATCGCAGAGGAAGCTGCACGCTGCGCCCGTCTTCCCAGCTGATCTTGAGCATCAAGCTTGAGCGTCAAGCCCCTGCAATACAACCCCCAAAACCCTCAGGAGCGATCTTCAGTGTGCCTGATTCAGGCGCTCTCTGGACACGTCTGGTGGCGTCGCGAGAGCTGGAAGTGAGCGCGGCAGGGCAAACTCAGCCAAAACCTCACACTAATACAGAATCCTTAACACAACTATAGGATTGAGTACAATCAAGGGTAAGGTTGTTCCGCCGGACTCGCTGCATGACTCTTAGGTCAAATTTGCCAACGCTTCCCTTTGCGCCGCTGCTGCTGATTGCGCCCTTTTTTCTGTGGGGGACAGCGATGGTGGCGATGAAGGGAGTGATGCTCCACACGACGCCGTGGTTTTTGGCGGGGGTGCGGCTGGTGCCCGCTGGTCTACTGGTGCTGCTGGCCGCGAAGTGGATGGGGCGATCGCAGCCGAGCAGCTGGCGGGCCTGGGCCTGGATTGGCGCTTTTGCGGTGGTCGACGGCACGCTGTTTCAAGGATTTTTGGCCCAGGGACTGGCCCGCACCGGTGCCGGTCTGGGCTCTGTGATGATTGACTCCCAGCCTCTGGCGGTGGCGCTGCTGGCTCTGGTGCTGTTTGGAGAGCGTATCGGTTTGTGGGGCTGGCTGGGGCTGGCCTTGGGCGTGGCGGGCATCAGCCTGCTGGGGCTGCCGGACCCCTGGATCGTGGCCCTGTTTCACGGGAAGCTGGCAGGGGTTTTGCCCGCGGGGGAGAACCTGGTGCAGCAGCTGTTTGAGAGCGGCGAGTGGCTGATGCTGCTGGCGGCTCTTTCGATGGCGGCGGGGACAGTGATGATTCCCATGGTGTCCCGCCACGTCGATCCGGTGGTGGCTACGGGCTGGCACATGGTGATTGGCGGTTTGCCGCTGTTTGGTCTGTCGGCGATCGCCGAAGAGCAGCAGTGGCAGGCTCTGACCGGGTTTGACTGGCTGGCGCTGACCTACGCGACGGTGTTTGGCAGCGCGATCGCCTACGGCCTGTTTTTCTACTTCGCCTCCCAGGGAAATCTGACGAGCCTGAGCGCGCTGACCTTCTTGACGCCGGTGTTTGCGCTGCTGTTTGGCAATCTTTTCTTGGCGGAAGTCCTGAGCCCCATTCAGTGGGGCGGGGTGGGCCTGACCCTGGTCAGCATCTATTTGATCAACCAGCGCGACGTGCTGGAAGGAATGCTGCGGCGATCGCAGGCCAAGAGTGCCGTGAGCTTTCTCGAAGAGAGCGCAGCGCAGCCGGTGCCCGTCGCCATGGCCGAAACAGAGCCTGAAATTGCTTCCTCTGAAATTGCTTCCTAGGGGCGATCGCCCGCGAGTGGAGGTCTGGCAAGATTGGCACAGGTGTCTGTGAAGAGCGCCAAAGCGAGTAGGATGGAGTCAATTTCTAGCCTTCCTTCGGGACAGGAACGGGTTTGATTGGCTGAATGAATGCTGGATAGAACCTTCGCGCAAATGGGTGCGTCTAAGACTACTGAGTTTGGCCCAAAGCCAGTGAGCAGGGGGCCTGCCTTTCACAAGACAGCCCTTGCTGGCTCCCCACAGGTTTCTATGGTTGCTTCTCGAACGGCTGCGTTATTGATAACCGGGACGGCTTGGCTAGGCCTGCTGTCGGGTCCGGCGATGGCGATCGGTGCGTCGCGTAATCTGGCGCTGGCCGCCCCTGCCAGGATGCTCGCCCAGGCGACGGCGCTAGAAGATTTGACCTTTGACTCCCGGGGCGTCGAGGTAGAGGAGGTGCAGCGAGGGCTGCAAACCCTGGGCTACTACGACGGCCTGATCGATGGGCAGTACGGCGAGGGGACGGCTGAGGCGATCGCGGCTTTTCAGGCGGCGGAGGGGTTGCCGGTAGATGGCCTAGCAACCGGCGAAACGCGCGATCGCCTACGCCAAGCCCTAGCCGCAGCCCAAGGCACCCAGCTCACCCAGAGCACCTCGACCCCAGGGGACGCCGATCCAGAAACGACTGGCGACTCGCCCCCCGAAACGGCCAAAACTGCGGGCGGTCTGGGAGTTGGCTTTTGGCTGATGGTGGTCTTGGTGCCGATCCTGGGGGCCGGAATTGGCCTAGTGGCCTTTTGGCTGGGCCGGCGACAGGCAGCAACGACGCTGCAGCCGGAGCCAGAAGATTCTCCAACGGCGCCGATCGCCCGCCATGCCCTGCCCGAAGCGGCTGACCCCCGCTCTGCTCCGGAGGCGATCAGCCCCGAACCGGTGGAAGAACCTGCTTTTTCAGAGAGCCACGGGGCTCAGGAGGCTCAGGCTCCTGCCAATGGCGCGGCCAAAAATGTGTGGGTGAGTCCACCGAGTGATTTCCCGGTGGAGCCGGATGTCTTGGCGGGACACAAGCCTCACGCTCGAGAGGCGATCGCCGAGTCTGCCAAAGTGCCGGATGGGCCGGGCGCCCTCACGGAGCAAACCACGCGGCTGCCCAGCATCAACATCGTTGATGAGCTGATCAACGATCTGCGGAGCCCCAACCCTACCAAGCGCCGCAAGGCAATCTGGGAGCTGGGGCAGCGGGGTGACTCCAAGGCGATTCAGCCCTTGGTGGATCTGATGCTGGACTCGGACTCCCGCCAGCGCAGCCTGATTTTGGGGGCGCTCTCTGAGATTGGCGGCCGCACCCTCAAGCCCATGAGCCGCGCACTGGCGATTTCCCTCCAGGACGACAATGCCGAGGTGCGCAAGAACGCGATTCGCGATCTCACCCGCATCTATGACGTGGTTGGTCAAATCAGCCAGCTGCTGCGCCACGCCCTGGACGACTCGGATACCGAGGTGCGGGACACGGCCCAGTGGGCCTTGGGCCAGCTGAGCCGCATCCGGGGGCTGCCGACAACTGACGCGCTGCCTCCTGCTGGCGAGACCAAGGCGCCGCCTGCTCGGGAGGAGCCGCACCTCTAGGGCAGGGGCTGGCAAAAGCAGGTGAACAGGCCAGAAAAACCTGCGATCGCCCGCAGTTCAGGGGGTATGATGTTGCCGATGTGACCCTGACCCCCAAGATTTGTGACTGTTTCGCCACTCAAGCTGCTATTTCTTTCGACGCCGGTCGGCCCCCTGGGTTCGGGGATGGGCGGCGGAGTCGAGCTGACCCTCCAGACAGTGACCCAGGAGCTGGCCCGTCGCGGCCACAAGATCTGCGTGGTGGGGCCGGTCGGATCGCACATTGATGGGGTGCCGGTGGTCGAGGTGCCGGGAGCGCTGCAAACCACGGCCCAAACCCAAGCGCGAGATCTGCCGGTGGTGATGCCCCATCGCAGCGTGCTGGCCGCCATGTGGGACTATGCGCGCCAGGTCCAAGATCAGTACGACGTCCTGTTTAATATTGCCTACGACTGGCTGCCCTTCTATCTCACGCCGTTTTTGCAGACGCCGGTGGCCCACTTTGTCAGCATGGGCTCGCTGCTGGATGTGGTGGATGACGCGGTGGTCCAGACCCTAGAGCGCTATCCCGGCACGGTGGGAATGTATACCGCTACTCAGGCCGAGACCTTTGGCCTGGGCGATCGCTGCCGATGCCTGGGCAGCGGGGTGGATCTGACGCGCTACACCGTGGGCGATCGCCCCGAAGACTGGCTGGTGTGGCTGGGGCGTCTGTCTCCCGAAAAGGGCCTCGAAGACGCCGTAGCGGCGGCCCACATCAGCGGCGTGCCGCTGAAAATTTTTGGTCGGCTCGAGGATGCGGCCTACTGGGAGCAAATTCAGCGAGACTATCCCGAAGCGCCGGTGGAGTACGGCGGCTTCCTGACCACGACGGAGCAGCTCCAGAGCGTGGTGCGCCGCAGTCGCGCCCTGGTGATGACGCCGCGCTGGGTGGAGGCCTTTGGGAATGTGGCCATCGAGGCCCTGGCCTGCGGCGTGCCGGTGATTGCCTATCGGCGGGGCGGACCGTCAGAAATCGTGCGGGACGGCCAAACGGGCTGGCTGGTGGAGCCGGACAGCGTGGCGGGACTGGTTGAGGCGATCGCCCGTCTAGACCAGCTGGATCGGCGGGCCTGTCGCCAGCAGGCAGAGGCCGAGTACTCCTTGACGGCTCTGGGCGATCGCTTTGAGGCTTGGTTCCAGGACTTGGTGACTCGCTATGGGCGCTGATCGCGTTTGGCAGCGGCCCGCGCCGCTCCAGCCCGGCGATCGCCTGGTGGCGATCGCCCCGAGCGGCGCCTTGCGGGAGCAGACTGCCTTCTGGCAGGGCGTGGAGCAGTGGCGCGCCCGGGGCTACGACGTGCAGTGCAGCCCGGGCTTTGACCAGCGCTGGGGATACCTGGCCGGGACCGACGACCACCGCCGCCAGCAGCTCGCCCAGGCCTGGGCCGATCCGGCGTGCCGAGGCATTTTGTGCGTCCGGGGCGGCTACGGCGGAACGCGCCTTCTAGAAGACTGGACCTGGCCCGAGGGACCGCCCAAGTGGCTGATTGGTTTTTCCGACATTACGGCTCTGCTCTGGAGCCTGGGCTGCCAAGGAATTTCGGGGGTTCATGGACCCGTGCTGACGACCCTGGCCGCCGAGCCCGACTGGTCGAGATCGCGCCTCTTTGGCTGGGTCCAGGGGCAGCCGCTGCCGCCCTTGCAGGGCGAATCCTGGGCGGCGGGCCGAGCCGCTGGCCCCCTGATTCCCGCCAACTTGACCGTGGCAACCCACCTGCTAAACACGGCTCACCAGCCGGATTTCCGGGGCGCTATCTTGGCCCTGGAGGACGTGACCGAGGCGCCCTATCGCATCGATCGCCTGCTAACCCAGTGGCGGATGAGCGGTGCCCTCGCCTCAGTGGCCGGCATCGCCCTAGGACGCTTTAGCCAGTGCGATCCGCCGCCCAATGTGCCCAGCTTCACCGTCGAAGAGGTCCTGCGCGATCGCCTGCTGGATTTGGGCGTGCCGGTCGTGGCGCATCTGCCCTTTGGCCATGACGGCCCCAATGCCGCTTTGCCCCTGGGCGCTTGGGCGGAGCTGGATGCCGACCAAGGAACCTTGGCCATTGCCTCCTAGAGGCTTTTCTAGCGTCGCTGAGAGAACTTGCCGCTGCGCTTTTTGCGGAGCCAGCCCAGGCTAGCGCCGCTGACCGTCACCAGGGCCAGCAAGGCGCCCGGCTCGGGAACCGCCTTGGCCCGACGCAGCGGCGCCCCATCGCCCCAAGCGGCAGCCACCATCAGCTCGGAATCCCAGCCGCTGAGGGGGATTGCTAGATCGACGTCTTCCGGAAAGAAACCAGGCCCTGGGGAAATTTTCGGCAAATTCCAGCCGATAACGTCAAATGCCCGCAGGTCTTCTTCACTAATGGGCAAAATCTCGCCTTGGCGGAGGTCGGGGTCCATCATGCCCAGGGTCTGTCCCTGCTTCCAGTGGCTTGCGGACTGGCCGTCGCCGTGGATCGCCCCCGTCGCAAAGTCGACGATCGCCGTTGTTCCCCCGTCGATGGAAAAATACTTGCGGCTCTCGCCAGCGGTCCAGTCCGGTATCCCGACGGAGCGGCTCGCGTCGGAGTAGCGAAACAGGTCCAGGGGAGAGACAAAGGCCATTTGGTCGTCGCGGAAAAAGTAGCGATCGCCCTGCATCTCAAGGGGGCTGTTGGTGTCGAGGACGTCCACGCCGCTGTTGAAGCCGAGAATGTGGCCAATCTCGTGAGCCGCCGCCCCGATAAAGTCAAATGTCCCTGCAGCAATGCCATCGCTGCGATCGAAATCCCACTGAAAGTCGCGGTTGAACCGGATCAAGCCGTCGCTCAAGCTGCTGGTGGGCAGACCCAGGGCCTTGGCGTTGGCGCTGGTGAGCCGAAGATTCGCGTTATTGGCGTCGCCGTCGCTGTCGCGGTAGGGAGTTGGGCTGCCGACGCCGCTGGGGCTGTTCTCGGTGTAGTTGATCCACAGATCAACGCTGTCTCCCCCTGGCAAAAAACTAGTGGCGATCGCGTCGTCCTGGGAGCTGACGTCTTGGAGCAGGGCGCTGCGAACGGCGCTGTAGCGGTAGAGCTGCTCAGTGGACTGGGCCCGCCCCAAAATATCTGATTCCAGGGACAAAAAGCTCACTTCTAGGTTGACCACTACGTCATCGGTCACCACGGAAGACCACAGATCCCCAGCGGCCCGAAAACCCGCGATCGCGCTTTCGGGTGTTCCCGCCGCCGCGCTGAAGTTGAAAGTCAGCGCCTGGGCTCTGGGGATCGGGCCTGCCAGGTTGGCTGCCGCTGCTAGAGCCAGCGGGATCAACGAGCGTCTCGACTGCTTGGGAAACAGCGTGTGCAATTTCATACTGCCTTTAACGCGCTGTGCGTCAACAAAAACTACGCAAAACCAACTAGAACACCCTGCCTGCTTGTAAGAAAATTTTTTCTATAAGAAGTCAAATTTAAGCAATTTCCCTGTTTGCTTAGAGGGAATTGCCTCAGTTTTGATCTTTTGTTCCGCGAAGTCGTGGGTTTTTAGCAGAATTCACGGAGTCTTTATGAAAAATCAATGACCTTTATAAAGCCTTGTCGAATCTTGTCAGGTCGTTGTGAAGTTGCCATCACGGCGATCGCCCACAGCCAAGCCACCCGCCCATGCGGCATCAAGCCAATGTTGGTCAAGGGTAAAAAAGCTACAGGCTGCGATCGCTGCGCCCCCTGAGCCAGCTTCGCGCCCCCAAGCTCCAGACGGCGATCGCCAGGAGTCCAGCCCACGCCGTCGGTTCGGGCACTCGCGCAGGCGGTTGTTTGGGGGTCCACCCGATCACGTCTAGGGCCATGACATCCGTGGCCCGATCAACCCGCAGGGCTTGGCCGGGCAGCACCGACGGCTGCATCAGGCCCGAGGGCGATCGCTCCTTCCAGTGGCTGGCCTGCCGCCCGTCGCCGTAGCGCACTCCGGTCGAAAACTCCGCGATCGCCGTTTCGCCCCCATCAATGGAGAAATACTTGCTCGAAGAACTAGCCGTCCAGTCGATGACCCCGACGCCATGCTGGACGCTTTCCTCGGAGAAGCGAAATAAATCAAGCGCCGTCACATAGGTAAAAGCGCTGTCCGGAAAGTAGTAATTCTGGGTGCCCACGGCCAAGGGGCTGTTGAAATCTAGAACATCAACACCGCTCATGAAGCCCAGGGTGCTGCCGATCGCATGGCTGACGATGCCCACAAAGTCGAGAGTCCCGCTGTTAATCCCATCCGAAGCGTCAAAATCCCACGGAAAAAGGCTGCTCAACTGCAAAGTCCCATCGCGATCGCCCCCCTGAGGATTTCGCAGTCCCAGGGCTTTTGCGTTGGCGTGAGTCAGCCGAATGCTCTGATTGTTGGCATCGCCGTCGCTGTCCAGATACGCGGTCGAACTGCCCATGCCGTGGGGATTATTGATTGTCCGGTTAATCAGTAAATCTACAGAGGGGCCACCCTGGAGGTGGGCGATCGCCGTCAAATCCGCTGTCGTGGTTGCTTTGGCAAAAAGCGCCGTCCGCACCTGCTCATAGCTGTACAAAGCACTGCCGGACACCGTAAGGCTGGGAACGGGCCGACTCAGAGGGCCGAACTGAACGTCCAGGTTGACCACCACATCATCAGCGAGCCACGACGACCAGACGGCTCCCGCAGCCTCGACTCCCTCCACAACCGGCTGAGGGACGGGAGCATCAAACCGGAAATTGAAAGTAGCTGCTTCGGCAGGACTTGCTGCACTCAACAGGGATGCCACGCCGCCGACAAGCTGCACGAGAGAGAAGCGATAACGGACCAGGAGGGCGCTAAAAGTCTCCATGCGCGATCAATCTGCTCAAGCGTGGGTAGACATTTCCTTCCTAAGGTATCGACAAGCCCCGTAAAAACTCGCAGAAAGTAAGTTGACTTCATGAAAAATTTATATTTTTCCTCCTAGAGTCTGGCTTTGATGAAGTCTGCTGATTTTGGCATCAAAATGCAATGCCATGGGGAGCCAAAATCAATGTCCGAATCGATGATCCATCCCTTGACAGATGTTTACATCGAGCAAAATGGCTGCACTAAAAGAAAGAAGATTTTCAACAAGCGCTAGGCAAAATCCTAGAAAGATTGTCTAGATAGTTTTTTGCTTGAGAAATGATTTCTATAGAGTCAAAAGTGCGCTTTGCAACTAGACGCTGAACAAGCCCTACTGCTTGACTCTGTCCAATGATCTAAGGAGCCTATCAATGAGTGCAGCATATCAAGCTGAACGAACCGTTAGTGGTGTGCTAAAGCAAGAAGAGCAAATTGATACTGTCATTCGCCGACTGCTGGATCGAGGCGTACCGAGAGAGCATCTTTCGGTGATGGGAAAAGATTTCAAATCCCAAACTCGAATTTCAGGGTTTATTACTAAAAAAGACGTTATTTTAGGCGGCTTGCGAACTGGCGCCATCTTCGGTTCGCTGTTTGGCTCTCTGTTGGGACTGCTGACAGGGGTTGGCGTCCTGCTGGTGCCCTTTGTGGGGACCGTGGTGGCCGCTGGACCCATTGGTGCGGTGCTGCTGGGGGCCGCGAGCGGAGCGATCGCCGGTAGCGCCGGTGCGGGTCTCGCGTCGGTCCTCATGACACTGGGGATGCCCGAAGAAAAGGCCGCTATCTACGAGACTCGCCTCCAGGCGGGCGAATTTTTGGTGATGGTCGAGGTTCCGGCGGACCGAACTGGTGAGTTTCAGCTGTTGCTGGAAAGCGCCGGTGCCGAAGAAATCCACGTGAGCGACGGCATCTTGCCCCGCCCCTGTTCCGGGCCTTGCAACAGCCCGGCGGATCTCTCGCCAGAGGTGCGATCGCACCTCTCCGAAGAGGCGCAGCACGACTTCATCCGCGCCTACAATGGCGCTCTGGAAGCCGGTGAGGATGAAACTCGCGCTGAGCAAACGGCTTGGGACGCTATTCATCAGCGCTACGAAGAAGATGAATCGGGGATCTGGTCGAAACAAAAAGCCCGGGTGTAGTTTCTGGCTCTGGGTCCTTGCTGAGTGACAAGGACCCAAAAATTCGCTCTGAGGTGAGCGACAGGCACCAAGAAGAGGTTGTCTGTCGTTTGCCTTGATCATCTTAAAAGCGAATTAAGCTAGATGCCTGAATGCGTGAATTCAGTGACTTCAGTTTCTAATTTTTTATCTAAGAATTTCGAATTGTCGATGGGTGGATCTGTCTAATAGAAACAAATAATTCTGAGGATAGACGTGAAATCCAGAAGCCGTTGCGTAAGCTGTGGCATGTAGCCAGCGTAGATTTGGGCAGGGCATTATGTTGAGCTTTAGTTCTTTGGCAAAAGCAATTCAGCCTCTCTCCGAAAATCAAACAGTTTTGGAGACTGCGATGGAGCTTTATCTTGCTGCGCCAGAATCAGCGTCTCCCATCATTAGTTTGCAAGAAATTTCGCGAAAAACAGGCGTCAGCTTGCTGGAGTGCCGAAACGCGATCGTGAACGCCAATCGAGCTGGAAGATTTCCTAATTGCTCGTTGTCCTACTAGGTTTTTGTTGGATAGAAACTGACCTAAAAGACGATTGCCGGTCTTCCTAGAGCCTTGTTTTTGTCCGTAAATCCACTTATGTAATTACCCTGAGATAGATTTGACGCGCTTCCCGTTGCCCATCGAGCGCTGCAGTAACGCTAAAAGCTGAGGAGGGCGACATCGAAGGTCCAGGCTCTATGCTGGATGCGATGCTCAGGGAGTTGCTGATGAAGTGGAAAGTAGGCTGTCAGCTGGACTATAACCTAGCAGGGCTGACGACGTTTGTGTTTAACATCGCGATCGCGGGCGATCGCCACCAGCGCTGCCTAGAAGAACAGATCCGCCTCACGCCTGCTGAGCCCCTAGAAGAGCATTGCGATGCCAGGGGCAATCGCTATTGGCGCGTCAGCTCGGCGGCGGAGCACCTGACTGTGACCTACGAAGCGACGGCGGTTTCTGCGCCGCTTGAGGGCGACCCAGCGAGCTTGACGACTCTGCCGGTGGCCAGCTTGCCCATGGATGTGCTGCCCTACCTCTACCCCAGCCGCTACTGCCAGTCCGATCGGCTGATGACTTTGGCTCGGCGAGAGTTTGGGGCGATCGCCCAGGGCTATGAGCAGGTCCAAGCCCTGTGCGAATGGATTTATCACCATGTGGCCTACCAGGGGGGCAGCACGGATGTGCACACCTCTGCCTGCGATACGCTGCTAGAGCGCCGGGGGGTTTGTCGAGATTTTGCCCATTTGGCGATCGCCCTGTGTCGGGCACTGGAGATTCCGGCGCGTTTTGTGTCGGTGTATGCCCATGACCTCAATCCGCCGGATTTCCATGCGTGCTTTGAGGTGTACCTGGGCGATCGCTGGTACGTTTTTGACGCGACCCGTCTGGCGCCTCGCCAGGGTTTTATCAGAATTGCCACGGGCCGCGACGCAGCCGACGTGGCTTTCTGCACGCTTTTTGGTCCCGGCCAAATGACCAATTTACAGATATGGGCGGATTGCTTGGAGTCAAACCCCGCTCTCCACGATGATCCAAAGCGGGCGATCGCCCTCTGAAGCGCAAACGGCCTCCAAAGGCGATCGCTCGAGCGTAACTGCTAGGGCTACTGAGCTTGTGCGGCTGAGCGCTCGCTGGGGTACCAGTCCTGTCGCCACGCCTGCATTTGCTCGATCTCTTGACGCTGGGCCGCGACGATTTCTTCAGACAGCGCCTTGATCTCGGGGCGCGAAGACTTTTGGAGTGCATCCTCGGCCATGACGAGCGCGCCTTCGTGGTGAGGGATCATGCCGTCAATGAAGGCCAGGTCGACTTCTTCCCCAGCGCCCCCCAAGTCGCTGCTCATGGTCATGGCGGCTGCTTGCTCTGGCGTCATGGCCATGGTGTGGCCCATCTCGGCGCTGTAGGCGACGGGGGTTGCTGCTGCGTCGGGATACCAGGCCTTGCGCCATTCCTGGAGCTGCTGGATTTCCTGATTTTGGGCCGCGATGATGGCATCAGCCAGCTGCTGAATTTCGGCGCGCTTGGATTTGGCCTTGGCCTCTTGGGCCATGTCGATGGCGCCTTGATGGTGCAGCACCATGGCGTCGATGTAGCGCAGGTCGTACTCGGCATCGGCTGGGCCTAGATCCATGGACATGCTGTGCTCCATGGCGCCCTTGCTCTGACTGCCGTGGCCCGCGTGACTCATGGCGGCAGGGCTAGCGGTGCCGCTGGGTTCTTCTTGGGCTTGGCTGGTGGGAGGAGCGCTCTGACAGGCGACCAAGCTGCTGCTCAAGAGGGCGATCGCGGTGAGGGCTGACCGACGGCCCAACCCGGAGAAACGAGAGAGAGTCATAACGTTTGGGTATCTCAACATCGAACAAAAAGGGCTGTGGTTCTACGATGCCACGGGAAGATGAAATGGATATGACTTGGAGGCTCCCTAGCCTAGGGCAAACCGCACGGTGAAGGTGCTGCCTTTGCCGGGACTGCTGTGCACCTGGAGGCTGCCGTGGTGGCTTTGGACGATGCGAGCGGCGATCGCCAGCCCCAAGCCTGAGCCGCCCGTGTGACGAGAGCGATCGCTGTCCACGCGATAAAAGCGATCGAAAATATGCTGCTGATGCTCGGGCGCAATGCCCACGCCGGTGTCAATCACCCGCAGCACCGCCTGATTGTTGCTGTTTGTGAGGTGGATCGTGACGCTCCCGTCTGGCGGCGTGTGCTGGATGGCGTTCACCGTCAGATTGAACACCAATCGATAAATTTGCTCATCGTCTCCCACAATCTTGATCGCAGCGGCCTTCTCTAACTCCAGCTTGAGCGCGACTCCGGCCGCTTTGGCCAGATCCATCAGCTCCATAGTCACATCATTGAGAATCTCGCTCAGGTCGCACCACTCTTGGCGTTGGGGATGGCCCTGCTGCTCGATTTGGGCCAGCAACAGCAAATCCTGCACGAGCTGAGAGAGCCGGAGATTCTGCCGCTCCAGGGTTCTGAGGGCCTCGCGGGCGTCAGTTTCTGACAGATGGGGCGATCGCAGAAAGGACTCCACCGTGGCCCGGGCCGCCGCCAGGGGCGTGCGCAGTTCGTGGGCCGCGTCCGTCGTGAACTGCTGAATCTGGCGATAGGACTGATACACCGGCTGCATTGCCCGCCCAGCCAGCCACCACGCCGCGCTGCCAATCAGGCCCAGAGACACAGGAAGGCCGATCAGAAGCACCCAGCGCAGCTCATTGAGATACTCGTCGAATTCCTGGAGCGATCGCCCCACCACCAGATATCCCCAGACCGTCTCAGGATGGGTGCGCAGGGTCAGCATTACCTGCCGATACCGGCCTTGATCTTGGGTCTCAAAGGTTTGCAGCTTGGGCTCCCGCTCGAAGTCCATGTTTGGCGGCGGCGTTCCTGCAAAGCCCACTGGCTTGCCGCTCGCATCCAGCAGATAAAGATAGTATTCATCCCGCGACAAAGATCGATAGGGTGAATTGGCCCGTTCTTGGGGAGACTCAGCACAGCGATCGCCCAGTTTGCAAAAATCCGGCACCACCTTCCACACCCCCGGCGTCAGCTGGTGGCGGCGATCGAGGCGCATCTGCAATCCCTCCCGCAAAATGCTCGCCACCGACACCAGTTCTCGATCCAGCGTGATGCGGTGGGCGTGGGCGCTAGCTTCATACACCGCCAGCCCCGCCAGCCCCAAAATCAGCCCCATCACCCCGGCATACCAGCTGGCCAGCCGCCAGCGAGTCCGCAAAAAGAGTTGGCTAGTGTTCATGCTCCACTCGCAGGCGATAGCCCAGCCCGTAGACCGTCTCAATCAGGGATGCCTGGCCGCACTGAGCCAGTTTTCGCCGCAGCCGCCGCATCTGCGCCGCCACGACATTGCTGACCGGCTCCGCATCGAGCTCCCAGAGCTGACTGAGCATTTGGTCGCGCGCCATGATCTGATTGGGATGCTGCATCAGATACTCCAGCAAATGGAACTCCTTTACCGTCAGGGTGAGCGCTTGAATACTGCCACTGCCCTGATCGACCTCTGCGAGCAGGCGATCGTAGTCCAGCGTGATCGGTCCCACCTGGAGGCGGCGCGGCTGAAATTGGGGCGGGCGACGCTGCAAAGCCCGCAGCCGCGCCAAGAGCTCTTCCATGCTAAAAGGCTTGACCAAGTAGTCATCGGCTCCGGCGTCTAGGCCTGCAACCTTATCTTCGAGCCGATCTTTGGCAGTCAGCATGAGGACCGGCAGCGACGAGGCCTGTTGCCGCAGGCGCTGACACAGCTCCAGCCCTGACACCTGAGGCAGCAGCCAGTCGATCACGGCAATGGTGTACTGGGTCCACTGATTGTCTAGATAGTCCCAGGCCTGGCTGCCATCGGTGACCCAATCGACTAAATATCCTTCTTGGGTCAGGGTCCGCTTGATGGCCGCCCCCAAATCTGGCTCATCTTCTACCAGCAGCAACCGCATAGATGACTTGAGTGCTCCTGCCGACGTCGTGATCTGTGAGTCCTAGCCTAGCGACAGAAACGCCCGCATGTGTTGGGCCGTTAGCTCGGGCTGCTCCAGGTGGGGGACGTGGCCGCAGTTGGGAATCCAGATCAGCTTGCTGTCGGCGATCGCCCCTTGGAACTTCTCAGCATCCGCCGTCCCCAAAATGCGATCGTTCTCTCCCCACAAAATCAGCGTTGGCTGCTCCAGCCGGCCCAGCCGCTCCGCAAAAGATCCATAGCCGCCGCTCTTGGTAAACGCGATCAGGGCCTGCCGCCAGCCCGGCGCCTCTAGGTGCAGCGCCCCGCAGCGCAGCGCGTCCGCCGACGCCCACTGGGCATCGTGGTAGGCCGACCGACTAATGCGATCGCGCACCTTCAGATTGCGCAAAAACTCCGTCGCCAAAAATCCCATCGGCGGAAACATCATCTTGCTAGCCGAAGGCCCCGCCGTGTACCCCGCACTGTCGAGCAGCACCAGCTGCTCCACCGCCTCCGGATAGGTCAGCGTAAAGTCGATCGCCGCCGCGCCGCCCATGGACGCGCCCACCAAAATCATTGGTCGCCGAATCAGCGTCTGCCAGCACCCATGCAAATGCGCCTTGATGCTCTCAGGGCTAGGGACGACCCCCGCTGCCCGATCCGTAAATCCAAACCCCAATAGGTCGATCGCCCAGACCTCCCCATAGGGCGCCAGCAAAGGAATCAAGCGCCGAAACTCCAGCACCGAACTGTCAAACCCATGCAGCAGAACGATCGCCGGCCCGCCGCTGCCCTGCTGAACATAGTTCGTCAAGATCGGCTCCGTCGCCAGAGACGTGGCGATCGCCCGGCGCTGCATCCCCTGCGCCAGCGCGATCGAAGTCTCCTCCGTCAGTTCTCGGACCGTCAAAGGCAGAAAATCAGCAAACATACCCGCCAACACCAATTCCCTAAAACAACCCAACTCTTCCTGTCGTGATCCGGTCGTGGTTTTGTCGCGAGAGCTGGCGCGACCAGCGACCATCCCCCAGCGTAGCTGCCCTTCCCCAGGCCACCCCTCACCCTCAGCAACCGGGCACCCCCGAGGCGACCTTCCTCAGCAACCCTTGCGTGACATACTCCTCACCGATACTGACGTATCCGGTGTCGGCTTCTCAGTGACCCCTGGTAACCCATCGGGCGTTTCCTGAGCTTTATTGACGGAATGCCCTACCGCCAAAGACTTGATATTGATCGCTGCATTGTGGTCGCGGTCCAGCGTCAATCCACACTCAGGACAGGTATGAATCCTGTCCTGAAGTGTCTTGGGAACTTTGACCCCGCAACCAGAGCAGTTCTGAGACGTACCGCTGGGATTCACTGCAACCGTCAACAACCCGGCTCTTTCAGCCTTGATTGCCAGAATTTGCAGGAACTGACCCCAACCAGCATCATGGGTCGACTTTGCCAGTTTGCTTCTGGCAATACCTCGAATGTTCAGCTTTTCATGAGCGACATGCTTCCTTTGAAATAAAAGCTTGTTTGCGACTTTGTGGTGAAAGTCCTTGCGCTGATTTGAGACTTTTAGGTGCGCCTTGGCAACTCGTTTAACCGCCTTCTTCCGGCGATTGGACCCTTTTTTCTTGCGTGACAGTGAACGCTGCAACCGCTTCAGACGCTTTTCAGCTTTTCGGTAGTGCTGGGGAATGGGTTCTTCTTGCCCTGCATCGTCTACCAAAAACGACTTCAAGCCCAAATCAATCCCCATCGTGTTCTCAATGCCGGTGGCATCGAGAGTGAGAGCTGGGACAGAGGAGTCTTCCAAGCTCAGAGTCACATACCAGCCATCAACTTTGTAGCTGACGGTGGCGGTCTTGACCTTGAAGCCTTCCGGTAAGGGTCGATGCTGAATCAGTTTCACCCAGCCAATCTTGGGGAGATTGATTTGTTTGCCCTGGATGCAGTCTTGCTTTGCTTGCGGGAAGGTGAAGGAGCGATAGCGGCCTGCTCCTTTGAAGCGAGGCTTGCCGCTTCGCTTGCCGTTGCAGTCTCCCTTGAGCCAGCGGTCAAAGGTCTTCTTCACCCGGCCAATGCAGTCTTGCAGAACTTGAGAGTGAATCTGCTGGTACTCCGGAAACAGAGCTTTGGAGTTCACCAGGTCTCGTTTCTGAGAGTAGAAGTCAGGATTCTCTCGAAGCTCTGGCAGATGACAAATTAAGGGACAGACATTGATGTCACAGCGGTTTTGTTCATACCAAGAGAACCGCTCACCGAGACGGTAGTTGTACTGTCTGCGCAAGAGTTCCAGCCATTCGCTCATCAAGGCGACTTGACTGGAAGTTGGACGCAATCGGTACTGGTAGGCGGTTCTCATTTGAGTATTTTACTGGGTGCGATTTTTCAGCATCCGTTCCCTGAGCTGGAGAGTAGGAATTTCTGACTTGGGGCAGAAGAGGGGGTTCATGACGGGGCTGGTCGCCTCTCGCGTCAAACAGGGTTCACCGACCGCCCCGCCATAAACGCGCCTTCCTCTCACGCCAAATCAGAGATTATGGACGTGAGGCTTCTGGCTGAACTAGCTAATTGTCACATTTCAACACAAAACATCTTGCGCTTGATTAAGGAGAAATTTTTTGTCCCATCCGTCGCCTCTCCTAAATCCAGCCTTGTTTGTTAATTAATCAAAACTTTTCGACGCTCTCTCTTCAGACTTTTAAATGATAGTAATCATCTGTTACATCTAAACATCAGAAAATCTGAAAACTCGCCAGCTGAGCCACCTTTGCCAGTATCATTAGCTGCTAATGGGGAGTTCAAGGCAGCTGCGGACAAAATTTTACCGAGAAATATTTTGTCCTCATTTCAACCCTGACCCATCAGACTGTCGTGAATCATCCTCAACATTGTTAACTCATGACGAATTCCAAAACGAGTTGTAGGTCAACTCACTATGATTGAAAAAATTCTACTTGCTGATTCTGGTGCAGGTCAGGCCGAAGCCATGATCAAAACCCTCATGGATCTGCCCTGTATCCAAAGGGCTTCCGTGACTGTCCTGCACGTTGTTCCTTCCCAGGTCACCACCGATGAAATGACCGAAAAGTGGGAGGAGGGGGGCAAAATCCTTGCGACCGCCGTCCAATCTCTCAACCTCGACCCCAGCCACGTCTCCACCATGCTCAAGCAGGGAGAGCCCAAAGACGTCGTCTGCCAGGTCGCAGAAGACATCGGCGCTGACCTCATCATCATGGGCTCTCGCGGCCTCAAGCGCCTTCAGTCCATCCTCGAAAACTCCGTCAGCCAGTACGTCTTCCAGCTGTCGTCCCGCTCCATGCTCCTCGTGCGCGACGACATCTACGTCAAGAAGCTCCAGCGCATCATGGTTGCTCTTGACAACTCCGAATCGGCGAAGGACTGCTTGAAGCTCGCCCTGTATCTCATTCGAGATGTCAAAGGCGGTCAAATCATCCTGACCCACGTCACCAAAGGCCAAAAAGGCCCCGACAGCCCCGATCAAGATCCGGTCTTGGTAGCCGCAGCCGAAGAAGCCCGAAAACAAGGGGTTTCCTACAAATGCGTTTCCAAGGTGGGTAAGGCAGGAGAAGAAATCTGCTCCCTGGTGGATGAGATGGGCGTTGATCTCTTGATGCTGGGATCCCCCGATCGCCGTCCCTCCATTGCCAAAGGGCTCCCGGACCTCGATCGCCTTCTAGGGACCTCGCTGTCTGACTACATCCGGGTCTATGCTAACTGTCCCGTACTCCTAACGCGGACTCTAGCCTAGCGTTCTCTCAGTTTTCTCGCTTCACAAATCAAAGCTCCCATCCCTTACAGAAAAGGAATGGGAGCTTTGACACATTCAGAGGATGCTAAGACAGCGCATGACTGCGACTAAATCTTGGAGAGCAAGCTCCAAGACGGCTGATAGCAGCACCCGCTCTATTGACCGCTGCTTTCGCGGCTAGCGGTCTGGATGTAGAGAATCAGTAAGAAAACTGATGGAACCAAGACAAACAAAATGCTGGCTACAAACCCTAGCTCGTTAACTTGCATTCAATCCAGCCCCTATCTCAACTGCAATTGACCCTTTCAGAATATCACCAGAGCTAAGCACTCTGGCAGTGAAGTCCCCTTTCTAGGGCTTGATTCCGACAAGAATTGCTGTCGCTAGCGGCTCTGAGGCTTGGTTTTGATGCAGACGGGGCCGTTGACTAGAGCCTGACAAGCGAGGCGATAGCTGTCAGCTTTTTTGCGAAGCTTTCGGTCCTCTACATCGGTCCGAGGAGAGAGGTTTTCCATGCCTTCTAGAACCTCAACAATGCAGGTCCCGCATTGGCCATAGCCGCCACAGTTCATCATTTTGCCCATCAGGGTATAGATGTCTATGCCGTTTTCCAGAGCTTTGATTCTCAGGTTGGCCCCTTCAGCAACAACAATTTCTTTCTCTTCTTTTGCAAACTGAATGCTGGCCATGCTGGTTTTTCCTGTCGGTGCTGGTTTTGCGGACTGCGTCATGAGTTTATCCTCCTTTCCTAGACCTTATTGTTTTTAACTTTTATTTCTATATGTTTACTTATGTAACTCTCGATTTGCTACTGAAATCCTCACGTCTTGCCACGAACCCTAACAGTAGTTACACTTCTTTATACACTTTCATTTTTACAAGCGTACTGTCAAACTGTCTGCGTTGCTTGGTTTCAGTGGCTAGATTCTGGGTAAGGCAGGCAGTTTTGTATCTTTAGCCAGGTTAGATCTGGTAGCTTTACCAGTATCTGATTCGTTAAAAAACGCTGAAACAGCCGTTGAAGTAGGAATACACAGAGGAGGAGCGTAGTCAATGGGACTACCTTGGTACCGAGTACACACAGTCGTCCTGAATGATCCAGGCCGACTGATTGCTGTGCACCTCATGCACACCGCTCTGGTTGCGGGCTGGGCTGGCTCAATGGCGCTTTATGAGCTGGCAATTTTTGATCCTAGCGATCCCGTCCTCAGCCCTATGTGGCGGCAGGGCATGTTCGTGATGCCATTCATGGCCCGCTTGGGTGTGACCCAATCCTGGGGTGGATGGAGCATTACGGGTGAAACTGCTGTTAACCCTGGTTTCTGGTCCTTTGAGGGTGTTGCCGCAGCGCACATCATTCTTTCTGGTCTGCTGTTCTTGGCAGCTTGCTGGCACTGGGTCTATTGGGACCTAGAGCTGTTCCGCGATCCCCGTACGGGTGAGCCGGCGCTCGACTTGCCGAAGATGTTCGGCATTCACCTGTTCTTGTCTGGTCTACTGTGCTTTGGCTTTGGTGCGTTCCACCTCTCGGGCCTGTTTGGTCCGGGGATGTGGGTCTCTGATCCCTATGGCTTGACGGGAAGTATCCAGCCTGTGGCGCCTGAATGGGGACCGGCAGGTTTCAACCCGTTCAATCCGGGCGGTATTGTGGCTCACCACATTGCTGCGGGGGTTGTTGGCATTATTGCGGGTCTGTTCCACCTCAGTGTTCGTCCGCCTGAGCGTCTCTACCGGGCGCTGCGGATGGGTAACATTGAGACGGTGCTTTCTAGCAGTATTGCTGCGGTTTTCTTTGCGGCGTTTGTGGTTGCTGGCACCATGTGGTACGGCAGCGCAGCTACGCCCATTGAGCTGTTTGGTCCGACGCGCTATCAGTGGGATAACAATTACTTCCAACAGGAAATCGATCGCCGCGTTCAGGCTGAAATTGCGGATGGCAAGAGCCTTGATGATGCTTGGGCTGCGATTCCTGAGAAGCTTGCTTTCTACGACTATGTGGGCAACAACCCTGCTAAGGGTGGTTTGTTCCGCACCGGCCCGATGATCAAGGGTGATGGTGTTGCTGTGGCTTGGCAAGGCCACCCGGTCTTCAAGGATGGTGAGGGTCGCGAGCTGACGGTTCGTCGTCTGCCCAACTTCTTTGAAACGTTCCCGGTGCTGCTGACGGATTCTGAAGGGATTGTTCGCGCTGACATTCCTTTCCGTCGGGCTGAGTCGAAGTACAGCTTTGAGCAGACTGGCGTTACGGTTGCCTTCTACGGCGGTGAGCTGGATGGTCAATCCTTCAGCGATCCCGCGACGGTGAAGAAGTATGCCCGTAAGGCTCAATTGGGTGAAATCTTCGAGTTCGATCGCGAAGTTGCTGAGTCTGATGGTGTGTTCCGTACTAGCCCCCGTGGCTGGTTTACGTACGGCCATGCTGTGTTCGCTCTGCTGTTCTTCTTTGGCCATATTTGGCACGGTTCTCGGACGCTGTTCCGCGACGTGTTTGCGGGTGTGGATCCGGAGCTGTCTGAAGAGCAGGTCGAGTGGGGCTTCTATGCGAAGGTGGGTGATAAGTCCACTCGTAAAGCAAAGGAAGCAGCTTAGGACTGTTTCTGGATCGGCGATGATCTTCGCTTGATGTTATGAGAATGATCTGATTGTGCCTCCTAGTTAATGGAGCGCGGTTAGATCATTCTCATCTGTTCGTTGATACACTGAGTATTAGGCTGACACACCAGGACTTTTGCCATGGAAGCTGTTGCATACATTTTGATTTTGACTTTGGCGATCGGCGTTCTCTTTTTCGCGATCGCTTTCCGTGAGCCTCCTCGTATCGGAAAGAGCTAAACCTTGATTTCGCAGGACCTCTCAGACCTCATGAATTCTTGGAAAGGTTGAACGTGAGACTGTGGGTCAATCGATTTTCTGCAAGTCTGAGCCATCTGAGTCTGCCGTTAGGCAACAGTTTTCTAAACTGCTTGGATCTGGCTCAGATTTTTGCGTTAAGCACGGATAAAAAGTGCTGATTTTGAAGGCTTGAGCGCGTTGTCACCTCATTTTTTAGATTGAGGACTCTCTGTATGCGGTGCCCTTTCTGTCAACACACGGATAGTCGAGTCCTAGAGTCTCGCTCTGCGGAAGCTGGTCAAAGTGTCCGGCGCCGCCGGGAGTGTTTGCAGTGCAATCGCCGCTTTACGACGTATGAGCGTATAGAGTTCGTCCCGATCACGGTATTAAAACGAGATGGTCAGCGAGAGTCCTTCGATCGCTCAAAGCTTGTCCATGGCATTACGCGAGCTTGTGAGAAAACGGGGGTCTTGGCGGAGCAAATTGAGACTTTGGTCGATGAAATTGAGGCGGAGCTTCAGCAGCAGGTTGTGCGTGAGGTTAGCAGTAACGAGATTGGTGAGCTTGTGCTGCGATCGCTGCAGTCTTTGAGTGAGGTGGCCTACGTCCGATTTGCTTCGGTATATCGACAGTTTCGAGGAATTCGGGACTTCATTGACACGCTGGATCATCTCCAGGAGCATAAGGGGCACGTTGATCATTCCCGAGAGGATGCTGTCTCGGAGGAAAGCGATCGTCCCATTTCTAGCTCGCTGCCTCACTAAGCGTCTCCCCTGGCGTGGTGGCAGCAGGGTTCGCACAGCCCATAGAGTTTGAGAAGATCAAGGACCTGAGGCGCGATCGCGCTGCTCTCTGATAAGTAGCGCTGAGTTTCGTTTCAAGGTACTATGGATCTTCTGATGAACTTTAATAGATTCTCACCAGAATCTCCTACAATAGATTCCGAAGAAATGTGGATGTGACACGCATTTCTTGGTGTGCGCATCGACAGGGAGACACAACGTTCACGGAGATAGCAACCAGGACTCGATTAGCATGGTCAATCAGGATACAACGGCTACAGATATTGGCTTTACCCACGAAGATTTTGCAGCCCTACTCGACAAATACGACTATCACTTCAGCCCCGGCGATATTGTGGCTGGTACCGTCTTTAGTCTGGAGCCGAGAGGTGCTCTGATTGACATCGGTGCAAAGACGGCGGCTTACATCCCCATTCAGGAGATGTCAATCAACCGCGTTGATGCACCAGACGAAGTGCTTCAGTCCAACGAAACGCGTGAGTTTTTCATCCTCACCGATGAGAACGAAGATGGTCAGCTGACCCTCTCCATTCGTCGCATCGAGTACATGCGTGCTTGGGAGCGGGTTCGTCAGCTGCAGCAAGAAGACGCAACCGTGCGCTCCAGCGTGTTCGCAACCAACCGTGGTGGTGCACTGGTGCGAATTGAAGGCCTGCGAGGATTTATTCCTGGCTCTCACATCAGCACCCGCAAGCCCAAGGAAGAGTTGGTGGGCGAAGAGCTTCCCCTCAAGTTCCTGGAAGTGGACGAAGATCGCAACCGTCTTGTGCTGAGCCATCGTCGTGCGCTGGTTGAGCGCAAGATGAACCGCCTGGAAGTGGGCGAAGTGGTGATCGGTACGGTCCGTGGCATCAAGCCTTACGGTGCGTTCATCGACATCGGCGGCGTGAGCGGTCTGCTGCACATTTCTGAAATCTCTCATGATCACATCGACACGCCTCACAGCGTCTTCAATGTGAATGACGAGGTGAAGGTCATGATCATTGACCTGGATGCTGAGCGTGGACGGATTTCGCTGTCGACCAAGCAGCTTGAGCCCGAGCCGGGCGACATGGTGAAGAATCCCCAGCTGGTGTACGAAAAAGCTGAGGAAATGGCGGCGAAGTACCGTGAGCAAATGCTGGCCAGCCAGTCTGGTGGTGATGCAGGCGCGGCTGCTTCTGAAGAGGAAGTGGGCGAAGAAGCTTTGTCTGCTGACAGCTAGACAGGGTTAAGATTGCTCGATTTAGCATCGAGCTTAAATTCTAAGTTTGAAAAAAGAGGGCTTGACCCTCTTTTTTCGTTGTGACTATTCAAAATTTTGGGGGCTGGTTTGGTTTCGCTTCAGTGTGGTGGGCGGCGATTTGAGAGTGTGCAGGCGGTGCTGTTTGATAAAGACGGTACGCTGGCTCGAGTAGAGGGATATTTGAGCCGAGTGGGTCAGCTGCGATCGCACCTGATTGAGCAAGAAGTGCCGGGAGTGGGCGCTGCCCTGAGGCGAGCCTGGGGAATGACGGGCGATCGCGTTCATCCGGCTGGCTTGCTGGCGGTGGGGACGCGACAGGAAAATGCGATCGCGGCGGCAGCTTACATTGCTGAAACCGGTATCCCCTGGATCGAAGCGGTAACCATTGCCCAGACAGCCTTTGTGCAAGCAGACTCCAGGGCAGGCAATAAAGCAGATCAGACACCACTGATACCAGGCCTGGATGCTTTGTTGAGTCAGCTGGCTCAAACTGGGCTCAAGCTCGGCATCGTTTCCTCCGATTCCCAGGCCAATATTGAGGCTTTTGTCGACGCCTATGGACTGCGATCGCACATTAGCGTCATCGTTGGCGCCGAGATCAGGCCCAACAAGCCCCACCCCGCCGGCTTCCTGCACGCCTGCGCAGTTTTGGGAGTATTGCCACAGCAAACACTCATGGTCGGAGACTCCGATGCCGACATGACGATGGCCCAATCCGCCGGTTCTTTGGGGGCTCTGGGTGTCCAGTGGGGCTGGGAGCAGCCCGTGACCCTGAACCATGCCCAGGAAATCTTGGTCGGCCCCAAAGAATTCAAAGTGTTGCAGCTTGCTTAACCCTTGACCCTAGGGCTTGAAGAGTCTCCCTGCGCCTGAGAGGCAAAGGGCTGTGTTGCTTTTTCCGGCTCTCCAAGTTAACAACTGAGCCAAAAACGCTCGCCCTTTTCTCTGTCGTGCATAGGTAACGTTCCTGATTTTCGCTGCAATATTTGTAGAACTTTAGAATGATATAATCTCTGGACTTGTAACCTGTGCGCTTTGAGGCCTCTTTGACCTATAAGCCATCAGAACTCAAACGGTTTGTTTAGCCAAAGAGAGGGTCTATCCTTGTCTCGTCGCTACCTATTTACCTCGGAATCTGTAACGGAAGGTCACCCCGACAAGATTTGTGACCAGATTTCAGACGCTATTTTAGATGCTCACCTGTCCGCAGATCCCCATAGCCGTGTAGCGGCAGAAGTGGTCGTCAATACAGGACTGGTTTTGATCACGGGCGAGATTACGTCTCAAGCTCAGATCAACTATATTGATCTGGCCCGCAAAAAAATCGCTGAGATCGGCTACACCGGAACTGATAGCGCTGAAGTGAGCGGCTTTGCTGCCAATAGCTGCTCTGTGCTAATTGCTCTGGATAGACAGTCTGCTGACATTGCCCAGGGCGTGGACTCTGCTCACGAGCAGCGCGAGCAGATGAGCGACGAGGAGCTGGACACCATTGGTGCAGGCGACCAAGGCATCATGTTTGGGTTTGCTTGCGACGAAACCCCCGAGTTCATGCCGCTCCCGATCAGCCTGGCCCACCGGATGGCTCGACGCCTAGCCGCTGTGCGCAAGACGGGACAGCTGTCCTATCTGCGTCCCGACGGCAAGACCCAGGTGACGGTCCTCTATGAAGATGGCCGACCCATCGGCATCGACACCATTTTGATTTCGACTCAGCACACGGCGGCGATCGGCGACGTGATCGACGAAGCAGCGGTGCAGGCCAAGATCAAAGAAGATCTGTGGGCGCTGGTGGTAGAGCCGATTTTCTCTGACATCAGCGTCAAGCCGGACACCAACACCCGCTTCTTGGTGAACCCCACCGGTAAATTTGTGATTGGTGGACCCCAGGGCGACTCTGGTCTGACGGGCCGCAAGATCATCGTGGATACCTACGGTGGATATTCCCGCCATGGCGGTGGTGCCTTCTCTGGTAAGGATCCCACGAAGGTGGACCGCAGCGCTGCCTACGCTTGCCGCTATGTCGCGAAGAACATCGTTGCGGCTGGTCTGGCTGAGAAGTGCGAAGTGCAGCTGAGCTATGCGATCGGCGTGGCGCGCCCGGTGAGCGTGATGATCGACACCTTTGGGACGGGCAAGGTCCCCGATGAGCAACTGCTGGAAGCCGTGAAGGCTCACTTCGAGCTGCGCCCAGCGGGCATCATCCAGGAGTTTAACCTGCGTCATCTGCCGAGCGATCGCGGAGGCCGCTTCTATCAAGACGTGGCAGCTTATGGTCACTTTGGCCGGACGGATCTCGACCTGCCCTGGGAACGCCTGGACAAGGCTGAAACTCTGCGCAATGCCCTAGAAGGAGTGATGTCTGTGTCGGTGAGCTAGGGTTACTGATTCCCCGGTTCACGCTTCGGCGCTAAGTTTCGCAAGTCTCTAGGAGCAGGCGATCGCCTTTTGCGAATAGCCTGCTCCTAAAGACTTGCGCGAGCCTCAAAAAACTGCCATGCGATCGCCCTTGAACTAACAAAGCGATCGCTTTTTTTCTGGTTTGATTGCTGCGTAAAGATTGGCGATGGGGCCAAACGAACTTAGTACACAGGCCCACGACCGTGATTAAGCACCAGGGGCTGGGTGTGCATAGTGGGCAAGCTGTTGTTCTTCTGGCCGTCGAGGCGGCGGTTGAGCTCTCGGACCCGCCGCGACAGGATCTTGATGATGTTGATGGCGATGCCTGGGGTTTCGTAGATGGCGTCGTAGAGCTGCTGTTGGGTCAGGACGAGGCATTCGCAGGGTTCAAGAGTGGTGATGGAAGCGGAGCGGGGTTCGGCATCGAAAAGCGCCATTTCCCCAAAAGGGGTGCCTTCGCTGAGCTGAGCCAGTTCGCGATCGGCGATGTGGACCCGGACGCGCCCGGAAACGACGATGTAGAGCGATCGCCCTTCTTCGCCTTCGGTGAAAATGGTGTGGCCAGTGTCAAAGGAAATTTCGTCCATGACCGATGCCAGGCGAATCAAAAAATCGTCCCGTAGCTCCTGAAACAGCGGTACTTTGCGAACGAAAAGCAAGCGATCGACACTAGTCAGCATAAGGAAATAAGACGGGACAGAAACCCCAACAACCCAATTTCTCGCTTAGGCGATACTTCCAACCCTAGAATGCCCACTGGAGCGGAGGTTTTAGCAATTCAGCACCATCATAAATCAAATCAATTTTCTCCATGGTCGCAGCTCGCAGGCCCGCGCGTGGGCCTGGGACCTAGGTGGGCCGAAATTGCATGGTGCTGGTAGACCGCTCAGGAGCAGGGCTTCGCGGCGAGGAAGCGGCATTTGCGCCCGGAGCCGAAATCCCCATCTCTTGCATGAGTCGGGCGACTTGGTGAGCGACCAGTCGATTGGGATCGTTGGCCATCATGGGTAAGATCTCCCGCAGGGTACGGGGAGAAGCCATGGAGAGATAGCTGAGAACGGCTTCACGGACAAAGCCGATGGGATGGCTCAGGCAGGCAAGGGTCTGCTCGGCGGGAATGCTCCAGCGGGCGCGATAGGCCAGATGAAAGCAGCAGGCGAGCCCCCAGTCCGAGAGGAAATGCTGGCGATCCATCAGATAGCGCAGGCGATCGCTGGGAGTCATGGGCTCGTAGGTCACGAGATCACTAAGGCTCTGGAGTTTTTCGAGGGTGGAGCGTCGGTCGAGCACGATGAGCAGCGATCGCTTGCGGCCGAGGTCGAGGGTGTTGTCCAAAATTTCCAGACCCCGCGCGACGTTGGCCCGAGAGTGGGACTGCAGGTTAAACGCTCCTGCCTGCACGGCCCCGGACGGATAGAGAAAGCGCAAGAGCAAAAACAGGCGCTCGAGGGTGTCGCTCTGCATGTCTTGGAGCGATCGCTGCAATAGCTCAGCCTCGCGCCCCTGAATATGCTCCGGCGCCAAATCGAGCAGCACCGCGTAGATTTCGCCCAAGAACCGCAGTTCTTGGTCAATGAGATCTTCGACCTGCTTGCGACCGAGGAGATCTTCGGCGATCGCCGTTTGGTGCTTGGGCAGCTTGAGCAGCACCCGCAGCACATTGCGTCGCTCGTTGCCCCAGGACAAAATCACGTACTGCACCAGCGCCTCGATGGCCTCGAGGGTGCCGATCTGACCGATGGCGCTCCAGGCCTGCATCCGAATCAGCTCGGGCTTGTGCATGTCCTGGGCCTGCTCGATCAGCAGCGGCAGCACCTCATTGCCCAAGCGGACCAAGGCCCGCATGGCTGCGTCGCGCGTGGACGGATAGTGCAGACCCTGGATGAGGGATGGGTAATATTCTCGCAGCTGAGTGGCGGCGATCGCCTCCAGCAAAGCGCAGCGCACCCGCAGCGATTCATCCTGGAGCAGCTTGGGAATGTGAATCCGCAGGGCTTGCAGATACAGCGCTTCTCCCAGGGCCAGACAGCCAGTCATCCGTTCCCGCTCGCGCCTGTGGGTCAGCATCCGCCGCAGCACATTGGTTGCTTCTGCCTTCTGGATCGGGTTGCCCCGCCGCAGCATCATGGCCGCCGCCGTTCCCCGCACGATGGGGTCCATCTCGGGGTGCAGATAGGATCGCAGTTGCTGAATATCCGGTTCAGCCTCGGTCAGCCAGATGTAGCGCAGCACCAGGGCCAAGACGTCCGGCGGCGGGCCCATGGTCAGCAGCGATCGCACCGGCTCGATGTAGAGCGGGCTTGGATGAACCAGCATTGCCTCAAGACCCTGGCGCTGAAGCGTTGGCGAGAGCTTGGGCAGGATGTGGGCGACGACTTCGCCCACATCCTGGGGATAGAGCTGGCTGAGCATTTCCAGGCAAGAGCGTTTGTGCTCGTCGGTGCCCGGCTTCTCGAGGGTTTCTGAAACCGCGCGCTTGAGCGATCGCGGGTTGATGTCCGACGTGCCCAGTTCGCCACGCTCAGCGCTCAGCACCAGCAGATCCACATAGCCCGATCGCAGCCAGTAAACAATGCCAAACCACATCATGGCCGCAATCAGCGTCACCCCAATGAAAATCCAGCCCTGGAACGCCTGCAAATCGCGCGCAGACAGATTGGGGAAAACGTGGCGGCACACCCAAATCACACACAAAATGCCTAAGCCCGTGAAGCCCGTGGAAATCGGCTCGGCGATGCCGCGCACCACCGACTGCACCCGGCTGCTGATCGAATCTGGCAGCGGCTGAAACAGGACGGGGCTAATGCTGGCCACCAGGGTATAGCGCAGCAGCTCGTCCAGGAACTTCATCAAAATCACGATCAAGAAGAAGAACAGGGGGCCCACCCACAGGGCAATGAAGGACGAAGCCGCCGTAAAGGCGATCGCCGCGGGCAGCAGCATCGCCGACCGGAAAACCCCCACCTGCTCAATCGTGCGGCTGGACGCAAACCACTGCGTCGTCAGCTCAAAAATCCCCAGGACGCCGCTAAAAAGTCCCAGGAAGCTCGCAATGCTGCCGCCGCTCAGATTCAGCTCTAGCTGGCTCAGGTACTGGAAATCCACCAGCAAAAACAGCACCTGAAGCATGATAAAAAAGCCAAACAGCAGCATCACGTACCGCTGTAAAGGGCCTTGAATTCGCCGGTTGCGAAAGTGCGATCGCCCTTCTCCCCGGCTCTGGGGCGTATCTGGGAAAAAAGACTGATAGGTGCGGCTGAGATAAAACAGCACACAGGCCCCCAGCGTCATAAAAACGCACGCCACCAAAATCACATTGGGCAAGCCCAACAGCGCCACCAGCACCGGCAGTGCAAAGCCGCTGACCACATCCGCCACCAGCACTCCGCTGCTAATGAGGGGAAACGCCCGCTTAATTTCGCGAATATTGAACAGCTGGTTCGCCGTGATTGAGGCATTCAGGTCGTTGAGGGTGTAGATCGCCTCTAGCCAGAGCCGCATCCCAAAGACCGTGATCGCCGCTAGGACCGGCCACTGGAGCCCAAACCAAAACAGCAGTAGCGGCAGCGCCATCAAAAAGCCAATGACGACAATCACCTTGCGCAGCGGAAAAACTCGCTGCATCCAGGAGTACATCAGGCCCAATCCCGAGGCGATACCTGCGCCAATGACATAAATCCAGGGCAGAGAGTTTGCGCCGTAGCGATCGAGGAACAGCGCAACGGTGCTGGCCTCCATCCACAGCAACCCGATGGACGTCACCGTATAGAAGAAAAACATCGAGAACGTGCGATCGCTCTCTTCCGGTCGTAGATTCACCCAGCGCAGCAGCCGTTGACCCCAGGCCGTCTCAGCTAGCTGCTTTTGTTTGACTCGCATACCGTCATCCTGCCGGAATTGGAGTTAGCCGTTGAACCCTTCAGATCGCCGAAGGTACATTGAAGGTACAACAGAAGGTACAACGATTTGGACGCCTGAGCCCAGAATGCCCAGATTGACCGCTATTCTACCCGGCTAGCGTTCTCTTCCTGTGCGGCAAAGGCGCGATCGCCCCCAGAGCGCTCAGGCCTCAGTCCCCCGTTCGTAGTCTTGCCAAAGGCCCCTGCTCAACGACCCCAGTCAACTCGCCCAATCCTAGCAGTGAGCCTCAGCAAAACCCGCTAACCCCTGATAAAAGAAAAAATAAAAAAGGACGACTCTTCGGCCGTCCTTCTTTCCTTACCGCAAGCGGTTTGGTTTATTTCTTCGGCGACAACAGCATCATCATGTTGCGGCCTTCCCGCTTGGGGGACTGCTGGATTTCTGCAACCTCTTGCAAATCCGTAGCCATCCGCTTCAGCAAATCTTCTGCTAGGTCCGTATGCTGGATTTCCCGGCCCCGGAACATGACAGTTGCCTTGACCTTATCGCCCGACTTCAAGAATTTGATGGCTTGATTGATGCGCACTCGATAATCGTGCTCTTCGATTTTGTAGCGCATCTTCACTTCTTTGACGCCAGCCGAATGCTGCTTTTTCTTCGCTTCGCGGGCTTTTTTCTCTTGCTCGAATTTATACTTGCCATAGTCCATGATGCGGCAAACGGGCGGGTCTGCTTTATCACTGACTAGGACCAAGTCCAATTCTCGCTCGTCGGCGACTCGCATCGCCTCTTGAGGCGTCATAATGCCAAGCTGCTCACCACCGCTGTCGATGACACGGATTGTCGGAAAGCGGATACGCTCGTTGATTTGGGGTAAATCTCTTTGCTGTTTTCTTGGGGTTACAGGCATGAAGGACAGTTATGAACCGTTTTCGTTGGGATGAGTGAATTAAACAATCCATTAAACCAAGTGTACATGGGGAACCCAGGAGGTTCCTGGCCACGTGGAATGATCCTTCGATTTTTGGACGATGGGCTACTGATTTTTTAGCAAAAATATAAACTTTTTGGGGTGGCTTTCGGGGGAATAGGATGGCGCAATCTATGGCTGGCTGAAACCCAGGAATGCGATCGAATTTTGGCAATGAAGGCCACTGAAGCGGGCTGAGTAAGAGGCTCCCAAAGGCACCGAAAACGCCGCACTAAAATGGAACCACAGTCTCTAGCGATCTACATCGAGGCATAACCTGTGACGGCTTCCTTACATTGGCATCATCGCGTGGGCTATCAGCGGGACTGGGTTTGGCGCGGCTGGCAGACGCGCTACACCTTTTTGCCGGCGGCCCAGCGAGAAGGAGAGGCACCGCCGCTGATGCTGCTGCACGGCTTCGGGGCCTCCATTGGCCACTGGCGACACAATATTGAGGCCCTGGGCGATCGCCATTCGGTCTATGCGCTGGATTTGCTGGGGTTTGGGGGCTCCGAAAAAGCCATCACGGTCTACAACGTGTCTTTGTGGGTGGAGCAGCTCTACGATTTTTGGCGAACTTTTGTGGGCAAGCCGATGGTGCTGGTGGGCAACTCCATCGGTTCCTTGGTGTGTCTGGGAGCGGCGATCGCCCATCCTGAGATGGTAGAAGGACTGGTCATGCTGAGCCTGCCCGACCCGTCCATTCGCGAAGAAATGATCCCGAGGGCGCTGCTGCCCGCCATTACGGCGATCGAAAACGCCGTCAAATTCCTGCTGCTGCGGCCCTTGTTCTATTGGGTGCGGCGGCCCAGCGTCGTTCGGCCCTGGGCCAAGATCGCCTACGCCAGTGCCGAAGCCGTGACCGATGAGCTGGTGGAAATATTGGCGTATCCTGCGCGGGACAAAGGAGCTGCCCAGGCCTTTTGTCGCATTATCAGCGCCATGACTCAGGCTGATTTTGGTCCCCGAGTGAAAGCCGTGCTGCCCACTCTAGAGATCCCGATGCTGCTGATCTGGGGCAAGCAGGATCGAATGATTCCGCCGGGGCTGTCTCAGGAGTTTGTCAAGCACAGCGATCGCCTGGAGTTAGTGGAGCTCGAGAACGCGGGCCATTGCCCCCAGGACGAGTGCCCCGACCAAGTGAACTCGCTGATTTTGGACTGGGTCGATCGCCATCACCGCCTCGCGGCCCAAGCTTCCCCTTCGACTTCCCCGACTCTCTCGGTTTCCGCCTAGGGGATCCGCTAAAATAGGAGACTAACCTCAAAGGGCCTGCCACTTTGCCGCCGCGCTAAATAGGCCCCTGCACAGCATTTGTTGAGTCACTCCGTTATGAAACACACCCTGTCTGTTCTGGTTGAGGATGAGGCCGGAGTCTTAACCCGCATTGCCGGACTTTTTGCCCGCCGTGGCTTCAACATCGAAAGTCTTGCCGTAGGTCCCGCAGAACAGGTTGGGATCTCCCGGATCACCATGGTCGTACCGGGAGACGATCATGTGATTGAGCAGCTGACCAAGCAGCTCTACAAGCTGATCAATGTTCTCAAGGTGCAGGACATTACCGAGGTGCCCTGCGTAGAGCGAGAGCTGATGCTGCTGAAGGTCAACGCCAACAGCGGCACCCGCTCCGAAATTATTGAGCTGGCTCAGGTATTCCGGGCGCGAGTCGTCGACATTGCAGAAGATTCCCTGACCCTAGAGGTCGTGGGCGACCCTGGCAAGATGGTCGCGATCGTGCAGGTGCTCAACCGCTTTGGCATTCGCGAAATTGCCCGCACGGGCCGCGTTGCCCTGACCCGCGAATCTGGCGTCAATACGGAGTTTCTCAAGTCCCTGGAAGCTAAGTTCTAGGCCAAAACTCCTTCCCATCAAAAAAGACTTGAAATACTTGCGCTGCCTAGATTGCGAATCCCGCTGCTAAAGCCGAGGCCTAGCGTCTAGGCAGCGGCTTTATGGGGAGAGTTTGGGAACCGTTGGGGGCGATCGCCCCCAACGGTTTTCTAGTTAGCCATCTCGGAGAGCTCAAGCCAGCGCTCTGTCCCGGCATCAATGGCTTGGGTCAGGGTCTCGATGCGCTCGTAGAGCTTCTGAACCTCGCTGACAGAGCCAGGGAGAGCGCTGTAAATCTGCTTTTCGAGGGCGGCTTTTTCGCTCTCCATGGCCGGAATTTCCTTTTCCAGACGCTGAAATTCCTCCCGCTCTCGGTTGGAGAACTTGCGGCGGTGGGAGCTACTGCGGGCGATCGCCCCGGCCTCTGGCTCAGACGCGGCTTGTTTAGCCGGGGCAGCCTGCTCCGCCGCCGCTAGCTCTGCCTGCTTGATCTCCTGATACACCGAATAGTTGCCGGGATATTGGCGGACCTTCCCCCCTTCTTCTAGGGCAAAAATCGTTTCCACGGTGCGATCGAGGAAATAGCGATCGTGGGACACCGTGATCACGCAGCCGCCAAAGTCTTCGAGGTACTCCTCGAGCACCCCCAGCGTCTGCACGTCTAGGTCGTTGGTCGGCTCATCCAAGATCAGCACGTTGGGCGCTTCCATCAGCACCTTGAGCAAAAAGAGGCGGCGGCGCTCGCCCCCCGAGAGCTTGTGCAGGGGCAGATACTGCTGATTGGGCGGAAACAGGAAGCGCTCCAGCATCTGGGAGGCCGTGATGCGGGTGCCGTCGCCCGTCTGCACGTACTCCGCCACTTCCTTGAGATAGTCTAGGACCCGCTGCTCTGCGTTGGCTCCGGTCACCAGGTCCTCGGAGTGCTGGTCAAAGTAGCCAATATGGACCGTGGAGCCAATGTCCACGCTGCCGGCGTCCGGCTCAACTCGCCCCGTGATGATATTCATCAAGGTCGACTTGCCGGTGCCGTTGCTGCCGATGATGCCGATCCGGTCTTCGGGGCCGAAGGTGTGGGTAAAGTCGCGAATCAAGGTGCGATCGCCGTATCCCTTGGAAATACCCGTCAGCTCAATCACCTTCTTGCCCAGGCGGCGACTGGGGGCTGAGATCTCCACCCGCCCCAGGGCCTGCTTAAATTCCTGCTCCTGCAAAGCCTCGGCTCGGTCGATGCGCGCCTTTTGTTTGGTGCTTCGAGCCTTGGGACCGCGCTTGAGCCACTCGAGTTCGCGCCGCAGCAGATTGAGGTGCTTGCGCTGGCGACCCACCTCCACCGCTTCAGACTGGGTCTTTTGCTCGAGGTAGTAGGCGTAGTTGCCGCTGTAGCTCGTCAGGTCGCCGCGATCGATTTCCAGGATGCGATTCGTGACGCGATCGAGGAAATAGCGATCGTGGGTGATCAGCAGCAGCGCCCCCCGGTATCCCTTGAGATAGTCCTGGAGCCACTCCACCGCCTCCGCATCCAAATGGTTGGTCGGCTCATCCATCAGCAGCGCATCGGGCTCAGCCAAAAGCGCGGCTGCTAGGGCAATTCGCTTGCGATAGCCCCCCGATAGCGTCTGAATAGGCGCATCAAAATCTTCGATGCCAAGCTTCGTCAGAATAATCTTGGCCTGGGTTTCCAAATCCCAAGCACCAATGGCGTCCATTTGTTGAGTAATGACCGATAGGCGCGCCATGGACTGCGAATCATTGTGATGACCGTGGGCGAGGCGATTGGAGAGGTCTTCGTACTCGCGAACCAGGGCCATTTTTTCACCGCTATCGGCAAAGATTTGCTCGAGAACGGTGTGATTTTCGTCGAGGTTTGGCTCTTGGGGAAGATAAGTGATGCGAGCCCCAGGATCAACGTTCAACTGCCCGCCATCAATGGGTTCTAGCCCCGCTAGCATTTTGAGGAACGTGGATTTTCCAGAGCCGTTGGTCCCGATAATGCCAACTTTATCCGCTGCGTCTAGGCTTAAGCTGGCGTCTTTGAGGATCTCTTTAATCCCGAAGTCTTTACGGACTGATTGCAGGGTAAGAATACTCATAGATCGGGAGGTTGGTGCAGGAGAAGAGGGCAGAGATAAATCAGAAAAGACGCAAAGAGTAGACTGTAAAATTATAATAAAAACTAATATTTCTGAGTCCTTTAAAGTGCCCCAAGCCGACTTATTTACCTGATTTTGGATTTAAAGTCTGGGTCTTTTGGTCAGTTTAAAAGTGAATATGAACCTCAGAGATAGAGATTTTGAGCCAATTTTTAGATGATTTTATTAATCTTTTATTAAGTTCACGCTTATCGATCATGGCTCTAAATAGCGATCGCACTGGAGAGGCCGACAGACCCTGGCCTCGGGATTAGGGCTTTGGGTAAGCAATAGTGAGTTAGCCAATCAAGGCGCAAGTAGGCGACTCTATTCTACCAGAATCAGGCAATTTATTAAAATTTGTAAATGAATACCGTGGATTTTTACTCTAAAGTATGTCAACAAATGTAAACTAATGTCTCAGAATTTTTATCAAATTGTTTCAGATAAGCCTGAAACCCTGATTTCAAGGGACATTTTCTGGTAAAAGTACCCATGAGCTACTGTTTGACTATCGCTGCTGGCCGTGAGCTTAGCGCTTGTTACTCAAGTCGCTTCAGTGCCATGCTCTCTGGGAGAGCGATCGCCTGCGCCCGCGACGCCGTGCGCTAAGGACGAGTTGCTCTGGGGAGTTTCCCCCCTGCCTGCCAGTCAATCGCCCCTAAAATCCCGACCTCAGAGACACGCAGAGAACACGCATTAAAGGAGCCTACCCGCATGTTCACACACGTCAAGCCCACCATTCGACACATAGCCCCCGACGATCTCAACGGGCGGTCATTGCTGAAGGTGGTCTATGTCGTGCTAGAGCCGCAGTATCAAAGTTCGCTGTCCGCGGCAGTGCGCTCGATTAACCAAAATAATCCCAATGTGGCCGTTGAGATCAGTGGCTACTTGATCGAAGAACTCCGTTCTCCTGAGAACTACGAGGAGTTCAAGCGGGATGTTTCAGAAGCCAATATTTTTATCGCGTCCTTGATTTTCCTCGAGGATTTGGCGGAGAAGGTGGTGGCGGCTGTTGAGCCCTACCGCGATCGCCTGGATGTGGCGGTGGTCTTCCCGTCGATGCCTCAGGTGATGCGTCTTAACAAGATGGGCAGCTTCTCGATGGCGCAGCTAGGCCAGTCGAAGAGCGCGATCGCCCAGTTTATGAAGAAGCGCAAGGAGCAGTCTGGCAGCAGCTTCCAAGATGCCATGCTCAAGCTTCTGAACACCTTGCCCAAGGTGCTGAAGTATCTACCCATCGATAAGGCCCAGGACGCTCGCAACTTCATGCTGAGCTTCCAGTACTGGCTGGGCGGCTCCCAGGACAACCTGGAGAACTTCCTGCTGATGCTGGCGGATCGGTATGTCTTCAACCAAGAAGGTCAAGACCCCAACGTCCTCCAGTACCAGGAGCCGGTGACCTATCCGGATATGGGAATCTGGCACCCCCTGGCGCCTCAGATGTTTGAGGATGTCAAGGAGTACCTCAACTGGCACCAGTCCCGTCAGGACATCCCTGCCGATCTCAAAGATCCCTTGGCGCCTTCGGTGGGCCTGGTGCTCCAGCGCACGCACCTGGTGACCGGCGATGATGCCCACTATGTGGCGATGGTCTCCGAGCTCGAAGCCATGGGCTCGCGGGTGATTCCGGTTTTTGCGGGCGGCCTGGACTTCTCCAAGCCGGTGGACGCCTATTTCTACGAGCCCATCAACAAGAGCACGCCGATCGTGGATGCGGTGGTGTCGCTGACGGGATTTGCCCTGGTGGGCGGTCCGGCTCGTCAGGACCACCCCAAGGCGATCGAGGCTCTCAAGCGTCTCAACCGACCCTACATGGTGGCGCTGCCTCTGGTCTTCCAGACGACCGAGGAGTGGGAAGAAAGCGAGCTGGGTCTGCACCCGATTCAGGTGGCGCTGCAAATCGCCCTGCCGGAGCTGGACGGCGCGATCGAGCCGATTATTTTGTCGGGCCGCGACGGCGCGACAGGTAAGGCGATCGCCCTGCAAGACCGCGTGGAGGCGATCGCCCAGCGCGCGATGAAGTGGGCCAACCTGCGTCGCAAGCCCAAGCTTCACAAGCGCGTTGCCATCACGGTCTTTAGCTTCCCGCCGGATAAGGGCAACGTGGGAACCGCTGCCTACCTCGACGTCTTCGGCTCCATCTACAAAGTGATGGAGGCCCTGCGCGACAACGGCTATGACGTCCAAGAGCTGCCAGAGAACGCTGAGAAGCTGATGCTGGAAGTGCTCCACGACGCCCGCGCCCAGTACAACAGCCCCGAGCTCAACGTCGCCTACAAGATGTCTGTGGAGGAGTACGAGCGCCTGACGCCCTACTCCGAGCGCCTGCACGAGTCCTGGGGTCCCCCGCCCGGACACCTCAACACCGACGGCCAAAACCTGCTGGTTTACGGGAAGTCCTTCGGCAATGTCTTCATCGGCGTGCAGCCCACCTTCGGCTACGAGGGCGACCCGATGCGCCTGCTGTTTTCCCGCTCCGCCAGCCCGCACCACGGCTTCGCGGCCTACTACACTTACCTGGAGCGCATCTGGCAAGCGGACGCTGTGCTGCACTTTGGCACCCACGGCTCGCTGGAGTTCATGCCCGGTAAGCAGATGGGGATGTCGGGCGAGTGCTACCCCGATAGCCTGATCGGCACCATCCCGAACCTCTACTACTACGCGGCCAACAACCCCTCGGAGGCCACGATTGCTAAGCGCCGCAGCTACGCTGAGACCATCAGCTACCTGACGCCGCCGGCGGAGAACGCGGGTCTCTACAAGGGCCTCAAGGAGCTGAGCGAGCTCATCGGCTCCTATCAGACCCTCAAAGACTCGGGGCGCGGCGTGCAGATCGTAGACACGATCATGGACAAGGCCCGCATCTGCAACCTGGATAAAGATGTGGCCCTGCCCGAGTGCAACGCGGCAGAGCTGAGCCAGGAAGAGCGCGATCGCATCGTGGGCAAGATCTACATCAAGCTGATGGAAATCGAGTCCCGCCTGCTGCCCTGCGGACTGCACGTGGTGGGCAAGCCCCCGACCGCTGAAGAGGCGATCGCCACCCTGGTGAACATCGCCGGTCTCGATCGCGAAGAGGAAGGCATCAAGAGCCTCCAGCGCCTGATCGCCGAGAGCATCAACCGCGACATTGACGAGATCTACGCCAACAGCGATCGCGGCGTGCTCACCGATGTCAACATCCTCAACAACATCAACCAAGCCATCCGCGGCGCTGTCGCCGCCATGGTGCGCGCCCAAGTGGACGAAGAGGGCCGCGTTTCTCGCACCTCTATGTTGGGGAACCTGTTTAGCGGCTTTTCCAACAAGCGCGAACCCTGGCTCGACGCCCTCTACAACTTGGGCTACAACCGCATCGACACCGATGCCCTCAAGCCCCTGTTTGAGTACCTCCAGTTCTGCCTCAAGCAGGTGGTGGCAGACAACGAGCTGGGCGCGCTGCTGACTGCCCTCGACGGTCAGTACATCCTGCCCGGCCCGGGCGGCGACCCCATCCGCAACCCCGATGTGCTGCCCACCGGCAAAAACATCCACGCCCTCGATCCGCAGTCCATTCCGACGGCGGCAGCGGTTCAGTCAGCCAAGATCGTGGTCGATCGCCTGCTGGCTCGTCAGGCAGCCGAAAACGGCGGCAACTATCCCGAGACGATCGCCTGCGTGCTGTGGGGCACCGACAACATCAAGACCTACGGCGAGTCCCTGGCCCAAATCCTCTGGATGGTTGGCGTCAAGCCCCAGCCCGACTCCCTGGGCCGCATCAACAAGCTGGAGCTGATTCCCCTAGAGGAGCTGGGTCGTCCCCGCATTGACGTGGTGGTCAACTGCTCTGGCGTGTTCCGCGACCTGTTCATCAACCAGATGGCCCTCCTCGACCGCGCGGTCAAGATGGCAGCTGAGGCTGATGAACCCGTGGAGATGAACTTTGTGCGCAAGCACGCGCTTCAGCAGGCCGAAGAACTGGGCATCAATGTCCGCCAAGCGGCAACCCGCGTCTTCTCCAACGCGTCGGGCTCCTACTCCAGCAACATCAACCTGGCGGTGGAAAACGGCACCTGGGAGAGCGAAGAGGAACTGCAAAACATGTACCTCTCGCGCAAGGGCTTCGCCTTCTCGTCGGATAACCCCGGCGTGATGGAGCAAAACGAAGATCTCTTCCGGTCCTCGCTCAAGACGGCTGAGGTGACGTTCCAAAACCTCGACTCGTCGGAGATTTCCTTGACCGACGTGTCCCACTACTACGACTCCGATCCCACCAAGATCGTGGCTCGGCTGCGGGATGACGGCAAAATGCCGGCTTCCTACATGGCGGACACGACGACGGCCAATGCCCAGATTCGGACGCTGTCGGAGACGGTGCGCCTGGACGCTCGGACCAAGCTGCTCAACCCGAAGTGGTACGAGGGCATGCTCAGCCACGGCTACGAAGGGGTGCGGGAGCTGTCGAAGCGTCTCGTGAACACCATGGGCTGGTCGGCAACGGCGGGCGCGGTGGATAACTGGGTCTATGAGGACACCAACACCACCTTCTTCAAGGATGAAGAGATGTGCAAGCGCTTGCTGGACCTCAACCCCAACTCTTTCCGCAAGATGGTGACGACGCTCCTGGAAGCAAATGGTCGCGGCTACTGGGAAACCAGTGACGAAAACCTCGATCGCCTCCGCGAGCTCTACCAAGAAGTGGAAGACCGCATTGAGGGTATCGACTAAATCAGCCTGAGCCAGAGAGAGGGGCGATCGCCCCTCTCTCTGGCCTCTTTGATTGCCTAAGTCTGGTTTAAGTCTGGTCTAAATAGTGCTCTGAAACCGGGTGTGTCACTGTGGTGCGCGCCCGGTTTTTGTTGTTTTGGGCTTATTGGAGTCGCAGCAGATCGCCCCGCACCCAGCCTACAGAGCCAGAGTTGGGGAAGCGGACTTTGTACCAGATGTAGCCTTCGCGATCGCTCGTTTGCTCGATGATCCTGACGCGATCGCCGACCAGGCCGTAGCCCAGACTGCGGGCGCGGATGTTGGGGTTGGCGCGCAGCGTGATTTGGGCGTTGGGGTCTGCGGCCCGTAAGGTTCCCCAGTCCGAGCTGGGCTGGTTGCCATACCAGAAGCGAGTCACCGGCTCTCGCGAAAACAGGGTGCCATCCTCGAGCACGATCAGGTCTTGGGAGTCGATGATGTAGGTGTAGTTGCCGTTGGTGATCTGGTAGCCCCGCTTGATTGGATAAGCGGTCTGGGTCAGCATATCGCCGGTACTCTTGTTGACGCCAACGTAGCGAAAACCATCCGGTTCGCGGCAGATATAAATCCAGAAATTGCGCGTTTCGTAGGTGGCGGTGGGTTCACTGACCCCGCAAAACGCCTCGCTATTTTGGGCCAGAGCCGGTTGCGAAAAGGGAAAGTTGGCGATTCCGCTGCTGACACTGAGGGAGGTGGCACTCAAAAGGGCGATCGCGACGATTTTGAATTTCATAGAACAGGTGAGGTTGCAAGCATGTGGCAATAGATTCACTGGAGCAGCGTGCTTTTCCTTTCAACCTAAGGGTTTTTGCCAAAAATTCATAATTTTGGGTACCGAAAGTCTGCGATCGCCGGTCACAAAGCTTGAAGACTTTCTCAGAATGGCGAATCGTGCATTAGGATGCTGCCTGGGTTTTCTTCTGCCTGTTTTCCGGCGCTAAAAACACAAAAAAATCACGCAGAATCCACGAGTTTTTATTAATTGTTGTTTTAAATCTGTGAAATTACGGAGACGATTGCTTAGAATCAAAAGCAAATGTCAGTGGTTCAGACGAAGGCGATCGCTAAAGCTAGGCGCGAGATAAAAAATCGCTGAAAAATAGCGAATTTTAATTATCTGCGCCAACTGGCAGCATCGACTGGTGCACGCTCGAACCTAAATTTGGGACTGATTTGATTGTCGGCTGATCCTAAAGCTCAAGCTAGCCAATGCTTGCTGATCTCTACCGCTTCATTCTTTGAGGAGATCGTTATGGACCATCTGTCAAAATCGCCTGAAAAGCCTGATGAGAGCAGGGCTGACCTTTTGATTTTCGCCCTTCTGGCTTTTTGTATCTTGACGGCTGTGATTCTGATTGGAATCTTCTAAAGCCCTAGCGTCTGACAGCGGCGATCGCCGCCCCCCAAAATCTTAAAGCAATTTAGGGCCTCCTTGATGTTCTTTAGATCGTGCTTGAAGGCTTCAAGGAGCGAGTTTCTGCACGTTATTAAAATGGCCTGCTAAGCCATTAGCTGAAATAGGCAATTTTCGTAAGCAGAAAGTGCAGAAATTCTAATAAGCGTTGGTGTGAGTGCTGGTGTGAGTCTTGAGCTCTAAAACCTTTTTGTTGAGAAAGAGTTAAAAGCGTTTTAAAACTGCTTTCCTAGGAGGGATTTTGGGGGCGATCGCCGAATTTATTGCTCTTTTACTGGATCTAAATCATGAAAAAACTTCAAATTTTGCAAGCTTACGCCAGCGGCCAGCGCGATTTTCAGCAGGCGGCCCTTCACCAGGCTGATTTAGAAGAAGTCAATCTCCAGCAGGCCAACCTCAGCAGCGCTGATCTCAGCAGCGCCGACCTGAGCCATGCCAACTTGTCTGGGGCCAACCTGAGCCGAGCCAACCTCAGCAACGCCGACCTCACCAACGCTGACCTGCGCAGCGCCGACCTGAGCGAAGTCAACCTGATTGGGGCCAACCTGAGCGGCGCAAAACTCGGACGCGCGAATTTATTTCAGGCGGACCTGCGCAGCGCCATCTTGACCGATGCTGACTTCACCGGGGCGAATCTCGAAGACGTCGATCTCAGTGGAGCAGATCTGAGCGGCACGAATCTCCGGACTGCCGAGCTCAGCAAAGCCGCCTCCTCCCACGGCGTTTCGAGGCGCTGGGTTTCCTGGTCCGGCCACTAGGCCCTTCTTACCATCGGGGTGCTGCGGCCAGCAGCGCCTCGGCCGCCTCGCTGCTGAGCGCCGCTGAGAAAAAGTGCCCTTGGGCATATTCGCACTGCAAAGCCCAGAGTTTGACGAGCTGAGCTTCGGTCTCTACGCCCTCAGCGGTCACGTCTACGCCCAGATTGTGGGCCAGGGAAACGATTGTCCGCACAATTTCTGAGTTTTCGTCCTCTGCTCCCATTTTGTTGATGAAGGAGCGATCGATTTTGAGCACGTTGACGGGAAAGCGGTGCAGATAGCTGAGGGACGAGTAGCCGGTCCCGAAATCATCGATGCACAGGTGAATCCGCTGCGATCGCAATCTTTCGAGCAGCTTGGTCACCATATCAGCGTTTTCGATCAGCACGCTCTCGGTAATCTCCAGGCGCAGACTGCCGCCTTCGAGGCCCGTTTCCGAGAGCACCTGCTCGATGCACTCCACCAGTCCCGGTTGGGTGAACTGCCGCCCTGACAAATTCACGCTGATAAACAGGGGCGGGTACTGGGGAAAGGCCTCCTGCCAGGCCCGAATCTGACGACAAGATTCCCGCAGCACCCAGTAGCCCAGGGGCAAAATCAGGCCCGTTTCTTCGGCGATCGGCACAAAATCCGCCGGAGACACCATGCCCCGCTCAGGGTGACGCCAGCGCACTAGGGCCTCGAAGCCCGCGATCCGGCCCATGTCCAGAGAGACGATGGGCTGGTAATAAACCAGAAATTCCTGGCGCTCCACGGCGCGCCGCAGATCATTTTCCAGGCGCAGCAGCTGCAAGGCGCGATCGTGCATGTGGGTGTCGAAGACCACGCAGCGGGCTTTTCCTTGGGCCTTGGCGCGATACATGGCGTTATCGGCGTCGCGCAGCAGGTGCTCAGGCTGTTCGTAGCCGCTCATGCTGCTGGCAATGCCGATGCTGACGCTGCTGAAGACTTCCTGACTGCCCAGATTGAAGGGGGTTTTGAGGGTTTGCTGGATGCGATCGGCGACGTCGATAGCGTCCTGGATCGAGCCGATGTCGGTGAGCAAGATCGCGAACTCGTCGCCTCCGAGGCGGGCCACGGTGTCCTCGGCGCGGACGCAGGCGCTGATGCGCTGGGCAATCTCGACCAAAAGGCGATCGCCCGCCAAGTGCCCGATACTGTCATTGACGATCTTGAAGCGATCGAGATCGAGAAACAGCACTGCAAACTGAGCCTGGGAATCGTGCTGGGTGAGGGTCACCGCTTCCTGGAGCCGCTCCATCAAGAACGTCCGGTTGGGCAGGCCGGTGAGGGTGTCATGGAGGGCTGCCCGCAGCAGCTTCGCCTCGCTCTGGCGCTGCTCGGTAATGTCCTGCATCATGCAGATGCTAAACAGCGGCGTCCCCTCAGCGTTGCACACCAGCGAGACGGTCAGGCGCGCCCAGAGAATACGACCATCTTTGCGGACGTAGCGCTTTTCAATGTCGTACTGGTCTCGCTGGCCGAGCTTCAGCTCTTCATACAGCGTCAGGTCCGGATAGAGATCCTCGGGATAGGTGTAGTGGTCAAAGGAGCACTGCTGAAGCTCCAGATTGGAGTAGCCCAGCATGGCCTGCATGGCTGGGTTGGCGGCCATGAGCCGGCCCTGCATGTCTGTCAGCGACAGGCCGATCGCCGCTTTCTCAAAGATGACCCGAAAGCGCTGTTCGCTCTCGCGCAGGGCGTCTTCGGCGCGCTTGTGCTGGGTGACGTCTTCGACAAATCCTTCGTAGTAGAGGATGGCGCCGTCTGCATCACGGACGGTGCGGGCGTTTTCGGTGATCCAGATGATGGAGCCATCGCGCTGATAGACCGCAGACTCAAATTCGGTCACGGCGTCCTCGGTGGCCATCCGGTCGATGAATTCTTGACGGCGATGAGGATCAACGTAGAGCTGTGTCTCGATGTCGGTCAGATTGGCAATCAGCGCTTCGGGGGAGTCGTAGCCGTAGAGGCGCGCCAGAGCGGGGTTGGCGCTCAGGAAGCGGCCCTCGGGAGTGGTCTGAAAGATGCCTTCGACGGCGTTTTCAAAGATGCTGCGATACTTGGACTCAGTCTGGCGCAGGACGTCTTCGACGGCCTGACGCTCGGCGATCGCCTGGGCCAAGTTTGTCAGGTTGTGATGGAGCTCAAGTTGGGCGATCGCCTGCCGCGCTAGCACCCGCAGGATCTCGACTTGCTCATCACTGACGTCGTGAACGACCTCGTCGAGGGCGCAGATCGCCCCCAAAATCTGGCCGCCCGCTGTCAGCAGCGGCACCCCCACCAGAAAGCGCAGCAGCGATCCCACCGGCAAAGGCGATCGCCCAGGAGCCGTCCCGCTCTCTTGGCTCTGGATCACCACAAAAAAATCCTGCTGGCAGGCCATGAATCGCCACAGGCGATCGCTCGCTTCGATCTGGGGAATCTCCAAATCCGCCTTGGCGCGAAACCACTGACGGGTACCATCCGCCAAATACACCAGGGCCAAGGGAGTCTGACAGGCGTGGGCGACCAAGCGCGCCAAATCGCCAAACGCCTCATTAATTGGAACTGAATGCTGGGAAGGAGATAGGTCGAGCCTAGGCTCTGAGGATCTAGGCGCTTGCGATGTCATGGTCATCTACCGTTTCACAGATTGCCGTTGGCCACGCAGTTGGGACCGGTGGCCTAGAAGGAAAAAATGGGAGGCTCAGAATACGTACTTCACTCAAGCTCAAGATGACCGCAATGTCCCATGACTAGCCCTTGGGGAGCAAGGGGGCTGTAACCATAGCGATTTGGAGAAGCCCTGCGGGAATTTTCAGCGGCGACGGCGGCGGTCCCAGCACCCTTAGAAATGTGCGAATCGTCAGCCGAAATGGCCCTTGCTAGAAAATGCTAGACTCCGCAGACTCTGCCTAGACAGGCTTTGGTTCGGCTCAGCGGATGACTGACAGGGGCAAATGCACGTCATGAGCTGCTCTGACCTTGCCGAGTCAATATAGCGCTTCTCCCATCAAACCAGGCCAAAGGGATGGGAAGGGGGGCCACTATAATGGACGTCTAGGATTTTTTTGATAGGCAGCATGTCCAGCGAATTGCAAACAGAAATTCAGGAAGCCATCGATCGGCGGCGAACCTTTGCTATCATCTCGCATCCAGACGCTGGTAAAACGACACTGACCGAAAAGCTGCTGCTGTACGGAGGTGCGATTCACGAGGCGGGGGCAGTCAAAGCGCGTCGAGCTCAGCGCCATGCTACCTCGGACTGGATGGAAATGGAGCAGCAGCGGGGCATTTCTATCACATCGACGGTTTTGCAATTTGCGTATCAGGGGTATCACATTAACCTGCTGGACACGCCGGGACACCAGGATTTTAGTGAAGACACCTACCGGACGCTGGCGGCGGCAGATAACGCGGTCATGCTGGAGGACGGGGCCAAGGGCCTAGAGCCCCAGACCCGCAAGCTGTTTGAAGTCTGTCGAATGCGATCGCTGCCTATCTTCACCTTCTTCAACAAGATGGACCGGCCCACCCGCGATCCCCTAGAGCTGCTCGACGAAATTGAGCAGGAGCTGGGGCTGCAGACCTATGCGGTGAACTGGCCCATCGGCACAGGCGATCGCTTCAAGGGCGTATTCGATCGCCGCACGCGCCAGGTCCACCTGTTTGAGCGGACGGCTCACGGTAAGCGCATTGCGGGAGAGACCGTCTTTGACGCCAATGACCCCCGCCTCAAGGATCTGATCGAGCCGGCCATCTATGGGCAGTTCCAGGAGGAGCTGGAGCTGATCGAAGGGGCAGCCGCTGAACTTGATATCGAAAAAGTCCACGCGGGCCAAATGACCCCGGTTTTCTTTGGCAGCGCCATGACCAACTTTGGCGTGGAGCTGTTCCTCGATGCCTTCCTGGACTACGCCCTCAAGCCGGGGCCGCGCCGCAGCTCGATCGGAGAAGTAGACCCCAGCTATCCGGAGTTTTCGGGCTTTGTCTTCAAGCTCCAGGCCAACATGGACACGCGCCACCGCGATCGCATTGCCTTCATTCGCGTGTGCTCGGGCAAGTTCGAAAAAGACATGACGGTCAACCACGCGCGATCGGGCAAAATGGTGCGTCTGTCCCGCCCCCAAAAGCTGTTTGGCCAAGACCGCGAGTCGATTATTACGGCCTATCCCGGAGACGTGATCGGCCTGAACAATCCGGGGGCTTTTGCCATTGGCGACACCATCTATAGCGGCCCTCAGCTGGAATACGACGGCATTCCGTGCTTCTCGCCGGAGCTGTTTGCCTATCTCAGAAACCCTAATCCCTCGAAGTTTAAGCAGTTCCATAAGGGCGTCTCGGAGCTGCGGGAAGAAGGCGCGGTGCAAATCATGTACTCCATGGATGATGCCAAGCGCGACCCGATCCTGGCGGCGGTGGGTCAGCTTCAGTTTGAGGTGGTGCAGTTCCGCCTGCAAAACGAGTACGGCGTCGAAACGCAGCTGGAGCTGCTGCCCTACAACCTTGCACGCTGGGTCGAGGAGGGCTGGCCAGCCCTAGAGCAGCTGGGCCGCATTTTCAACGTGGCGACGGTCAAGGATAGCTGGGGCCGACCAGTGCTGCTGTTCCGCAATGAGTGGAATTTGCAGCAGTTCCAGGCCGACAATCCCAAGCTCAGCCTGAAGGCGATCGCGCCTGTGACGGCAGGCCAGGAACCCATTTCGGTCTAGATGCTAGGCTGAAGCGAGCTTGAAGGGGGCACGCTGTTATGGTCCATCCCGGTTCTGATGCCAAGGGGCCCGATACTGCTGGGCTGTCGCAGCAGCTTGAACAAGGGCTTGCTGCCCTCAAGCAGGGTGACTATGCCGGGTCGATCGCGCCGCTAATGGCAGTAGAGCGATCGCACCCCAACCCGACCGTGGTGCTGCGATCGCGTCAGGCTTTGGCGGTGGCCTTTGACCGGCTAGGACAGCCTGCGAAGGCCCTGCCCTATGCCCAGTCTCTGGCCCAAAGCGCCCAGCCTCCCCTCAAGGCTTGGGGCGATCGCACCGTCGCTAGCTTGCTAGAGCGCTACCCAGAACTGGCTCAATCTCAGCCGGGACCTGCGGCAGGCGACCTGACGGGGTTCGTGCCCCTCGATGCTTCGCCCTCTCTTGCGCCGATCCGCCCAGCGAATCCGCCAGCTCCTCCTGGAGACGCTACGGGCTTTGTGCCCCTGGAGGCGGGAGCGACGCCTGTGCAGCCTGCTCCGCCCCAGCCCCGCCGTTCGCGTCCTTCCCCGACGCTACCGCCGACAGCCCTCCCCCAGGCCGCCTCAGCCCCCTCTCAGCCTGCGGCGAAAGCGCCAGTGTCTCCGGCGCCAGACTCAGCGCTCGAAAGCGCTGCCCCTGCTGCCCCATCGCCCCGCGCAACGCCTCCCGAAGAAGCAGTCCCGGCGGCTGTGCCCCACGTCTGGCAGCAGGCGGGGCGCGCCCAACAGTGGCGATCGCTGCGCAAGGCAAAACTGGGACAGCTGTGGGCGATTCAGCTTCTGAGCGCGCTTGCCTTTCTGTGGCTCACGCGCTTTCTGCTCTCCCTCAGCGTGGAGTGGCTGTACTGGCTGTCAGGGCAGGTCCCGCTTCTCCCCCGATTTACCTTTTTGTCCCCTGTGCTCCAGAATCCGGGGCGATTTGCCTGGGCTCTAGTGGGTCTGGTGCTGCTGGCCCTGCCGTGGCTGATGGATGTCTGGCTGCGCTTGATTTATGGTCTCCAGCCCTTGTCCCCCAAGGCCCTCAGCGACTACAGCCCTGAGGCGACTAAGCTTCTGCGCCAGCGATCGCGCCAGTGGAAAGTCGATCCGCTGAAGCTGGGACTTTTGCCCCTAGATGCGCCGCTAATTTTCACCTATGGTCATCTGCGGCGCACGGCTCGCATTGTCGTCAGTCAAGGGCTCCTGCGTCAGCTCAGCGACGATGAAATCGCCGCTCTCTACGCTGTGGAGATGGGCCACGTAGAGCAGTGGAGCTTTGGGATTCTCTCGGGGCTGGTGCTGTTCCTTCAGATTCCCTATGGCCTGTACTGGGGATTTGCCCAAGTGGGCGATCGCCTGCCGACCTGGCTGCGCCAGTCGCCCATTCCCGCCTTTTTGCGCCAGCGATCGCTGGTGTCTTTCTTCCAGGGCATTGCCGCCGTCAGCAGCAGCCTGAGCTATGGCGTCTTTTGGCTGTTGCGCTGGCCCCTGCTGTGGCTGAGCCGCACCCGCAGCTACTACAGCGATCGCGCCGCAGCCGAACTGACCGGCAACCCCAACGGCCTCACCCGCGCCCTGCTCAAGATTGCCTCGGGCACCGCTCAGGCGCTCCAGCAGCAGCAAAAAACCCCCTACGCCCTCGAAGCCTTTGAGCTGCTGGCGCCTTTGGGGTACTGCACTGCTGCGACCCTCGGCAGCCTGGGCGCGATCGCCCCCTTTGAGACGGTTCTCGAGTGGGAGCGACAAAATCCCCAGCGCCACTGGCTCGCCCTCAACAACGCTCACCCTCCCACCGGCGATCGCCTCCAGTTGCTTGCTCTCTACGCCCAGTTTTGGCAGATCGACAGTGAGCTGCGCTGGCCAACCCTGGCCAAACCCGCCCCCGCCAAAATGGCCCTCCTAGCCGGGCTTTCGCCCGCAGAGCAGCAGCGCCTTCTCCAGCAAGGAATGCCATTCTTCGGCGTCTTCTTGGGCTTCTGCTTTGCCGCCACGCTCTGGTTGGTGGGCTGGCTGGGCGATTCGCTGGGCAATCCGGGCCTGGCCTGGATGGCGGGCGATCGCACCTTGCTCCTGGGCTGCGCGCTGCTCGGGTTTGGCCTGGGCACCATTCTGCGCATCAACCGATTTTTCCCCGACTTGCCGCCGGCCTCAGCGGGCGATCGCGCGACCCTCCCCAGCCTGCTCAGCTCCACCCCCGCCTTGCCCATCGACAGCCATCCTGTGCGCCTCTCCGGTCAGCTCTTGGGCCGCCCCGGCTTCAGCAATGCCTGGGGTCAAGACCTCTATCTCCAGACCGCCCAGGGCCTAGTTCGTCTGCACTGCTGCTCCCCCCTTGGTCCCCTGGGAGTTGCCCTGATGCCCGTGACGCGCCCGCAGCCCCTGCTGCATCAGCCCGTGATGGTTACCGGCTGGTTTCGCCGCGGCCTGACCCCCTGGATCGATGTTGAGATGATTCGCAGCGGGCATCGCACCAACAGCCAAAGCTTTCACCCCGTTTGGTCGACCCTGGTTGGCAGCGCGATCGCCCTCTGGGGGATTTACATCATCTACCAAGGGGGATAGCCGCCAGATGTAACGAAAAGTTGCCGTTGTGAGCAATTTGATGTTACATTCCTTCATAAAGGAATCCACTTTACCTTGACGTGGCTCAATATTCAGCGCCATTTACCGGCCCATTGGTCGTCTTGGTATCAGGTTTTCCTCCTCCCAACACAGCAAGCTTAGCCAGCCGAACCCTCGGCTGGTTTTTGTATCAAATAGCCTCCAGAAATCTAGAGATTTTCGCGATCGAATCCGATTTTCCTGACAAAAAATCGATTCTCCGTAGTCTCCACAATTTTCATTTAAGACAAAATGTCTTACCTTTCTCGACCTCTAAAAACCAGGCCCATTCTAGTGTTTAAGGATGCCCTGTCCAACTTAAGGATGAAATCTGCAACTAAAGCTAGCTCGGTACTAAACGGCGTGATACCTTATTGAATGGCACAAAAATTTAGATGAAGCAGTTGCAGCAGATCAAAGCACGATTTAGCAAAGCCAAAAAGTCTTGACCGAAGCGATTAATGTCGCGATCGCCCGGAGTGGCCAGTAGTGACTTTGACATCGCCTCGTCCTAAAAAAGTTGAGCAATATGGCAAGCAGCTAGCGTGGTTTATGCCTGAGTGGCGTGTGCAGAAGAGGCCCATGGGAAGGAGGTTACCCGCTGATTCTGCTGAGCCTTTAACTAATACTTTGCCAAAGTTTTTAATCAAGTTTGTCTAGATCAGCACCTGGAGGTATCGATTCGTATGCCGATTCGTCTCTACGTGGGCAATCTGCCCAAAGACCTGGATCGCCAAGAGCTAGAAGCTGCATTTGCAGAAGCTGGTGAACTACTGGCGATCAAGGTAATTACCGACCGTAAAACCAACAAGTGTCGGGGATTTGGCTTCATCACCGTCAAGAGTGATGAGGAAGCTGATGAAGTCATTGAGAAATTCAATGGCTACCAAGTCAAGGATTGTGCAATCAAGATCGAGAAGGCGCTGCCTCGCTCGAAGGGCAAAGAAGAAGGCGCTGCACCTGCACCCTCGAACGCTGGCGGCGGTGCTCGTCGCAAGGGCGGCAGCGGTGGCGGTGGTGGCAAAGCCCGCCGCAGCACGACCTCTACGACGTCGGATGCGGTGCAGCCTGATCCGCGCTGGGCTCAAGACCTAGAGAAGTTGAAGGAACTGTTGGCCGCTCAAACGACGACCAACTAAGTTGCTTTTTACTTTCGGCTTGATGCCTAAGGTCTGTCTAGACAGCTAGCCTATGGCTTCAAGCTGACTCGGAATCGGCATAACTGATGAGCTAGAGCTTGGTTCTGCGGGGCGGCTAGGAAGCCGCTGGCAAGACTAGGCTCTAGTTCCATTTTTGGGACGCAGTGCTGCAAAAATCTTGGCGTCCTGGAGCTGCAGCGTTGAGGCCGAGAGCGAGTAAATTGCCCTAAAGCATTGCCCGGCGTGCAGTCATGCGCCGGGCAATGCTTTTAAAGACAAAAATAAAGAACTAAAAAGGCCCGTAGAGTCTTACCAGCTCAGCTTGAGCCAGCTTTGCAAGTGAGCTTGTAGTTCCTGGGCGAAGGCGTCCCGCTGTGCGAAGCGATCGGTGCGCACAGGCTTGCGATCGTTGTCTAGGGTCCATCCATAGTCGCTGCTGAGGCGCAGCTTGTTCTGCCAGTCGGCGACGGAGATAATAAGCTGCTCTGCGGGGCTGTTGTCGTAGTCACAGACCCGGAAAACATAGTTGAAGGTGTTCTGGCTCGCGGCGGCCACGGTGGATGGCTGGCCGTAGAGTTCTTTCAGGCGATCGCCCACTTGCTGGGTCAATTCTGGCTGATCGATCTCGGTCAGGGTCCGCACTGCCAAGGTCAAGGCAAAATAGAATTCCTCGACCGGAATAAACTCAAGCTGCATAAACGTCAATTTTAAAGTGCGATCGCCCGTAACCAGGCGATGGGCAAATAGGAGATCTTCTTGAGCCTCGAGACGTAGGCTCGCTGGCGAAACACGTCGTAGTTGTTTCGCTCGATCGCGTCCAAAATCTTGCTGTAGAGCATCAGCGCTGACCAAACCGGCCAGCGAGCATCGGGGCTCAAGGCCGTGATGCCGCGCTCCGCCTGAGTGTAGTACTTGCGGGTGCGCTGAATCTGGAAGCGCATCAGCTCCCGCCAGCGATCGTCCACCACGCCCTGCATCAGGTCTTCTTCGGTGTAGTTGAAGAGAGCTAGCTCATCAAGGGGCAAATAAATTCGCCCCCGCCGAGCATCTTCGCCCACATCTCGCAGGATATTGGTCAACTGGTTGGCGATGCCGAGGGCGATCGCTTCCTCCGTGGGAATGTAGGTGGCCTCAGGGTCCCAGGGAGCAGGCGATCGCCGGGCATCGGTGCCCATCACTGCCGTCGACATCAGGCCCACCGTGCTGGCAACCCGATAACAGTAGAGATACAGCTCATCAAAGGTTTGGTAGCGATTGCGGACCAAATCCATGTGCTGGCCCGCAATCATGTCCCGAAATGGCTGGATATCTAGCGGAAACTTCGACAGCGTATCCACCAGCGCCAAATCGTAATCATCCTCAGGATACCCAGCAAAGATCCGCTCCAAGTGGTGCTCCCACTGATTGAGCGTCTCGGCTGTGGTCTGGGCAGCCTGCGGCCCGTCCACCAACTCATCCGTCCGGCGACACCAAACGTAAATGGCCCAGATGGCCCGACGTTTCTCCTCCGGCATCAGCAACGTTCCTAGGTAGAACGTTTTCGCGTACTCAGCCGTTACCTGACGGCAGAGCTCATAGGCACCGTCAACAGACGCCAAACCGGAGCGAGGCATGTCGCGCGTCGAAAGAGATTGGGGAGAATCAGGCAGTTGCAGCATTCGTGGCGGGCGTGGAGGACGTTGACTTCCCAGGCTGACCGCTTGGGGATTGGGCTTCGGGATTCGCCGCAGCAATAGCCTGCGCCGTCAGCTTACCAGACAAAACTGCCCCTTCCATGCTTGCTAGATAGCGCTGCATTGTGTAATCGCCCGTCAGGTAGAAGTTACTGATGGGGGTTACCTGCGAAGGCCGATGTTGCTGTCGACCTGGAGTCGCTTTGTAGACAGAGCGTGGGGTTTTGACAACCTTGTACTTCAAAAGCTTGGCAGGGTTGTCAGTGCCAAAGTGCTGAGGGAAGAGTTTTTCCAGTTCAGCCATGGTGGCCGCCACGATGTCTTCATCGGAGCGCCCAATCCAGTCTTTGGCAGGGGCCAAGACCAACTCCAACATCGAACGGTCGGGGTTGGCATATTCTCGGCAGGTATTGCTCATGTCAGCATAAACGCTGAGGAGGGGCGATCGCGAGAAGAGAAGGTGATCAATATCCGTCAGCTTGCGATCGAACCACAGGTGCAAGTTGATCACCGGCACCCCTTCCAGGCCATTGAGCTGCTGGAAATAGGCTTCCTGCTTCCAGGCATCCGGCAGCATCAGCTTGAGCAGATCGACCGGCATGGCCGAGACGTAGACATCTGCCTCCAGCACCTCTTCCGGCGCGCCATCGAGGCCCCGAATCACGAAATCCTTGACCGTGCCGTCCGGATTGAGGCGAATCTCTTTGAGCGGTGCGTTCAGGCGAACCTCGCCGCCCCGCTCCGTCACATAGTCCACCACAGGCTGGCACAGGCGCTCGGGCGGCGCACCGTCCAAGAACGCCATCTTGGAGCCGTTCTTCTCCTGCAAAAAGCGGTTGAGAGCCGTCAAAACCACCGTCGCCGAAATCTCATCTGGATCGATAAAATTCAGCGCCTTGGCCATGGCAATAAATACTTCTTTCTCAACCCGTGGCGGCACGTTTTGACGCTTGAGCCACTCCGAGAAGGAGTATTTGTCCATTTCTTCGACATAGGATTGCCCTTGCAGCATCGCTGGAATCAGGCCCAATCCGAAGCGAATTTTTTCCTCCCACGTCAACATGTCATTGTTGCGAAGGATGGCCCAGACCCCATTGAAAGGCGCCGGCATATCTGGGAAGTCGAAGCGAGAGTAAGTCCCAGGCTTCTCCGGCTGATTGAAGATCATGGTGTGCTCCTTCCACTGGAGCCGATCTTCGATGTCCAACTCTTTGAATAGCTGCAGCATATTGGGATAGGCCCCAAAGAAGATGTGCAGCCCGGTCTCATACCAATCTCCGTCTTCGTCCTTCCAGGCAGCGACTTTGCCGCCCAGCACGTCTCGACGCTCGATGACAATGGGAGTATGGCCTGCGTCCGCTAGATATTTCGCACACGCAAGACCGGCCAGACCCGCCCCAGCGATCGCAACTCGCATGTAACAGTGCTGCCCTCAGTCCTAATGTTCTAAACAGTGATCATTATACCGTTGCAATCCGTTACATTTTACGGAAGCTTGGAGATTCACCTTGAATTTGCGCCTTCGCGTAAATTTTTTTGCTAAAACGCGGTTGATTGGGGGCTCAACAAGGATCTGTTAGCGTGGAAGTAAGGGCACTTCGGGCGCGATCGCCTTCATCATTTTTTGATTTGCTTGGGCGAGGGCAGACAAAAAACGACTCTGCCAGGGATCTACAAGGCTCAAAAGAGAGCGCGATAATATTAGCTAGACAATGTTAACGTTTCTTTGTTAATAGCCCTGGAGATAGCCCGATTCAGGGCGGTTTTCGATTCCAGCGACGGGAAGAATCTAAAAGCCGAATATACGGAGAAGGAATAGCAACGCGATGGGTAAAGTAGTCGGCATTGACTTGGGGACCACGAACTCAGTCGTCGCCGTAATGGAAGGCGGGAAACCCGTTGTCATTGCCAACGCTGAAGGAATGCGCACGACTCCCTCCGTGGTGGGTTTCAGTAAAGAAGGGGAGCGTTTGGTTGGCCAAATGGCGCGTCGCCAGACCGTGCTCAACCCTCAGAATACTTTCTACGGCGTCAAGCGCTTCATGGGTCGCAAGTATTCTGAGCTGACCCCGGCCTCCAAGCGCGTTCCGTACACCATTCGCCGTGACGAAAACGCCAATATTCGCATCAAGTGCCCTCGGCTAGAGCGCGACTTTGCGCCAGAGGAAATTTCCGCCATGGTCCTGCGGAAGCTGGCCGATGAGGCGAGTCGCTACCTGGGGCAGCCGGTGACGGGGGCGGTCATTACGGTGCCGGCCTATTTTAATGACTCTCAGCGGCAGGCAACGCGGGACGCGGGCCGGATTGCGGGGCTGGAGGTGAAGCGGATTCTCAATGAGCCCACGGCGGCGTCCTTGGCCTACGGTCTTGATCGGGCGAATAACCAAACGATCTTGGTGTTTGATTTGGGCGGCGGCACCTTTGATGTGTCGGTGCTGGAGGTCGGTGATGGGGTGTTCGAGGTCAAGGCCACAAGCGGCGATACGCAGCTGGGGGGCAATGACTTTGATGAGAAGATTGTCGACTGGCTGGCGGACCAGTTTTTGGAGGCAGAGGGGGTCGATCTGCGGCGCGATCGCCAGGCGCTCCAGCGTCTGACCGAGGCCTCGGAGAAGGCCAAGATTGAGCTCTCTGGCGTCAACGTTACTGACATTAACCTGCCGTTCATCACGGCGACGGCGGACGGTCCCAAGCATTTGGAGACGCGGCTCACGCGGGTGCAGTTTGAGGATCTGTGCCGCGATCTGGTGGAGCGACTGCGCTATCCCGTAAAGCAGGCGCTCGCCGATGCGGGCCTGTCGCCCAACGCCATCGATGAGGTGGTGCTGGTGGGGGGCTCGACCCGGATGCCGATGGTGCAAGACTTGGTGCGATCGCTGGTGGACCTAGAGCCCAATCAGAACGTCAACCCCGACGAGGTGGTGGCGGTGGGCGCTGCGATCCAGGCGGGGATTCTGGGCGGTGAAGTAAAAGATATTTTGCTGCTCGATGTGACACCGCTGTCGATGGGTCTGGAGACGATCGGCGGCGTCATGAAGAAAATCATTCCGCGCAATACGACGATTCCGGTGCGCCGCTCGGATATTTTCTCGACGTCCGAAAATAACCAAAGCGTGGTGGAAGTCCATGTCCTCCAGGGAGAGCGGGATATTGCCTCGGGCAACAAGTCCCTGGGCCGCTTCAAGCTGACGGGGATTCCGCCGGCGCCGCGCGGGGTGCCTCAGGTCCAGATTTCCTTCGACATCGATGCGAACGGCATCTTGCAGGTGATGGCCCTGGACAAGACGACGGGGCGGGAGCAAGGCCTGACCATTCAGGGCGCTTCGACGCTGTCGACGGAAGAGGTCGAGCAGATGATCCGGGAGGCGGAGGAGTTCGCTGAGAGCGATCGCCTCAAGAAGGCCCGCGTTGACAAGCGCAACAAGGCAGAGGCGATCGCCCTCAAGGCGGAGCGCAAGCTGCGGGAGGTGGCCCTGGACTTTGGCATGTACTTTGCTAGCGATCGCCGCAAGAAAATCGAAGGGCTGATCCGAGAGCTGCGCGAGTGCCTCGATCAAGAGGACGATCGCGGCGTGGATCTGGCCCAAGCCGATCTCCAGGATGCTCTCTACGAGCTAGACCGCGAGGTGCGAATCAGCATCCAGGACGAAGAAGAAGAGGGCTTCTTTGAGCCGCTGCGCCGGACGTTTTCGGGCGATCGCGATCGCGATCGCCGACGAGACGATCGCCCCTTGTACGGGGGCAGCTCCGGCAGTCGCTCCGGGACCAGCACCTACAATTACGATAACGATGAGTGGGATGATGACGACGACTGGCTCTAGTCTGGCTCCTGGGCGATCGCCCAGTTGAGTCATCGGCCTGTCGGCTGCTCTCCTTTTTCCCTGTTCTAGCTTTTTCACCTGCCTCCTACGTTCATGCAGAACTTCCGCAACTATTACGAGCTTCTGGGTGTTGCCAGAGAGGCTTCCCTTGACGAAATCAAGCAAGTCTATCGCCGGCTGGCCCGTCAGTATCACCCCGACCTGAACCCAGGAGACAAAGCGGCGGAAGAAAAATTCAAAGACATCACCGAGGCCTACGAGGTGCTGTCGGATACGACCAAGCGGGCCGAATACGACAAATACAGTCGTTTTTGGAAGCAGCGCGGCTTCAAGCGCACTGCGCCTGCCGGTGGCTGGATGGGGCGGCGGGGGCCCGATACGGACTATAGCCAGTTCTCGGACTTCAATAGTTTTGTCGATCAGCTGCTGGGACGGCGAGCCCAAACGCGCACCGCGACGACGGCGCCTGCTGCTCGGGCCGCTGCTGCCCGCCGCGCCGCCGCTGCGCCCAACCCCTACGAGCCGGGGACCAGCCGAACGTCCTACACGGTGCCCCCCCGAGTCGAGCGCCGAGATGCTGAGGCGTTTTTGAGCATGCCTCTAGAGAAGGCCTACACTGGCGGACGAGAGCGGGTCCGCCTCGAAGACGGGCGATCGCTCGAAGTGGACATGCCCCCGGGAATGTTCACCGATCAGCGGATCCGCCTCAAGGGTCAAGGCATCGGCGGCGGAGACCTGTACCTCAAGATCACCGTCTTGCCCCATCCCCTGTTCCGCCTCGAAGGGACCGATGTGGTGTGTGTGATCCCGGTGACCCCGAGTGAAGCAGTGCTGGGAGGGCCGATTGAGGTGCCGACCCTGGACGGCCCAGTGAGTATCAATATTCCGCCGAGCGTGTCCTCTGGCCAGCGTTTGCGCCTGGCTGGCAAGGGCTATCCCTCAGAAGAGGGGCGCGGCGATCAAATTGTTGAAATTCAGCTCGTGCTGCCCAAGACGCTGACCCCGGAAGAGCGCGACTGCTACGAAAGACTCCGCAGCGTAGAGACCTTCAATCCCCGAGCAAATTTGCTCGGCTAGGCAATCTTGCGGGCCGAAATCCTCGGCAAACGAATCGGCCCTGATAGGATCGAAGGGACGGTTTGATGAACTATCACGATAGCGAACGCAACCATGACCTCTTCCCTGGGAAATCTGCGCGATCTTTATCAGCAGGTGATTCTCGAGCACTACAAAAAGCCTCGGCACAAAGGCCAGACCGATCCGGTTCATCGGCGCCAGCGAGGACACAATCCCTCCTGCGGCGACACGATCGAGCTGACGGTGCAGCTGGCTGAGGCGGGCGATCGCATTGAGTCGGTGAAGTTTGAGGGAGAGGGCTGCGCGATCGCCATGGCGTCTGCGGATTTGATGGCAGAGGCGCTGCGGGGCAAAACCCTGGCCGAAGCGGCAGAGATGGTGCAGCGCTTCCAGGACATGATGAAGGGCGAAGCCGAATTTCCGCGGGAGCTGCGCAAACTCAATGTCATGCAAGGCGTCTCCCAATTTCCGGTGCGCATCAAGTGCGCGACGCTGACCTGGCACACCCTCAAAGCTGCCCTGGAGCAGCCGTCGGGCGAAGTGGCCGAAGGCTTTGTCAGCAACGAAAACGAATAAAGCGATTACAACTCATGATTACAACTGCCGAGTTTGCAAAAGCTGCGGGCTGGGGGGGGATTTTGACCCTGGTGCTGGCGGCTCTGACGGTTTTGGCGTTTGTGCTCCAGTGGGGCATTCGCTTCCGACTGGTGGGCGCGACAGGCTTTATGGGGGTGTTGACCAGCGGCCTGTTTGCCCTCAGCTTGGTGCCGATTATGCGGACGTCGATTCCGGGAGCGGTGCGCTACACGGTCGTCTACGACAATGGAGCCAATCAGGCGGTGGTAGCGGTCGCGCCCGAGATTACTGAGACAGAGCTCGAGGCGACTTTGCGTCAGGCTGCGGGCGATCTGTTTTCCCTGGGGCGCTATGGCGGCCAGGACAATCAGTTTATGATCCGCGCCCGCACGATCATTCATCCGTCGGAGGGTCTCTCGAAGCCCCTTTTCTTGGGCCAAGTGAAGCGATCGCTGGCGGTGCGGGAAGACGAAAATATGCAGGTCGAGCTGTTCCGCCAAAATTTTGCTGAGCTCCCGAGCGATCGCGCTTAGCAGGCTTGGGATTTCCGTCATCTGACCGAGGCGAGATCTCGGTGGGGCTGAGTCGCAATTGGGTCGGAAATGCTAGTGTTAAGTACACTACATATGCCGCCGGTTTTGTCATTAACTGTCGTCACATCTTTCTGAGACTTTATGGTCAATTCGCCGCAATCTGCTGTGCCCATGCCTTCTGGTTTGCTCCCGTCGTTGGCGATCGCCCCAGCGCAGGTGGTGCGAGGTGCGGGCGTGGTGGCTACCCTAGGTGAAGTCATTGCCCGGTTGGGGCAGCGTCCCCTAATCGTGGGGGGCGATCGCACGCTCGCTGCGGTTGAGCCTTTCTTGGCGCCTGTCCTGCAAACGTTGACCGCCGCCCAAGCCACCTATGGCCCAGATTGCAGTGAATCCAGCTTGGCGGCCCTGCGCCAGGCCGTCGCTGATCACCAGGCCGACATCATCATCGGAGTTGGCGGCGGTAAAGCGCTGGATACGGCCAAGCTCTTGGCCCATCAGTGCCAGTTGCCGATTGTGACCATTCCCACCTCGGGCGCCACCTGCGCGGCTTGGACGGCGCTGTCCAATATTTATTCAGAGCAGGGCGCGTTCTTGTACGATGTGGCGCTGCCCCACTGCCCCGAAGTTCTGGTGCTCGATTATGACCTGATCCAAACGGCACCCCAGCGGACTCTAGTGGCGGGCATTGGCGATGCGATCGCCAAATGGTACGAAGCCTCCGTCAGCAGCGGAGACTCTGACCAGACCCTGATCATCGCTGCTGTGCAGCAAGCGCGGGTTTTGCGCGATCTCCTGTTCCAGAAGTCTGCCTTGGCCCTGCGATCGCCCGGCAGCCCAGTGTGGCAAGAAGTGGTGGACGCCACGGTGCTGCTGGCGGGCGTGATTGGCGGTATTGGTGGTGCTCAGTGCCGGACCGTGGCGGCCCACGCTGTCCACAACGGCCTAACTCACCTGGAGGCCAGCCACTCCATGCTCCACGGCGAAAAAGTGGCCTACGGAATTTTGGTCCAGCTGCGCCTCGAAGAGCTAGTCCAGGGCAACCAGCTAGCGGCCACTGCGCGCCACCAGCTCCTCAAGTTTTATGAAGCGATCGGCCTGCCCCGCAGCCTCGAGGATCTGGGCCTGGCCGATGTAACCCTGGCTGAGCTGACTCGGGCAGCCGAAGTTGCCTGCTCACCCAATTCTGATATTCACCGGCTGCCTTTCCCGGTCGTGCCGACGCAGCTGATGGCGGCGATGGTGTCAACCACTGCGCCGACAGAACTGGGCCGGCGATCGCCCGCGGACGCTCGAAACGCTGCGGAAATCGGTAGCGCCGTGATGGTTTCTGATGTCTCGATGGTATCCCTGAACGAAAGTGAGGTAACGAAATGAGCCTGGACTGGATCACCCCTGCCGATCGCCTCAAATCGCTACCTCCTTACGTGTTTGCCCGCCTCGACGAGCTGAAAGCTCGGGTGCGAGAGCAGGGAGTCGACCTGATCGACCTGGGCATGGGCAACCCCGACGGGCCGACGCCCCAGCCCGTGGTCGAAGCTGCGATGGCTGCGCTCCAGGACACGCGCAACCACGGCTATCCCCCCTTCGAAGGGACTGCGAGCTTTCGGCGCACCATTACCGAGTGGTACCACCGCCGCTATGGCGTCACCCTCGACCCGGAAGGCGAAGCGCTGCCCCTGCTCGGCTCAAAGGAAGGTCTTGCTCACCTGGCGATCGCCTACATCAATCCCGGGGACCTGATCCTGGTCCCTAGCCCCGCCTATCCAGCGCACTTTCGCGGTCCTGTGATTGCAGGCGGCGAAATTTACGACATTCTCCTCAAGCCTGACAATGGCTGGCTGATTGATCTGGCAACCATTCCAGACGAAGTTGCCCAGCGCGCCAAAATCCTCTATTTCAACTACCCCAGCAACCCCACTGCGGCCACCGCGCCTCGGGAGTTCTTCGAAGAGGTGGTTGCGTTTGCCCGCAAGCACGAAATCATGCTGGTGCACGATTTGTGCTACGCCGAGCTGGCCTTTGACGGATATCAACCGACCAGCCTGCTCGAAATTCCGGGCGCCAAGGACATCAGCGTCGAGTTCCACACCCTGTCCAAGACCTACAACATGGCAGGCTGGCGGGTTGGATTCGTGGTGGGCAACCGCCATATTATCCAGGGGCTGCGCACCCTCAAGACCAACCTGGACTACGGCATTTTTGCGGCGCTGCAGACAGCGGCCGAGACCGCCCTGCGCCTCCCGGATGTCTATGTGCATGAAGTCCAGGCTCGCTATCGCAGCCGCCGGGACTTCTTGATCGAGGGTCTGGCTGAGCTCGGCTGGGACGTGCCCAAAACGCGAGCGACGATGTACCTCTGGGTGCCCTGCCCGCCTGGCAGCACGTCCACGGACTTCGCGCTGACCGTGCTCGAGAAAACCGGAATTGTCGTGACGCCAGGAAATGCCTTTGGGCGCGGCGGTGAAGGCTACGTGCGCGTTAGCTTGATTGCCGAGCAGGAGCGCCTGGGCGAAGCGCTTCGCCGCCTCAAGCAGCACAACATTACCTACCGCTCTTTTAGCCCTTCAACGGCGATCGCCTCTGGTCTAGACTGATGCGCTCGCGCTGATTGACACATTTGAATTGATCAAAAAAGGGGCTATGTTTGTAGCCCCTTTTTGTGTGTAGGGAAAGTGATAGAAAGTGCGCCGATTTCGCGGTCTTGCACTCAAGAATTGTCCCAATAAGGGAGCCTAGTTGGAATCAACTAGGCTCTAGGGACTTGGTTCAATTCAGACGAAGTAACGGAACTTGGAACTAACAAAAACAATGCGGAACGAAATGAAACACAAACCAAACTAGACAGAATCAGCAATGAGGTAAAAGTAATGTTTGCTCGAAATGCCAACCTTAGAAATCACTAGGACTGAGTCAGCTATCGTCTATCCAGACTGTAGGTTTGGCTTGGCGTTCAGGCGCTTGAAAACGTAACGAAATTGAAGCGACTGTTAGTGAGACAAAGTCCTGAACGCCTTACCACATTGCTAACAAACTGACTGTTGTCTAAGAAAAATAAGGAGTAGCATCCGGTTTAGAGCGGGAGGCACAAGCTCTAAGACCGACCAGTTTCGAAGGGGGTTGTGTTGAGGCTCTTTCCTTCGCTGTGCCTAATATCAAAATAACACCAAGGTCGGTGGTGTGATCCCCAATTTAAGAAACTTGATAGGCTGTGATACGTTGCAATATTAGCTGCAATATTTCGAAAACTTGTGGGAAATAGAGAAATGGGCTCTAGGAATTTGCTTGGGAAACGCTCGAATTGATGAGGGCTTTCCTAATTGCTTGGGCAGCTACGGCAAGCGAGACTTTATCGGTTTGCCGTAGCTGTTTCGGTGCTCTAAGGGGGGCAGAGCTACTGGCGACGCAGGAGCGCCTGCCAGGTGGCGGGACCGACGACACCATCTGCGGTTAGGCCCGCGTCTTTTTGGGCTGCTTCGACAGCGACTTCGGTTCCTTCTCCGAAGATGCCGTCAACCTCGCCTTGGTATAGCTTGATGGCTTTCAGGCGCTCTTGGAGTTGGGTGACGGCGGGGCCGCGATCGCCCCGCCGCAAAATGGGAAGGGTGACTTCTGCGGGGGCTGCCTCTGGAGCAGGCGCTGAGCCCTCAGAAGTCTCCGGGGGCGCGGGGGCGGCGGCACTCGCAGTGGGATTGGCATCAGGGGCAGCGGGCTGGGGAGTCGCTGGGGGAGTTGCCTGGGGCGTGGTGGGGCCGCGATCGCTCGGGGCAGGTCGCGGAAAGCTGGTGGCGCCGGCAGAAGTGCGGGTATCTGTGGGGGCGATCGCCTCGGAACTGCTGGGCAAGAGACGCCTCCAGGTGGCAGGGCCGACGATGCCATCGGCGGTGAGCCCGGCAGCTTTCTGGAAGTTGGCGACGGCGGCGGCGGTGCCTTCGCTGTAGACTCCGTCCACAGCGCCGGTGTAGTACCCCAACAGTCGCAGCAAAGCCTGCACTTCGGAGACATCAGCCCCCTGGCTGCCTAGCTTCAGGAAGGGACGGTCGATCTGGGGCAGGGGGGCAGAGGAGGATCGGGGCGCGATCGCCTCAGACGCCTCGGAGGGCGGTTCGCTTTGGGCGATCGCGCCTGCGCTGCTCAGACTGCCGATGAGCAGCAGCAAAGCCCATCGCGCTGCCCGGAGAGGGAGCCACAATTTCGCTTGCATTTAGATTTTGCCTCCTCATCGTGAACTCACGTCTAGCCGCAGCACATTTTATCAAACCCCTTTGCATTCATGCTTTTCGGGCAGCTAGCCTGGCGGGTCTGGGGGCCTAACCTGCTGGCTGAAGCAAGGTCATCATCTCGCTTCTATTCATCTCAACACCAAATCAAAGATGATGGTGTGAGGCTTCTGCTGCTTGAGCTAAAGGTGCAGGACGTTCGGGACTTGCGACAAGAGAGAGAGATGCGCTATTCGCTGGTAAGCCGCTTTCAGGGCGCGTTGGTTGGCACGGTGTTGGGAGAGCGAGCGAGGGCTGGGGGCGATCGCCCGCTGAAGGGTGAGCAGCGCTCTGGCTTGCAGGCTCAGCCAGAGCCGATTAGCGCGATCGCCGATCGGCTAACCCGGGGTGCCCAGGCCTTGGTGGAAGGACGAACGGTGATTCCCGACGTGTGGCGATCGCTGCTGGCGGAGCCCCTGCCCGGGGAAAATGAGCCGCCCAGCGCGGCCTTGGCGATCGCCCTCGCCCTGCCCGTGTTCCTGGTGTTCCATGGCAGTCCCTACGAGCGCAGTAGCGCCCTTGAGGCGATCGCGGCGGCTCGGCCAGACCCCGAGTTTTTGGTGGGAGCTACGGTTTGGCTGGAGGCGATCGCCCTGGGACTCACCGATCGCCTAGAACCCCCGACCCTGCTGGCCCACGGCCTCGAAGCGCTGCCAGACTCGCCAGATTCAGCGTCGCTTGCCCCCTTGCGCCAGGCCCTGAACCAGGCGCAAATCTGCCTCAGCACCCAAAAGCCTCTCAACCAAACAGAACGCGCCTTAACGGCCCTGAATCTCGGGCCGACCGGCGGCACTGCGAAGGCGATCGCCCTCGCCGCCGCTCACTTTCTCAGTGCGCCAGACAACCCAGCCCTGCTTCTCGGGCGGCTCCAGCCCCCAACGGCCGATCCGCGAGCCGTAGGCGCTCTCGCGGGAGGCTTGAGCGGCCTCTACAATGGTCTGTCTGGTCTACCAATCCTGAGCCGCCTGGCCCTTGCCGCGTCGCCGTCTGGCCCAACAGATCAGCTATCAACGCTGAAAACGGCTGGTGCCGCCCTAGCGGGAGTCTGGGCTGGGGCCATGGACCCCACCGAGTTTGCGGCGGCAGGACAATCGGGACTGGCGATCGCCGCTGCGCGGGTGATTCGGCCTCGCTGAACCCGCCCCCAAAATGCCCCGCTCCCAAATCCATTCGATAGACTGGAGACAGGCTCATCCCTTCTCAGCTGGCGTGAATCGGTCGAAAACGGTTAAACGCTTCTCGATCGCTAGCTTTTGGTCATTTTCTGCAAGGTGAAGTAAGCTCGAAAAAATCTCCGTAAATTTTCGGAATCTAACGCCATTGCCAGCAACCTTCACCACGATGATCTTTCATCCGGGGGATTGACCCTGCGAAAACGGTGAGTTGAGATAGACAAATCCATCAATTCACCCCATACTCGCGAAAGTTGATACGGATTTCTCCAATAGGTAACGATTAGTACCTATGCCAGTTTGCTCCATGACGGTCTCTAGTCTTCCTTGGTGTTGCCGCAGTTAGAGCCACTATGAGAACGCTTCATACCTTCACGCGGCAAGTGGATCGTTGGTGTCGGCGTGCGATCAATCAGCTTCCCGAGCTTCGACGGGCCGACGTGTCCCTCCCTGTCTGCTCACCCCATCCCCAAAAGCTGTCAGTGACTCCTGTGAATCGCTCTCCTTCGACGCAAGAGACCGGCACAGACCCGCTCTCTCCTGACGCATCTCCTCAGCCATCTAGGACCGAAACCTTGCCGCAGGACGCTAGAGAGGCGACCTGCTTACCCTGCCGTCGGCGTCCCCAAACGCCCACGATGTTTCTAATCGCGGTGGTGTCTCTGACCAGTGCCATTGGCTATCGCTTCTACAATGAACCAGAGCTGAACATCGGGACGCGGGCGCCCCAGACCATCGAAGTGCCTAGGGATGCCAATGTCGAAGATACTCGGACGACGGAGGAGCGCCGAAAAGCGGCTCGAACCGGTGCAGTGCCGGTTTTGATGCTGGATCAGGAGGTGACGCGGCAGCTGACTGCCGATCTCCAGAACCAGCTTGATGAAATTAACCGACTGCGAGAGTTGGGCGGTGCGTTTCCCTTTGCGCCCATTAGTTTGGTGTCTCTGGAGTCCCAGCTATTTATTCGTCAGGCTCAGGAGTGGGAATGGCGAACGATCTTGGAGGCCATTAATCGCACGGCCACTGCCAGTGATAGTCCCGGCAATGGCGGTGCTGCTCTGGCGATGCCCCAGCTGCCCCTAAATGAGACGCAGCAGATGGTGGTGGCGGAGCTGCAAAACTATCGTCAAGCGACGTCGCCTCAGGCTTTTGCGAGTTTGATAGAGACGATCAATGAGGTGCGGCGCCGCTATCCGCGGGCGATCGCCGCCCTGTCGAGTCCCGAAAACCGCATTGATGCGGCCTACTCGGTGGTTTTGCTGGATCTTTCAGATGACGAGTGGACCCAGGTGCAGCGATCGACCCAGCAGGCGCTCAGCCGCATCCTGGCCCAGGGGCTGCCACCAGGTCTGCCCGATAACTTGCTCAAGAACGCGATTCGGATGCAGATAGCCGCAACGGTTCCGTCGGGGACCGAGGCGATCGCCCTTGACCTGCTGTTCGATGTTCTGCACCAGCGCTCGAACCTAGTTAAGGACAATGAGCGGACCAAGCAACAGGCAGAGCAAGCGGCCTTGGCGGTCGAGCCGGTGATCCTCCGTGTGCGCCAGGGAGAAGTCATCGTCCGCGAGGGCGAAGAAATCACGGCGTCGGATTTTGCGCTGCTGGACTACTTCCGCCTCAGTCGCCGCAGCGTAAACTGGGTGGGCCTAATCGGCTTTATGGCGCTGTCGGGAGGCGCTGTCGGTTTGTTTTGGTTTGTGGAGCGACGTTTTCATCCGGGACTGCGGCGGCGCGATCGCATTTTGGTCCTGTTACTGGTTCTCAGTACGCCTCTGCTGATTGCCCTGCGCGCTCCCTCCACCAACTTGCCTCTCGTGGGTATGTTGATTGGTGGCTTTTACGGTTCGGCGCTAGCCGTGACGGGGGTGGGCGCTTTGGCACTCCTGTTGCCCGTGGGTCTAGATTTGGCCTGGGGCAGTCTCCTGTCGAGTGCGGCTGGGGGGCTGGTGGGGGGCCTGATGGCCGGTCGACTGCGATCGCGCGAAGAGTTTGCGCTGCTTGGCCTCACCGTAGGAGCCACCGAAGCCGTGGTCTATCTCCTCGCTAGCGCCGTCTTGAGCGGGACAGCTGGACCGGTCTGGTATCTAGCCCTCAAGGCGGCGGGCCTTCAGGCGATGATAGGGTCCGCCTGGAGCGTGGTTGCCCTGGGCCTGAGTCCCTACCTCGAGCATTTCTTTGATCTAGTCACGCCGATTCGCTTGGCCGAGCTGGCCAACCCGAACCGGCCCTTGCTGAAGCGCCTCGCGTCCGAGGCTCCCGGCACCTTTCAGCACACGCTGTTTGTGGCGAGCTTGGCGGAGGCGGCGGCCCGCGCCCTGCGCTGCAACGTCGAGCTGATTCGGGCTGGCACCCTCTACCATGACATTGGCAAGATGCACGACCCGCTGGGCTTCATCGAAAACCAGATGGGCGGGCCCAACAAGCACGACGCCATCAACGACCCCTGGATCAGTGCGGCCTTGATCAAAAAGCACGTGACCGAGGGGCTGGTGATGGCCCGCAAGTACCGGCTGCCCTGTGCGATTCAGGCCTTCATTCCTGAGCACCAGGGCACGATGCTGATCGCCTACTTCTATCACCAGGCGAAGCAGCGGGCTGAGGCAGATCCCACGCTGGTGGTGGATGAGGGAGAGTTTCGCTACAGCGGTCCGATTCCCCAGTCTCGCGAGACTGGAATCGTGATGCTGGCGGATTCCTGTGAGGCGGCTCTGCGATCGCTCAAGGACGCCACCTACGAGGAAGCCCTGGTCATGGTCAACAAAATTTTGCGCGCTCGCTGGCAAGATCAGCAGCTGTCGGAATCGGGGCTAACTCGAGCCGAAATGTCTACGATCGCCGAGGTGTTTGTCCAGGTTTGGCAGCAGTTTAACCACCAGCGCATCGCCTATCCTAAGGCGGTCCTGTCTCCCCAGTCGGCGAACTGAGGCCCAAGATCAGCCTTTGACGCCGCTGCCGGCCTCCGAGGGGACGATGTAGCGCTGGAGAAAGGCGAACAGCAGCAAAATCGGCAAGATTGACAGCACCGACCCGGCAGCGATGATTCGCCAGTCGGGGGAAAATACGCCCTCTAGGGAGGCAACACCTAGGGGCAGGGTGTAGTAGTCTGAGCCCGGATCTAGAACGATCAGTGGCCACAGAAAGTCGCTCCAGGAGCCGATAAACACAAAAATTGCCAGGGTAATCAGCGCTGGGCGAATAGCAGGCAGCATGACGTGCCACCACAGCCCCAGCTCAGAGCAGCCATCGATGCGGGCTGCTTCTTCGAGCTCCTTGGGGACGCCCAAAAACGCCTGCCGCAGCAGAAAGATGCCAAAGGCCGAGGCGATCGCCGGAAAAATCAGGCCTAGATAGCTGTTGCGCAGGCCGAGCTGGACGGTGAGCACGTACAGCGGAATCATGACGATCTGAAAGGGAATCAAAATCGTCGCAATGATCGAGGTCAAGATCCAGTCTCGCCCGCGAAAACTGAGCCGTGCCAAAGGATAGGCTGCCAGGGAACAAAACAGCAGATTCAGGGTGACTGTCAGGACCGCAACGATGGTGCTGTTGATGAGGTAGCGACCAAAGGGGGCCAGCTGCCACACCTGGGCGTAGTTTTCGAGGGTTGGCTGCTGCGGCAGAAGCTGGGGCGGGTACTGGAAGATGTCCTCGGTGGGCGCTTTGAGGGAGGTGCTCACCAGCCACAGCAGGGGCAAGAGCATGACGAAGGCGATCGCCAGCAGCAGGCCATAGGTCACTAGCGTTTTTCCGGTACCGTTGCGAATCATGGCAAGAGCGCCCGTGGGCCAAGGATTTCTCGGTTGCTATCTTGCCACGAAAGCCCGCCATCTCAAACTGTCTGGGCTCAAACTCGCCGGGCGATCGCAAATCGGTCATGCCCCGCGAGGTCCCGTTCGATCCGAATATCCCGGTAGGTTCCCAAGTCTGCCAGCAGCGCGGCGATCGCCTCTCCCTGGCCCGCCATCATCTCCACGACCCAGAGACCGCCGGGTTCGAGATAGGCCGGAGCGCTCTCGGCCAAATGGCGAATGCAGTCGAGACCGTCAGGCCCTCCATCGAGGGCCAGGGAAGGCTCATGCTGTACGACCTCGGGCTGGAGCGTCGGCACGATGGCGCTGGGAATGTAGGGAGGATTGGAGACGACGCCTGCGAGCTGGCCCCGCCCCGGCCCCAGCGGTTCCAGCCAAGACCCCTGATGAAACTGCACGCGATCGCCCATAAAATACCGCTCTGCGTTGCGCTGGGCGATCGCGATCGCTGCGGGACTCGTGTCCACTGCGTGAATGTGAGCCTGGGGAAGTGCCTCTGCCAAACCGAGGGCGATCGCCCCGCTGCCCGTTCCCAGGTCTGCCCAGTGCCCGCGCGTCGCCGCAGTCCCCTCCACCGCCTGCACCACCAGATCAATGATCAGCTCGGTCTCGGGACGAGGAATCAGCACAGCCGGCGACACCTCCAGCCAAAAGTGCCGCCACGGCGCCAAACCGACCAAATACTGCACCGGTACCCGCTCTTGGACCCGCTGCTTCCATCGCTGCTCTAGCTCCTCCAGGGAAAACTTGGCGGCAATGGCCGCGCGATCGCCCAGGGTCCCCAGGCGCAGCGCCAACGGATCGACGCGGGCGATCGCCTGCAAAAACCAGTCAACCTCTCCAGTCGGGACGCCCGCCGCTGCGGCCGCCTGCTGGGCCTGCGATCGCCACGCTGCCAGCGCTTGGCCCGAAATTTGATGCTGCCAATCCTCACCGCCCAAGCCGCCCCCAGAAGCTGGGTGTGAAGAACGCTGCTGGTTCGCCATAGTAGTTTGCCGTCGCCCCGTGCTCCCATCAACAACAAAAGTTGCAGCTTTACCCAAGGTAAGGCTGCAACTCTTGCTTACGCAGAATTTTTGCAGATTTCTAGCCGGTTTGTCCGATCGCCAGATGAGGGCGCTGTCGAGCTGACAGGACGCCGCGATCGCGGCCGACTACGGGCGATCGCCTATCGCTGCTGCTGCACCGACTGCACAAAGTTCTTGAACTCCTGGGACTGCACATACTGACGTGACTCCGGCGTCATCACAAACACCACCTTCTCGAGCCACTCGTCATTCTTGCTGCGCAACTCCTGCAAAACGCCATCAATGCTGAGCACTTGAATGTCAGCTTCTGGCTGTTTTTGCTTGACGACATTCAGCACGCTCTGAGCTTCCTGAGCGCTAAAGAACAGCGGAATCACCTCCGGCTCGCCCTGCTTAAAGCTCATCGGAATCAGACCCTTATTGGGGCCGTAGCGCACTGCAAAAAGAGGCACTGCATCCGGATTGGACTCCTGACCACTTTGGCGCAGGATCGATGCAGCAGCATCGGTCTGACTCTTGGTCGGAATAAAGCGGAAGGCAACCGGCTGAGGGTTATCTTTTTGCTCCATTGCCAGCTGATAAACATCGCTGAGGAAAATAGGAATAACGCGCGTTTGGTTACCCACTTGAGGATTGTCGGTCTTGAGGCGATTGAGAAACGCTTCGGCATCTTGGCGGCTGATAAAAATGCCCATCACCTCAACATTCTTCGCCGCACCGCCGCTGCCACCTTCGGCGGGCACAGAAGCCACTAGCGGCGTCAGATTCCCGTCGGCGATCGTGTAAGCGACCGCGCTCTGAAGCTTTTCGACAATCTCATCGTCGGTCAGTGCCAAAACTTGCGTTGCGAAGCTGAGGGCTGAACCCATCACCGTCGCTCCGATGAGTCCTAAGGTTGTAGTCCAACGAACGAGTGATTTCATAAATGCTCCTAGCATCAATAAAACAGCAATCAAAGATGGGAAGAGCGCTCAACAGTAATGAACGCTTAGATCGGACTCATTTCCCTATTTTGGTGAGCGAGCATTCCTTCTCGTCTTGATTTGACAAATCTGCTTTGAGGCGCTGATTCAACTGACAATTCTGGACCATCATCTTCTCATTTGCAAATCATTCGGCTGATGTAAATAAAAGCCCCAGAAAGCTGAAAATGATAGATTTTGTATGCGCGATCGCCTGAAAGTCCAGAGCTTGAAGAATGATCCTTGGTAGTATCTTTGACTGTAATCAACAGCCGGATTCCTGATAAAAGTTAGCGAACTTTTTGAGATCATTTCTGCTTTGGGTCTTGGCTTTTTAAGCTTTCGCAGAAGGATCAAGGTGTCGGTTAGCGTCGGGCCTCTGCTAAGGGAAGGACTGGCGGCTCAAGCTTTAGGTTCCTTGGGTACAGGCAAATCCGCAATATTTCGGACATGGGCACTTGGAGAAGAGCGGGACGCGGAAGGGCGTTTTCAGGGGGCAGGAGACAGGCTAACTTTGACTTAACTGGAAGTAGGTGGAGGATGAGATGACGCGCGCAAGGATTGGTAGATTCAACCTTTGGATGGTTTTGGCGGCGGGCTGGATGTCGCGCGCACGGGGCGGGCGATCGCGCTGGACACGTCTGGGGGCGATCGCGACCCTAGCCATTATGGTAGCGGGTTGCGAAGGCGGCACGGGCTCTGGTGGCGGTCTCAAAATTGGTACACTGCTGCCCATTACGGGGGACCTCGCCCAGTATGGCCAGCCTATGGAAGACAGCGCTCGTCTCCTGGTCGAAACGGTCAATGCCTGTGGCGGGGTGCTAGAGCAGCCCATCACTCTAATTACGGCGGATGACGAGACGGATCCGGCACGGGGCACGACGGCCATGGCCAAGCTGGCGGAGGTCGATCGGGTGGCGGCCGTGATTGGGGCGGCCTCTAGCGCGGTGTCTAGCGCCACGGTGGATATCGCGGTCCGCAACCGAGTGCTCCAAATTTCTCCGGCCAGCACGAGTCCTGTCTTCACAGAGCGGGCTCAAAAAGGCGACTTCCAGGGCTACTGGTTCCGCACTGCGCCGCCGGACACCTTCCAGGGAGAGGCGATCGCCCAGTTGGCTAAAAAGCGCAACTATCAGCGAGTTTCGGTACTGGCTATCAATAATGACTATGGCAACGGTCTCGTAGATTCCTTTGTGTCCTCTTTCCAGGCCATCGACGGCAAGCTCCAGGGGCAGCCGACCCGCTACGCTCCCGACACGGCCAGCTTTACCTCTGAGGTGAGCGCTGCGTTTCAGGGCGACCCCGATGCTGTCTTATTGGTTGCCTACCCCGAGACGGGCAGCCTGATCCTCAAGACGGCCTATCAGCAGGGCCTCTTGAACGGCGAGACCCCGGTGATCGCAACCGATGGCATGAAAGACAATAATATTGCCGAGCTGGTCGGGGCTGGCTCTGATGGTAAGCTGATCGCCGCGGGCCTGAGCGGGACGGCGCCCAGCGCTGGCGGGCCTGCGCTCCAGGCCTTTCGCGATCGCTATCAGCAAAAGTACAGCCGTCAGCCCAGCGTCTACGACCCAAATACTTGGGACGCGGGTGCCTTGATTGTTTTGGCTGCCGAGGCCGCAAAGTCAACCGAAGGCTCGGCCATCAAAGACAAGGTTGCAGAAGTCGCCAACGCGCCGGGCCAAGAAGTCTCGGACGTCTGCGAAGCGCTCCGACTGGTGCGGGAAGGCCAGGACGTCAACTATCAAGGGGCCAGCGGTGTGGTCGACTTTGATGCCCAGGGGGACGTGACCGGCACCTATGACGTGTGGAGCGTGACCGATCAGGGCCGTCTGACGGTGACCGACCAGGTCGTGGTCGGCGGCGAGTCCTAGCCACAAATGCAAAAGCCGAGGCCCCTTTGTCTGTCGGGCCTCGGCGGTCTATCAAGCAAGTTGTTTGTCAATCGGGATGACAGGATTTGAACCTGCGGCATCCTGCTCCCAAAGCAGGCGCGCTACCAAGCTGCGCTACATCCCGTTTCGCTAACATAGTATAGCTTGCTTTGGGAGCGATCTGTGCGCCCTTCTGGAGAATTGGGTAGCGTGTGTGGGTGAAAAAGTGGGTGAGCAATTCTCGCAACTGTTCTGTCTCTGAGGGTGAACAGCGCTGGGTTTGGCGCGGAGCGAGATTTCCTAAATATTGATCCAAATATTGATTTTCTGAAGCTTTCCCTCGTGCTTTTCGACGGCGTCCAACGCTCTTGGGTGCTGCCCTGATGTGTCAGTGTTTCCTGTTAATTTCGCTGCAAAACTCCGATGACGCAATCTTCTTCTGCTCGCTCTGTGCGATCGCTGGATTGGTCCCTCGATCAGCTGCCGGGCCTCGATGCCCAGGCCCAAGCCCTGCTGCGCGATCGCGGCATCCTCACCACGCTACAGCTGCTGAAGGCCGCCCAGACCTCACCCCAAAAAATTCAGCTGGCCCAGATAGCGCGAGTACCCGTGAACGCTGTCATCAAATGGGTTGCTCTGGCAGATTTGGCGCGGGTGCCCGACGTCGGCTGCGTCTTCTGTGGCTTGCTGCTCCACGCCGGCATTGCCTCCGTCACCCAGCTGGCCCAAACGCCTCCCCATCGCCTGACCCAGCAAATTCTGCGGCTCCAGGTGGCGATGATGCAGCGCCGCGATCTGTGCCCATCGGTCAACGAGGTCACCCGCTGGGTCCAACAGGCGCGATCGCTCTCTCCCGTGCGATGACTCCGGCTGAACTCGAACTCTGAACAAGGGAATAGAGCCTACCGATCGCAAAAGCCGCCTTCTGAGGAATAAGAACGCATGCGATCGCTCGAAATAGGGAATACTGAAGAAACGTCAGGGTTGGTGATATACTCCTACGCTGATACTGACGTATGCAGCGTAGGCTTCTCAGTGACCCCTGGTATCCCATCGGGCGTTTCCTGAGCTTTATTGACGATACGGGATGCCCCACCGCACCGGAACAATACAAAGAGTGTTGTTCTCTCCTTTGTACTGCTGGAATTTTACCTGCCCACAGATGCGACGACGAATCGTCTGTTTCTAGGCAGAACCCCCTATTCCAGGTTGTCAAGGTTCAAGTTTCAGGGCGGCGATTGGCTCAAACCCTTAGCCTGATTATCTCACACCCGTTTTGCATCATGAGAGATTTGCTCGTTTCTTCCCTCTCCCCTCCTCGCGCCTGCGGCATAGGTCAGAGGAGTGTCGTTCGCTCGCTCGCATTCATCTCAACGCCAAATCAAAGATGATGGCGTGAGGCTTCGGCTGCTTTGGCTAACGTCAGAATCAGTCTGGATACCAAAACATTCCTTTGATACCTTCCGGGTCGGGCATAAAGCCCAACGTGCGGTAAAAATCCACCACGTGGGGATCGGCAAATAGGGTAATGTTGCTGATATCTTCGTTGCGCAACTTTTTAATCATGTGCCGCATCAATGCCTTGCCCAGGCCTTTGCCCTGGAAGTTGGGATGAATAACCACATCCCAAATCGTGGCGTTGAACGCGTGATCAGACGTTGCCCTGGAAAACCCAATCAAGCGCCGCCGTTCCCCCCGCTGTTCCCACATTGAAACGACGAGGAAGCTGTGTTCGATCGCCTTTTTGACCTTCCGCAGGGGCCGGCGCGCCCAACCTACCGCATCACACAGCTCTTCGAGCTCGTAGAGATCAATTTCTCGATCGGTGCTGAAGAAAATTCTCGAAGCATTCTCAGCGCGATCGCCCAGCACTTCGAGCGCCTTTTCTTCCATTGGAGTCGTCCTGGCCGTTGCGGCGGAGTCTGAAGTGAACCAGCTTTTCCAAAAACCCATGCAGGCTTGACTAAGGTAGTAGAAGTTAATCGACAGTACTAGATAGTATATCTCCCGTACTCTTTTCCCAATTATGGCTTCGGGTCTGAAATCCTCTACCCTGGAATTGCTCAAACGCTTCAATCGGGCGTTTCCGCAGTTCTATGAGCAGTTTGTCAGTAGCGAAATCCAGCTCCAGAATCTGAGGCTCGCCTATCAACTCTACAAAACCCAGCAAGCCGTAATTGAACTCAAACCCGAGGGCAACAAAAGCGCGCTTCAGTTTGCCTATCGAAACCAGTCCTTCCTGCTCAGCGATATTTTCGGGGTGCTGGCGGCCTATGGCCTGACCATTCACAGCCTGAGCCTGTACGGGCAGATCTACCCGCCGATGCTGGTGTTTATCAAGCTGGTGGTCTCGCGGGGCGGCAAAGCCCTCACGGACAAAACGGCGGAAAACGTCTGTCGGGCGGTGCGAGAAGCCTTAGCCGGGCATTTCGAAGTAGAGGAAATGCTGGCTGTGGAGTTCAACCTCGATTCAGGCTTGGAGCAGGTCGAAACGGAATTTTATGTGGACCCTGTGTTTCACTTGCCCGCGCTGCTGATTGAGGCGGATAACCAGCCGGGCCTGTTCTACAAAGTCATGTATGCCATCTGGCAAGAGGATCTGCTGGTGGTGAATGCCAACCTGCTGGTCTGGCGGGGGCGTACCCGGCTGATTTTGTATTTGCTGGGTCCCAATGAAAGCTTGATTCCGGAGTATCTGGGCCAAAAGATTGCAGAGGGGGTGCGCCAGCGCTTGCTGGGGCGGCGGGCTTAGGGGCGGCCAAGAGTGCTGGAATAGAAGGCGATCGCCCGCTTCGCGTTCAGGATTTCCTACGATGGCGAGTCTTCAGGATACGATAGATCTATGGCAATGATCGATATCCAGGGAGTCCACCACGCCTACGAACTTACGGCGTCTACCACTTCTCCCTCCGCCCTCGTTTTTATTCACGGTTGGCTCCTGAGCCGAAACTACTGGTCTCCGATTACTGAACGTCTTTCTCCCCACTACCAGTGTTTGGTCTATGACTTGCGGGGATTTGGGGATTCTCAGCCCGGAGCGGGTCCCCAGCTAGATAATCTGGCTTTAGAGTACTCTGTCAACGCTGAGGTGCCGCTGCTTGGCCTCTCAGGCTATTCGCCGCGCGCCTACGCCTACGAGCTGGGATTGCTGCTGGACAAGCTGAATATCCGGCGGGCCTGGCTAGTGGGGCACTCTCTGGGAGGGACGATCGCCCTGTGGGGAGCCCACCAGCTGAGCGATCGCGTTCAGGGGGTGATCTGCCTCAACGCGGGAGGCGGCATTTACCTCAAAGAAGAGTTTGAGAAATTTCGCAAAGCGGGTCAGCAAATCGTCAAGTTCCGCCCCCGCTGGTTTCAGCAACTGCCTTTTATGGACTTGATGTTTAGCCGAGCCAGCGTTGCCCAGCCAATTTCTCGCCGCTGGGGTCGCCAGCGTCTCGTGGACTTTTTGGTGGCCGACACCGCCGCTGCCCTAGGAACGCTTCTAGACTCGACTACTGAGGCCGAGGTGCACCACCTGCCGAAAATTGTCTCGCAGCTGCGACAGCCGGTGCATTTCATTGCTGGCGCAGAAGACCCGATCATGGAGCCGCAGTATGTGCGTCACCTGGCCAGCTTCCATCCCTTGTTCCAAGAAACAGGGGTGAATGTGGTGGAAATCCCGCAGTGTGGCCACATGGCGATGATCGAGCAGCCGGATGCGGTGGCGACGGCGATTCGCGAGGTTGTGGCCTACCACGAGGTCGAGCCTTCGATGGTGGCTGACGCTCAAGAAACGTAAAGCTGCATCACCTCGGCGATCGACAGGCGCGACTGAGCGCCCAGGCTGAGGGACGATCGGTGTCCCCGCTGGAGGTGATCTGCGGCGGCACAGGCGATCATGGCTGCGTTATCGGTACAGAAGCCCATGGGTGGGAACAAGACGCGAATGCCCCGCGCTGCGGCCGCCTCCTGGAGGTGTTGCCGCAGGCCGCTGTTGGCCGCGACGCCCCCGCCGACGGCGATGGTGCTGAGCCCAAAGTCTTGGGCGCAGGCGATCGCCCGCTTGGTGAGCGATCGCGCCACCGTCCGCTGGAAACTCGCCGCCAAATCTGCCACGGGCAGCGGGCCCTCGTCCTGGAGCTTTTGGGTCAGGCGCAGCACCGCTGTCTTGAGGCCGCTAAAGCTGGAGTCGTAGGGATGGTATCCCCCCTCCGGCAGCGAAATTTGGCCCTCCGGCAGCGGAAAAGCTCGCGGATCGCCCTCCTTGGCCAACCGGTCAATCACAGGCCCGCCGGGATAGCCCAGCTTCAGCAGACGCGCCACCTTATCAAAAGCTTCCCCGGCCGCATCATCCCGCGTTTGGCCGAGCTGAGTGTAGACGCCACAGTCCTTGACGTGGATCAAGCTAGTGTGGCCGCCCGAGACCAAGAGACAGAGAAACGGCGGCTCTAGGGTCGGTTCTGTGAGATAGGATGCATAAATGTGCCCCTCCAGGTGATGAACGCCAATAAATGGCTTGTTATGAACCATGGAGAGAGTTTTGGCGGCGGTCAGGCCCACCAAGAGGGCACCCACCAGGCCGGGCGCGCAGGTGGCGGCGATCCCATCAATGTCGGACCAGCCTAGCCCCGCCTCTTGAAACGCTTGGGCGATCGCCGGATTGATCAGCTCCACGTGCCGCCGAGAGGCCACCTCCGGCACCACCCCACCGTAGGGTTGATGCACCGCGATCTGAGATGAGACAACATTACTGCAAACGCTGCGATCGCGAACGATCGCCACCGATGTCTCATCACAGCTAGTTTCAAGAGCTAAAACAGTCGCCATTCAAAAATTACGTTTTCAATTAATAAACTACGTTGAAAAACTTAAACTTTACTGAGTTTACTTAGAAGAGTATGATTGCTTCCTAGTACACCCCATTGGCTGCTCCCATGGGACTCCCAGGCTGATAAACTATTCAGCTTAAGCTATGTAAATGATTACATTTAGCATAGCAAAAGTGTGTTAGTAAAATCAGTTTGGTTTGCCATTGCAGCCACTTCATTTGTACAACAAACTTTGTGTTTCGTAATAAAGGGAAACAATTCTATGCGGCGATTGTTTGCTCTCGTTCTAGTCGTTTTCCTCTGGATCGGGTTTGCGCCGCCCGCTTCGGCTGACGTGGCCGGACTGACCCCCTGTGGTGACTCCCCTGCCTTCCTTCAGCGGGCCAAAAACGCAACCACTCCAGGAGCCAAAGCGCGGTTCGAGCGTTATGCAGAGTCTCAGGTCCTCTGTGGCCCCGAAGGCCTGCCCCACCTCATCGTTGATGGTCGCCTCGACCACGCAGGTGAGTTTCTGATTCCGGGACTCCTGTTCCTCTACATTGCAGGTTGGATCGGCTGGGCTGGCCGTTCCTACATCATCGCCATTCGCAAGGAAGGCAACCCTGAAGAGAAGGAAATCATCATCGATATTCCTCTGGCTCTGAAGCTTTCCCTCGCTGCTCTGGCGTGGCCTGCTACCGCTCTCAAAGAGATCCTCTCTGGCGAGATTGCGGCGAAGAACGAAGAAATCACCGTTTCTCCTCGCTAGTTTGGCGAGCTGAACCGACCCATTTCCGAACTTTTGGAGGAATTATTCCATGGATGGCTTGCTGAGATATCTATCGAGCGCGCCGGTTGCTGGAACCATCGTGGTGTTTATCGCCGCCGGGATCCTGATTGAGTTCAATCGTTTCTTCCCTGACTTGCTCTTCCACCCCATGCCCTAGGCCTGGGTGTTTTCTGTCTTTGCTTGCAAGTGTTTGGACTGGAGATAAACTGACATGACGATTGATGTTGTCAAGCCCGCTGGTGATCCCCAGGTTGGTCATCTGGCCACCCCCATCAGCGCTTCTGGCTTCACCAAAGCCCTCATCAATAACCTGCCTGCTTACCGGGCTGGCCTTTCGCCCAACCGTCGGGGTCTAGAAGTTGGCATGGCCCACGGCTACCTGCTGTTTGGCCCCTTTGCGCTCCTGGGACCGCTGCGGGACTCTGATGTGCCCTACCTGGCTGGTTTGCTGGGCGCGATCGGCTTGGTGGTGATCCTCACCATCTGCCTGTCGCTGTACGGCAGCGTTGGCGTGGGCAAGCCCATCGCCACCGTGACCACCCCCAATCCCCCGGCGGATCTGGGCAGCAGCGAAGGCTGGAGCGAGTTTGCGAGCGGCTTCTTGATCGGCGGCATCGGCGGTGCGCTGTTTGCGTATGCCTTGACCGCGAACTTGGGTCTGCTGCAAAACATCTCTGGCAACCTATTTAACTAACGTTTGAATTTTGTGGCGGCTCAAGGCTCCAGATTTTGGCGTTTGGGCTGCTTTTGATCTCCGGTCCTACCGTGACTGGCGATCGCGCTTTTGAGCTAACAAATACCGGTTCAAAGCACCTTGGCTTAATAACGTACGCTAGCGTGTCTTACTAAGCACAAAAGTCGGGGCTCCCTTGGGTGAAGGGAGCCCCGAACTCTAGGTGGGGTGCTGAATTGTCGCTAGACGCCCAAAACCGTCGGCACAAGGGCATTCTGGCGATGCTGACCCTAGGTCGCCGCTAGATCAGGCTCGCGGCAGTTTGAGTTAAACAGCGCGGCCTCGAGCTCGGCTAGAGCTTGGTCAAAATCATCATTGACGATCTGAATATCGAATTCGTCTGCCGCTTCAATTTCTTCCTGGGCCCGAGCCAGTCGCCGGACGATGGCGCTTTCGGAATCCTGGCCGCGGCCGCGAATGCGCGTCTCTAGCTCATCCACGGATGGCGGCAAAATGAAGACCTGGATCGCTTCGGGGAAGGTCTGACGAACTTGGCGCGCGCCTTCAAGCTCGATCTCGAGGATGACTGAGCGACCCTGGCGAATCTGCTCAAGCACTGGCTGGCGCGGGGTGCCATAGTAGTTGCCCGCAAATTCGGCCCATTCGAGGAGCTCGCCTTCGGCGGCCATGCGCTCGAAAGCAGACCGCTCAACAAAGTAGTAGTGTTTGCCATCGACCTCGCCCGGCCTCGGAGCGCGAGTGGTTGCAGACACTGAGAAGTACAAATCTGGATGAGACCGGAGGAGGACCCGCAGCAGAGTTCCTTTGCCGACGCCGCTCGGTCCTGTGAAAACAATGAGTTTGCCGTGTCCCATGCGCTCTTCCATTGGATGCTTGGTTGCCAGTCCATCCAGTCTATCGTTTGATGGCGTCGCGCAAATTGCGGGAATCACAGAGGTTCGGGCTCGGAAATGACACGGCGCTTAGGGGGATCGGCAGCTTGGTGGAGGATTAGTCTTCTGCGTGCTGACCGTCTTTGCTGATCACAAAGCGGTTGGCGACGGTCTCGGGCTGGATGGCAGAGAGCACGATGTGGCCGGAGTCGGTGACGATGACGGCGCGGGTACGGCGGCCGTAGGTGGCGTCGATGAGCTGACCGCGATCGCGGGCGTCGGTGATGATGCGCTTGATGGGGGCGGACTCCGGGCTGACGATGGCAACGACCCGACTGGCCGAAACGATATTCCCGAAGCCGATATTAATGAGCTTAATGTCCATAGGAGGGCAACACTTTAACTGTGCAAAGCACTTGTAAGAGTTTGTGTCAAATGATTTGCTTTCATGGTATCGACAAAAAATCTGGCTAACAAGGCTGAAATCTTGCAAAAACAGCATTTTCAGCGTTCTAAGGCCATTTTTCTAACTTTTGGTAGAGATCTGAGATGAACCCTCCTTTGGGCGGGTGGGTAATGGGCGATCGCCTGCTTCGGAGATTTCCTGGCAAGTGGTTGAGGCGCGATATTTTTTGTCAAGATGAAGCGAGATTGGCTCGGGCTCAGTCGTGGAAACTTGAAAATGAGTCTGTTCGGAGGACTAGAGTGTCCTGCCAGAGCGATAATCGATTGCGGCTTCCCGAACAATCCTAGACCTAAAAAATCGCGCTGCTAGAAAAATGATGGCAGCGTGCGAGGGTTTGTTCCGCGATCGCCTAGGTTCAGGCCTAGGTCGTTGGGCTTTGTTTTTTTGGATGGCGACTAGATTGTGCAACCGGTTGACTTTACGACTCTCACTGCGGCGTGTCACGAGATTCGCGATCGCTGGCTGCCGGCTCGCCTAGAGCAGGTCTATCAGCGCGATCGCCACACGGTGCAGCTGGCGCTGCGAACCCTGAGCGGGCGGGGTTGGCTGACGGTGTCTTGGCATCCCCAGGCGGCGCGGGTGTGCCTGGAGAGCCCGCCGCCCCGAACCCCAGACACCTTCACCTTTAGCCAGCAGCTGCGGCACCAGGTGGGGGGGCTGGCGCTGGTGGCGATCGCCAATCCCGCGCCCTGGGAGCGAGTGCTGGACCTCCAGTTTGCCCAGCGGCCCGGAGACGCGCCCCTTGCGCACCTCTACGTCGAGATCATGGGCAAGCGCAGCAACGTGATTTTGGTGAACCAGGAGGGACTCATTGTCACGGCGGCCTATCAGGTGAGCCCGCAGCAGTCCAGCGTGCGCCCGGTCCAGACCGGTCAGCCCTACGAAGCGCCGCCGCGCCTGACCGATCCGATGCCCAACCTGGAGGAATCCCCAGAGCGCTGGCGAGAGCGCATTGCGCTGATTCCGGGGCCGGTGGGCCGCAATCTCCTCCGGGCCTACCAGGGCCTGAGTTCGGCGCTGGTGGCCAGCATGGTTCACCAGGCAGGCCTCGACCCAGACCAGTCTACCGAGGCCCTGGCCCCCGCCGACTGGGATCGCCTGTTTCAGCAGTGGCTGGGCTGGCTAAAGTGTCTAGAAACAGGGACTTTTTTGCCGGGCTGGACGGCGACGGGCTACACGGTGATGGGCTGGCAGGCGATCGCCCCGGTGGACAGCGTCCAGCACCTGCTCCAGCGCTACTACGGCGATCGGCTCAACCAGCAGGTCTTCCAGGCCCTGCGCCACCAGATCAGCCAGCGCCTCAAGGTCGTGCTGGCCAAGCTCGGCACCAAGCGCCAAACCTTTGAGGATCGTCTGGCGCAGTCGGACGGTGCGGATACGTTTCGGGCTCAGGCGGATCTGCTGATGGCCCACCTCCACGAGTGGACTCCCGGCCTAAAGGCGATCGCCCTGGCAGATTTTGAGACGGGGGAGCCGGTCACTATTCCCCTAGACCCTGAGAAAAATGCCGTCCAAAACGCCCAGGCACTCTATAAAAAGCACCAGAAACTGCGGCGTGCCCGAGCGGCAGTGGAGCCCCTGCTGGCGGAGGTGTACGCAGAAATCGCCTATCTAGAAGAAGTCGAAACGGCGATCGCCCAAATCGAGAGCTATGCCAGCGCCGCCGATCTGCAAGCCCTGGAGGAGATTCGCGAAGAGCTGATCCAGCAAGGCTACATGGCCGATACGGAATACCGCAGCCGCACCGATGGGGGCGAGGGGACGGACTACCACCGCTACACGACGCCCAGCGGCTGCGAAGTGCTCGTGGGCCGCAACAATCGCCAGAACGATCAGCTGACCTTTCGGGTGGCGGGGGACTATGACCTGTGGTTTCACACCCAGGAAATTCCTGGGAGCCACGTGCTGCTGCGCCTAGAGCCAGGAACCTCGCCCGAGGAGGCGGACCTCCAGTTTGTGGCGGATGTGGCCGCCTACCACAGCCGCGCCCGCCAAAGCGACCAAGCGCCGGTGGTCTACACCGAGCCGAAAAATGTCTACAAGCCTAGGGGCGCCAAGCCGGGAACGGTAATCTACAAGCGGGAGCGCATTCTGTGGGGGCGATCGCAGATCGGCGCGACCTATGAGCGGCGATCGCCCTAGTGCTTTTCCTCGTTTTGGGGACGCTGGGGTGATTAGCAGCGGTTATTGGAGGAACCTGGTTTCGGCGTGAAGTTTTATAAAGAAAAAATCGTGTCCGTTGTTACAATGAGCCACAGAAAGGGATTAATAATGACGAAGCCCACTGCAAACTGGGAATGCGCAGACCGGGTCTTCCTCCCCTGTTCGAGTATCACAACGAATTAAATAGGTAAAATGCCAGCCCCTCGAAGGCTGGCTTTTTTGTCTTTGGGTGCTGGGCGCTGGGGGCTGGGCTAGCGCGATCGCCCGCCCTGTTGCTGGACGGGAATCTCGATCACAAACTCGGTGCCTGAGCCCAGGACAGAGTGGCAGTGCAGCCGCCCCCCGTGGCGCTCCACGACGATTTGGTGGCTGATCGAGAGGCCGAGTCCTGTGCCTTTGCCAACCTCTTTGGTGGTGAAAAAGGGGTCGAAGATCCGCTCGAGGACCGACGGCGCCATGCCGGGACCGTTGTCGGCGATCGCCAGGCGCACCCAGCGCGGGTCAAGCTGCGTCGTGGTGATCTTGAGGGTGGGCGGCGCACTCTGAAGGGCGATCGCCCCGTAGCCAGACCGAGCTGCGGTCCAGGTTCGCTGACTGTCGAGGGCATCAATGGCGTTGCTGAGGATGTTCATAACGACCTGATTGAGCTGCCCAGAGTAGCATTCCACCCGCGGCAGAGCCCCGTAGTCTTTGACGACGCGAATTTCGGGGCGATCGCCCTTGGGCTTGAGGCGATTGTGCAAAATCATCAGCGTGCTGTCGATGCCCTCATGCAGATCAACGGCCTTGACCTCGGCCTCGTCGAGCCGCGAAAAGGTGCGCAGGGACTGAACAATTTCGCGAATGCGATCGGCCCCGACCCTCATCGAGGCCAGCAGCTTGGGCAGATCCGTCTGCAAAAATTCCAGGTCCATCTCCTCAATCTCGGCGATCAGGTCTTGGGGCGGGTCGGGGTAGTGGGTTTGGTAGCGCTCCAGCAGCTGCAACAGGCTCCGGGTATAGGTATTGGCGTGCTCCAGATTGCCAAAAATGAAGTTGATGGGGTTGTTAATTTCGTGGGCAACTCCCGCCACCAGCTGGCCAAGGCTCGACATTTTTTCGCTCTGGATCAGCTGGGCCTGGGTTTGCTGGAGGTGATGCAGCGTAGCGCTCAGGGCTTGGGTCCGCTCCTCTACGCGCTGCTCCAGGGTTTCGCGGGCCTGCTCGAGGCGACGGGTGTCGTCGCCGGTGCGCTCGATCAGGTGGTTCAGGGACTGGGCCAGGGACCCGATTTCGTCGCGGGAGGTGACGGGGGCGCGCAGCTCGAAGTTGGAGTCTCGGGTGACGCGCTGGGCGACGTCGGTAACGGCCTCGATGGGCTGGGCGATCGCCTGCCCCAGAACCGCGGCCAATCGAGCAGCGATCGCCCCTGAGAGCACCATTCCCACCAAAATGAGATGAAGCCGCAAACTCTCAGCCCAGTCTAGACGCACAACGGCATCACTCTCTTGGCTCTGGGCCGCCCGGATACCCTGCTCGAGACGCTCGGCCAAGCGCTCAAACTCGACACTATGGCGGGTTGCTGTGCCTTGGGCTCCTTTGCTCAAGACCTCCTGCTGAGCCGCCGCGATGTCTGAGGTCGCTACGTTGCCTGGGTCAATGTCTTGCCACAGGGTTTCCATCAGCTGGCGATAGGAGTCAGCGGCGACCGTGTATTGCTCCATGAGGTCTTGGAGCGTGTCGACATTCATGGCCAGGTGCTCGGGGTGATCCTGGGCAAAGGCCTGGAGGTCCGCGGCGATCGCCCTAATCTGCGCCGCATCACTCAAAAACTTTTCGCGCTCGTAGTTAAACCAAATCGAGTCGCCCAACACCGTAATCAGGCGCTGGGGATGGGAGCGCACCTCCAGGACCGTCAGCTCAAGATTTTTGAGCAAATCTTTTTGCTGGTTGGCGAGCAGCAACTGCTGGCGGGCCTGGCCTTGCAGCACGTCCCCCACCCACAGCCCCGTCGAAGTGCCCAAAATCGCCACGCCGATCACCAAGGCATAGCTATGGCTAATTTTTTGGCGAATACTGCGCTGGGCCAGCAGCTTGAGAAGTGAAAGCTTTGTCTGCTTGAAGCGTCTAAGCCCCTCCTTGAGAGGAGATTCGTTGTGAGACAAAATTCCCCTGTCCAATGGCTTCATACACATCCCGAATCATGTTGTAGTCGGTGTCGTCAGCGGTCACAAGCTGCGAGCCCTGATACTTTTGGGTTTCCTCTCCCCGCACGAGTGCTGCGATGAGCGGGGTTTGGGCGGCCACCATGCGATCGCGCAGAGCCTCGACCCAAGCCAGCTCCAGGCCACTGGCGGCCACAAAGACATCGCTGGGCAGCGGCGGGCCTTGGGCGATCGTGGAAAACTGAGAAGCCTCGGGGGCCAAAAACGTTTGGTAGTCGACAGCCGATCCGCCCCACGCATCGACCCGACCAGCCTGGAGCGCCTCGACGCCCTCGTCTCCCAGCATGGCCAAGGTGAGATCGCGGCGGGGGTCCAGACCTGCCTCCATGAGTAGTTTGGTCGGCCCGAGGTGACCGCTGGTCGAGCCAATGCTCGAGAGGGCGAGGGTTTTGCCGCGCAGGTCGCTCACGTTCTGAATGCCCGACCCCGCAGGCACCACGATCACCGAGTGATAGTTGGGCCGGGTGATGGCGATGACGGGCTGGGCGTTGGTGCGAGCGCGGATCAAGACATATTCTGCGGGGCCGGTCAGGGCCAGATCCACGTCTCCCTGTCGGAGGGCGATCGCCGCTGCGGTGTAGCTCTCGACCGGGAAAAACTGAATTTTCTTGCCGGTTGCTTGGGCGAGCGCATCTCGGAAGGCTCCGTAGTTTTCTTCGAGATTCTCCAGCCCCTGGATGTCGGTGACGGCAAACTGAATCGTCTCTGGTCCCGCCAAAGCGCTAGGGCGATCGGAGGCGGTGCGGGCTGCGCTGCATCCGCCCAAAAAGAGCAACAAGTAGGCTAAAAAATTGCGCCGCTGCATGGCGTGTTCAGAGATTCAAGAATTGAATGGGGGCTGAAACTTTGCAAGGGCAGGGTACTGAAGCGAGGCAGGTCGGGGGCACCTTGAGGATGCGGTGCGTAGACTTGGGGGAATCAAACCTGCGCGGGAGAGTGGTTGCTCCTAGACTAATCGCTGAAAGGGAATTGTTAATGTTTGCTAGCTGACATCAGGGGCGATCGCCCTTTGGCCATCCGGGGTGAAAGGCCCAAAAGCAACCATCCCCGGGGCGATCGCGCGATCGCCCCGGGGATGGCTGCTGTCAGCAGCGAGCTGCTGCGGTGCGCAACGCCTAGAAACTAAAGGTGGTGCGCAAAGTGCCAATCACCGCGTCTTGGTTGTCGCTGTTGTGATTGGGCGCTGTCAGCCAGATGACCCCCGGCGTGATCGAGAGATTTTCGTTGAGCTGATACTGATAGAAAGCCTCTAGGTGCAGCGATGTATCCGGGTCTTCGCCGAAGCCCTCAATGCTGCTGTCTGTCACTTTGGGCTCCATCCCCACGATGATGCCGCCCAGGTTGCCTTCCTTGCCGAGGTCCGGGAAGCCAAGGGTGACGGCCCAGTTCCAGATGTCCAGCGCCCCGCGATCGATGGCTCCATTCAGAGTCGAAAGGTTGCGGCTGTTGGTGTAGCCAGCCCAGCCGCCCACCACAAAGCGATCGCTCAGGCGCCACGACAGCTCAACCCCGTAGGAGTTGGTCACCACCGGCACGTCTAGCAAGCTGGCGTAGTTAGATAAAAAGCTGCCGGTGCCCGTTTCCGCCGGTGCGTCCGGGTTGTTGCTGTAGGCATTGACGTAGGTCAGGCCGATGTCCAGGCGATCGAGGGGCTTGACCACGAGCTGGGCCAGCGCGCCGTAGGAGCCGTCAAACAAGCCGCTGCCCGAAGCGGGACTGTTGGCGTCGCCGGCCAAATAGCCCAGGCTCAGCTCTAGCTTGTCTCCGAAGGCGTGCCGCACCCCAACTCCGGCTCCGGCCACGGGGTAGTAGATGGGGTGGCGGGTCCCAAAGGCCGAAATAGCGCCCGAAGCCCCGTCCCCGTCAAGGGCGTTGACCGTGCTGGCGAAGTCGTCCGAAGCGCCGCCAGCTGCGGCCACGGTGACTTCGGTGCTGTCGCCCAGCGGGAAGGTATAGAGCAGGACTTCTAGGCCAATGTCATTCGCTTCGTCTTGCTCAAAGGCCAAGGCGCCCTCGAGGAGATCGCCCCGGCCCTGGGTGTTGCCGGTGGACAGACGCGTGCGCAGGTTGTCGCGGCCTGTGAAGCTGGTTTCGAGATTCAGGCGGAGGCGATCGCTGAAGGTTGGGTTGTCGCTCAGGGAGTTGCCAAAGGCGTCCTCCCCGTCGAAGGCGCTGGTCAGCGCGAAGATGGCTTCCCCTTCTAGGCGCGTCGTGGTGGAAAACTGGTTGGCCTCCAGCTCAGCGGTGCGCGCCTCCAGGGAGTCCACGCGGCCCCGCAGCGTCGCCAGCTCAGCGGCAAATTCTTCTTGGAGGCGCTGCAAGGTTGCCAAATCTTCGCGCGTGGCCAGGTCGGCGGTCCCGGCGGCGATCAGTTCGTTGACGCGATCGAGACAGGCGTTGAGACCGGCCGCAAACTCGTAGCGGGTCATGGCCCGGTTGCCGCGATAGGTGCCGTCCGGGTAGCCCGCGATGCAGCCGTAGCGCTCAACCAGCGATTGCAGCGCCTGAAAGGCCCAGTCGGTGGGCTGCACGTCCGAAAGCTGCGAGACAGAGGTGACCTGCTCGAGGGCGGCGCTCTCTGCCTCGAGGGCGGGGGGTTCAGCGGCGATCGCCCCACTGGCGAGACCCAGTGTCATCAAGACGGCAGATCCCACGAGCTGCCGACGCAGTGGATAGGAGTGTTCCACGGTCAAAGTTCCTCACACACAAAGTTCAAAGTTTAGGTCTTATTGCAATTGAGTTGCAATAAATATTTGTCGAGTTGTGAATCTGAGATCAAACGAGCTGCCTAGCGATCGCGTCTTGAGCCCTTTGAAAAGCTCTTTCTGCGGCGTTTTGAAGCTTTTTGGCAGCGGCGATCGCTGCCCGATGACCCGCCAAATCAGAAAATTCTCAGGATTCTCATCGTGCAATGAGAATGATTCTATTAGAATGAGACTTGTTCTCAAAATTTTTCTGAATTTTGTTTCTGGTCACCTTGCGAATGCTTCCTAGAGTCGATCGCTGGGTTGACGCGTCTGCACCCCTTTCTTGCTGCTCTGCCATGACCTGCTCTCGACTTTTGCCGCTGATTTCCCTGGGCCTAGCGCTGACTGCTGTCGGCTGTAGCCAGGCGACTCCCCCTTCAGCCAGCACCGGCACCCCAGAAGCTCAGTCTGAGACTCAGGCATCCGCAGCGGGCGATCGCCTCAAGGTCGTGACCACCTTTCCGCCCATGTACTGGTTCACCAAGGCCGTGGCTGGCGATGCGGCGGAGGTCGAAGTGATCGTGCCGCCGGGAGCCGAAGTCCACGAGTATCAGGCCACCCCGGCCGCCGTCCAGGCGATCGCCCAGGCCGATGTGCTGGTGACCAACGGTCTCGGCCTAGAGGAATTTTTGGAAACCACCCTGCGCAATGCCCAAAACGCCAACCTCAAAACGGTGGTGGCCAGCGAAGGCATCCAGGCCCTCGGCGAGATATCGCCGACAGTGCTAGTGGCTGATGCCAGTTCTGGAGCTCATGACCATGACCATGAAGGGGAGGCCACGGCGGAAGCCCATTCCCACACGGCAGGCAACCCCCACGTCTGGATTGATCCGGTCTTGGCTCAGCAGCAGATCACCCAGATTCGGGACGGCCTGATCGCGGCGGACCCCGCCAATCGCAGCACCTACGAGACCAACGCCGCTGCTTACTTGCAGCAGGTTCAGCAGCTCCATCAAACCTACGAGACGCGCCTCAAGCCGCTTCAGGGCTGCACCTTTGTCACCTTCCATGACGCCTATCCCTATCTGGCCAATCGCTATCAGCTCCAGCAAGTGGCCGTGGTCCAAATTCCTGAAGATAGCCTCTCCCCTGGCGATATTCAGACAACGATCGATGCGGTGAAACGCTACGATGCAAAAGCTCTCTTGGGAGAGCCCGGCGTGGATAATAAGCTGCTGGCCAGCTTGTCCCAAGACCTCAAGCTCACGCTGCGCGAAGTTGACCCGCTGGAGTCGGGGCCGCTCGACCCTCAGCACTACCTCACGACCATGGCGCAAAATCTGCAAACCCTGGAAGCGGCCTGCCAGTAGCCTGAGAGTGTCTATATAAATCCCTGCTCGAGGCGATCGCCCTTCACCCCGATCTGCCTTCTCTCACCAATTTTCCCTTCCCTGATCAACCCATTTTGGCCTTGCAACCACGTTGCACTCTTTCTTCTGTGCCCCTTGAGTTATCAATGAACGGTTTTGTGTCGCCTTTGGATGCTTCCCCTGAGACTCCCGCGCCTGTGCTGTCGGTTGAGCGCTTGACGGTTCAGCGGGGCACCTTCACCGCCCTGGAGGATGTCTCATTTTCCCTACTGCCTGGGACCAACACGGCGGTGGTCGGCCCCAACGGCGCCGGCAAAAGCACGCTAGTCCAGGCGATTTTGGGCTTGATTCCCTACACGGCGGCCCGCATCGAGATCCTGGGGCGTCCGCTGAAGCGCCTAGGGGCTTTGGGGCGAGAGATTGGCTATGTGCCCCAAAACTTTTTGTTTGATCGGGGATTTCCCTTGGCGGTAACGGAACTGGTGGGGCTGGGCTGGGCGCCCCGGTCTGCGGCGTGGCGCTGGCCCTGGCAGCGCGATCCGGCCCGCGAGGCGGCGATCGCCCAGGCCCTGCGGCGCGTCGACGCCGACCATCTGCGCCAGCAGCCCATCGGCACCCTCAGCGGCGGCGAGCTCAAGCGGGTGCTCCTGGCCTACTGTCTGGTGTCGCCGCGGCGGCTGCTGGTCCTTGACGAAGCCTTTGCGGGGCTGGATGTGTCGGGAGAGGCTGACTTTTATGGGCTGCTCCATGAGCTGCAGCAGGAGCAAAATTGGGCGATTTTGCAGGTGTCCCACGACATCGATATGGTGAACCGCCACTGCGATCGCGTGCTGTGTCTCAACCGCCGCCTGGTGTGCCACGACGCGCCCCAGACAGCCTTTTCTTCCCAAAATCTGTTGGCGACCTACGGTCCTGCGTTTCAGCAGTATCCCCACTCCCACGGCTGGGGCTAAGATGCTGGTCTAGGCGCCCTTGTTGTTGTCCCTGCGCGATCGCCCATGGCCTTACCCTTTGTGTTGAATGACTGGGCCGTCTTGGCCCAGACCAGCAACCTGCTGGATCTGATGCAGTTTCCCTTCATGCAGCGGGCGATCGCGGGTGGCGTCCTGATGGGCGTGCTCGGCGGCTTTCTCGGCAGCTTTGTCACCCTGCGTCAGCTCTCGTTTTTCAGTCATGCGGTCGGTCACGCGGCGCTGGCGGGCATCGTGCTGGGCATCTTGCTCCAGATCAACCCGACCTGGATGCTGCTGCCCTTTACGTTGGCCTTTGGGGTCGGGGTGCTGTACCTGATCGACCACACAGACCTGTGGAGCGACAACATTTTTAGCATTGCCGTCTCAGCGGCCCTAGCCATCGGCGTGATCCTGACCGGGCTCATCAAGGGCTATCGCGGCAACCTGATGTCTGTGCTGTTCGGAGACATTCTGGCGATCGATGGCCTCGACCTGACGCTAATGGGGCTGCTGCTGCTGGCCAGCTTGCTGTATCTGTTGCCGACCCTGCGCCAGCAAGTCCTGCTCACTCTCAACCCGGCTGTGGCTCAGGTCCAGGGCATTGCGGTGGGGTTCCATCGCTATTGTTTTGTGGTCCTGCTCTCCCTGGCGATCGCCGTCTCCATCAAAGCCGTCGGCGTCCTGCTGGTGAATGCCTTTCTCGTCATCCCTGCCTCCAGCGCTAAGCTGCTGAGCCACCAATTTGGCCGTTTTTTGTGGCTGTCTGTGGGGCTGGGCGCCCTCAGCAGCCTGCTGGGCATGGGAGTCTCCGCCGAATTCAGCCTGGCCTCGGGTCCGAGCATTGTGCTGGTGCAGTTTGGTCTGTTTCTGGCAGCCTTTACCCTAACCAAGCTCAAGCTCGTGATGCCCTGAGCCGCCTGCCCTCTAGGCTAGGTGTGGTAGGCTCAGGGCCGTGATTGTCCTGATTGGCCCACGCTTTCTTGTCCTGTGACCCTAAAGTACGCCCTCGTCCATGAATGGCTTACCCCCAAGGCAACCGGGGGCTCAGAGCTGGTTGTGCGAGAAATTTTGCAGCACATCGACGCGGATCTCTACGCTCTAATTGACTTTGAGTCCACCAATCCCGAGAGCTACCTGTATCGCCGCGCCATTGGCACGACTTTTTTGCAGCGGTTTCCCGGAGCGCGCGCAGGTGTTCAGAAGTATTTGCCCCTGCTGCCCCTGGCGATCGAGCAGCTCGACTTGCAGGGCTATGACGTGATCTTGTCGTCCTCCCACGCGGTCGCCAAGGGCGTGATCACTGGCCCCAGCCAGCTGCACGTGTGCTACTGCCACACGCCCATGCGCTACGCCTGGGACCTCACCTTTGACTATCTGCGCAGCAGCCGCCTCGGACGAGGCTGGATCAGCGCTCCGACCCGCTATCTGCTGCACCGCCTGCGCCAGTGGGACGTGATTTCGGCCAATCGGGTGGACTATTTCATTGCCAACTCGCGGCACACTGCTCGCCGAATCTGGCGCTGCTACCGCCGCCGGGCCGAGGTGATCTACCCACCGGTGCAGGTGAAGCGTTTTCCCTTTCGGGCGGACAAAGAAGACTTTTATCTCACGGTGTCGCGGCTGGTCAGCTACAAGAAGGTGTCTCTGATTGTGCAGGCGTTCAATCAGTCGGGGCGATCGCTGGTAGTGATTGGCGGCGGCCCTGAGCTGGAGCAGCTGCGACAAATAGCGCGGCCCAATGTCCAGATCCTCGGTCCCCAGCCGGACGCGGTGGTCGAAGACTACATGGCCCGGGCCAAAGCCTTTGTCTACGCGGCCTGCGAAGACTTTGGCATTGCGCCGGTGGAGGCCCAGGCCTGCGGAACGCCAGTGCTCGCCTACGGCGCGGGGGGTGCTCTGGAGACGGTGCGCGATTTGCAGCAGCATCCCGAAACAGGAACGGGACTCTTTTTTCCGGAGCAGACTCCCCAGTCCTTGATAAAAGCGGTGGAGGCCTTTGAAGCGCTTCAGATCCAGTTCCAGCCCGAGCAGGCCCGTCTCAACGCGATCGCCTTTTCCCCCGAGGTTTTCGCCCAGCGCTACCTTGACTTTGTCGAGGCATGCTACCAGGAGTTTCAAAATCGCCAAACTAGCTCACCGTAGTTTTCACTACTGGTTGTTTTCTAGGAAACATTCATCCTAGAGACAGGGTCCCTGGTGTTATAAATTTCTGGCCTTATGATGAGGACGTGTGTGGTGTGATGTCCAAGGAGTAAAATGACTGCCCAAAGCCAAATTGTTTCCGGCAAGGGGATAAGGGCATTCATGAAGCGAGGTTTTGCAGCGACGTCGCTTCGTGGGAAGTCCAGCAAAATCGGGGATTTGAGCATTGATAGTGATTGGCTAAAGCGAGCCTTTGATATCGCTTTTGCCGCTACGATTCTGCTGCTTTTTTCTCCTTTGTATTTGATTTTGATTTTGCTGATTGCAATTAGCTCTCCAGGCCCGATTTTTTATGTGCAAGAGCGGGTTGGCCGCGACCACCGGCGCTTTCACTGCCTCAAGTTCCGCACGATGGTGGTCAATGCCGATACGATCTTGCAAGAGCTGCTGGATGCTTCTCCCGAGCTGCGCCAAGAGTTTGAAGCCAATTTCAAGCTCAAGCGGGATCCTCGAATTACCTGGATTGGACGCTTTTTGCGCTTGACGAGCCTGGATGAATTTCCTCAGTTCTGGAATGTGCTCAAGGGCGATATGAGCGTGGTGGGACCGCGGCCGCTGGTGCCGGAGGAGCTGCCGCGCTATGGCCGCTATATCGATCGCATTTTGAAGGCGCGGCCAGGTATTACGGGGCTGTGGCAGGTGTCGGGGCGCAATGATATTCCTTACCACCGCCGGGTCCAGATTGATCTGTATTACGTCAACTTTAGAACGCTGGTGCTGGACTGCTGGATCATTGTCAAAACCATTGGCATTGTGGTCTTCCCGAAAAATAACGGGGCGTACTAGCAGCCTGTCCGCAAATGTGGGGCGATCGCCGAACAGCGTCAGCTCAAAGGGCGATTGCCCGCTCGATAGTGCTGCTAAAAAGGGTAAGCTTGGCTTGCCCTTTTGTATTTTTGGGGGGCAGACCCCTCTGCTGCGGCGATCGCCGCCATCCCTCAAGCTTCAGCGGGGATGGGGTGCGGCGACTGCTGCTCGGCAAGGATCCCCACAGGAGCAGCCCAGATAGCTTGTGAGAAAAAAGCGGGAATAATCGTGCTGACTCGATCTCAATTTTGGTGGGCGGCTGGGGAACCCTAGCCTTGGCGCAGCGACTGATGCGGACAATCGGCTTTCTAAAGCCTCAGCAAGACTGCGATCGCCCCAACCCGTCCCAACCTCACGCTGCGGTGAGGTCTGAGGTGACTCATTTGCCCAAGTTCAGTTGAAATAGGAAAGGTCAGAGAATGACGCAACGGAAACGAGCGCTAATCACAGGTATCACCGGCCAAGACGGGTCCTATCTCAGTGAGCTGCTGCTCGAAAAAGGCTACGAAGTTCATGGCATCATCCGGCGAACTTCTACCTTCAACACCGATCGCATTGATCACATTTATGTTGACCCCCACAACGAAGATGCCCGTCTATTTCTGCACTATGGTGACCTGACCGACGGCACGACGCTCCGACGAATCTTGGAGGAAGTGCAGCCGGTCGAAATTTACAATCTGGGGGCGCAGTCCCATGTGCGAGTGAGCTTTGACTCGCCGGAGTACACCGCCGACGCGGTGGGTATGGGGACTCTGCGGCTGCTCGAGGCGATCCGAGACTATCGGCACCGCACGGGGATCGAGGTGCGCTTTTATCAGGCGGGCTCCTCGGAGATGTTTGGCAAGGTGCAGGATGTGCCTCAGCGGGAAACGACGCCTTTTTATCCCCGCAGCCCCTACGCCTGCGCCAAGGTCTACGCCCACTGGCAAACGGTGAACTACCGTGAGTCCTACGGGATGTTTGCCTGCAATGGCATTTTGTTTAACCACGAGTCGCCGCGCCGGGGCGAGACCTTCGTGACGCGGAAGATCACGCGGGCGATCGCCCGCATCGTGGCCGGCAAGCAGAACAAAATTTATCTGGGTAACCTCGACGCCAAGCGCGACTGGGGCTACGCCAAGGACTACGTGCGGGCAATGTGGCTGATGCTCCAGCAAGACGAGCCCGACGACTACGTGGTGGCAACCGGTGAAACCCACTCGGTCGAAGAATTCTTGCAGGTAGCCTTCCAGTATGTGAATCTAAACTGGCAAGATTACGTTGAGTTTGACGAGCGCTATCTGCGGCCAGCAGAGGTTGATCTGCTGATTGGCGATCCGACCAAGGCGAAGGAAAAACTGGGCTGGGAGCCCTCGGTCACCTTCGAGGAGCTGGTGGCGCTGATGGTCGAAGCGGACTTGCAGGCCCTGGGGCTGACGACGCCCAATGGCAAGGCGCTGTCGGTAATTCGTGAGAATGCTTTTATTCGTCAAGATGTTGGTAGTCTCATGTCCTAGGGCTTGGGCTCTGGGCTTGGGTCAGATGGGTTGAGCGGGATACACCGGCGGAGAATCGCCCCCTGCTCAACCTGTCGGTCCTCCGCGCTGTATTTTTCCAACCACTCTAACCATGACAACGGCATTAGACCTGACCGACAAGCGAATTCTGGTGACTGGGGGCGCTGGCTTTTTGGGCCGTCAGGTCGTAGCCCAGCTGGTGGCTGCGGGAGCTGATCCGGCGAAAATCACGACGCCGCGATCGCGCGAGTGCGATCTGCGCGTCTGGGAAAACTGCCAGCGGGCCGTCGATCAGCAGGATGTCGTGGTGCACCTAGCGGCCCACGTGGGCGGCATCGGCCTCAATCGCGAGAAGCCTGCGGAGCTGTTTTACGACAACTTGATGATGGGCACCCAGCTGATCCACGCGGCCTATCAGGGGGGCGTCCAGAAATTTGTCTGCGTGGGCACCATTTGCGCCTACCCGAAATTTACGCCGGTGCCGTTCCGGGAAGACGACCTGTGGAATGGCTACCCCGAAGAGACCAACGCGCCCTACGGCATCGCCAAAAAAGCGCTGCTGGTGCAGCTCCAGGCCTATCGCCAGCAGTACGGTTTTGACGGGATTTATCTACTGCCGGTGAATCTCTACGGGCCGGAGGATAATTTTGATCCGCGCAGTTCCCACGTGATTCCGGCGCTGATCCGCAAGGTCTATGAGGCCCAGGTTCGGGGCGATCGCCAGCTGCCGGTGTGGGGAGACGGGAGCCCGACGCGGGAGTTTCTCTACTCAGAGGACGCGGCGCGGGGCATTGTGATGGCTTCCCAGCGCTACAGCGGCGAGGAGCCGGTGAATCTGGGCACGGGCCAGGAAATTTCGATCAAAGATTTGGTGACGCTGATTTGTGAGCTGATGGGCTTTGACGGCGAGATTCTCTGGCAGACGGACCAGCCCAACGGCCAGCCCCGCCGCTGCCTCGATACGGAGCGCGCCAAGCAGGCCTTTGGCTTCGAGGCTCAGGTGTCCTTTGAACAAGGCCTGCGAAACACGATTGCCTGGTATCGTCAGCACGCCCAGTAGGCGATCGCTGACCCCCAGATTTTTTTCACTCACCCTGAATGACTCCTCAGAAAACGGTGGACAAAACCCAGTTGCGCCGATCGCTCTTGGCCCAGCGGCGATCGCTCTCGTCCCAGGCTTGGCAAACCCAAAGCGTAGCGATTTGTGGGCATCTCAGCCGCTGGGAGCCCTTTCAGCAGGCCCGGACGGTGCTGAGCTACTTTAGTTTTCGCCAAGAGCCGGATTTGCTGCCCCTGTACGCCTATCCCAAGGTGTGGGGCTTTCCCCGCTGCGTGGGCTCTGCCCTGGTGTGGCATCACTGGTCGCTAGGCGAGGCCTGGTCCCTGGGCTCCTTTGGGATTCGAGAGCCCCACGCGTCGGCACCGACGGTGCGGCCAGAAGAGGTGGACTTGCTGCTGGTGCCGGCGGTGGCGTGCGATCGCCGGGGCTATCGCCTGGGCTATGGCGGCGGCTTCTACGATCGCCTCCTGAGCCACCCAGACTGGCAGCAGGTCCCGACGGTGGGGATTGTCTTTTCCTTTGCCCATGTGTCGGAGCTGCCTGCCGATCCGTGGGACAAGCCGCTCCAGGCGGTGTGTAGCGACGCTGGTCTGACGGCGATCGCGGATATCGGCGCGATCGCGACGAATTGTGACCCGGGGATCGCGGCCCAACATCGTTAATCCTGTGTGCAGATTTTTCTCCTGAGGGAACCTTTAATTTAAAGACTCAGGAGATCAGCCATGCATCAAGCCGAAACGCCGGAGTGGGAGCAGGTTCGGGCGGCCTTCCAGGCGATCTGGGGCTACCCAGACTTTCGGCCGCCCCAGGGAGACATTGTGCGATCGCTGCTGGCGGGTCGGGACGCCCTAGTGGTCATGCCCACCGGCGGCGGCAAATCGATTTGTTTTCAGCTGCCCGCCCTGATGCAGCGGGGTCTGACCCTGGTAGTGTCGCCGCTGGTGGCCCTGATGGAGAACCAGGTCCAGGAGCTGCGCGATCGCCAGCTGCCGGCGGCTCTGCTCCACAGCGAGCGATCGGGCCTAGAGCGCAAGCAGGTGCTGCGGGCGCTAGAGGGCCAGTCTCTGCGGCTGCTGTACCTGTCTCCCGAAACCCTGCTGAGTCCGCCGGTGTGGGAGCGGCTGTGCCGCCCGGAGATCGGGATCAATGGCTTGATTTTGGATGAGGCTCACTGCCTGGTGCAGTGGGGAGAAACCTTTCGGCCTGCCTACCGGCGGCTGGGGGCGGTGCGATCGGCCCTGTTGGCGACCAAGCCGCCGGGAGCGCGTCTAGCGATCGCGGCTTTTACGGCGACGGCGGACCCGGCGGCCCAGCGCATTTTGCGGGAGGTGCTCGGCCTGCGTCAGCCTGCTATTTTTCGTCTCAACCCCTACCGAGCGAACCTGAGCCCGCGGGTGCAGGTGGCCTGGAGCCCCCGCGATCGCCGCCAGAAGCTGGTGCGTTTTGTGCAGGCCCATCCGGGGGCGGGCTTGGTGTACGTGCGCACGCGCCGCGACAGCGAAGAACTATCCCAAACCCTGCGGTCCCAGGGCTTCGCGACGGCGGCTTACCATGCGGGCCTCGGCGCAGGCGATCGCCGCCAAATCGAGGCGGACTGGCAGGGCGATCGCCTCCGGTTCGTAGTGTGCACCAACGCCTTTGGTATGGGGGTCAACAAGCCCAATGTCCGCTGGGTGGCCCATTTTCAGCGGCCCCAGCTCCTGTCTGAGTATGTGCAGGAGATCGGGCGGGCGGGGCGCGATGGCCAACCGGCCCAGGCCCTGACGCTGGTGAGCGAGCCCACGGGCTGGCTCGACCCCAGTGATCGCCAGCGGCAGGCATTTTTTGCTGGGCAGATCCAGGAGCGCTATCGCTCGGCCCAGGCGCTGCTGAGCCAGATTCCCCGCCAGGGCCGGGTCGAGGAGGTGTCCAAACGCTTTCCCGACGGGGCGATCGCCCTGGCCCTGCTCCACAGCGCCGGTCTGCTGCGCTGGCGATCGCCCTTCGAGTACACCCTCCACGGCACAGCCAAAGCCCTGACGCCGCCTGCCTCGGCCCAAGATATGACGGTTTATTTGAAAAGCCGCCAGTGCCGCTGGCGATCGCTGCTCCAGGGTTTTGGCTTTGACCAAGAGGCAACTGATTTTCGCTGCGGCCACTGCGACAACTGCCAGCGATCGCGCCCCTAGCTCAGCAGGCGATCGCGCAGACAGGCCGCAATCCGATCCGCTGCGCCGGGGGCGCCCATGCGGCGGCGGCCATTCTCCGCAATGATTTGCAGGCGATCGGGGTCCTGGAGCAGCGCCTCCAGCGTAGTGATGACCTTGCTGGGCTCCGCTGCCAAAATCACCGAACAGCCCAGCAGACGGGTCTGGGCCTCGGCGAAGGCAGGGGTAAACTGGGGACCGCCGCCCGCCAGGGTCAGGGCCGGTTTGCCGAGACCAACAAACTGCTCGGTGGCCGTCCCGGCCATGGCGATGGCAAAGTCTGCCTGGTGCAGACAGTCATTAAAGGATTTCTGAGATAAAAATAAAGCCGCCTTGCCCTGGCGAAACACTTGCGTGTCGGGGTCCGGCAGGGGATTGGCCAGGGAGCCGTCGGTGACCGATTGCCAGCCCCGATCGGCCAGCATGGCCCGCAACGGCTCCAGCTCCAGACCCGGCGCGATCGCCCCCAAGAACCGCAGCGATCGCCGAGAAAAGCGCTCCGTCAGGCCCGCCACCGCCTGCAAAATCAGCTGCCAGTTGTTGTAGGCCTCGGGAGGCCGCGATCCGGGGATGAGCGTCACGATCAGCGGTGCCACTGCGGCCTCCGCCTCGGTCTCGTAATAGCGCGATCGCCCCGTCGGCGCTAGGCCATCCATCATCGGATTGCCCAGATCAAATGCCGGGATCTTCCACTGTTGCAGGGAATCCGTCGTCAGCGAATCGCGGGGAAACACTGCCCGAGCGCGATCGCGGCTCATCAGCCAGCGCTCCCACGGCAAATAGACCGACCCCGCCCAGCCTTCCATCTTCTCAAACCACGAGCGGCGCGGCAGCCACCCCGCCTCATCTCGCAGGTAATACTCCGACTTCGCCGTCCCCACGAACGCGTAAGGCGCCCCGCTGAGCCACGCAAACAGCAGCGGCACGATATCCCCCACCGCCAGCACCACGCCCCCTTCCTTGGCCCAGGCCTTCACTGTCCGGAGTTGGGCCAGGGTCAGCTGCACCAGTCCCCCCTGGACATCGCGGGCCAGCTGCCGCCCATCCATATAAATGAAGCCCCCCGACGGCATGCGCTTGACGGGGCCTGCCAGAGGAATCTGGCAAGCCGTGTAGGCGTGGCCTTCCCCGACGATCGGGAGCGCCGCAATCTCTGGCGGATTGTCCTGGGCCTGCAGCGCCTGCAAAATCCGCACTGCAATGATATCTTCGCCGTGGCCGTTACTGAGACAGAGTAGCTTCATCGATATTTTTTGCCTAACCGTGCACGGTGCACTGGCACTAGACTACCGCAGAGCGCGCCGCTGGCAGCGTGGCCCAGCCCTAGAGGCTGCGACGAACTGCGCGCCCCTAAAGTCCCCCCGATCAAGAAAACCTGCCGCCTTGGCGACAGGTTGACCCGCTGAGATGGAGATCAAGCTCAACCAAACCTAGATGGGGCGATCGGCCGATCGCTTTTTGCTGGCCAGCAGGCCCAGGCCTCCCGCCACAGCAAGCGCCCCCAGGGTTCCCGGCTCTGGCACCGGCCGCAAATCTCCGGTAATACTCACGTCGTAGCCCGTCCCGCCGCCGTGGTCAGCCCGCAGAATTTGAATGTAGTTTTTGCCCGCGCCCAGGCTGCCGAGGGCAATGGGGGCATATTCGCCCACCGGGGCGCCCCCTGCGGCCGTAGCGCCAAACTTGTACACGCCATTCACCCAAACGAAAATACCGTTGTCGACCCCAAAGCGACCGATGAGATTGTCGATGCCCTTCGGGCCGCCGTCGATCTCGTAGAGGATGGCGGTCTCGCTGTTGACGGCCCAGGTCAGCGGAATGCTCTGCAAACCGCTCCACGCGACATTGGTGAGGGCGTTGACCGGATCGCTCAGCCAGCTCCCCAGAGCCGCCACGCCGCTGAGGTCTGGCGCTACGGCGAAGGTTGCGGTGGGATCGCCGGTGGAGACGTTGGGGCCGGGAAAGTAGGCGGCCAGAGGGTCACCGGGGTTACCGGGATAGAGGTCCCCGAGGCTGCTGTTGTAGTAGCCTTGGCTGCCGTTGTTGATGAGCTGAGCGGCCTGAGCGCCGGGGACGGCAAGGGCTGTCCAGGCTAGAGCGGCACCGCTGGCGGCGATCGCCCAACGAATGCGAGATGTCATTGTTAAATCCCTCAAATTCTTGGATCACTCAGCGCCAACACGGGGGAACTGAAAGGCTCAAAATCTCACCTGGAGCGTAGCCGGTGAGTCGGGTAGCTATCGTCTGAGTCCCTGAAGGGTCCGGGCGGCTCTCTGAAGGGCTGAACCGCCAATTCCTGCGGCCCTGAACCGCTGGTGATGCGTTGGAATCTACGTGTTATTGCTGATATTTCCAAGCTTAGTGGCGAGCCTCTGGGCAATAGGCAAAGCTTCAATAAACCTTGGAGAGACTGCGTGAAGCCGACGTAAAGTCTGGGGGTGCTGGTTTCGCCAAAGGGCGATCGCCCTGCGTAATTTCTGGTGGATTTCCCCAACGCTGCCTTCCCACACCGTCCAGGCTGCCCAAAGCCGCTGGGTTTCGCTAAGATAGCTAACCGAGCTTTCCTCTCGCGGCTTTCTGATCCTGCGGGCCTCTGGGAAGATGGAACTAGTTCTCTGGCGCTGAGCCGTGGTGCATGGCAACCAAGCTTTCCCCCTACGCTTCAAAATTTGACACCCTAGAAGACGCTCTCAAGCACTTTTTTGGCTACGAGTCTTTTCGGCCGGGGCAGCGCGAAATTGTCGAGGCAGCCCTCGATCGCCGCGATGTCATGGTCATCATGCCCACCGGCGGCGGCAAATCCCTGTGCTTTCAGCTGCCAGCCCTCCTAAATTCTGGGGTGAGCGTCGTGGTGTCGCCCCTGATTGCTCTGATGCAGGACCAGGTCGCCTCCCTCCAGAAAAACGGCGTGGGAGCAACCTTTCTCAACAGCAGCATCAGCGGAGAAGAGGTGCGATCGCGCCAAAACGAGATTCTCGATGGCCGGATCAAGCTGCTCTATGTCGCCCCCGAGCGGCTGCTCAATGAACAATTTTTGCTGTGGCTCAACGACGTGCGCCAGCAGGTTGGGCTCTCCACCTTTGTGATCGATGAGGCCCACTGCGTTTCGGAGTGGGGCCACGATTTTCGGCCAGAGTACCGCCAGCTGCTGCAAATTCGCCAGCGCTTCCCGGAGGTGCCGGTGATGGCCCTGACGGCGACGGCGACAGACCGGGTGCGCCAGGACATGGGGGAGCAGCTGGCCCTGCGGCAGCCCTACGTGCACATCGCCAGCTTCAACCGGCCCAATCTGTACTACGAGGTCCGGCCGAAGGGCAAAAACAGCTATGACGAGCTGCTGCAAAAGATTCGGCATGTCGAGGGATCTTGCATCGTCTACTGCCTTAGTCGGCGGCGGGTCAACGAGCTGACAACGCGATTGCAGCAGGAGGGCATCGAGGCGCTGCCCTACCATGCGGGGCTTTCCGATGACGTGCGAACCGAGAACCAGACGCGCTTCATTCGGGATGATGTGCGGGTGATCGTGGCGACGATCGCCTTTGGGATGGGCATCAACAAGCCGGATGTGCGCCTGGTGATGCACTACGATCTGCCGCGCAACATCGAGGCCTACTACCAGGAGTCGGGGCGCGCGGGCCGGGACGGGGAGACGGCCCAGTGCCTGCTGTTTTACGGGCCGGGGGACATCAAAAGCCTCGACTGGATCATTGACCAGAAGGTGCACCCGGTGACGGGGGAGCCGCTGGAGCAGGAGCAGCGCATTGCGCGGCAGCAGCTGCGCCAGGTAATCGACTATGCCGAGAGTACGGTGTGCCGCCGCACGATCCAGCTCAGCTACTTTGGCGAGGAGTTTCCGGGCAATTGCCAAAATTGCGACAACTGCCTGCATCCCAAGCCCCTAGAAGATTGGACCATTGAGGCGCAGAAGTTTCTCTCCTGCGTGGCCCGCTGTCGGGAACGCTTTGGCGTGAACTACATCATTGATGTGCTGCGGGGCTCCAAAAACAAAAAGGTCCTGAGCAATGGCCACCAGGCGCTGTCGACCTACGGCATTGGGCGCGATCGCAGCGTGGATGCGTGGCGATCGCTGGCCCGCACCCTGATTCATCAGGGCCTGGTGGACGAAACGAGCGATGGATTTTCGGTCCTCAAGCTGAATGCGGCGAGCTGGGAAGTGATGCGCAAACAGCGCACGGTGCTGGTGGCGGCCCTGCCGGCCGAGCCGGTGCTTGAGGCGCGAGCAGAGGCCCAGATCGAGGCGGAAATGCTGTTTGAGCGGCTGCGATCGCTGCGCAAGCAGCTGGCGGACGAGCAGGCGATCGCCCCCTACATGGTGTTTGCGGATTCGAGCCTGCGCCTGATGGCCCAGCAGCGCCCCACGACTTTGCAGCAGTTTGCCGGTATCTCGGGGGTGGGCAGCCACAAGCTGGCTCTCTACGGCGATCGCTTCATTGCGGAGATCCGCGACTACTGCGAGGAGCAGGGACTGACCGTGGCTTCGGAGTCGCGCTCCCTAGCCTCGCCCGCACGATCGCGATCGCGCGGCGCCCTGTCCAACACCCACTTTGCGACCCTGGCCCTCCACCAGGAAGGCGCGTCGGCCAGCGACATTGCCCAGCAGCGGGGCTATCGCCTGGGCACGATCGTGGATCATCTGGCCCTGCTGCTGGAGGCAGGGCAGCGGGTCGATATCGATCGCCTGGTGCCGCCGGAGCGCCAAAACGCCATTTTGGAGGCGATCGCAGCCCACGGAGACGCGGCTCTGCTGGTCCTGCGTCAGCACCTGGGCGAAGCCTACACCCACGATGAAATTCGCCTCGTGCGATCGTGGTGGCGGGGCGACAATCGTCAATCGTCCTAATTCTTGCTAAATCAGATAGAGTTTAGGCGCAAAATTTTCGAACTATTTCCTAGGGGCGATCGCCCCAATTTTGCTCAAAAATGAAATGTATCTCTAGAGGGAAGGAGTGAATCCGCGGATTTTCTAGGATTGGTTTGGTTTTGGTCAAAAAACTCACGAATTGACGCTTTTATTCCCAAACCCTTTGATCAACCCTAGACCATTAGGAAAGCTCTATGAAACTCAATTTTGACCGCTTCGCAAAATACTTGGCAAAAGGTTTTTGGGTCGTTTTTCTTGCTGTATTTGCCAGCGTTTCGCTCTCCTTTACTCCGGCGACGGCGCCTAGTTTTGCTGCCCCGAATGCTTACAAAGCCGCTATTGAACAAGACGTCCAGCAAGTGGACGAAAATCGCCTAGACGCCTACGAAAGCGCCAAGGAAACGGTCAACAGCCGCAATGGCATTGAAAAAGAATACGAAGAAAACGAAGAAGCCTATCTCGAAGAGCATCCTGAAGAAGGCGGCCTGATGAGCGGCGCGAAGCAGGTGCTTGAGAAACTCTCTAGCAGCGACAGCGATCGCTAAGAAGTTTTTTCGTGCCCCCGCGATTGCTCTTAGCTATCGCGCTCAACACACAAAAGCACGGTGCAGAACGCTGCTCTCACCGTGCTTTTTTTAATTTGTTGATGATTGATTAGTTGGAGCTAATTCGCAAAAAATCTAGGGGCGATCGCCTATTTTTCGACTTTGACCCCTTTCCAAAAAGCAATATAGCCTTGGATGTTTTTTGCGGCGTCCTTGGGCTCAGGGTAGTACCAGGCGGCATCCGGATTTTCCTGGCCGTTGACGCTCAGGGTGTAGTAGCTCGCGACCCCTTTCCATGAGCAGGTGGTGTGGGTGCTGCTTTCTTTGAAATATTCGGAATGAATCGCGCTGGGCGGGAAGTAGACATTGCCTTCCACCAGCTCAAACTGATCGCTTTCGGCTAAAACAGTACCGTTCCAAACTGCGCGGGCCATTGCTGTTTCTCCTAAGAAAATACCCCTGAACTGCCAGGGACCAGCCAGGAGTGGACAGACAAATTCCTGTCCTCGGCTGGGCTTTCCTTCCACTGTAGCGGGATAGGGTGGAAACGTTCCGAGGTCTGCCGCACAGCGATCGCGTTTTTCGTCCGAGAACCGCTGTATTCTGTTGGCAGATATTTGGCTCCTAGATATTCATTCCACTTTTTCGTAGCTGACTGGCCTATGAAACGCCCTGCGATCGCCCCTCCCTATCAACCCACGCCCCGCGAACAAGACAGTCGCAAACAGCTCCTGCGCCACGACACTCTCAAGGGTGTGCCAGAGGTGTGGGCGGAGGTGTCCCAGCGCTTTGGGCAGATCACGGCGCTCATTGACCCCCACGCCCAGCCGGTGGTGAGCCTCACCTACAGCCAGCTCAGTCAGCAGATCGGCCAATTTGCCGCAGGCTTGCAGGCCCTCCAGGTCCACGCAGAGCCCTGGGAGTCCGAGGACCTGCCGCCCCGAGTAGCCCTCTTCGCAGACGACAGCCCCCGCTGGCTGATCGCCGACCAAGGCTCCATGATGGCGGGCACGGCGGATGTGGTGCGCAGCTCCCAGGCCGACCGCGACGAGCTGCTGTTCATTCTGGAAGATAGCGGTGCCCGGACGCTGATTGTCGAAAATGTGGCCACCCTGAAGAAGCTCCAGGCCGGCCTGGGCAACCTGCCCCTCAAGCAAATTATTCTGCTGTCTGATGAGACCAGCGAGGCGATCGCCGGGGTGCCGGTCGCGAACTTTTCCCAGGTGATGGAGCTAGGGCGCGATCGATCGCCAGAGCCCATCCAGTGGCGAAAAGACGTCTTGGCTACCCTCATTTACACCTCAGGCACCACCGGCAAGCCCAAGGGCGTGATGCTGACCCATGGCAACCTGCTGCACCAGATCACGACCCTGGGCGTGGTGGTCCAGCCCAAACCGGGCGATCGCGTTTTGACCCTGCTGCCGACCTGGCATAGCTTTGGCCGCGTCGGCGAATACTTCCTGCTGGCCCAGGGCTGCACCCAGATCTACACCAGCATTCGCCACGTCAAAGCCGACTTTCGCAAGCACAAGCCCCAGTTTATGGTGGGTGTCCCTCGCCTCTGGGAGTCCATCTATGAAGGGGTGCAAAAACAGTTCCGCGAACAGCCCGAAAGCCGCCAAAAGCTGATTAATACGCTCCTTGACTTCAGTCGCCAGTATGTCGAAGCCAAGCGCGTGGCCCAGGGCCTGTTGCTGTCGGCGGAGCAGCCCGGGGGCCTCGCAAAGGCGATCGCCTCCCTCAAAGCTGCTGCCTTTTGGCCCCTGCACCAGCTCGGCGAGCGCCTGGTCTATCGCAAAGTCCGAGAAGCGACCGGCGGCGAGCTGACCTGCGTGATCAGCGGCGGCGGCTCCCTGGCCATGCACCTAGAAATGTTCTTTGAAATTGTCGGGGTTGACGTGCTGGTCGGCTACGGCCTGACCGAAACCTCGCCTGTCCTGAGCGCTCGCCGCTCCTGGCACAACCTGCGCGGCTCCTCTGGCCGCCCGATTCCTGGCACCGCCCTCAAGATCGTCGACCCGGAAACCCGCCAGCCCCTGGCTTTTGGCGATCGCGGCTTGGTCTTGGCCCAGGGGCCTCAGATCATGGGCGGCTACTTCCGCAACCCCACCGCCACCGCCAAAGCCATCGACCCAGAAGGCTGGTTCGACACCGGAGACCTGGGCTGGATGACCCCCAACTACGATCTGGTGCTGACGGGCCGCGCCAAGGACACCATCGTCCTCACCAACGGCGAAAACATCGAGCCTCAGCCCATCGAAGACGCCTGCCTGCGCAGCGCCTACATCGACCAAATCATGCTCGTCGGCCAGGACCAAAAGAGCCTGGGCGCCCTGATCGTCCCCAACCTCGAAGCGCTCCAGCAGTGGGCCTTGGGCGCTGGCATCACCAGCTCACCCGATGCCTCCCCTGACCTCCAGCATCCCAAAGTCCAGGAGCTCATCCGCCAAGAACTCAACCGCGAAGTGCGCGATCGCCCCGGCTATCGCCCCGACGATCGCATCGGTCCCTTCCGGCTCATGGCCGAACCTTTCTCCGTCGAAAACGGCATGATGACCCAAACGCTAAAAATTCGTCGCCCTGTCGTCATGGAACGCTACCAGGGTATGATTGACGAGATGTTTTCCTGATCCACCCCCTCAACGATCTTCGGTCACGCAAATCTATGGAAGTTTCGAATTCCCAACTGCTTCTAAAGCGAGCTATCAACGTGAAGGTTGTTGTAACTTCCCGGTGGAAAGAAGAAGCACAGCAGCAGCTCCAAGGCCAGATCAATCAGCTAGACCGCCAGCTCCAGCAGTTGGAGATGCAGGCTCAGCGGATGATCACAGAAATTCAGAAGCAAAACCCCCAATCTGCGCAGCAGATTGACTCTGTTCAAACGCAGCTCAATCAGCGCAAAAGCGAACTGCTCGAACAGAAAAATCAAATTCTTCAGCAGCTGCAGCAGGTCCAACTGCTAGAGCTAGAACAAGAGGTCAATCAGGGTCAAATCGAAGGCTTCTTCCGCGTTGAAAAAGGGGACAACCTGATTCAAAAAATGCAGGTGGAAGTGTTGCTGCGCGATGGCATCGTAGAAGACATTCGCGGCGATATTTAGGCTTTAGCGTTTTGGTGGGCGATCGCCTTCGGCGGCTCTTAGGGAACTGCTCTCGGGAATGAAAAGCTCGAAGAGCGATCGCCCTTAGCGGGTCAAAACTATCTCGTTTTCGAGTCTCCGCGCTCCTAGCGGCTGCCAGGTGCTGCGCAAAGGCGCGTGCCTGCCCTCGACTCCCTTTTGCCTTCCACGGTTTGTGGACGTTATCTCGTTCTGGCACCGCCAGTCGAGATACAATGCCTTGTGGTCTAAACAGCGTTTATTCATAGTCGGAACCTCCATGATTCACGAAGTTTTCATGCCCGCTCTGAGCTCCACGATGACCGAGGGGAAAATCGTTTCCTGGGTCAAATCGCCGGGTGACAAGGTGGAAAAAGGTGAAACCGTCGTTGTCGTGGAATCCGACAAGGCCGATATGGACGTCGAGTCCTTCTACGAAGGCTACCTGGCCACCATCATCGTGGATGCGGGCGGCTCCGCACCGGTCGGAAACGCGATCGCCCTGATTGCTGAGACCGAAGCCGAAATCGAGCAGGCCCAGCAGCGCGCCAGCACCCAGAGCGCCCCTGCCGCTGCACCCGCCGCGCCCGCCCCGTCTGCTGCCGCCCCTGCCGCCGAAGCTCCCAGCGCCGCCAGCAACGGCGCCTCGGCTAGCCCCGCCGCCCGCGAAGGCCGCCTCATTGTCTCGCCTCGCGCCCGCAAGCTTGCCAAAGAACTGAAAGTTGACCTGTCTACTCTGCGCGGCAGCGGCCCCCACGGCCGCATCGTCGCCGAAGACGTCGAAGCGGCCGCTGGACGTCCCGCCAGCGCGCCGACCGTCCAGGCTGCCAGCCTTACTGCGGCTGCGCCGGTCGTCGCCAGCGCGCCCGCTGCTGCGGCTCCCGCTCCGGCCCCAGTGGTCCCCGGCGAAGTCACCCCCTTCAACACCCTCCAGAAGGCTGTGGTCCAGGGCATGGTGGCCAGCCTCCAGGTTCCTGTTTTCCGGGTCAGCTACAGCATCGGCACCGACAAGCTCGACCAGCTCTACAAGCAGGTGAAGTCCAAGGGCGTGACGATGTCTGCCCTGCTGGCCAAGGCCGTCGCTCTGACCCTGCAAAAGCATCCCCTGCTCTACGCCGCCTACACGGATCAAGGCACGCACTACAACAGCGCCATCAACGTGGCGGTGGCGGTGGCCATGGACGACGGCGGCCTGATCACCCCGGTCCTGCAAAACGCTGACCAGGTGGATCTCTACTCCCTCTCGCGCACCTGGAAAGACCTGGTGCAGCGGGCTCGGGTCAAGCAGCTACAGCCCCAAGAGTACAACTCGGGCACCTTCACAATTTCCAACCTGGGCATGTTTGGCGTCGATACCTTTGACGCGATCTTGCCGCCGGGCCAGGGTTCGATCTTGGCGATCGGCGCTGCGAAGTCCCAGGTGGTGGCCACGGGGAATGGCTTCTCGATCCAGAAGCAAATGCAGGTCAATATCACCTGCGATCACCGGATCATCTATGGAGCGCACGCAGCGGCTTTCCTCAAGGATCTGGCCGACCTGATCGAAAACAACACCCACTCCCTGACGCTCTAGGCAATCGCCCAACCGACAACTAAAGGATGGCAGGCATGAAAGCAGTGCGAATGACCGCACCGGGAGATCCTGAGGTTCTCCAACTGGCGGAGGTGGCCAAGCCCGAACCGAGCGATCGCGCCTTGCTGGTGCGGCTCAAGGCCGCCGGTGTCAATCCCATCGACACCAAGCTGCGGCAGCGGGGGACCTTCTACCCCGATCAAATGCCTGCCATTCTCGGCTGTGACGGGGCGGGCATCGTGGAAGCAGTAGGCCCTGGGGTGCAGCGCTTTCGGGTGGGAGATGCGGTGTACTTCTGCAACGGCGGCCTGGGAGGACATCCGGGCACCTACGCGGAGTACGCCACCGTGGATGAGCGCTTTGCGGCCCACAAGCCGGTCTCTGTGGACTTTGTGACGGCGGCGGCGGCTCCCCTCGTGCTCATCACGGCCTGGGAAGCGCTCTACGATCGCGCTCGCCTCGACGGCGGCCAGCGAGTGCTGGTTCATGCTGGGGCCGGGGGCGTGGGGCATGTGGCCATCCAGCTAGCCAAGCTAAGAGGGGCGCAAGTGGCCACGACGGTCAGCAGCGAAGAAAAGGCTGACTTCGTGCGGCAGCTGGGCGCTGATCACGCTATTTTTTATCAAAAAGAAGATTTTGTGGCGTCGGCCCTGAGCTGGACCGGCGGCGAAGGGGTGGACATCGGCTTCGATACGGTGGGGGGTGCAGTGCTCTCCCAAACCTTCGCGGCGACTCGGGTCTACGGCGATGTGGTGACGATCTTGGCGCCGGACGCCCAGACTGACTGGAAGACGGCCCGCGATCGCAACTTGCGCTTTAGCCTGGAGCTGATGCTGACACCGATGCTTCAAGGGTTGACCGAGGCTCAGCAACAGCAGGCGCAGATTCTAGAGGAGTGCGCTCGCTGGATTGACGGCGGGCAGCTGCGGATTCACGTCGGCCAAACGTTTCCTTTGGCAGAAGCGGCAGCGGCCCATCGCCAGCTGGCGACGGGCCAAACTGTGGGCAAAATTGTGCTGATTCCGGATGCTGAATGAGGCGATCGCCCGGGGCGTGGGTCGAGTGGCGTAGGGCTGGAGCCCAGATCTTGGGGGTAATACTGCTGCTTGCGGCGCTGTGGTGCTGCTGGCTGATGCCGGCTGGGGCGGCTCCCTTTGGCGATGACGCATCGAAGCGTCAGCCCGATCGCCAGCTCTTGACCCTGGAGCTTCTGCAAGAAAGGCTGCGATCGCCCCTCGATCGCGACGGCCTGAAAGTTCTGGATCTGCGGCAGCTCACCATCGATCTGCGGCCCGAAAATGCCGAATTTCGAGAGCAGTTTTACCGGCGCTTGCAAGCCCAGCTTCAGCGCTCGGGCTCCTCTCCCCTGGGTCTCGATTTGAGCTATTCCCTGGTGCAGGGAGAGTTCCGCATTAGCCAACTGGGCCTGCGGGTGCCGCGCTATGGCCAGGCCCTCTCGCCCCTGCTGACCCCCGAGGAGCAGACCCAGCTTCAGCGCGATCGCCGCCGCCTGAGCCAGCTCCAGCAGCTCTCTCAGTCCCTCCTGTTCGAAAATAGCCTGGGCACCACGCCCCCGGCCCAAATCTCGGTTTTTCGAGGCCCGCTCAACCTGACCCAGGCCCGGTTCAGCGGCTTTGCCAACTTCAGCAATACGTTTTTCCTCGATCGCGTCGAGGCTCAAGGCGCGACCTTTGGTCAAGATGTGGACTGGTCGGAGGCGCGCTTTAGCCAGCTTTCCAACTTCGCCAGCGTCAGCTTCCAGCAGGCGAGCCGCTTCCGCAACACGATCTTTTTTGATCGGGTCCGCTTCAATCAGGCTCGTTTTCAAGGGCCTGTGAGCTTCCAGGGAAGCGAGTTTCAGGAGACGGCCAACTTCAACCAGGCGCTGTTTGAGAGAAGCGCAAACTTTAGCCGGATCCAGTGGCAGCAAAATGCGGACCTGGCTCAAACTCAATGGCTGGACCAGGTGCAGTTCAACAAGTCTAGGTTCTTGGAAAGCTGCTTTTTTAATGAGGCGATTTTTGAGAAATTCGCCACGTTTCGCGAGGTGCTTTTCCGGCGGCCGGTCAACTTGCGGGGGGCGACCATCCTCGATCAGGTGGACTTTAGCGATGCGGCCTTTGCCCAGGGCGCTTACTTAAATCTGGCGGGCCTCAAGTTTGACGCCGATGAAGCGAAGATTTTGGGCGATCCGGGCCGCATTGGGCAGCTGCTCTCGGTGCCGTCGCTCCAGGGAAACGAAACGGTGCTGCGGAACCTGGTGCGCAACTTTCGGCGGCTGGAGCAGATTCCTGACGCCAATCAGGTGGAGTACACGACGGAGCGACTGCGGCTGCGGGAGCTGGGGCAGCGGCTGCTGGGGCTGAACTTGAACATTGCAACCCCGGAGCAGCTTCAAGACCTGGGGCTGTCAGCGGCCCAGGCAGCGGCGATCGCCCGTCGCCGAGAGCAGCAGCTCTTTCGCAACAGTACGGAGCTGCTGGGGGTGGAGGGCATTGATCTGGCGACCTATGTGAAGCTGCGGGATCAGGTAGTGGCGGGAGATCCGCTGTCCTGGGGGAGCTGGCTGCTCCAGGCGCTCAACTGGCTGGGCCTGAGCCTGCTGCTGCTGCTGAGCCAGTACGGCACGAATTTTTGGCTGGTGTTTGGCACGGGGCTGCTGGCGATCGCCTACTTTAGCCTGCTGTTTTGGCTGGTGGATCGGGTTCGGCGCTGGGGTCAGCCGCCGGTGCGCCCCACCTGGGACGAGGTTGCGTGGACTCTGGGTAGCGTGCTGGTGCAGGCGTTGGCAGGGCTGCTGGCGATTTTTCGCACGGCCAGCGATCCGTGGCTCACGCTGCTGAGCTTGGCCATTATTGCGGTGCCGCTGCCGGTGGTGCTGCTGGCCTGGCTCTACGGTCTGGGCCGCTGCCACGATTTGAGCCAGGTCAGCTACTTTGTAGAAGACGGCAGCTTGCGGCAGCTCCGCCTGCTGATTGGCCGCTTGCCGGTGATGCCGCGCTACGGCTTCTTTCGCGATCGCTATATGCCGCTGCTCTGGGATCGCCGCTGGAACTGGCTCAACTACTACGATTTCAGTCTCAATAACCTGCTGAAATTCGGCTTTAATGACATTCGCCTGCGCGACGAGCAGATGCCAGGGCCGATCTCGACTTTGGCCTGGTATCAGTGGAGCCTGGGGTTGCTGTACATCTCCCTGCTGCTGTGGACGCTGTCGCGCACGATTCCCGGCCTCAATTTGCTGATTTATTTCAAGTAGCTGTTTCCCACTCGACCGATGGCGATCGCCCCTTTCTCCTCCTTGACCCTGCCCGAAGACTTGCCCCCGGCCCTCGCCCAGGCCTGCCGAGATTTCTTGCTGGCCTCCGCAGGCGATCGCCGCCAAGCGTTGCGCCAGTTGGGCTTGGGCCGCTACGACTTTTTGGTCTCGCTGCCCGCGACCGACGCTAATTTGCGCTGTCTGAGCCGCTTTTTGGCCCAGCCGAGCCGCGTGAAGTTTCCCCAGCTTCAGGGTGTGGAGCTGCCGGGTGCGGCCCTAGAGGGCGTGAACTGGATTCGCGGCAACCTCCAGGGAGCGAATTTGCAGGGCGCTCGCCTGGGCCGGGCAGATTTGCTGTTTGCTGATTTTTCGGGAGCGGATTTGCGGCGGGCCGATTTGCGAGGCGCGACCCTCGCCGAAACGGTGTGGCATCAAGCGCAGGTGCAGGGGTGCCACCTCGGGACGGATCTGGGGCTGAGCCCTGAGCAGGCCCGGGACTTGGTGCGGCGAGGTGCAATGATTGCAGACTCAGACGCCTAGGAACTAGGCGTCTGAGTCTAGCTCGTACAGGAGCCAGTGGGGATAGCCAAAAGAATCGGTCCCTTGGGGACAAAGGTCATTGGGCGCGCGATCGCTGATCCACTGGGCGATCGCCTGAAGCATGTCCCCTTGCTGAGCCGCCTCCCCAAAGGCTTCTAGACCCAGGCTCCACCATGCTGCCTTTTGCACCTTGAGCTCGGTGATCTCGACGCCGCAGCCGCAAGCCACCCGCCGCCCCCGCTGAACCGGCTCTACCTCATGGGCTGCACTCAGGGTATAAAAGCGCTGCGATCGCCGCTTGTCAACGCGCAGCCACGGCCCTTTGCGCAGAATCTGGGGCGCAATCACCGCCTTCAAAATCGGGCTGCCCACCTGCCATTTCAGCCACTGCTCCGGTTTTCCAGACCACCCCGCCGCTGTTGTGAGCTTGGGCAGCTCGGCCTGACGCAGCTTGAGCTCGAGGTGTCCCTGGCGCAGCTTGAGATTGACTGCCTCTAGGCCCGGAATCGGCAAGTAGCGATCGCTGCGAGACTCCAGCGGCGTGATATTGCGCCCCAATGGGTCCTGCTGAAACCAATTTTGAATCGATGGCGTGATTGGGCCGTGGTAAAACCAGCGTACTTCGGTCGTCATCGCCATGACTGCGTTATCCCCACCGCTTGCGTCTTGGCTTCAGCCTACCAACAGGATGCAGTTTGCAGGGATGTCTTGGAGACGTAAATCGATCAAAAAGGCGATCGCGGACGATCTTTCAAGTCACTCCCCCAGCCAAGTTCTCACCCAGTCCGAGCCTGTGGGAAAATGCCAGGGAAAGCGAAATGAAAGCATTGATATTGCAAGGAATAGCGTGACTGTGTCTGGTACTGAAATTATTCCGTCCACGCTTCAGGCCGAGCAGCCTTGGTTTGACTATCCTGTGCGGGTGCAGCCTCATCACACAGACTATTCAGGCGGCGTTTGGCATGGCACCTATCTCACCTGGATGGAAGCAGCGCGAGTAGAGTGTCTCCGATCCCTGGGCGTGGACTTTGAAGAACTGGTGGCTCTGGGATGTGATTTGCCAGTGGTAGAAATATCCATTCGCTATCACCGGCAATTGCAGATGGGCGCTCAAGCCTTGGTGCGAGCCCGAATGCTAGAAGTGTCTGGGGTTCGCATTCCTTGGGAATATCAAATTCAGGCCCCCGATGGTCAGGTGCTCTACACGACTGCTCAGGTGACTCTGGTGGCAGTCGATCGGGAAAAAGGCAAAATTCTGCGTCGTTTGCCGGCGACGGTGGAAACTGCACTGACGCGCTTGGCTGGCAAAGCTTTCTAGCGCATTTAACCACGCTTGAATACAAGTGAATACAAGCCAAGCGCGCCGCCCTGAATGATTTTCGGGCGGCGCGCTTGCTACAAGCTGATGGTGCTCAGTTCAGGCTACAAGCGAGGCCTAGACCGCTTGCAGGGTCGGCAAAGCGCGCTTGTACGCTTCGTCGAGGACCTCAGAGAGGGTTGGATGAGTGTGCACCAAGAAGGCCAAATCGCTGACAGACTGGCGCTGGGCGATCGCGTTGGCCGCCTCATGGATCAAGTCAGCGGCGTGGGGACCGATGATGTGCACGCCGAGGACTTCGCCGGTGTCTTGGCGATAGATGACCTTCGCCATCCCCTCGGCTTCGCCTTCCGCGATCGCCTTGGAGTTGCCCTTGAAGTGCGATCGCACCACATTCACCTCAAACCCTTCAGCGCTGCCCAGCTCGCGGGCCGCAGGCTCCGTGAGACCCACAAAGCTGATCTCTGGGTGGGTGAACGTCGCTGCTGGGACGCTTCGGTAGTCCACCTGGCGCGGACGGCCACAAATGGTTTCCACCACAGCGATGCCCTGGGCGGATGCCGCGTGGGCCAGCATCATCTTGCCGGTCGCGTCCCCGATCGCCCACACGTTCGGCACCGCTTGATCATTCGCCAAAACGGCCATCGAGTCGTCCACCGGAATAAATCCGCGGCGATCGGTTTCCACGGCGATCGTCTCTAGCCCCAGGTCCTTCGTTGCCGGAATGCGGCCCGTAGCCACTAGGCAGGCGTCCACTTCCAGCACTTCCACCAGTTCCTTCGTCTTCGGATCGGCCAGCTCGATCACTACCGGCGAACCAGGAATCACCTTCCGCGCAATCAGCCCAACCTTGGTCTCGATATCGCGCGTCGCGATCAAGATCCGCTGAGCCAGCTTGGCCATGTCTGGATCAAAGCCCGGCATCAGCTGATCGAGGGCCTCGATCATCGTCACTTCTGCGCCCAGAGCCGTATACACATCCGAAAACTCTAGGCCGATGTAGCCGCTGCCGATAATGGCTACCCAGGGCGGCACGGTTTCCAGCTTGATACCTTCATCGCTGGTGAAGACCGTCTTGTGATCGACCTCGATGCCGGGGGGCACGAAGGGAATAGAGCCCACGGCAATAATGATGTCTTTGGCGCTGTAGGTCTTGTCGCCGCTTTCGGTGGTGACTGTGACCTGCTGGGCGCCCGAAACGCGCCCCCAGCCCTGGATGGTGTCCACGCCCAGACGCTTGAGGCTATTCGTCAGGTCGCCCCGGATCTTGGTGACCAAGTTGATGGCGTGATCGGCGATCGCCTGCCGGTCAAACACCACATTGCCAACCTGAATACCCAGTGCTTTGAGGTGATGAGTATCCCGCAATTCCCGCACTCGGCCCGAGGCGGCTAGCAGCGCCTTTGAGGGAATGCATCCGCGGTTGACGCAGGTGCCGCCCATTTCCGCTGCTTCGATAATTGCAGTTTTCAGACCACAGCTCACAGCGTGGAGGGCCGCCCCATGGCCGCCGACTCCCGCTCCAATGATGATGAGGTCGTAATCGAAAGACTGACTCACTTCACCCTCCTGGCACACAATTCTCCTATTCTCGACTGCCGAGGGGGCTTTAGACAACACTTCCCCGGACACCCTGTATTCTCTCCTGCGTGCACAATTAGGCGTTTTCGGCGGAACCTGTCAAAGATCCCAGATCTCCCACTCGATCGGCTAACGGGGGCTGAAAAGTCACAGTTTTTGATGACAAATTTGGGTAATGCTCGTGATTTCAATCGCTCTGAACCATGGTGAAATACGCTCATAGCCCTGTTTGTGCGATCGCCCTTCGCCTAGCAAGTCAAGGGCTTGGGGACTAGAGCTCTCAACGAAACCCACTTGATTTGAGTCCGAGTTGTCCTTACCACAGCGATCGCGCTGATGTATTCATCTAGGGCTGGGGCATCCTTAAAAATATGAGGTCAGAGCCAAAGTCTGTTCCAAGCCAGCCTGTTGCTGGGAGAGGGATGCAGCATCGGTGTTACTGGCTCAAGTCAAATCCGAAAAGCCAGTCTGCCGACTGTAGCAACGACTAAAACATTTGTTTTGATGAGGGAGTCAAGCGTTATGAATCAGCGTCAGCAGGAGTTACGTCGCGCCGCGGCTGAAGCGTTTGCGCAGTCCCTCGACCACCTGAGCAAAACCCTCAACGAGCAGCCTGAGACGCCTCCAGAGCCCACCGTCCCAAAACCGGCTCCGCCTAAAGCCAAAAAAGCCTTTGACCTGGCGGATTTGGAAGCAGCCGCAGCTGATATTGAGCAGTTTATGGAGTCTCGCCAGAAAAACTCAGACGTCTAGGGATGTTCGCGCTGGCGCTTGGCCTCATAAAGGACTAAGGAAGTGGCGATCGCCACGTTCAAAGACTCCACCCCAGCGCTTAGGGGAATCTGCACCTGATGGTCCGCTAGGGCCATCAAGTCCTCAGACAGTCCTGCTCCCTCGTTGCCCACTAGCAACAGACTGGGCTGCCGAAAATCCAGCTCCCAGTAGCTCAGGCGAGCGCTGGGCACCGTTGCAATGGTTTGAATTCCCTCAGCCCGCGCCGCCTCAATCAGTTCTGGTAGCCGATCGCTCACCCCCATCGGCAACCGGAACCACTGGCCCGCCGTTGCCCGCAACACTTTCGGATGGTCCAGATCGACGCTGTCTTCGCTGACCCACAGGCCGTCAACGCCGGCAGCGGCAGCGGTGCGAATGATGGTTCCCAAGTTGCCCGGGTCTTGGACCGTCTCCAGGACCAAGCCGAGCTGCACTGGCAGATCAGGCGGGCTCGGCAGCTGCCGGGCGATGGTGGCCACAACTCCGTCTGGATTGACAGTGGTGGCGATCGCCGCCAGCACGGCAGGACTCACCAGCTCCATCCGGTCCGTTCTTTGGGCCACCACGGGCCACAGCTGGGGATAGCGGGCCTGCCAGCTCTCGGTGAAGCACACCGTCAGCAAGGGATAGCCCGCCGCGATCGCCTCCTCCAGCAGATGAGTCCCCTCCAGCAAAATCTGCTGTTGCTGATGCCGTTCCTTTGTCCGCTGTAGCTTGCGGAGCTGCTTGACCAGGGGATTTTGGAGACTCGTCAGCATAGACCGATGAAGACAGAATTTGAGGGGCGATCGCCCCAGCAGTCAAAAGCTAGAGACTTGCACTGCGAAAGATCCAAAAGCGTATGGCCCCGACAAACATCAGCTTCCTAACGTTGGTCGAGGCCACATCTTACTGGCTTGCCGTTCACCAGAGCAGGTGAACTTCCGATGCGGAACCCGGGACTTGAACCCGGAAGTCTTTGCAGACACTAGAACCTGAATCTAGCGCGTCTACCAATTCCGCCAGTTCCGCTTGTGGCGCTGTTTGCGCCGCGATTACATATAGTTACTTAAAAAACCGGACGAGTCAAGGGGGTAGCTGAAAATTTTTTCCAGCTGCCTTGGCGAACGAAAATGATTCCCTAGAATCAACCCTAGACATCTGAAATCTTTCCGGTAAAATCTAAACCAAAATTCAAAGTCTGCTAACACACTCCCTAAGTCTTGGAGGTCAGGCCAATTACTTCTTCTCTCAGCTCGTCGAACTCGTCACTGTCTCCCGAAGCAGGCCAAGAAGCGCTGCACATCTGGGGACGGACTCCTCTGAAGGGCCACGTCACCATCAGCGGAGCCAAGAACTCGGCACTGGTGCTGATGGCTGGCTCATTGCTCTGCCCCCAAGACTGCCGCCTGCGCAATGTCCCGTCCCTGGCAGACGTCAACCGCATGGAGCAGATCCTGGCTGCTCTTGGGGTTCGCATTCAGCGCAACGGTGATGCACTAGATATCAACGCGAGCGATCTGGGACACTCCCAGGCTCCCTACGACCTGGTGAGTCAGCTGCGCGCCAGCTTTTTTGTGATTGGTCCCCTCCTGGCCCGCCTCGGCGTCGCCCGAGTGCCGCTGCCGGGTGGCTGCGCAATCGGTGCTCGCCCTGTGGATCTCCACGTCCGCGGCCTCCAGGCCATGGGTGCGGATGTCCAGATTGACCACGGCATGGTCCATGCCTACGTCACTGGCCCGAGCCGTCGCCTCAAAGGAGCTCGCATCTATCTGGACTATCCCAGTGTCGGTGCGACCGAAACCCTGATGATGGCGGCGACCTTGGCGGATGGCGAAACCATTTTGGAGAATGCGGCCCAAGAGCCCGAAGTGGTGGATCTGGCCAACTTCTGCCGAGCAATGGGCGCTCGGATCCGCGGCGCTGGGACCAATACCATCACGATTGCTGGGGTTCCTAGCCTGCACACAACGGATTACAGCATCATCCCCGATCGCATCGAAGCTGGGACCTTCTTGGTGGCTGGGGCAATCACCCACTCGGACATTAGCCTGTCCCCCATCATTCCCGATCACCTCACAGCGGTGATTGCGAAGCTCAAGGAAATCGGCTCCCAAGTGATTGTGGAAGCGCCGAACCGGATTCGCCTCATCGGTGGCCAAACCCTGCGAGCAACGGACATTGAGACGCTGCCTTATCCAGGATTTCCCACCGACATGCAGGCTCAGTTTATGAGCTTGCTGACCTTGGCGGAGGGTGACAGTGTGATCACGGAGACGGTGTTCGAGAACCGCCTGCGTCACGTGGCTGAGCTCAACCGGATGGGGGCAGATATCCGCGTAAAAGGCACCCACGCGATTATTCGGGGTGTGCCGATGTTGTCGGGTGCCCCTGTGGTGGCGACGGACCTCCGGGCTTCGGCGGCGCTGGTGGTGGCGGGTCTGGCGGCTGAGGGCAAGACGGTGATTCAGGGCCTCAACCATCTCGATCGCGGCTATGAGCACCTGGAGGTGAAGCTCCAGAAGCTGGGTGCGCGGCTTCAGCGAGTCCCGATGGACGCGAGTGAAGTGGTGGTTTCTCCATCGACGGCGCTGGAAACGCTCTAAAGCTAGGTCAATGAACCGAGGGAGCGATCGCTCCCTCCCAAAGCTCTAACCCCGCGATCGCTATACTGGGGGTTAGAGCTTTTGCTATGGGGGTCTAGGCTCCCCTCATTTTGGGTCCCAGGGTAGAAATCATCATGACGTTCCCAAGACAAGCACTCGTGGGTTTGACGGCGAATCAGTTTCGCCACCCTCTGGATTTGGAAGCAACCCGGGCGCTTCAGCAGCTTCCAGGACTTGATTTGGCGATCCGGAGCCTGCTTGGGCCTGTGGCAGAGCAGTTTTTCTACCTAGACAATATTGCTTCGAGTATTCGGGTGGGCAAAGATCAGTTGCCAGACTTGCACCATTTGCTGCTTGAAGCCGCTGCGATTTTGGATCTAGAGCCGCCAGAGCTGTATTTGCGACAGCATCCGGTGCCCAACGCGTACACGTTTGCCATGCGGGGTCGGCAGCCGTTTATGGTGATTCATACGTCGCTTTTGGAGTTGCTCAATCCTCCAGAAATCCAGGCGGTCATGGCTCACGAACTGGGCCATCTCAAGTGTGACCACGGGGTGTACCTGACGCTGGCCAATTTATTGGTGCTGGCGGCGGGGCAGTTGCCGAGCTGGGGAGCGGCGATCGCCCAAAGCCTCCAGGCCCAAATGATGGAATGGCTCCGGTGTGCCGAGTTTACGTGCGATCGCGCAGCCCTGCTGGTGGTCCAGGATCCCAAGATTGTGGCATCGTTGCTCATGAAGCTCACGGGCGGCTCGCCTAGCCTTGTCTCCAAGCTGAATGTGGACGCTTTTCTAGCCCAGGCTCGCTCCTATGAAGACCTCAGCCACACCCAGCTGGGCCAACTCCTCAAGCAGGCCCACGCGACCAACTTGACCCATCCCGTGCCGGTGCTGCGGGCCAAAGAAATCGATCGCTGGGCTACGAGCCAACTTTACCAATCCCTTTTACAAAAGCGTTCCATGCCCTATAATGGGGAAGCTTCATCCAAGGGCGGATGGCGAAATTGGTAGACGCATCACACTCAAAATGTGACGGCTTCGGCCGTGAGAGTTCGAGTCTCTCTCCGCCCATTTTTCGAAAACGTCAAAGTCCTCTGTGTAGTTCTCAAAGACGAACTCACGGGTAACCTATGGCTCGGTATCTCAAGCGTTGGGAGTCGCCCCGCAAAGAGGGTCGCAACGACAAAGGACGAGGGGGCTCTGCGCGTCAGCGCCAGCTGAAAAAGCGTGAACAGCAACTGCGCAAACGCCTGCAAAAAGAAGGGGATGCTTCACCAGACAGCGCTTCGCCTCCACACCCCACAGACCCAACAAAAAATCAAACAAACAAAAGGGAGAGAATCGAACAAGTTCTCTCCCTTTTGTTTTAGAAATTTCGTGGGGCGATTCGGCAGGCAAGACTAATCCTCTCAGCAATCTTTGAGCTGAGCGAGGGGCCTAGCGCGGATGGCGGGGGGTGGGATTCATGATGGGCAGCGGCGCCTGAGAGGAGTTGGGCGGTAGGTACCGCTGGGGCACAGGCTCGCTTTCTTCTGGCTCGTACTGTTGGAACTGCCACCAACGATATGCCAACGCCAAGCCAATGGTTCCTAATCCAAACAGCGTAAGAGAAGTACTTTCTCCGAATCCGCCAATGAAAGCATCAACACATCCAATAGTGACTGCGAAGCAAAAAACCGGCTCTCTTCGATAAGCAGACTTGATGATGCGAGGCAACACGGCATTCATATCGTAGGGATTGTTCTGAAGAGGTTCCCAAAGGAACATTCGCCCTTCAGTGTACAGGAGAAATTACCTTCTCCCATCTCTCTCCTAGGCTAACCCAGACTGGGAATTTCTTCCCATAGGTTTACGATCGCTTTAGGTCACTCAGAAGAGCGTCCAGCCAACCCCAGACAGGCTGAAGGCTGGCTGAGCACTCTCCCATAGAACTAAAAACAGCGGAAAAGGAAGCGGGACAGTTTAGCCGAGACCGAGCCAGGAGAGCAGGCCTTGACCGCTGACGTACTCAATGATGAGGGTCAACACAAAACCGATCATGGCTGCCCGGCCATTGAGACGCTCAGCATATTCACTGAAGCCGAACTTGGGATCTTCAAACTTGGGGGTGGTTGTCGGTTGAGGCTGTGTCATGATTTTGAACCTTGTGCTTCTGCAGAGTTGACGATGCGTGTAAGACCTCGACTGACCGGATGGTCTTTCGATCATCCCTACTGGGAAGACGATGGTCTCATAGTCCAACTCTAGCGCAGTTTTACAAAACTTTACAGGCTGTAAAGCTGATGAACAGGCACGATCGCGCTTTTCAGTGTTCTCAGAGGATCTGCATTTCTGGCGTTTTCTCGCTGCCTACTGGAGAAAATCCTCTGCTTCCCGCCTGCGGTAGAAATTTGCGTAAAACCACGGAGTGAAAGTTTGGCGATCGCCTTTGACCGGAAGAGAAGATTCGATTGACGTCTCTGGTGTTGCGATCGCCAGAAAATGGCGGACGACTCCCGAGCTAAAAGGCGTAACGCGTCTGAGAAGTTTTTGGAGCCAAGAAGTTTCGCTCTAAAAGTTGATGGCGATCGCCCTCCAGAATCGTCATGCTGATTACAGTACATCAGCAAAAAAGTAAGCCATAGTAAACCTGTCAAAGGCAAAAAACAGCCCTTTTGTCGAGGATAAACCCAAGACTTACTAGGGCAAAATTATGCTGAAAATTCTTGAAGCAAGAGAGTTGTAAGGATTTTAAAGAGTCTGTATTCAAGGCCAGACACTCGAAAAAAGAATGTTTATTCTGGAGAAAAGCCGCCAACTGAAACGTGCTGTAAACCTATTGGGATCAGTGCCTTAGGTCGGTTTCAGAGCTGAAGTGCAGGGATGACAGATTCACAAAGCAGAGATTGAAGAGGTGCTGCATGGAAATCGGCGTTCCCAAAGAAATTAAGGATCAAGAGTTTCGAGTGGGCTTGAGCCCGGTGAGTGTGCGGGTCCTGGTTGAAAACAATCACCAAGTTTTTGTACAGACTGGTGCCGGAGTGGGATCGGGCTTTTCGGATGGGGAGTACAAACAGGCGGGTGCTCAAATTGTTGAGGATGCTAGGGCGGCCTGGGACCACGAAATGGTGGTCAAAGTAAAGGAGCCGCTGCCCGCAGAGTATGAATTTCTCAAGCCCAATCAACTGCTGTTTACCTACTTGCACCTGGCAGCCGATCGCCGCCTGACAGAAGCGCTGCTAACGTCGGGGATAACGGCGATCGCCTATGAAACTGTCGAGCTTCCCGATGGGCGCCTGCCTCTGCTGATGCCCATGAGCGTGATTGCAGGCCGCTTGGCTGTGCAGTTTGGCGCGCGATTCCTAGAGCGCCAAGAAGGTGGCCGAGGCGTACTGCTGGGCGGTGTGCCAGGGGTTCGCCCGGCCAATGTGCTGGTCTTGGGGGGTGGCGTTGTGGGGACGGAGGCGGCCCGAATTGCCGTAGGCATGGGGGCTCACGTGCAGATCGTCGACATCAATGTGGACCGACTGACCTATTTGGAAACGCTGTTTGGTTCGCGGGTGGATCTGCTCTACAGCAATTCTGCGCAAATTGAGGCAGCCACAGCCGATGCGGATCTGCTGATTGGGGCAGTGCTGCTGCCGGCCCGCCGCCCGCCCACTTTGGTGCCGCGATCGCTCGTTCGCCGGATGCGGCCGGGGTCTGTCATTGTCGACGTTGCCGTGGACCAGGGCGGCTGCGTGGAGACCCTGCGCCCCACGTCCCACACGGAGCCAACCTACGTCGAGGAAGGGGTCGTTCACTACGGCGTTCCCAATATGCCTGGCGCTGTGCCCTGGACTGCGACCCAGGCGCTCAACAACAGCACGTTCCCCTACGTTTTGAAGCTGGCCAATCAGGGGCTGGGCGCTCTGTCTACGGACAAAGCCCTCGCTGGTGGCCTAAACGTGAAGAACTATCGGCTGATGCATCCAGCGCTCCAGCAAGTTTTTCCGGACTTGGCCGCTTAGGCTGGGTCCAGCGGGTCTGGGGGCGATCGCCTAGCTAGTGGACGAGGACTTCTTGCGGGTGGATTTGGTCGAAGACCGGGTGCTGGTCTTAGTCCCGGTCTTCGACGACTCTTTTTTGGCGGCAGTTTTGGTGGTCTTCTGCCCAGCAGTCTTGGTGCTGCTGCTCTTGCGAGTACCCTTTTTCTTCGTGCCTTCCTTGGCCGCTAGGAGCTCGAGGGCTTTCTCTAGGGTGATCGACTCGACGGTTTCGCCTTCGGGAATTCCCGCGTTAGTTTTGCCGTGCTTGATGTAGTGGCCGTAGGGACCCTCATAAACATTGATGGCTTCCCCGTCCTCGGGATGAGCGCCGAGTTCTCGAAGCGGTGCTTTGGACCGGCTGCTGCGGCTGCCGCGTCCTCGCTTGGGCTCTGCCAGCAGCTCAATGGCGCGCTCTAGGGTCACGCTCAAGACATCATCACCGGCTTTGAGGGAGCGATAGTCCTTGCCCTCTTTGCCCTGATCGTGCACCACGTAGGGACCAAAGCGGCCCAGGCCGGCCTGGATTCGAGCGCCGGTCTCAGGGTGAGTCCCCAAGGTGCGCGGCAAGGACAGCAGGCCCACGGCCATCTCCAGAGTGACCTGCTCGGGACTGACCCCCTTGGGCAAAGAGGCTCGCTTGGGCTTGGGCTGCTCTTCGGTGGCGTCTCCAAGCTGGACGTAGGGTCCATAAGAGCCAATTAATAGATAGATCGGCTCGCCGGTTTCTGGATGGAGCCCGACTTTGTCAGGGCCTTCGGTTTTCTGGCGCAGCAAGACTTCGATTTGCTCCCGGTCTAGGTCAGCCGGGGTCAAATCCTTGGGAATGGAGGCTTTGACCATGCCATCGCCGTTCTCGGCCTCGATGTAGGGCCCGAAGCGCCCGATGCGGATTTTGGCGTCGGTAATGTTGTCGAGCTCGACGGTGCGCGCTTCGTTGGGGTCGATCTGGTCTTCGCGGGTCTTGACCTGGTTTTCGAGGCCCGAATCGCCGCAGTAGAACTGGCGCAGGTAAGGCAGCCATTCTACGTCCCCCATGGAGATTTCGTCGAGGGTCCGCTCCATCCGGGCTGTGAAGCTGGTGTCCACGAGATCGGGGAAGCTTTTTTCGAGGAGCGAGGTGACGGCAAAGGCCGTGAAGGTGGGCACGAGGGCGTTGCTCACGAGCTGCGCATAGCCGCGATCGATGATGGTGCTGATGATGCTGGCGTAGGTGCTGGGGCGGCCGATGCCTTCGCTTTCGAGGGTTTTGACGAGGGAGGCTTCGGTGTAGCGTGCGGGCGGCTGGGTTTCGTGGGCGATCGCCTCTAGGGCCTTGCAGGTTGGCTGGTCGCCCTTTTTGAGGTTGGGCAAAATCACTTCTTGATCTTCGATCGCCGCATCTGGATCGTCGGAGCCTTCCACGTAGGCCCGGAAAAAGCCGGGAAAGTCAATTCGCTTGCCTGACGCGCGAAACACGGCGTCTTCGACTTCGATGTTGACGGTGATGTGCGTTTGGCGAGCCTCGGCCATCTGGGTGGCGACGGTCCGCTTCCAGATCAGGTCGTAGAGAGAGAGCTCGCGGCCGCTGAGACCGGTTTCCTGGGGCGTGCGGAAGCGACTGCCCGCTGGGCGAATGGCTTCGTGGGCTTCTTGGGCGCCCTTGCTCTTGGTGGCGTACTGCCGGGGCTCGGGGCTGAGGTACTCGGGGCCGTACTTGTGCTCAACGCAGTCGCGAGCCGCGGCGATCGCCTGCTGCGACAGGTGCACCGAGTCTGTCCGCATGTAGGTGATATAGCCCTGCTCGTAGAGGCTTTGGGCCGTCCGCATGGTTTCCTGGGCGGACAAGCGCAGCTTGCGGTTTGCCTCCTGCTGCAGCGTGGAGGTCGTAAACGGCGGAGAAGGCTTGCGAGTGGAGGGCCGCTCGTCAATGCTGGCTACGGTCCAGGGCTTGTCCTGGAGCCGCTCCCGCAGGGCGATCGCCTCGGTTTCATTGAGCAAGACGACCTCGCGACCTGCCAAAATCTGGCCCGTATCCGGATCAAAATCGCTGCCCGTCGCCAGTCGCGTTCCGCCCAGGCTCACAAGCTTGGCTTCAAAAGCATTTTTGGCCTTGGCCAGCGTGGCCTTGAGATCCCAGTAAGCCCCCTTGCGGAAGGCGCGTCGCTGCCGCTCCCGGCGGACCAGCAGGCGCACGGCCACCGACTGAACGCGCCCCGCTGAAAGCCCCCAGGCGATCTTTTTCCACAGCAAAGGCGACAGGGTGTAGCCTACCAGGCGATCGAGGATGCGCCGGGTCTCTTGGGCTCTCACTAGCTGATCGTTCACCGTCCGGCAGTTCTTGAGGGCGGCCCGGATGGCGTCTTCGGTGATTTCGTGGAAGACCATCCGCTTGATCGGCACCTTGGGGTTGAGAATCTGGAGCAAGTGCCAACTAATGCTCTCTCCTTCGCGGTCTTCGTCCGTTGCCAGGATCAGTTCATCAACGCCTTTTAGAGCATCTTTGAGCTCTTTAACGACTTTCTTTTTGTCCTTGGGCACCACATAGATCGGCTCAAAGTCGCCGTCTACATTGACCCCCAGCTGGGCCCATCGCTCTCCCTTGATCTCGCCTGGAATTTCGCTTGCGGACTGTGGCAGGTCGCGTACGTGCCCCATGGATGCCTCAACCCGGTAGCCCTGGGGTAAGTAGTTCCGAATGGTACGCGCCTTGGTGGGAGATTCGACAATGACCAGAGTTGACATGGGGATACTTAGGGCGTGAAGAAAAGTCTGAGATGTCCCAGTGAGCGTTAAGCAGTCGCTAAAGGCGAGGTTTTAAAGAGAGGTTTTTCAAGAAACCCCGAAAATGTCAAGCAATGCTGAGTGTACGAGACAGCGGGATGGCCGAAAAATCCTTGGAATGGGGCGAAGGTGCGATCGCCCAGCGCCAAAGCCTCAAAATTAGGGTGATTGGCTCGGGCTGGGCCAGGACAGGAGCAACCAAAATCCCAGTTCACACTGCCCTGGGCCGCTGGCCTCAGGATAGCAACCGAATCCGCTGGGGTGATCAAGCTTTACTCTCTCTTATAGCGGATTCGCTGAGAAGACAACCGCAAAGGGGGACGCTTGGGGACTAGAACTTGGTCTCTGCGGGGGGTATTGGTAGGTACGATCCAGCGAAGAAGACTGACCCGCACTCTATAACTTAGATAGCGAGTTTGGCTAGAAATTTCCAAATGGCTCTTTGGTTCGAGAAGGAAAAAATCTTGGATGGCGATCGCCCCTGATCGTGATGCTGCCTAGCCTACACGCCTTTTCGGCTGGTAACTGTTGGGGGGCGGCTCTTCGCCGCTCGTTACAAATCGCTATAGAATCTCCCAGAAAATGCGGAGAAATGGTGCTTCGAGCGATCGCTCAGGGATCCTCCAGCGACCTCTCCCCTTATGGGGCGATCGCTGACCGTGACATACTCCTACGCGGATACTGACGCATACAGCGTAGGCTTCTCAGTGACCCCTGGTAACCCATCGGGCGTATCCTGAGCTTTATTTTGAGTCCACGGAATGCCCTACCGCAGACTTTGAACAAGGACCAAAGTATGTTCAACCTCTGTACTGTCAAAGTTTTACGCATCCACAGAAACACGAATTCGCTATGACTGGATGCAACCGCATACTTTGAGTTGTTGTGGTTCAGATTTCAGGGCGGCGATTAGCTCAAACCCTTGCCCTGACTATATCACCCCTACTTTGTGCCATGAACGATTTGCTCGTTTCCTCCCCCTTCCCTTCCCGCGCCTGGGGCATAGGTCAGGGGAGCGTCGTCATCTCACTCGCATTCATCTCACGCCAAGCCAAGGATGATGGCGTGGGGCTTCTGCTGCTTTAGCTAAAGTGCCATTTTTGGCTCGCCCACGAGCCACTCCTCCTTTTCCTGAAGCGTTTGGGGCAGCCAGATGCGCGACGATCCCCAAAATTCCGGTAGGATTGCTCTTGGTAGCCCCCGTCGATCGCCCAGCTTGGGCAAGTCTAGAACCGGTGTGCACTGGCCCCAAGACGCCACGCACACTTGCTGACACCACTCCCAAAACGACGCGAAATTCCCGAGACTTTTGGGCAAAAAGGCCAAAACTCGGGAGATTGTAGCGACGCTTGATGTGAAAGATTGGAAATTCCAGTCATTCGCAGCGAGAAAAAGTGTCAAGCTGATTATGGCGATCGCCTGCGCTTCCTCGAATATCCCTTGCCTTTAGACAAGACGGTTTCGGGAGCGACGGTCTCCCAATGTGTGCTGAGAAAGCAGTTCAACCCGAGAACGTTATGGACTTTGCAAATCTTGCAGCCCAGCTTAACGCCGGAAATATTTTGCCGGAAGGCATCGTCATCATCACACTGCTGGCGGTGCTGGTTGGGGATCTGATTGCGGGCAGAGGATCGGCCCGCTGGACACCCTATCTGGCCATTGCAGGCCTTGCTGGCTCTGTGGCGGCGCTGGTTTACCAGTGGAATGTCGTCGAACCCCTGGCGTTTCTGGGCAGCTTTAATGGAGACGCCCTGAGTGTGGTGTTTCGCGGCATCATCGCACTGTCAGCGGCAGTCACGATTTTGATGTCAATTCGCTACGTGGAGCAGTCTGGTACCTCCCTGGCCGAATTCATCGCAATTTTGCTGTCTGCTACGGTGGGCGGCATGTTTTTGTCCGCGGCCAACGAACTGGTCATGATCTTTGTGTCCCTGGAGACGCTCAGTATCTCGTCCTACCTGTTGACGGGCTACATGAAGCGGGACCCGCGCTCCAACGAGGCAGCCCTCAAGTACTTGCTGATCGGAGCGGCGAGTTCGGCGATTTTCCTATATGGAATTTCACTGCTCTACGGCCTGTCCGGCGGGGAAACCCAGCTTGACTTGATCGCGCAGAAGATCTCTGAACTCGGTCAGCCCATTGGCCTGCTGATTGCCTTGGTCTTTGCGATCGCCGGTATCTCCTTCAAAATCTCGGCGGTGCCCTTCCACCAGTGGACGCCCGACGTTTACGAAGGCTCTCCCACCCCGGTGGTGGCCTTTTTGTCCGTTGGCTCTAAGGCGGCAGGATTCGCCTTGGCCCTGCGCTTGCTGATCACCTCTTTCCCCTTGCTGGCCGATCAGTGGCACTTCGTCTTCACGGTGCTGGCCATCCTCAGCATGGTGCTCGGCAACGTGGTGGCCTTGGCCCAGACCAGCATGAAGCGAATGCTGGCCTACTCCTCCATTGCCCAAGCGGGCTTTGTGATGATTGGCTTGATCACTGGGACTGAGGCGGGCTACGCCAGCATGATTTTCTATCTGCTGGTTTACCTGTTTATGAACCTGGGCGGTTTCACCTGCGTGATTCTGTTCTCGCTGCGCACCGGGACGGACCAAATCAGCGAGTATGCGGGCCTCTATCAGAAAGATCCGCTGCTCACCCTGGGCCTGAGCATCTGCCTGCTCTCTTTGGGCGGCATTCCGCCTCTGGCTGGCTTCTTTGGCAAAATCTACCTGTTCTGGGCCGGTTGGCAAGCAGGCCTTTACGGCTTGGTCTTGCTGGGTCTGGTGACCAGCGTGGTCTCCATCTACTACTACATCCGCGTGGTGAAGATGATGGTGGTCAAGGAGCCCCAGGAAATGTCTGAGGTGGTGCGTAACTACCCAGAGATTCGCTGGAACCTGCCCGGCGCAAGACCGCTGCAAGTGGGCCTAGTGCTGTCCTTGGTGGCTACCTCCCTGGCGGGCATCTTGTCCAATCCCCTCTTCACTTTGGCCAACGATTCGATCACCCGGACGGCGCTGTTTCAGACTGCTGCTGTGACTCAGCCGGAGCCTGAGGCCGAGCCGGTTATCCAGGCGCTGGTCGCTCCGACCCTCAGCCCGATCGATGGCTAATCTCGCTGGCTAGAGCGACTCGACGCTTGCTACAGCCCCGGCGGGGATGAGGCGTCGAGGTTGCGCCTAGCCCAATTCTTTGCGTGTTCTGGAAGCGCCTGACTGTATCGGTCAGGCGTTTTTGTCCGTTCTGTGATGCTGTTGTTTTCGGCCAAAAGTTTTGTTTTCTGATTTTCAACCCCTGGCGGCGATCGCTACGACTCCCCACGGTGCCCGGCGTTTGCAGGCGATCGCGGCTTTGGAAGAGCCGTGCTGGGTCCCTGCATCGGTCTCCCTTGCCAACACCCAGACTTATACGGGCGCTCTCAAGGACCACGTGGCGGCCCTGTGGCCCCACCAGCGAAGCTTTGTGTTTTGTTTGGCAGTGGGGGCGGTGGTGCGCCTGATTGCGCCGTTGCTGCGGGACAAGGCCACCGATCCGGCGGTGGTGGTGGTGGATGAGGCGGGTCAGTACGTGATCAGCCTGTGCGGCGGGCACCAGGGCGGAGGCGATCGCCTGGCTCAGGCCCTGGCGCGCCAGCTGGGTGCGACGCCCATCTTGACGGGAGCCTCCAACTACTGGGGGCTGCCCGGAGCGGATGTGCTGGGACAGCCCTTTGGTTGGGGGCGTGGCCCCGGGGACTGGACGGGGGTCAGCAGCGCGATCGCCCGTCAGGCGCGGGTCCAGGTGATTCAGCAGGCAGGCTCGACGCTCTGGCAGGCCCACTTGCCGGAGGGCCACGGCCTAGAGTTGGTCTCGGCTCCAGGTTCAGCCGCCGAGGGAGATGCGCCAGAAGCGCGGCTGCGAATCACAGCAGCCGCACCCACCCCAGCCGACCGGCCAGAGGCCTGGTGGCATCCGCGGGTGCTGTGGGTGGGTGTGGGCTGCGAGCGGGGAACGCCGCGATCGCTGATTGAGCAGGCAGTGAGCCAAACCTGCGCAGAGCACGGACTAGCAGAAGGGGCGATCGCCGGTTTGGCGACCCTGGACCTGAAAGCCGATGAGGTGGGCTTGGTGGAGCTGAGCCGCGATCGCCCTTGGCCCCTGCGCTGCTTCTCGGCGGAGGAGCTGCGGGGGGTGCCGGTGCCGACGCCGTCGGAGGTAGTGGCGGCGGAGGTGGGGACGCCCAGCGTGGCGGAGGCGGCGGCCCTAGTGGCGGCCCGCCAAGCCCAGGCCTGGTTGCCGGACCTGCCGGAGCCGCAGCTGCGGGTCACCAAACAGATCGTGCGGGCTGAGGGGGTGCTGGGGGCGGTGACCGTGGCGATCGCCGAGTCAGCCCTGGAGATGACCGGGCGACGCGGCCAGCTGTGGCTAGTGGGCACGGGTCCAGGCAGCCTGGATCAGATCACCCCTGCTGCCCAAACGGCCATTACCCAGGCGGATGTGGTGATTGGCTATTCCCTCTACGTTGACCTGGTGCGGCCCCTGCTGCGCACCGGCCAAATTGTCGAGGCCCTGCCGATCACCCAGGAAAAGCAGCGCGCCCAGCGGGCGATCGCCCTGGCGCAGTGGGGGCTGACCGTCGCCGTGATTTCGTCGGGCGACTGCGGCATCTATGGCATGGCGGGCCTGGTCCTGGAGGAGCTGCGGGCGGGGGGCTGGGACGGCCAAACGCCCAGAGTGCAGGTGTTTCCGGGAGTGACGGCCCTGCAAGCGGCGGCCTCTCGGGTGGGTGCCCCGCTGATGCACGATTTCTGCGCCATCAGCCTGAGTGACCTGCTGACGCCTTGGCCCGTGATCGAAAAGCGTCTGGGGGCGGCGGCGGCGGCAGACTTTGTGACGGCGCTCTACAACCCGCGATCGCGCACCCGCACCGACCAAATTGTCCAGGCTCAGCAGATTTTCTTAGCCCACCGCAGCCCAGAAACTCCGGTGGCCCTGGTGCAGTCGGCCTATCGCCCCGAGGAGCGCGTCACTCTGACGACCCTGGGCCAGATGCTAGAGCAGACCATCGACATGCTGACGGTGGTTCTGATTGGCAACAGCAGCGGACGCACCTACGAGGGGTGGTTCATTACCCCTCGCGGCTACTTGGGTTTTGATCCCGATCAGGTGTCCTAGGGGTGGGCGACTCTAGGCTTCGTCGGTGCCGACGAGCTGGTTCAGGACGCTGGTGACCAGGGTGAGGACAATCGAGCCCAAGATCGCGGGGACGAGCCCGTTGATATTGAGGCCGGGGGTCAGGGCACTGGCGATCAGCAGGCTGAGGGCGTTGACCACCAGCAAAAACAGGCCCAAGGTCAGAATGGTCAGCGGCAAGGTCAAGATGACTAGCAAAGGACGCACAACGGCGTTTACCAAGCCGAGGATGACAGCAGCGATCGCCCCCGCGACCAGGCCGCTGACCTCAAAGCCGGGCACGATGTAGGCGGTGATCATAAAGGCGATCGCCGTCAGCAGCCAGGTAATCAAAAATCGTGGCATAGCAATCGGTTTTGATAACAGTTGGATCAAAAGCGCCGGAAGCTAGGCCCCCGAGCGACTGCTCCGATTGTACTGGGGGGTGTCTCAGAAGGCGATCGCGGCTAGATTCTCGGCCCTGATCGATACTGAAAGCGGTGGTGTTTGGCCTGATCCGGATGCTGCCCTCGTTGTTTTTGGCCATTGATCATGCTTTCTCGGCTGCTTTCGCGATTTTTCCGCCGTTTTCTCTCCCCAGCGCTCCAAAGCTCCATTTTTGAGCCCCTACTGCCCAAAGGGGCCGCGATCGCCCTGATTGCGGCCTTGTTCTGGCTGGCTGCGGCCCCGGCCCAGGCCGACTGGCAACACCCCATGTCCTACAGCAACGCCGAGCTGACCGGGCGGGATTTCTCGGGCCAGACCCTCCAGGCCTTCGAGTTTTCCAATGCGAACCTGGAGCGCGCCAACTTTGAGGGAGCCGACGTGCGGGGTGGCGTCTTCAGCGCCTCGGTCCTCACCGACGCCAACTTGCAGGGTGCAAACCTGACCAATGCCTTGATGGATCAGGCGAATCTAACGCGGGCGGATTTGCGCGGGGCGATTTTGAGCGAGGCCATTTTATTGGGCTCGACCTTCGCGGAGACGGCGATCGCCGGTGCAGACTTTAGCGATGCGATCCTCGATGGTGCCCAGATCAAGGCCCTGTGTCAGCGGGCCGAAGGAGTGAACCCCGTCACTGGCCTGTCGACCCGCGAATCCCTGGGCTGCCGCTAGGCCTCTGGAGCCCCGAAGCCGCCGCCCCCCGGCGTCTCGATGATGAAGAGATCGCCGGGCTGGAGCTGGGCGATCGCCGTGCCGCCGAGGGATTCCTCAGCGCCGTCCGCCCGCTGAATCCAGTTGCGTCCGGGGGTGCCGGGGTGTCCGCCCTGGAGACCATTCGGCCCGATCGCCCGATGACTGGAAAGAATTGCGGCGGTCATGGCCTCCCGGAACCGGATGCGCCGCACCACCCCGTGACCGCCGCGATGCTGGCCGGGGCCGCCGCTGCCCGCCCGAATCTCGAAGCGATCGACAAGAACCGGGAATCGCCACTCCAGCACCTCGGGGTCGGTGAGGCGGGAGTTGGTCATGTGGGTGTGCACGGCGTCGGTGCCGTCGAAGGTGGCCCCGGCTCCCGATCCACCGCAAATGGTCTCGTAGTAGGCATAGCGATCGTTGCCGAAGGTGAAATTGTTCATGGTGCCCTGGGAAGAAGCGAGGACGCCGAGGGCGCTGTACAGCGCGTCGGTGACGGCCTGGGACACCTCGACATTCCCGGCCACGACGGCGGCAGGCGCTTGGGGATGGAGCAGGCACCCCTCGGGAATGCGGATCTCGATGGGCTTCAGGCAGCCAGCATTCAGCGGGATATTGTCATCGACGAGGGTCCGGAAAACGTAGAGGACGGCGGCCTTGCAGACCGAAACAGGCGCATTGAAGTTGCTGGGCTGCTGGGCCGAGGTGCCGCTGAAGTCGACCTGGGCGGTTTGGCGATCGCCGTCAAGGGTGACCGCCACCTGGATCTGGCTGCCGTTGTCGAGGGGATGGACAAAGGTCCGGCGCTGATGGCCCTGGGTGCGAGCCAGCGCGGCGATCGCCCGCCGCACCGCCGCCTCGGCATTGTCCTGGACGTGCTGCATATAGGCCGCCACCACCGGCAGCGAGAAATGCTCGACCATCCGGTGTAGCTCCTGGACTCCTTTCTCGTTGGCAGCAATCTGGGCCTTCAGATCCGCGATGTTTTGTACCGGGTTGCGGGCGGGGTAGGGACCGCTAGTGAGCAGCTCCGTGATGGCGGCCTCCTGAAATTCACCCCGATCGACCAGCTGGAAGCAGTCAATTAAAATGCCCTCGTCGTGAATCGAGGTGCTGGTGGGGGGCATGGAGCCGGGAGTGATGCCGCCGATGTCGGCGTGGTGGCCCCGCGAGGCGACATAGAACAGGATCTCAGGGCGATCGCTCCTTGTCTCAGTGGCAAACACGGGCGTAATCACCGTCACGTCGGGCAGGTGAGTGCCGCCGTTGTAGGGATTGTTGAGAACGTAGACGTCTCCTGGCTGCAACGCTTCGCCGACCTGGGCGATCAGGGTTTGGACACTCTCGCCCATGGAGCCCAGGTGCACCGGAATGTGGGGCGCGTTGGCCACTAGCTGGCCCCAGCGATCGAAGATAGCGCAGGAAAAATCCAGCCGCTCCTTAATGTTGACCGAGTAGCTGGTGTTTTGCAGCGTGACGCCCATCTGCTCGGCGATCGCCATGAACAGGTTATTAAAAATTTCCAGCAGCACCGGATCGGCTTTTGTCAGGTCAGTGGTGCGCGCGTCGCTAGCTGGCTGCCCCGCCACCCGCGATCGCGTCAACAGCAGCTCTCCCCGGCCCGTGACCGCAGCTTCCCAGCCGACCTCCAGCACCGTTGTGCCCGTCGCCTCGACAATGATGGCCGGTCCCACCAGGCGATCGCCCGCCCCCAGGCTAGATCGCGCGTACACCGGCGTTTCGTGCCAGGCGGCTCGACTGTACATGGCAACCGATCGCAGGGGAACTGGGGGCTTGGCCGTAGCGGGCAAACTGGCTGGCGCGGGGGCTTGGGTCGGGGCGATCGCCTCCACCGCAATGGCCGCCACCACCAGCGCCTTCTCGGGCGTAAAGAAGCCGTAGCGCTGCTGGTGGGCCTGCTCAAAACGTTCGCGCATCGTAGCCAAGTCCCCAAACGCCACCACCAGCGACGAGTCGGTGCCCACGTAGCGCAGGTGAACGCGCTGCTCTAGGCGGATCTCGCGGGTTTCGGGGACGCCTTGGGCGATCAGTTCGGTTTGGGCCGCCTGGCCCAGCGCCGCGAGCTGCTCCGTGAGCTGGGGCAGCAGCTCGGCGGTGAGCTCCGCCTCGATCGACTGCTCGCGCAGCGATCGCACGTCCGCTAAACCCATCCCATAGGCCGACAGGACCCCCGCGTAGGGATGCACAAACACCCGCTCCATCCCCAGCGCCTCGGCGATCAGGCACGCGTGCTGACCCCCCGCCGCCCCAAAGCAGCACAGCGTGTACTCCGATACGTCGTAGCCCCGCTGGGTCGAGATTTTTTGGATTGCGTTGGCCATGTTGTCCACGGCGATCGCCAAAAAGCCCTGAGCCACTTCTTCTGGCGATCGCCCGTCCCCCGTGGCCTGACGAATTTCGGCGGCGAGGTCGCTAAAGCGCTGACGCACAACCTCCCCATCAATGGGCAGATTGCCCTCCGGCCCGAAGACTTGGGGGAAAAAGTCTGGCTGAATTTTGCCCAGCATGACATTGCAGTCAGTAACCGCCAGGGGTCCGCCGCGCCGATAGCAGGCAGGCCCTGGATTGGCCCCCGCCGACTCCGGCCCCACGCGGTAGCGCGCCCCATCAAAGAACAGCACCGAGCCGCCCCCCGCCGCCACGGTGTGAATGGCCATCATGGGCACGCGCATCCGCACACCGGCCACCTCCGCTTCGAAGGTGCGCTCGTACTCGCCGCTGTAGTGGGCGACGTCCGTCGAGGTGCCCCCCATGTCAAAGGTAATAATCTTGTCAAAGTCCGCCGCCAGGCTGCTTTGCACCGCTCCCACGATACCGCCCGCTGGCCCCGACAGGATGCTGTCTTTGCCCTGGAAAAAGTGAGCGTCCGTCAGCCCGCCATTGGACTGCATAAACAGCAGGCGCGTCTGGCCGACCTGCCCCACCACCCGGTCGACGTAGCGCCGCAAAATCGGCGACAGATAGGCATCGACAACAGTGGTGTCCCCGCGCCCGACCAGCTTGATCAAAGGGCTGACTTCGTGGGAGGTCGAAACCTGGGTAAAGCCGACCTGGCGGGCGATCGCCGCGATCGCCTGTTCGTGAGCCGGATATCGGTAGCCGTGGAGAAACGCGATCGCGCAGGCTCGAAATCCCTCGTCGTAGGCCTGCTGGAGTGCCTGCCCCAGGCGATCGCCCTCCGCCTCGCTCAGGGCCACCAGCACTTCTCCCTGGGCGCTGTGGCGCTCCCGCACCTCGATCACCCGCTCGTAGAGCATCTCTGGCAGCAGGATCTGCCGCGCGAAGATGTCTGGGCGATTTTGGTAGCCGATGCGCAGGGCGTCGCGAAAGCCTTCTGTGATCAGCAGCAGCGTCGGATCGCCTTTGCGCTCCAGCAAGGCATTGGTGGCCACGGTGGTGCCCATGCGGATCTCCGCGATCGCCTCCCCCGGCAGGGCGGCCTCTTTGCCCAGGTCCATCAGCTCCCGGATTCCCTGAATCGGCGCGTCGCTGTAGCGTTCAGGATTTTCGGACAGCAGCTTGTGCAGGCGAATCTGGCCGTCAGGCCCCTGAGCCACGATGTCGGTGAACGTCCCTCCCCGGTCAATCCAAAACCGCCACTGCCCTTGCGCGAGATTGCTGGCCATGCCCGTTGCCTCCGTGCCAATGCATTGCAAAAACCACTATAAAAGCGTTTTTTGGCGGCGTTGGTTCACAGAAGTTGGGGTCTCTGGGTTTGCTGGCAATCCTACTGCGGGCGAGTCGTCGCTACAGCGTTTGCAGGCCCAAAATCATTCCCTGGCACACCAGCGTCAGAAAATCCAGGTCAAGGGTTTCCAGGCGATCGCTGGGCTGGTGGTAGTGCGGATTGCGCAAGAAAGCGGTGTCCGTCACCATCAGGGCGCGGTAGCCCCGGTCCCAAAAGGGGGCGTGGTCGCTCTGGCGCGTCTGGGGAACCATCAGGCCCCGGCGTCCCGCTGGCAGCCACTCGCTGCGAGCGCCGACGCGCTGCATGGCGCGATGGAAGTGCAGCAGATCGCCCAGGGTGGCGACATTGCCAATCAGACCAATAAAGTCGCCTTGACTGGGATAAAAACGGTCCAAAATGCTGGGATACCGCTGGGAACCGGGTGCGCGATCGCAGTATCCCAGCATCTCCAGGGAAATCATCAGCCGCAAAGAGACTTTGTCAGCGCGAAGGGCCGTGGCGTACTGCTCGCTGCCCACTAGGCCCATCTCCTCCAGGTCAAAGGCCACGCAGCGGACCGGATGCCGGGCCGGATGGTGGGCGATCGCCCGGCCGATTTCCAGCAGAGCCGCAACCCCGGTAGCGTTGTCGTCCGCCGCCGGGGAGCCGGGCACGCCGTCGTAGTGAGCGCCGACCAAAATGGGCGATCGCCCGGAGTCCCGCCCCGGCAAATCCAGGACCCAGTTGCGATGCTCTCGCCCATTGGCCCGAAACCGATGGGCGCTCACGGTGCCCCACTGCTCCAGCTGCTGGCGCACATAGGTTTCCACGTAGAGGTGCCCCGCCGCCGCAAAGTAGGGGTCGCGCTCCCGCGCAACCTCGGCTAGATGTCCTTGCAAGCGGTCTTTGAGCGCGACGTCCACGGTTGCCACAGCCTTGGCCTCTAGAGAAACTCCCCCCGGGCGACCAAAATCACCCTGCCCCCGACCGACACTCGAATTGGGTCAGCACCGCCCTCGGCCTCCAGCAGCAGCAGAGACGGACGACCGATTTCGTAGCCCTGCTCCACCCGCACCGAAATGCGATCGCCCCCAAAGTAGCGGTGCTTCACCAAGTAGCCAGCCAGACAGCCGTTGGCGCTGCCCGTGGCCGGGTCCTCGATTACCCCGAGGGCCTCCCCAAACATCCGCGCGCTGAGCTGATTGTCGGCGGATCGCGTCTCTGGGCAAAAGGCCAGAATCGCTTTGGCATCGAGATTTTCAATCAGCTGGAAGTAGCGATCGCGGTTGACCTGAATTTGCTGAAGCGCGGCCAATGTTCTTAGCGGAGCCATGAGGAAGGGGACGCCGGTGGACACCTCCTCCAGGGGAAATCTGGCGTCAAACGCTTCGGGGTCTAGCCCCAGCACGTCCGCCACGGCTTCAACGGAGAGCGATCGCCCAAAGGTTGGCGCTTTTTGCTCCATCCACAGGTACTCAGGGGCTCCATCCCCACCATTCCCATAGTTCAGCGTCACCGGAATCTGGCCAACCGCTAAGTTGAGGGTGATCTGCGCTACCGGCTGATCCACAACCTTTTGTTGCAAAATATAGGCCGTTCCCAGCGCTGGGTGTCCCGCAAAGGGTAGCTCCTGAGCTGGCGTAAAAATTCTCACATCATACCCACCCTGACGTGGGTGAGTATGGGTAATGAACGTCGTTTCAGAATAGTTGATTTCCTTAGCAATTTGCTGCATTTGCGAGGGGTCTAGCGCCCTGTTCAGCACGAAAACCGCTAAGGGATTGCCAGCATACTTAGTCTCAGCAAAGACATCAACAACGTAATAAGGAAGGCCGGTCATGGGTATTTTGGCGCAAAGATAAAGTCTTGCGGGATTTTTCCCAGCCTACTAAATTTAGTCTAAAGGGTAGTGCATCAGTCGCTCAAAGCGACTCTCAGAGCCGAGGGATCAGCGTCGGTGCGATCGCACGGTGATTCAGACTGAACCAGCATCAAACCGCAGCTACAGCGGCTACGACCCAACCTAAGGCAGATTTAATTTTTTTATTGGTTGGTATACTTGCTCACAGTTTGCTGCGTCTGTTGTGCATCTTTCTGAAGCAACTACATGACTTTTTCCGGAATTATGTGGGCTGCATCCTGCTTGGGATGCCTAGTCTCACTGCATCATCATTCCCTGAAGCCGTCCTACTTTCCTACGCAGCCCCTTCCCCAGAAGGTGCTTTCGGCCCTCAGTATCCCCTTGCAGCGATCGGGCTCTAGCCTCCACCAGCGAGGCCAGCGGAGCCGCAAACGCCCCCTGTCGGCGATCGCCCCCCTTTCGCCCATCGCCGCCGCCAGCGACGCTTCGGCTCGCTTGCCCAAGGCCCTCGTGTTCAGGGGCTCCTGGCTGCTCAATGAGGCTTTGCACTCGCCGCTGCCAGACCTGCCAAAGCTCGCGCTGTGGGCTGCGCCCGCAGCAGCGGCTGAGAAACCTCCGGCCATTGTGCCCGTGGTTTTGGGAGATGCGGCAGTCGAGCCGACCGTGCCTCGGGGCGTGAGTCACTTGATCCAGACGGTGTTTCGCTGGACGCCCGGTGTAGCCCAGAGCAGTAAGGCGGGCGCTTCTGAGGTGAGTATTCGGACGCAGTACTTGGCACCGGGCGATCGCCCCTTCACGCCCCTGGGCCAGTGCACGCTGCCAGAGCGCAAAAAATTCTCCATGCCCTTTACCGAAAACTTGATCGGTGGCCAGCACCGCCGCAAAGAATTTCAGGTGTGGGTACGGGGGTGTCTGGTGGCTACCTTCCCGGAGATGGCCGAAGCCAAGGCGCTGGGCGACCGGCTGGATCTGTTTTTGCGCAACACAAAGCTGGACGCGGCTCAGCTGGTGCCAGCGCTGGTGAGCGATCGCTATGTCGGCAAGGTGGGCGATCGCGTTTTGTTTGAAGTGGAGCCCGCTGTGGCCCAGCGTCTGCAAGAAGACGTCGAAGTGTTGCTCATCCAGTGGGTGAACAACCTGCGCATTGCTCTGGGAGGAACCCCGCTGTCCTTTGTCGAAGCTCAGCAGCATCTCTACGCCCTAGAAGAAACCACCAACAAGATCGAAGGCATCGCATCTTGTGTATGGTCCCTATTTTCATGGGCGTTTGACCGCCACCGGGGAAATCTTTGACCAGAGTGAATTAACGGCGGCCCATCCTTCCTTGCCCTTTGATACCTACCTCAAGGTCAAGAATCTCAAAAACGGCTATTCGGTGATTGTCCGCATCAACGATCGCGGCCCCTACTTTGAAAATCGCACCCTGGATTTGTCCCGTGAGGCGGCCCGCCGCATTGACAGCGAGAAAACGGGTGTTGTGCCCATCGAAGCCGTGATCATGCGCCCCTCCGGTCCGATCCAGGAGGGGCAAGTCATTTCTGGGAACCCAGGCGATCGCCGGGTGGCTCTCAACGCGCCGTGACATACTCCTACGCTGATACTGACGTATGCAGCGTAGGCTTCTCAGTGACCCCTGGTATCCCATCGGGCGTTTCCTGAGCTTTATTGACGATACGGGATGCCCCACCGCACCGGAACAATACAAAGAGTGTTGTTCTCTCCTTTGTACTGCTGGAATTTTACCTGCCCACAGATGCGACGACGCATCGTCTGTTTCCAGGCAGAACCCCATATTCCAGGTTGTCAAGGTTCAAGTTTCAGGGCGGTGATTAGCTCAAACCCTTAGCCTGAGTGTATCGCACCCGTTTTGTATCATGAGAGGTTTGCTCGTTTCCTCCCTCTCCCCTCCTCGCGCCTGCGGCATAGGTCAGAGGAGTGTCGTTCGCTCGCTCGCATTCATCTCAACGCCAAATCAAAGATGATGGCGTGAGGCTTTTGCTGCTTTGGCTAAGCAACTGGCTTAGAGGTCAAAACAAGGTGACGGCTGCGATCGATGGTGAGCCAGCCGTCTTGCCGAAACTGGCCCAAAAGCCGGGTCACGGTCACGCGGGTCGTGCCGATGGCGCTGGCGAGGTGCTGGTGCGTCAGGCGCACGCCGAGGCGAGTTCCCTGGGGAACTGGCTGCCCGACTTCTTCTTGGAGCAGCAGCAGCAGCTGCCGGAGGCGCTCCTCGACGCGGCGGTGTCCCGCCAAGGCCAGGAGGGCTTCGGTTTGGCGCAGACGCCGGTTGAGCTGCCGAAAGATGCTCTGGCTCAGGACGGGGGACTGCTCGATTTCGGCGATCGCCAAGGGCATTAGGTCAACGTCTGAAAGGGCGATCGCCTGATAGGGGTGAATCAGCGTCAGCGGCAAGCCAAAAGGCATCGAGGGACTCGCTAGCCCCAAAAGGGCTTCTTCGCCGTTGGCGTAGAACGTATTGAGCTGTACGACTCCCCGACACACAATCCAAACCTGATTGTCCTGTAGAGGAATCGGCTGGCCTGCGCGAAAGGGATGCAGAGTTTTCTCCTGGTACAGTTCCTCGAGAAGATCTCGAAGATCGCGTTGGAGGGTGACCTCAAGGGGGGAGTAATGGAGCATACAGACTTAATCAGTCCAACTCTGTCATAATTCACCCTCAAAGTAGTGCCACGACGTAAAGAAAACTTAATCAGCAGTTTGCGATGAGGTTAAGTTTTGGTTACGTAAGCTGGGTGATTCTAAAGATTTTTGGAATTCTGCTCCTGAAGGCTTTCCCTACCACCCCCAGGTGCCAGGGCCTCCCTTAAAAGGCCCCACGATATTGGACGTGATCCAGCCGCCATAAAAATCCCCGGCCTGGGCCTGGACCGCTTCCTCGTCGACCCAGCAGGCGTCCATCAGGTGCGGGTAGAAAGCGACATAGTGGGCAATGCCCTCAAAGGCGGGAGTCGGATTGGCGTAGAACCAGGCGGCGTTGGGCGCTTCGCGATCGCCCACGCGCACCGTGTAGTAGCCCGCTTGGCCTTTCCACTCGCACCAGCTGCCGCGCGGTGTCGGGTGTAGGCAGCCCGGCAGGATGTCCTCGGGCGGGATGTAGTACACCGGCGGATGGCTGGTTTCGAGCACCCGCTGCGATCGCTGGGTTTCGGCGATCACCACCTGATTGAAAATCACCCGAATGTGGGCGCTCGAAGCTTCGAGGCGCGGCGGGCGGGGATAGTCCCAAACGGACTCTTGGCCGGGACCGGGAGGAATGCGGTTGGAGAAAAAGTTCACGGCTTGGTTACTCAGATAGGGGGTCAATGAGCGATGGACGTAGGGGAGGCGATCGCCTAGAAGCGAGTGCCAAACTCGATCACGGCTCGCGTATCGCCCGAGAAATCCGTCCCGCCCCGCAGCAGCAGCTCATCGCTCAGGCGATAGCGAATGTTGTACTGGGTGGGCTGGGACGCAGTGAGAATTTGCAGAACCGAGAAAGAGAGGCGATCGGTGATGTCGATGCCCGCTTCGGCGCCGAGGGCCAAGGTCGACGTCCGAGCATCATCGGAGATCACCGTCGTGGGGAAAAGGCGAAACTCGCTGAGGCCGAGGGCGTTACCGATGGCATTTTGGATATTCGATAGCAGCGCCGATCCGGCTAGGTTGGCGATCGCCAAGGTGCCGTCGCCCCGGCCCAGGGTATCGATAAAGCTGCCGCCCAGCAGCGCAATAATCTCAGAGCGATTGCGCGAGGGGCTGCTCGTGAGCTCCAGATTTTCGAAAATCTGGCTGGCTGGGCCTTCGACTTGGGCCTGAATGCGCACAGTTTGCAGCGCGCCCAGGTTGGTCGCAGGGCCGTCCTCGATCTCGGACCCGGTGACGCCAAAGTAGGGTAGACGATTGCGCGTCACCTCGGTCACCGAAGCAATCAGCCGAATATCCAGCACCGGGTCGGTGCCGCGCTGGGGCGTAAACTCAGCGGTTTGGGGATAGCCCCGCGCCAGGTTGAACTGGGTGGTGAACAGGTTCACCTGACCGCTGCGGAGGCGAATCGTGCCGTCGGGCTTGAGGTCCTCGAGGGTGCCGTTGAGGGTCAGGTCGCCGGTCGCTACAAAGCTCAAAATCGGCTCACTGATAATCTGGACGCGATCGCCCAGGGTCAGGATCAAGTTGCTGAAAATCGGCGGTGCAAAGCTCAATCCGCCGGTGTCAGGCGCTGCGGCAGGGGCGATCGCCGCCTGATTTTCGGGCAAAAACACCCGGCCATCGGACAGCGTGATTTCCCCGCCGATGCGCGGACTCAGAGCGTAGCCCGTCAGCGTGATCCGGCCGTCAGCGCCCCCGCGATAGATGCCCGTCAGGTTCAGCGACAGCTGATCCAGGTTGAGCGTCAGCGGGTTCTCTAGATCCGGATCGTCAAACCCGAGGGGCCGCGCAATCGGCAGCACCCCCTGGGCCGTCACCTGGCCGCGGCTAAACTGGCCTCGCACATCCTCCACCAGGATGCGGTCTTGGGCAAACCGAATTGTCCCGTTCAAGTTGGTCAGCGGCTCGGGCAGGGCCTGGGCGGTCACCGTGGCGTTGGTCAGCGTTGCTGCCCCCTGGATTTCTGGCTGCGTCAGGGTGCCTCGCACCGCCACATTCACCTCGCCCTCGCCGCCCTGCCAGCTCACCTGCTGCCGCGTCAGCAGATCCAGCAGCGCCAAGCCTTCATTTTTGACATTGATGTCCAGGCTGATGGCGTTACTGTCTGGCTCCACCGACGCGAAGGGCAGCTTGTAGGGAATGCTGCCATTGCGAATCCGCACCGGCTCCGGCTCTGTCACCACAATCGTGCTGCCAAAGCGAAGCCGCGCGTCGGCATAGTTAAAGCTGCCGCGAGCCGTTTGGACGGGGGTTTGATTGAGGGTGCCATTTTCCAGCAGCACCTCGCCCCGCGCCTCGGGATTAGCCAGGTTGCCGGCCAGGGTCGCGGTGGCGCTCAGGTCGCCGGTGATGTCCACCGGCAGGGCCACAAACTCCGACAGGAGCGTCGCCGGGACTTTCTCCATGCGCAGCTGACCAGACTGCTGCTCTCCGCCCACCTGCCCAGCAAAGGTCAGCAAGGTTTGGTCAGACTCGATGCGCAGCGGCAGCAGCGTCAGGGCGCCGTCGCGGAAATTACCCGCGACGATCACCTGATTGGCTTCGTAGGGGCCCCAAACCCAGTCCTCGCCCCGGAAATCAAAATCTAGAGCGACGCCTTGCTGAAGAGAGCCCGACACGTCCACTTTGCCGTTGAAGGTGCCGGCCAGCTCGCCCAGCTCTGGCAGGGGCGAAGCGGCTTCTCGCTGGGCAATCTGCTGGCTGAGGAGCTGCTCAATTTCGGAGTAGCGCCGCAGCTGGGTAATCAGCTTGGCGTCGGGTAGGCCGACCGGCACCGGCACCAGCAGGGACTGGGCGAGCTCGTTGGGGAAGTCGGGGGCTTGCAGGCCGCGACCCACATCCTCGATGTCAAACCATTGCAGGGCCAGCAGGATGTCTTGGACGCGACCGTTGATCGCTTCGATCTCGCCGTCGAAGGTGGGGTCTGGCCCCTGGGTAAAGGTGCCGCTGGCCAGGTAGGTGCTCTCGCCCTGGAGCAGGCGACCATCCTGGAGAGTGGCGACGCCGTCGGCATAGCGGAAGGAGCCTGAGAAGCGATCGGCCAGGATCTGACCCAGGCCGGGCTGCTCGATGGTCACGGTGCCCGCGGCGGCAACGGCGGCCAGATCGACGCTGAGGTCGCCGGAGATCAGGCCGGTGACGGCACCGAGCCCAAGCTGGGGAGCGGGCTGGAGGTTGAGGGCGGTCAGGGGGAAGTTAGCGACGTTGACGGCCAGCTGGTTGGGGCCGGTGGCGCGGCCGGTGGCGATCGCCTCTCCGCGCCGCACATCAAAGGACTCTGGGGTAAAGGTCGGTCCCAGCACCAGGGCGATCGCATCTTCGCCGCCACTCACGTCAACGCTCAGACCGCGATCGCCGATCACGCTGAGGCGACCGGTCAGCAGAGGCTCAAAGGGCACGCCATTGAGGGCAAAGCGCAGCAGCTCCAGATTTCCCTGGACCTGGGGCGAAAGGGGCGATCCCTCCAGGCGGCCCTCAAAATTGGCCAGACCCGCAAGCTGGAGAGCCTCAGGAATCGGGAAGGGCAGGCTCGCGAGCTCGTAGTTGGTAGCCGCCACATTCAAATCCAGACGGCTAATGGCGGGAGCCCCTTCCCCTTCGAGCTGAGCGTAGACAAAGCCGTCCGCGCTAAAGCCCGGAGCGCTGGCCTGATCCACAATGATTTTTTCGCCGTCCCAGCGGACCTGGGCGGTCAGGGGGTCCTCGACCAGCGCGAGACCTTGGGAGAAGCGCACTTGGCCCTCGGCCCGCACCCCTGCGGGCTTGAGGTTGTCCAGGGTGCCAGCAAGGTTCAAGTTGCCGCTAAAGAGGCCCCGCAGGTCCGGCGAAAAGCGGTTGAGCTGGACGCCCTCTCCCTGCACCACCGCCTGCCAGCGATCGCCCACGATCTGTCCCTGGCCGCGCACGGTGCCGCCTTCCACCATCAGCTGGGTGTTGCGGAAGATCACGTTTTCCCCCGCGACGACCACCTCGCCCCGGCCTGGATAGGTCGCCCGGGGCGCTTCCCACTGCACCACCGTTTGCAGGTCCGCCGAGGGACCAAAGATCTGAGCGCGCGCCGAGACCGGACCAATGGCGATCGCCTCCGCATTGAAGCCGTAGAGCCGCCCAATGCTGTCCCCAGGGATATCCTGGGCCAGCAGATCCAGCACAATGCCCCCGTCTTCGCTGACATTGATCTGGCCGGAGCCCGTCACCAGGCCCCCCGCCACCGGCACCCCGCGAATGTTGCTAATCGTGAGATTGGGCACATCCATCCGGAAGTCGGCCGTGATCTTGCGAAAGTCCACCCGATCCACCTGCGCCTGGGTCGTGGTTTCTACAGACCCAGTCAAAATTGGACGCTCTAGCGCTCCAGTGAGCTGGAGATCGCCCCGGACTTCGCCAGCGGTTTCGAAGGGAACCTCGATTTCTAGTGTCGAGAGAATTTTTTCGGCGTCTAGTGCCGGGACTTGGGCGACCACGTTGAAGCCTTTCTCGACGTTAATGGTGCCCTTGGCCTGGAGCGGCACTTGGCCATAAACAGCTCGCACGTTTTCGAGGCTGATGGTTTGGCCTTGGAAGCGAACGGGGCCGTTGGCTGCCGTAAAAGGTTTGGGAACCTGCTGGACCTGGGCGGTGACGTTGCGCAGCTGGGCGTCTCCCAGGAGATTTACGGGGGCGTTGGGGCGCAGCTCGATGGCCAAGTTACCGCCGACCTGCCCAGCCTGGAAGGCGATGGGCAGATTCAGGGTGCCTTTGATCAGGTTGCTGACGTCAACGGCCCGCAGATTTTGGCCTTGGATGGCGAGGTTGTAGGCTTGTTGGGGCAGCAGGGCCTCGCCCTGAACGCTGACTTGGCCCTGGGTGGCGAGCTTCCCGTCGACGCTGAAGCGCAGTCGCTGGGCGTTGTCGAGAAAGTCCACCTGACCATCAACTTGGGGAAACAAAATCGAGACGGCGCGATCGCGCGCTGGCCGAGACACCGCGGTGATCGTAGCGTCCTCAATTTGCAGGGTCTTGAGCTCGATCTTGATCTGCTGCTCGCGCTGCTCCGTATCCAGCGAAAAGTCGACCCACTGGCCCGTGGCGGTCTGCTCCAGATAGGCGGTCGGACGCACCAGGGTGACCTCGAGAGGCAGCGTCCGATTCCACAGCACCGACAGCAGGTTAAAGCCGACATCGACCGCCTCAACGGTCACCTGGTTGGGGTCGGTAGCGGTGGGCGGGATCGAGGCAGAGCCGAAGCGCAATCCGCTAAAGGACACGCTTTCGAGAGCGCCGATTTCGACGGGGCGATCGAGGGTCTCAGAGAGGGCTTTGGCGACGGTGGGCGCTAGCTCGTTCTGGATAAAGAGCCAGGTCCACCAAGCCCCAGCGGCGATCGCCGTCAGCAAGATCAAAACCAGAGCAATCCCGGTTCGGCCCAGCAGCAGCAGCCACAGGCGTTGATTGGGAGTGGGATTGGGAGGTGGTGGCGGAGTCGGAGAAGTTGTCATCGGTTTCTAAGGATGACCAAACACCCAAGGCAACAATGTGAGGGCCAAAACGGCGGTGTGTGAGGAGCGCCCATTTAGCAAGTCGTCGGTGAGGACTCAGGAGCCAGAGGGCTGGCGCTTGTGGCGCTCAGCGTTCTGGGTGGGCCTACTGCACGACGACGGTTCCGATCACGGTGTGCCCTGCCAAAGGCGATCGCCCTTGGTCAGAAACGCTAGGTTGAACGGGGATTGATCATTCCGCCAGCACAACAAGATGAACTGGATTCAATCGACAAATTCAGCAGGTTTAACAAGTTCAACAGTCTTGAATTTCCTTGAACTTTGACACAAAGTTTTGAGGCTGTGCCTGATCAGGGTCTTAGGAGCTGTCCCGGAGGGGTCAAACAGTGACGGCCTTGACTGCTGACCGCGCGACAGAGGTCGGCGATGAAACCTCAGGAGACAACGTGATCTTAAAGGCGATCGCCCCAAAAATTTTGTTTCATCCGTAAACAAATAGGTGCATGGGAACAAAAACTTGCCTGGGAGCAGCGCGAAAATTCCCCTCCATTGAACCACAGGCAACCTCGAGTGCCCACGGGCAGGCGGCCTAACCCAGGGCTCGCCTAGCCCACCCCCTACAATAAAAAAGAATATTGGTTGAACCGACTTCTGAACCCATGCAAGTATTTGTCTTGCTCTTTAATGCCCGCCAGGAAAACGAGGGAATTCATACCCTAAAAGTGGGCGATCGCAACACGGTCCTCATGTTTGAATCGGAGGACGACGCAATGCGCTTTGGGCTGTTGCTCGAAGCCCAGGATTTCCCGACGGCAACGGTCGAGAGCATCGACGAGCAAGAAGTGCGGGAGTTTTGTGAGAGCGCTGGCTACGACTGCCAGCTGGTGTCCGAAGGAATGCTGGCGGTGCCGCCCGAGAGCAACGTCGACCAAACAGACTGGAGCCCAGAAGGCCCGACCAGCGCTCCCGCCGAGTCAGGAGCAGATCTGTCATCGGACGAGATTGAACGAATTCGCCGTCGCCTAGAAGGATTACTGTGAGCAGCGTGGAAAAGGTTTCGTTTGAAGCGCCCCATGAGCGTGGGCACCTGCTGACCGAGCAAGCCAATCCGGCCAGCCAAAACCTCGATGAGCTGTCTTCCCTGGAGCTAGTGGACCTGTTTAATCGGGAAGATGAGCGGGTTCTCGCCGCGATCGCCCAGGCCCGCAAGCCCCTGGCCGAAGCCATCGACCGAGCTGCCGAAGCGCTGCGCCGGGGCGGACGCTTGTTTTATGTGGGGGCGGGGACCAGCGGTCGCCTGGGCGTGCTGGATGCGGCGGAGTGTCCGCCCACCTTCTGCACCCCGCCGGAGCTGGTGCAGGGCATCATTGCCGGGGGTGCGGGTGCCCTGATTCGCAGCTCGGAAGATCTCGAAGATCGGGCAGAGGACGGGGCAGAGGCGATCGCCCACCGGCAAATTCACGATCTTGATGTCGTGGTGGGCATCACCGCTGGCGGCACCACCCCCTACGTCCACGGTGCCCTTCACGCCGCCCGTCAGCGCGGCGCCACGACGGTCTTCATTGCCTGCGTGCCAGCCGATCAGGTGGGCGTCCAGGCCGATGTCGACATTCGTCTGCTGGTCGGCCCCGAGATTTTGGCTGGCTCGACTCGCCTCAAGGCCGGCACCGTCACCAAGCTGGCCCTGAATATCCTCTCTACCAGCGTGATGGTCCGCCTGGGCAAGGTCTACGGCAACCGCATGGTCGACGTGGCCGTGACCAACCGCAAACTGCACGATCGCGCCCTGCGGATTTTGCGAGATCTGACGGAGCTGAGCCGTGAAGAGTGCGCTCTGCTGCTCGAAAAGAGCGATCGCTCCGTCAAGCTGGCCCTGCTCATGCACTGGACTGGCCTCGATCGCCACGCCGGAAAGGTTTTGCTCGAGCAGCACCAGGGCAACCTGCGCCAGGCCGTGATGAGCCATCGCCCAACCCCTTAGGGCAAGGTTAAAGGAAGGCAGATATTTCAGGCCCTTCCCCTAGGACGTGCCTAGACTGAAATCAACTCCCCTCAACTCAACAGGAGGCCCCCCTTGCAAAATCGTGATTACACGCTGATCCTCGACAAAAGTGGCAGCATGTCCACAACCGATCAGCCTGCTGGCCGCAGCCGCTGGCAAGAAGTCCAGGAATCCACCTTGGCCCTAGCTCGCAAGTGCGAGCAGTTTGACCCCAATGGCATCACGGTCTACGTGTTCTCGGGCCGCTTCAAGCGCTACGACAACGTCACTGCGGCCAAGGTCGAGCAAATTTTCCTGGAAAACGACCCCGTGGGCACGACGAACCTAGCGGCCGTGCTCCAGGACGCTTTTAACTCCTACTTCCAGCGCAAGGGGGCCGGCCAGACTGCCTCTGAAGGCGAGACGATCCTGGTGGTGACCGATGGCGAACCGGACGATCGCAAGGCGGTGATGGAGGTGATCGTTAATGCGTCGCGGAAGATGGAGCGCGACGAGGAGCTGGCGGTGTCGTTTATTCAGGTGGGCAATGACCCCCAGGCAACCCGCTTTCTCCAGGCTCTCGACGAGCAGCTCCAGGGCGTCGGCGCGAAGTTCGATCTGTGCGACACCATTAGCCTGGGCGATATGGAGGATCTGAGTCTGGCGGAGGTTCTGACGAACGCGATTCAGGATTAAGGGCGATCGCCCTTTCCGTTGCGGCGCTGCGCATTGCAGGCCCCGCGCCTAGTCTGAAAGCAGCCTCAAGCTGCTGGAGTTGTTTGATCTAACGTTCAGATCTGATTCGATCCGAAAGGAGGCCCCTTGCAAAATCGCGACTATACGCTGATCCTCGACAAAAGTGGCAGCATGTCTACCAAAGATCAGCGCGGCGGCCGCAGCCGCTGGCAAGAAGCCCAGGAGTCGACCCTGGCCTTGGCCCGCAAGTGTGAAGAGTTTGATCCCGATGGCATCACGGTCTACGTGTTTTCGGGTCGCTTCAAGCGCTACGACAATGTCACCTCGGCCAAGGTCGAGCAGATTTTCCTAGAAAACGACCCCGTTGGCACGACGAACCTGGCAGCGGTGCTCCAGGACGCTTTCAATTCCTACTTCCAGCGCAAGGGAGCCGGTCAGACTGCCACCGAGGGCGAGACGATCCTGGTGGTGACCGACGGTGAACCGGACGATCGCAAGGCGGTGATGGAGGTGATCGTCACTGCGTCGCGGAAGTTGGAGCGCGACGAGGAGCTGGCGGTTTCGTTTATCCAGGTGGGCAATGACCCCCAGGCAACCCGTTTTCTCCAGGCTCTCGATGATCAGCTCCAGGCGGTGGGCGCGAAGTTCGATATCTGCGACACCATCACCCTGGGCGATATGGAGGAGCTGAGTTTGGCAGAGGTGCTGATCAACGCGATCAATGACTAAGTCTGGACTAGGCCTGGACTAGGCCTGGACTAGGTTCGTGGCTCGCTGACTGAAAAAGTGCTCTGGTGCTGGCTGCTGTTTGCCCTTGACTGCGATCGCCCCATGCTTCCCCTTGACCCCAACGACCCCATTGACAAGCTCCTAGCGGAGGTGCAGGCGGAGAGCGTGCCCCCGCCGAAGCCCCCAGCAACTCCGAGTCCGACCCCGCCGGAGAGTCGCTCTGGTCAGGCTTCGCTGGATCAGCTGCTGGGCCAGATCCAGGGCACTCCGCAGCCGATCGCCTCCCCAAGCGGGCGATCGCCCACGCCGCCCACGCCCGACCCCTTACCGCCCCTGACGCCGCCGCGCGATCCGGGGCTAGACGAGCTCCTGGGCTCGCTCAAGACGACGTATCAGCAGCAAGAGGCAGCGGCAGAGCGCGATCGCCAGCAGGCCCTCGCCGCAGAGCGACAGCGCCAGCGCGAGCAAGAGGCGGCAGAGCGTGCTGCCTTCGCTCAGCAAGCCCAAGACTGGCTGTCCAAGCTCGATCCGCTGTCGGCAGATGGACTGTGGTTCAACCAGTTTGCTGAGCGCTATCCCTCGCGTCTGGAGGCTGCCATCGATTTTTTGCGGGCCTCGGCGCTGAATTCGCCAGAGGGACAGCCCTAGGCTAAACCCTCAACTTTAAGCATTTTTACGTAGACAAAGGTAATCTTTAAAACAGCCTCAAAGGGCGTATAGGCTAAATGGCTTCTGGAGAAAAAGGAGCCTTAGCCTAAATTTTTGGCTTTTTGGAGGCGATCGCCCTTGAAACATTCACTTTTTCGCCAGTAAGCGCCAAAATCTAGCGCCCCTCGGCCTGCTTCTTTGTGAGAAGCAAAAATCCTCTGAGCTGGTACCGCATCTAGCTCAGGTAGTAGATTAATTCTTGAATTTGGCCGTCAACCGTAATAGTACTTAGTCGTCAATCGTTCGAAATTCAACACTTCGGTAATCTAAGGTGTTCATCCGCTGATTTGACCGGGAATGCTGGGAATAGTCAGCTACCCTTCAAGATCTCGTTGATGAATTGAGCTGATTGCACGGTCTGTTTGTACTGGAGTTAGGGTAGGCAATGGTAAGCCCAGAAAATAGATTATTTTGCCGCTTGGATGGCCTCACGGTCGCCGCCCGGGAGCAGCAGCGCCTCGCCCGCTTGACTGAGCTGGAACTTACGGAAGCCGGCAGTATCCCCATTTTTGAAGAGGCTACTCAGACCGCCGCACGTTTTCTTGAAGCTTCTATTTGTGTTCTGAGCATTATTGATCAGAAGTATCAGTGGTTTCGCGCAGCGGTGGGGCTGTCTCACCTGGGCTTGATGAATGAGCTGGCGACCTCGCGGCAGCTGCTGCGTGAAGATTCTTTGTGTACCTACGTGGTGGACAGTCACCAGGTTTTGGCGATCGATGACACCCTGAGCAATGGGGCGATCGCCCGGAGCTTGCTGGTCCAGCAGTATGGCATTCGCTCCTACCTGGGAGCGCCGCTGATGAGTTCCTCGGGACACTGTCTGGGGACGTTGGCGATTTTTGATCTGTCGCCCCGCACTTTCACCAGCCGCGACGCGGAGTGCTTGGAGCTGATCGCTCGCTGGAGCGTGAGCGAGTACGAGCGCAGCCGCTATGCAGCCCAGACAAGTCGGCCCCCTCGCGTGACGCCGGCCCTAGAGCGATCGCTAGCCGGTGATCTGGAGCGATCGCTCCAGCCCGTCGCCCTCACCCATTCCCCCAATCTGGTCAAAGTGCAGCTGCTCAATCAGCTGACCCAGGAGCTGCGCACACCCCTGACGTCGGTTTTGGGCATGACCAGCGTGCTCAACCGGGAAATTTATGGCCCATTGACCAGCAAGCAAAAGGAATACCTGAATGTTATTCACTGCAGCGGCCAGTACCTGCTGTCCTTGGTGAATGAGATTTTGGAGCTGGGCAATCTGGGTGAGGGCAGCCATCCCCTCAGCCTGACGTCGGTGGATATTGAGATGCTGTGCCAGCAGGCGATCAACAGCTTGGCCCAGGCGGCTCAGCGCCAGGAATTGCAGGTCAGCTTGTCCATCGAGCCGGGCAATCGCATTTGGGTTCTGGACAAGGAAAAAGTTCGGCAAGTGCTTTATCACCTGCTGTTTAGCGTGATCCAAGCGGCCAATGCGGGCAGCATCATCCGGGTGCACGTCTCGCGCAAGGCCGATCGCCTGAACATTGCAATTTGGGTGACTCACCCGTGGCTTGGGGAGGGGCTGCCCTATGGTGAGCTGTATATCAATGAGGCAGCCGCTCTGGCGAATTTGAGCAGTGCGTTTGAGAATGGCGGCTTGGCGAGTGGGGCGATCGCCGGTCAGACGACGGTGACGGCTCTCAGCACGCCTCCTGAGGCGATCAAGGAACCGAATGCGGACCTGAAAACGGACGATCGCGAAAATCTTCGCCTGCTGCTGAGCTGCTATTTGACCGAACTTCACGGCGGCCAAATTTCCTTGCAGGGGACACCGGAGTCCGGCTATCGCTACGTCATTGAGCTGCCTTCGCGCGAAGACTTGCTGGATATTTCCTGAATTTTTGCGCGGATGAGGTCCCTTCCGTTGGCGGCGTTTTTGCGGATAATGGCAAGAGCCAAAACAGATAGTCTCCCAATCGCAATGATTTAATCTGGCGCTGGGACAGGTCTGTTTTCGGGGCGTCGAGTCTTGCTGATCTCGCTGCTTTTGTCTCTCCCCCGCTCGGCGGATAGGGTCTCTCGGAGGAATTCGATGACTTCAATTTGGCAACAGCTGACGCTTTCTGGCTCAGTGTTGACCCAGTGGTTTCAGTACAGCTATGTCGGTCGCTTTGCGGGGCTGCTGCGCAGCTGGCGACAGGGTAGCTGGCTTTTGCAGTGGTCTGAGCCGCTTGGCTTTGGGCTGCTGAGCGCGGTTTTTGGCCTTGCGCCTTTTGTAACGAACGCGCTGATTGGCTTGCTGCTGCTGGCCTGCGGGGCTTTTTGGTTGATTGTGACGCTCTCGGACGATCGCGAAGTGGGCGGCCTGACGCCGATTCACGGGATGGTGACGCTCTTTTGGGGCGTGATGACCCTGGCGATGGGGCTGTCGCTGGTGCGCCGAGCAGCGTTTGAGGGCTGGACGAAGCTGACGCTCTACGTGCTGCTTTTTTTGCTAATGGCTCGGGTGCTGCGATCGCCCCGCTGGCGCTCTTGGCTGATCACGGTGTACCTCCACGCGTCGCTGATCGTGAGCGTATACGGAATTCGTCAGCGCTTTTTTGGGGCGACGGCGCTGGCGACCTGGGTCGACCCGGAGTCGCCACTGTCCAACACGATCCGGGTCTACAGCTTTTTGGGCAACCCCAATTTGCTGGCGGCGTACCTGCTGCCGGCGATCGCCCTAAGCGCCGTGGCGATTTTTCACTGGCGCGGCTGGGTACCCAAACTGCTGGCGGTTACCATGTTTGGCCTCAACACGGCGTGTCTGATTTTGACCTATAGCCGTGGGGGCTGGATTGGCTTTTTGGCTTTAGCCTTTGTGCTGTCGGTGCTGATGGTGCAATGGTGGAGTATTCGCTTTTCGCCGTTCTGGCGGGTGTGGGCGCTGCCGGTGCTGCTAGGCGCGATGGTGAGCGTGGGCGTGCTGGCGGTCCTGTTTGTTGAGCCGCTACAGCAGCGAGTGCTCAGCATTTTTGCCGGCCGCGAGGACAGCAGCAATAACTTCCGGATCAACGTGTGGATGTCGGTGCTGGAGATGATCCGCGATCGCCCCATTCTGGGCATCGGTCCCGGCAATGATGCCTTCAACTTGATTTATCCGGCCTATCAGCGGCCTCGCTTTAGCGCCCTCAGCGCCTACTCGGTGTTTCTGGAGGTCACGGTTGAGGCGGGTCTTTTGGGCTTGGCAAGCTTCTTGGGCCTGCTGTTTGTTGCGTTTAATCAGGGCTGGTCTAGCATTCAGCGGCTGCGACTGGTGGGCGATCGCGATGGGCTGTGGCTGGTCGCTGCGATCGCTGCGATCGCCGGTCTGCTGGCTCACGGTCTGGTAGACACCGTCTGGTACCGTCCCCAGGTCAACACGCTCTGGTGGTTCTGCCTGGCCCTGCTCGCCAGCTTCTACCTGCCTCGCTCTCGGATGGCCGATGAGACGCCAGAAAGTTCTCTCTGAGGCCGCTTTGGCGTCCAGGGGGCCGGATTGAGGCCTCTGGGCACCAACCGGCGAGGGCGAATCCCGCTTCCCCCTTCCACTACTTGCCAATAAACGCAAATTCACGCCGAACTGCCCGCGCAGTCGGCGTGAATCTGTTTTGTGAGCCTCTCTAGTACTGCTTGAGCGCCCGCTCGATTTCCCGCTTGGCCTGACGGCCTTTTAGGGTCTCCCGCTTGTCGTAGAGCTTCTTACCGCGTCCCAGGCCCAGACTGACCTTGACCTTGCCACGCTTGAGATAGAGCTTGAGGGGTACCAGGGTCAGGCCCTGCTGCTCCAGCTTGCCGATCAGCTTGTTGATTTCTTTGCGGTGCAGTAGCAGCTTGCGGTTGCGGCGCGGATCGTGCTGAAAAAACTGCCCAGCGCTTTCGTGGGGCGACACGTGGACATTCATCAGCCAGGCCTCGCCACCGCGCACCAGAGCGAAGCCGTCGCGCAGATTGGCCCTGCCTTCCCGAATTGACTTCACCTCAGTCCCCTGAAGCTGGATGCCCGCTTCGTAGGTCTCCAAAATTTCGTATTGATAGCGAGCTTGTCGATTGTCGCTTACAACTTTGTATCCGTCGTCTTCTTTGGCCATAAAACGTTGGGTGCGGCTCACCAATCAAGAAGGGCATTTGAGCGCCCTAGAGTCTAGCTTATCGAGAATTTCCGGCTTCTAGCGCGATCAGAGGCGATCGCCCTCACTCTCCGAGTGCAATACACCACTCGTGCAGCTCGTAGCAAACGCACTGATGTTTGACCAGCGGGTCGTGCTTCACGATCTGGCGCGCCTGCTCTAGAGACTCGGCGCGAAAAAGCAGCATACCGCCGCCGCGCTCCTTCCAGTAGCCCGTTTTGGCCTCGTGGCCCTGGTCAATCAGCTGCTGCACATAGACCTTGTGTGCAGGCACATACTGGTCAAAAACTGACTTCTCGACAATTCCGGTTTCGATTTTCACAAACCAAGGCATGGATTTTTTGTAGGGAAATCTCTAGAGTCTGGATCTCGCTAGGCCTTTGCAGGGCTGGCAGGAGGTATCGATTTCCCACTCTAGCAATTTGGTGGCGATCGCCTCGCAAGCTGTGATCGCCTGTCTGGCTAAACTAGGGGCGATCGCCTTTTGCTCGAGCACCATGAGCCCAACGTCCCAGCTGTACTTCATCGCCCTGCTGCCTCCAGAACCCCTCCAGGCCGAGGCGACTGCCTTCAAAGAGCATTTCGCGGCCCACTACGACAGCCGCGCCGCCCTCAAGTCTCCGCCCCACATCACCCTGCAGCCGCCCTTTCAGTGGCCAGCCGACCAGGCCCCCACCCTCGAAACGACGCTCCAGGACTTTGCGGCCCAGCAAGCACCCCTGGAGATTCAGCTCAGCGGTTTTGGGGCTTTTCCGCCCCGAGTGATCTATCTCCACGTCCACCGGAGCGAGCCTCTTTTGGCCTTGCAGCGATCGCTGCGATCGCACCTCGAAACCACGCTGGCGATCGCCGACCCCTCAACCCGACCCTTCGCCCCCCACCTCACCCTCGCCTACAAAGACCTGCGTCCCGACCAGTTTCAGGCTGCGTGGCCCCAATTCCGCGATCGCCCCTTCAACCACCAGTTCACCGCCCAGCACCTTACCCTCCTCCTCCATCGCGATCGCCGCTGGCATCCCGTCCGCACCTTTTCCCTGCGCCCATAAATCGGCTATTTTGTTAAGTTTTGTTAATAAAGCAATTGTTCGTCATGAACAAAAATCATGAAACACTTGCCAGGAAAGAGCTTCAGCCTTTTTGAGAATCGACTCCCGCATTTGACAAAAAATCATCCTAACCGTAACAATGTATACAGAAACAAATCGTTCATCCCTTTAGAGAAAATCCGTAAACCTAAGTCAGTTTCTCCGTAAGGGACGGAAGTAGGGAATTACCCCGAAGGAACGCGCCTCTATCAACCACCTCAAAACCAACGATTGGAGGCGATACATGAAACTCACTTACCGTGGCACCAGCTACGAATACACCCCCCCCGAAGTTTCCTTCGAAAACAGCGAAATCGTCGGCACCGGCAAATATCGCGGCCTAGACTGGCGTTTCCGCAACCCCAAAAAAGCAATGGTGATGCCAGCGACCCTTGAGCTGCGCTATCGCGGCGTCGCCTACCGCCCCGGCGAAGCAGCCCAAGCACCTGTCGCTGAGCCCGCTGTAGCGCCCACCGCAGCACCCGCGCCCGCTCTGGCTACGGCTGTTGATCGGTCTCGCGCCCTGATGATGAAGCAGCAGCGCCAAATCAAGAACCGCCAACAGGCCCTCTTGAGCCGCTCTGCGAATGAAGTTGGCCTCAGCGAAAGCATCTCGAACTACTGGAACCGGATTCAGGGCAAAGTGCATCCCACTTTCCGGGCAATGTACGGCCGCAGCGCTGCTTCTCTGAGCTAGTGCTCGGCAGTCTGCCAACGCTGACTGGTCCAAATAACCGTTGACGTTTTCCGCGCCTCTGAGTCCTCAGAGGCGCTTTTGCTAGCAAGCAAAAAACAACCTGGAAACTCCAAGCTCGAAAGCAAAAAGGGGACTGATGCACGCATCAGTCCCCTTTGACGTTGAGAATCGGGAGGTTAACGCGGCCCCAGTCAACTTGGCTTGGGCCACGGGTAAGGAACGTGCCTCTTTCGTTGTGGCGTCGCCAAGCGCTACCGCGGGCGGAAGTATGCGGCAACTTGGGGCGAAGAAGCGACAGAAACCCCATGCCTCTTAGGCTGGGGTCGTTCATTTGGAGTCAATTGCTGGCAGGAGAGGCCGATGGAGCCTGGGCTGCCTTGGAGTCATCTGGCAAACTGGCCTCTAGTTTGAGACAGTTGAGGCCGTTGACCTGGAGACGATACTCGACGCGATCCATGAGGCGGTTCATGATGAGCCAGCCGTAGCCGCCTTCTTGCTTGTCTCCGGGCTCTGGAGGCAAGTAGGTTGATAGGTCAAACCCTTTACCGTGATCCCAAATCTCCAGCGCGATGTCTCGATCTTTGAGCTCTAGGCGCAGCAAGACAGGAAGATTGGGTTTATCACGATGGGCGTGGCGAACCACGTTGGAATAGGCTTCTACCAGGGCTAAACGAAGTCGATTAGACTGCCGAGGCCAGTCCACGTGGTCACCCAGTTCGAGTTCCAAAGCTCCTAACAGCCAGTTCTCGACGATTGACAAAAACTTGAGATCACTCGGGATGTGTAGCTCAGTCCTCATCGACTTATAAAACCTCCAGCGAAAGAATGGTCTGGTCATCCTCTTGGATTTGGTTGTGCTCTCGAATCCGAGATAGCAGGTGGTTCAGCTCAAAGGGACTCTCTTCTTGGGTTAGGAGGTGCCAGAGTCCAGCCTGCTGCAGCATGGTGCCGTGGGGCTGGTTGCTACGTCCGTTGCTATTGTTCACGGTAACTTCCGTGATGCCATCACTGATTAGCAAAAGAATCTCTCCTTGACTGAGAACAAGGCTGCCGGAGGGTGCCTTCCAAAGGGGCAAAATTCCAAGGGGGACACCCCGAACCTTAAGGTAGTTTGGCTCGACTGTGATTTCGCCGGCACTCCGTTGTTGGATGACGGTCTTGTGAGACCAGACCATGGGATAGATGTGGCCAGCGTTGGCGTACACCAGCTGCCGAGTTTCGGGGGTGTAGCGTGCCAGCACCATGGTGATAAAGCAGTTGTTGCTCACCAGATCCTCGGAGAGGATGCTGTTGAGGTTTTGCATGACAAGGTCTGGCTCGGGCGAGATTTCTTGGGCGAGTTCTCGCCGCATGACGGAGATGCTGCTGGCCATAAAGAGGGCGGCCGGGACGCCTTTGCCGGAGACGTCGCCGACGGCTAGCCAGATGTCGCCTTGGGGATGGATATAGACTTCGAAGAAGTCGCCGCCGACTTCGCGGGCGGGGTAGCAGGAGGCTTGGATGTTGACGCTGTCGAGGTCGGGCCAGCTTTGGCGCAGAAGGTTGCTCTGAATTTGGCGGGCGACGGCGAGCTCGGCTCGCATTTGCTGGGTTTGTTCTTGGGTCCGGCGGTAGAGGATGGCTTGGGAGATGGCGAGGGCGGCTTGGCCGGCGACTTCTTCGAGGAGCTGAAGGTCTTCGTCGGACCAGACGCGATCGCCTTGATGACCGAGAACCAGAACGGCGAGCAGGGCCTGCTGGTAGATCAGGGGGACGGCGAGCTGGTCCTGGGTGCTGGTTTCGGTTTGGGTAAAGCGGTGGGTGGTTTGGGTTTCGAGAACTTTTTGGGCGATCGCCCCTGGCTCGCGGCCAGGAGGGGGATCGGCGGACTCGGGGGGCTGACTGGGGAAGCTGTAGGTGGGCGAGACAAAGTGATCGTCTTCGACGGGGTAGAGGATGCCTTGCTCGGCTTCGAAGATCCGCCCGAGGGTCTCGACGATGGTTTGCAGCATGTTGTGGTAGTCGAGGGACTCCCGGATGGCCGTGTTGACGGCGTTGAAGATGGATTCTCGCCGCAGCGATCGCCGCAGTTCGTCGGTGCGCTGCTTGATCACCTGATAGGTCTCGGCGGCTTGCTGCACCGTCATCTTGAGCTGGTCGGAGTCCCAAGGCTTGGTGATGTACTTGAAGACTTTGCCGGAGTTGATGGCTTCGACGAGGTCTTCGACGTCGGTGTAGCCTGTCAGCACGATGCGGATGGTGTCGGGATACTGGGCAACGGTTTTGCTGAGTAGCTCGGTGCCGTTCATTCCGGGCATGCGCTGGTCGGAGATGATGATGGCCATTTCACCAACTTCGTCGAGGACTTGCAGCGCCTCGACGCCGCTGCTGGCTTTATAGACCTGAAACTCTCGGCGAAAGGTTCGGTACAGCAGATCCAGGTTGTGCAGCTCATCATCTACGACCATTAATCTGAGCTTGCTCCTGTCTTCCCGGCTCATGCGATGCTCCAGTGTGAGGTGAATAGCTTGCGTGGTGGTGTCTAACAGCAAAGACGCGATCGCCATTGTCTAGGATAGGTCTCTGTTGAGCCACTTTGGAAAGCATCCGGAGCGATGGGGCGATCGCCAAGGAAACTCTTCACCGAGTCAAGCGTATTGCTAAAACAATCAGGTTGCTGCTCCATAAAGTACCCAATTTCAGGCAGTTTGTAACAGCATTGCAATGCCTTGAGTCGAAAGGTCTAGTGCTTGGAGGCGATCGCCCTAGGATACGCTGCGAGTGTGCTCTTCGATCAGGGAAATATCGTCGGCGCTGAGGCCGTAGAGCTGATAGACCAGGGTGTCGATGGCTGAGCGGACGGAGCTGTCGGCGATCGCCAAACCTGCCAAAGACTGGCCGACCTGGCGAATCACGGCCTGCTGGAGGGCGCGATCGCCCGCCCGACTGAGTCCTGGGACGGGCAGGGTGCGCAGCTGGGGCGGCCCTAGGCGCAGATAGCCGCCCCGCAGACCGCTGCTGCCGTAGACCTGCTGGACATAAAAGTTCATAAGCTTGCTGTTGAGCAGGGCCAGGCCATAGCGGAGGTCTTCGCGGGGAAGCACGATGGTGGTGGACTTGCCCGCCAGGATGTCGCCCTGAAAATCGGCTACGCATTCGAGGGCCCGGGTCATGCTGGCAACAACTAACTTCGGGGTGCAGGCCTGCTGACGGCGCTTGGGCGGCAGCAGGGCCACCCGGGACTGGGCGATGCCGGGATGGGTATAGGTTTGGCCGAGGTAGCGCAGGGGCTTTTCGCCCCAGCAGCAGCGGTAAGGATCAATGGTGCCGCTATTGATGACGCGCAGATCGCCGGACTGGGGCGTCGGAATTTCCTGAAGGAGCGGCTGGAGCTGATAGGCCTCGGCGACGGTGGCGGCCCCCCAGATTTGGGCGATCGCCTGGAGGGGGGCGCTGCTGGCTTGCAGCCGCTCCGCTAGGGCCAGGGCCGACTGCTGAATGCCCACCAGCCAGGGCCGCTGGGGATTGCCGAAACAGGCCTGATAGTCGAGGGTTTGGCGAACGAGGCGGGGCGATCCGGTGGGCGATCGCTCGAGGCGCTCGTACTGGACGCTGTGGGCGGCGGCGGGGGAAATTTTCTGCGCCACATACACCCACGGATAAATCGAAACCGAAAAGGGCGAAGCGTGGGCGTAGTCCCGCAGCACCAAAAGGCGGTTTTGCTGGGTCAGCAATTGACGGGCTGAGGCGGCGTACTCCGCAGAACCCAGCTTGTTGGGAACGATCAGGCTGGTGATGCCGCCTGTTCGACACAGGTTGAGCCCCTGCTCCAGAAAGATGCAGAACAAGTCCCAGTTGCCGGTGGCCGTTTGATAATGCTGGGTACAGTACTGCCGCCAGGTGGGCTGGTGGAGGCTCAGGTGCTCAGCGCCCAGAAAGGGCGGATTGCCCAGCACCACCTCGAATCCGCCGCTGGCGATCGCCTCCTGATAGGCTTGCTGCCACGAAAAATCCGGAAAACTCGGCCAGGACGGGCTGGTGTCGGCAGGATGCCGCAGGGCGTTGCCCCAGTGAATTTGCTGCTCCGCCTGCTGCCACAGGGGCCACCAGTCCCGCAACCCGCGATCGCCCGTTGCCGCGATCGCCTCCAGAATGAGCGCCAGACGGGTCGTTTCGACAGCGCCCGGATCGAGATCGACGCCGTGGAGCGCTTGCAGATAGGCCAGGGGATCGGCGGGGGGAAAAGGCTTGGCAAAGCGCGATCGCAGATGGCGATAGGCCGCCAGCAGCAGCGACCCCGCGCCGCAGGCGGGATCGAGAACCCGCGGCAAAACCGAGTCTGTAGCGCTCTGGACTGCATTGATGGCGGCGGCTGCCATGTAGTCTGCGGTTTCTCGGGGCGTGTAAAAAGCCCCCCGAAGCTGGCGATCGCCGTGGGTGGCGCGCAGCTGCCCGCGCACCCGATCGCCCTCTCGCACCAGGCAATAGCGCAAACTCGCCTCGTAAACCCAGCCCAGCCACTCAGCCGAGGCTTCTGGCGAAGGAAGATTGCTCACTGGCACCGTTTGTAGCCAGGCAGAGAGCGATCGCTCGTCGAAAAAGGGGTCAAACTGCTCTGGGATCGGCAGTCCCTCCGTCAGCCAAGGTCTCAGCCGATCGGGCGCAGTCTCCCAGCCCTGCCGATAGGCCAAGGCCAAAAACAGCCGTCGCTGAATCCAGCGGGTCACGCCTTGACGCAGCTGCGCTTCCGAGAGCTCCGGCGCGATCGCAAGCCACGCTTGGGCCACTTCTTCGCGCCAGTGGCCCAGTCTCCGAAGGAAGCTGCGGGAAAGTTGGGTTGACACGGGCTCTGCCCCGAAACTTCGAGCGATCGCCCGCCCCCAAAACGGGCCGTGGCGGTATCCCCAGTGTGCCAGCAATTTTTGGGGACGCCCAGGATCGGCAGCAAGTTTTTCTTTGTCAGTAGCTTGATCGGTAGCCTGTACCGACCAGGTCTAAGCCTCCCTAGGGCTTTCGGGGAACCGCAGCTCCCCGAAAGATCCTAGAGGGCGATCGCCTACAGGGTGGACCAGGTGGCCAAGAAGGCATCCTGACCGCCAAGCGCAGACGGATTAGGCGCGCTGGCGGTGGTGATCACGGCGCCCGTTTTCACAGTGCCAAAGGCGGCGGCGCGGCCATAGCCCACCGCAAAGCCGTTGACCGTGCCGCTCGCGCCGCTTTCATTGAACGTGTTCCAGTATCGACGCGTGCTGAAGTCTGCCGAGACCGACAGCACGGCGGGTTCATTGGCGCTGTAGCTGCCCACCGTTTGGCCTGCGATGGCGGTGCTGTCTCGGTTGGCGATCGTGGCATAGGCGTAGCCGCCAATGTAGACGTTGCCCGCCGTATCCGCCGTGATGGAGTCACCCCCAAAACTGTTCCCTTCGCCGCTGCCTTTGCGGGTCAGAGCAAACTGGCTTTTCACCACCGCTCCGCTCAGGGGATCGAGGCGAGCGTAATAGATCATCGTGATCGCCCCCGGGAGGTTGTAGGGCGTGTTGTAGGCGTCGGTTTGGATCAGCTGGCCACTGCCCAGGGCGCTGGTGCTAGAGCCGTTCCAGGTGAACACGCTATTGCCGCCGTCGGTGCGGCCCAAGAAGTACAGCCCGCCGTCTTGGCCAATGCTGATGCGCACGCCGCGCGAATCCGCTGCTTTGCCACCGTTGAGGGCGGTGGTAGCGCCGTAGTCCCACTGGTTCCAGAGGGGCTTGAGGGACGCATCAAAGGCGGTGACAAAGGGAACCTGAAGGTCGGCGGACTTCTGGGTGTAGCCGGTGGCGTAGACCTGGGTGCCGTTCAGGCTGATGGCGATGTCAGCGATGTCGGTGCGCGAAGCGAGGGTGGTTTGGGCGATCGCCTGTCCCGCCGCGCTCCACAGCGTAATGGTGCGATCGCTCAGGGTTGCGAAGTTGCCGTTGTTGGCCACTGCCACCCGATCCACGGCCCCGATGGCGAGCGATCGCACCAAGGTATTGGCCCGATCGTCGTAGATTTTCACCCCCAAGCTCCCCGCCGCCACGATTTGGCCATTGCTGCGGTTGAGGTCCATATCATTCATCGTGCCGCCCAGAGGCACCGTCGCCAGCACCTGCTGACCACTCAGGGACAGGCGCTGTAGCTGAGCGACCCCATTAAAATTCCCCGCCACAATGATTTCGCGGTTGGGCGAGATCTCCACGGCGCTGGCGCTGTCGGTTCCCGCTGTGCCCAGATAGGTCGCCGTTGTCACTTCCAGATTGGTCAGGGCTCCGGTCGTCTCCGCCACCCCCGAAATCACCAGGTTATAGCCTGTGTTCTGGCCAGCCGCTGCTTGGGAGACCAGCACTTGATAGGCCCCTGCGCCTAGCCGCTGATTGATCCCCTCGGCCAGGCTGCCCGGCTGATCCGACGTGGCCACCACAGCGCCGCTGCCGTTGAGGATTTGCACCCGGGCATTGGCGCTGAGGCCATCGAGGACCAGGCTCACCTTGCTGGCGCTGGCCAGGGTGAACTGGTAGGCATCTTGGGGCGCGCTGTCTCCCACAGACTCGCGCAGAGTGCGAGTGCCGGCCAGAGCGCCCAAGCTGCTGGGCACGGGTGTGGGGCCGCTGATGGGCGGCACAACGGGCTCGACGGGAGCGGTCGTGCCGGGGTTGGTCAGGGGCGGCAGGGGCGATCGCCCTTCAAAGCGCCCAAACAGCAAGAAATGCTCCAGCGGACTCTCAAAGGCTTTCTGGCGAATGGCGGCCGCCACATCCGGATTGCGGGCGAGGTAGTAGGCATTGTCAAAAGCGGGTCCTGGGTCGCGGCCTTCTCGCGCCCCAAACAGCAGAAAATGCTGAAGACCATTTTGGAACGTCCCGCTCTGCACGGCGGCTGCCACATCGCCATTGGCTGCCAGGTAGCTCCCCTCATCAAAAAACTGCCGCAGCGTGCTTTCTGCGAACTGAGCTAGGGGCGGTGGAGGGGGCACGGCGGCAGCGCCGGTTTCCTGGGGCACGGGTGCCGCAACCAAGACCGGTGCTGGCTCTGGGGCTGTCGGGACCGTCACGCTAGTGCCCACTTCTCCCACCAAGCTGTCGAGCTGCCGCAGCAGCACCAAGTTTCGGTAGCTGCGATCGACCCATCCCCCCTCAAACACCTGCGACAGATTGGTGCCCTCCAGCTCAGGGGCTGGGCTGCGGCCCTCCTCCACCCCAAACAGGGCAAAGTGAGCAAAAGGACCTTCAAAACTGCCCATCTGGACGGCTTGGGCCACATCCGGATTGCGCAGCAGGTAGTAGGCGGCGTCAAAGCCTGCGCTGGGGTTGCGCCCTTCGCGGACCCCAAAGGCCAAAAAGTGCTGGTAGCCGCTTTGGAAAGCGCCGCTGCTCACGGCTGACTGCACATCGGGGTTTTGGGCCAGGTAGTAGGCTTCGTTGAAAAATGCTTGGGTAACGCCTAAGTCAGCAAGACTCATGGAAATAAACCTCCGTAGCGGGTCAAGAAAAGCGCAGCGGTGAAGGAGGCTCGGTCCCGTTCCGAACTCTGGGTGGGGTATCAGCAGGCGATCGCGCCCGGCTGTCCCCGGCCACCGCTGCTGGTCCATGGCCCCGGAGCAAGCAGCAAAGGTCTCGCGTTACAAAATTAAGTAAATATACAGATCCATCAAGACTGTTTAAAGTTCAGACACAGTCCTTGTCATGGCAATTTTCGGTCTGTACACTGGTAGTGCTTCCGTAAAAACCCTGGGTAGTAAAGTATCTCCGTGCGAGACCAATTGCGTCTTTCTCCGGATTGACCGACGGGTTAGGGAATGGCGACTGCGTTTCGGGCGATCGCCATTGGTCTAGGCACGCTCTGCCAGAGCGCGCTCAGACTTTTCGGAATACTGCTCCTCACAAGAAGCCGTTGGTAATACGCGGCAATAGAAGCGTTTGGGAAAATCACCAAAAGGTTTGCGACTCCTTGGTGGTTCCCCTGGGTCATCTCTGTCTGCGTCAGACAGAGCGGTAGACGACCAAAACGAACAGATGCCTTACAAGGGGCGATCGTGCAGACCAGGGAACTTGGACCTTCTCTGGCTCAGCGGGCGATCGCCTTTTGTATTGCGGCCTGATAGAGCGTGAAATAACCCTGAAAGCTTTGAGGGCGGCAGATGCTGGCAAAGGCTTGGAAGGTAGATGCTAGCAAGGTACCGCGCGACAGAACGCCCTGAGGTGCGCCTGGGTAACGAGTGAACTTTGTGACCCTGGCAGCTACCCTATCGCACTGCCCGGTCCCTAATCAAATTGCCCTAGAGAAATTAGTCAGCCAGTGATATCGATCACTAGGGTGGATGTCGCCTGCTATTTCAGGATTCCCCAAATGCGCGGGACTCTCCCAGGCGATCGCGGCCTCATTTTCGGTCCTGCGGAGAGACTCCTGATAATCCAAAAGGCTCGTTCCTGATTTTCGGAGCATTCGGCTGGATCAGGGGTCTAGGCAAGCAGGAAACTTTTTACAAAATCCTCGGGTCTTGGAACTCGGGAGACAGGGGTTTCCAGGCTGTTTTGCCACGTTTGCGCCTCAGGGAGACGGGGTACACTAGCCTTGGATCAAACCTTCTTATACTGTCGCCCTCCCCCAGCGCTGTTTCACTTTTACCCTCGAGCCCGTTATCCATGCTGCTCTCCTCGACTCTACTTTCCCGCATCATGCGACCGACTGGACTGGCTCTTTTGCTGCCTGCGGCTCTGTCTGCCCTGATCACCCTCCCCAGCACGACCGATCGCGCCATTGCCCAAGCCGCCGGACCCCAGCGATCGCTCACTCTCCGCTCGGACATTCAGGAGGCCAACGCCAAAACCGGCGTCGTGACCGCCCGGGGCAATGTCCAAATCGACTACCCTGCCCGCCAAATTCAGGCGACCGCTTCCCAGGCGCAGTACTTTAGTCGGGAGCGGCGCATCGTCCTGAGCGGGAATGTCTACATCCTCCAAGAGGGCAACAGCCTGCGCGGCGAGACCGTGACCTACCTGATCGACGAAGGCCGCTTTGTGGCGCTGCCCGATCAGAGCCGCCAGGTAGAGTCCATTTATTTGGTCAACGACGCCAACCTGGAGGTCGACCCAGGCCCCAGCGCGCCCCCACCCGAAGTCCAAGCGCCGCCCCCAGTGTTTAGCCCAGACCCGGTGTTTGCGCCGAGCGGAGCGACCTCGACCAACCGATGAACTGGACCGACGCTCCCCCAGGGATCTCTAGAAAATCCAGGGGGCGATCGCAGCTATCAACCCAAACCAACGCATCGGTGCAGCATCAGTGGGAGCTAGGCTTTGAAGATTGCGCTCGAAAATATTCATAAATCCTACGGGAAGCGAGAAATTGTTAGCCGCGTCAGCCTCTCCGTTGCCCAAGGCGAGGTAGTGGGGCTCCTCGGGCCTAACGGTGCCGGCAAGACCACGACTTTTTACATCACCACGGGCCTTGAGAAACCCGACACGGGCAAAGTATGGCTCGATGAGCTGGATATAACCTCCCTGTCGATGCACAAGCGTGCGCGCCTTGGCATTGGCTATCTGGCCCAGGAGCCGAGCGTGTTTCGCAACCTGAGCGTCCGGGACAACATCATGCTGGTGCTGGAGCAGACCAATGTCCCCCGCCGAGAGTGGAATCAGCGCCTGCGCACCCTGATCAAAGAATTCCGGCTGGAAAAGGTCGTCAACACCCTGGGCATTCAGGTATCGGGGGGAGAGCGGCGGCGCACCGAGCTGGCCCGCGCCCTGGCCTCGGGGGTAGAAGGCCCCAAATTTTTGCTGCTAGATGAGCCCTTTGCGGGGGTGGACCCGATCGCGGTGGCCGAAATTCAGGAGATCATTGCGAATTTGCGCGATCGCGGCATGGGCATCTTGATCACCGACCACAACGTGCGAGAAACCCTGGCCATCACGGACCGGGCTTACATCATGCGCGACGGCCAGATTTTGGCGGCAGGGAGCACAGAGGAGCTCTACGGCAACCCCCTGGTGCGCCAGTATTACCTGGGCGACAACTTCCAAGTCTAGGCTCGCGGTCAAGCAATACGCTCTGGCCCAGAGCAGCGCTAGGGAAGTCTACAGGCCGATCGCCTGCCCGCAATCGGAATCTGTGACTCACTTCTGGTGTGGTTGAACTGGCAGAGAGCCCTGCCAGTTCAGCCCAGAAAATGCTCGGTGGGATGCTAGGGTTCCCTGAGGACCCTACACTGGAGGTGTCAAAGCGGGTGGAGAGGTCTGCCTCTAGGCCATTGGCTGGGGTCCCTGTACGCCTGCGCCCCTCGCAGCGCCACCGTTCGTAGCCCAACGCATACGACTACCATGCGATCTACTTTCCCAGATACCCTCAGGCCCAAATTCAATCTTTGGCACTTGCTGGCTGGCTGGATGTCGGTCATGGACCGCTATCTAGTGGCCGAGATGATTATGCCTTTCCTGTTTGGGGTGGGGGCATTTTCGTCGGTGGGCATTGCGGTGGGCGCGCTGTTTGAGCTGGTGCGCCGGGTCACGGAGTCGGGGTTGCCCTTTTCGATCGCGGCGGAAGTGTTTGCCCTACAGCTGCCGTACTTCATTTCGCTGGCGCTGCCCATGTCCACGCTGCTGGCGACTCTGATGGCCTACAGCCGCTTTTCTAGCGACAGTGAGCTGACGGCTCTGCGCAGCTGTGGGGTGAGCATTTACCGACTGGTGGTGCCGGCGGTGCTCTGTAGCCTGCTGGTGACGGGGATTACTTTTGTGTTCAATGAGCTGGTGGTGCCAGCGGCGAACTACCGGGCCGCCATCACCCTGGAAAAGGCGCTCAATCGAGAGCGACCGACATTTCGACAAGAGAATATCCTGTACCAAGAGTTTCAGGATGAAATGATCGATGGCCGCAAAGTCGATCGCCTCTCGCGGCTGTTCTATGCGCGTCAGTTCGACGGGCAGCAAATGCGCGGGCTGACGATTTTGGATTTTTCCCAGGAGGGCCTGAACCAGATTGTGACGGCTCAGGCGGCGACGTGGAATCCCCAAGAGAGCACCTGGGACTTTTTTGACGGGACGGTGTATGTGGTCGACCCGGCGGGCTCCTACCGCAGCATTGCGCGCTTTGAGCAGCAGAAGCTGTCGCTGCCTCGGACGCCGCTCGATTTGGCGGAACGGGGGCGGGACTACGGGGAGATGAATATTGTCCAGGCTCAGGAGCAGCTAAAGCTGATTGAGAGCAGCGGAGATGAGCAAAAGATTCGCAAGCTGAAGGTGAGGATTCAGCAGAAGTATTCGTTCCCCTTTGTGTGCGTGGTGTTTGGCTTGGTGGGGGCGACTTTGGGAACGAGGCCCCAACGCCGCACGAGTAAGGCGACGGGCTTTGGTATCAGTATTTTGATTATTTTTCTGTACTACCTGGCGGGCTTCATTTGCAGCTCTCTGGGGATTTTGGGAGCGCTGTCGCCGTTTATGGCGGCGTGGCTGCCGACGTTCTTTGGCTTGGGGGCTGGGGGGCTGCTGCTGGTGCGGATCGCGCGTTAGGGGCGATCGCTGCTAGGCTCTAGGCAAACACGGCTCATGGATTAGTCATCATGATGAGCCAAGATTTTTCTGGAGAGGTGCCTGTGTTTGCGATCGCCGAAGAACAACGACAGTACAAGACCTATGTTTTGCGCGATGAGGGCCACGCGAGCTGCCTGGAAATCGTGCCGGAGCGGGGCGGCATTGTCACTCGCTGGCAGGTCCGAGGCCAGGAGGTGCTGTACCTAGACAGCGATCGCTTCGCCAACCCCGAGCTCTCTGTCCGCGGCGGCATCCCGATCCTGTTTCCCATCTGCGGCAACCTGCCGGATAACACCTACACCCTCAACGGCCAAACCTACACCCTCAAGCAGCACGGGTTTGCCCGCGATCTGCCCTGGCAAGTGAGCGATCGCAGCACCGAGGACGGCGCCAGCCTCACCCTCACCCTTGTGAGCAGCGAAGCCACCCGAGCTGTCTATCCCTTCGACTTCCGGCTGGACTTTACCTACATCCTCCGGGGAGACACCCTGACGATTCGCCAGCGCTATCTCAACCAGTCCGGCGACCCCATGCCCTTTTCCACCGGGCTCCATCCCTACTTCCAGGTCGCAGACAAATCAGCCCTGACCTTCGATATTCCGGCCAAGAGCCTCATTAACCAGATCACCTGGTACACCGAGCCCTTCGAGGGGCGCTTTGACTTCTCGATGCCCGAAATCGATGTGGCCTTTCCGGAGCTATTGGGCCAGCGCGCTTCCATGACAGACCCCCAGCGCCAGCTCGAGATCACGATGGAAGCGGACCCAAACTACTCGGTGTTTGTTTTCTGGACCCAGCAGGGCAAGGATTTTTGCTGTGTGGAGCCCTGGACCGCGCCGCGCTATGCCCTGGTGACGGGCGATCGCCTGCTGCACCTCGAGCCCGCCATTCCCCTCACCACCGAAGTGCGATTGACGGCCCGCTCCACCCAATCTTGAGAAAATTAGAAAAAAGTGTTGACTTTCAAGTTCGTTGTGCTAATGTTATTAACCGTGCCCAGCGCACGAAAAACGGGTCGCTAGCTCAGCGGTAGAGCACTCGGCTTTTAACCGATTGGTCCCGGGTTCGAATCCCGGGCGACCCATGCGACGAACAAGTCATCAACCTCTTTGATAGAGAAGATAACCAGAGTTTATAAACGACTCTGGTTTATTTGTTCGCGCGAGGTTACGAAGTATTTTAATATTGACGTAAGAATTGACAACGTCAAATTTTAGTTAGCTGACAGCTTAAGAACACCTAGGAGGACCCTTATGGCGCTTGTACCCATGCGACTGCTGCTAGACCACGCAGCGGAACACGGTTACGGGATTCCCGCCTTTAACGTCAACAACATGGAGCAGATCCAAGCGATCATGCAGGCTGCCCATGAAACCGACAGCCCCGTGATCCTGCAAGCTTCCCGCGGTGCTCGTAACTACGCTGGGGAAAACTTCCTCCGTCACCTGGTTTTGGCTGCGGTTGAGACCTACCCCCACATCCCCATCGTGATGCACCAAGATCACGGTAACGAGCCCGCTACCTGCTACTCAGCAATCAAGAACGGGTTTACCAGCGTCATGATGGACGGCTCCCTGGAAGCTGACGCCAAGACCCCCGCTAGCTACGAGTACAACGTGGCTGTGACCAGCGAAGTGGTGAAGGTCGCTCACGCGATCGGCGCTTCCGTTGAGGGTGAGCTGGGCTGCCTGGGCTCCCTGGAGACCGGCATGGGCGAAGCTGAAGACGGCCACGGCTTTGAGGGCAAGCTTGACCACTCCCAGCTGCTGACTGATCCTGACCAAGCCGTTGACTTCGTTGAGCGCACCCAAGTGGACGCTCTGGCAGTGGCTATCGGCACCAGCCACGGCGCCTACAAGTTCACCCGCAAGCCGACCGGCGAAATCCTGGCCATCAGCCGCATCGAAGAGATCCACAGCCGTCTGCCCAACACCCACCTGGTGATGCACGGTTCTTCTTCGGTTCCTGAGGACCTGATCGCCCTGATCAACGAGTTCGGTGGCACCATCCCCGAGACCTACGGCGTGCCCGTTGAAGAGATCCAAAAGGGTATCAAGAGCGGTGTTCGTAAAGTGAACATCGACACCGACAACCGTCTGGCTATCACCGCTGCTGTGCGGGAAGCTTTGGCGAAGAACTCCAAGGAGTTTGACCCCCGTCACTTCCTCAAGCCTTCTATCAAGTACATGCAGAAGGTTTGCGCGGACCGCTATCAGCAGTTCGGCACCGCTGGCAACGCAAGCAAGATCAAGCAAGAATCTTGCGAACTGTTCGCCGTGAAGTACAAGAAGGGCGAACTCACTCAGGTCAGCAAGAAGACCGCTAGTGTCTAATTGGATATAACGTATTGAGTGATTTGGGGGTCTCGGTTGAGGCCCCCTTTTTTTGTGACGAAAAGGTTGAGGCGGCTAGAGGGGAGCGATCGCCGCTCGGATGGCCAAAGCGGTGGCGGGCGCGAGCAAAACGCCGTTGCGGTAGTGGCCGGTGGCGAGCAGAACGTTTTGGTAGCCAGCTAGAGGGCCAATGACGGGGGCGGGGCGATCGCTCGGCCTAGGCCGCAGGCCAGACCAGGTTTGCAGGATCTCAGCCTTTGCTAGGGCCGGACAAAATTCGGTGGCTCGCTGGATGACCGATTGGAGGCGATCGCCTTCAGGAATCGGGTCGTGCTCGGCATCCGCCGGAAACTCTACCGTGGCCCCGAGCCAGTACTCCGCATCGCTGAGGGGGACCAGGTGGACGTCATCGCCGGTCACAACGGGCTGAGGCGTCTGAGCGAGGGGTGCAGGGAGGCGCAGCCGCACTGCCTGCCCCAGGATGCCTCCTAGAGGGATTGGGGTGTGCAGGTGGGCGGTGAGCGGCGTGGACCCCAGGCCCGCGGCGATCACAAACCAATCCGCAGCGATCGCCCCCGCGCCAGTCCGGAGCGCTTGGCAAACCTGCGGGCCGCCTGCCTCGCTCCTCTCAGACGCAATAGTCAGCGATTCCACGGCCTGATCGAACTGGAAGGTCACGCCGTTTTGCTGGGCGGCGGCAACCAGGGCCTGGGTGAGGGCGACGGGCTGGATTTGGCGATCGCGGGGGGAGTAGATGGCCGCGGCGACGTCCTGCTGGGCTAGATAGGAATACTGGCGGGCCAGGTCCGGGGCGTCGAGGATTTCTAGGGGCCAGCCCTGGGCCTGACGCTGCTCGGCCAGCGATCGCCAGGTGGGCAGCTCCCCAGCATCAAAGCACAGCTTCAAAATGCCTTGCTGATTCCAGGGAATGTCCAGGCCCGTGCGCGATCGCAGCTCCGGAATCAAGGTTTCGTAGCGCTCTAGGCTTTGGCGTCGCAGCTGCCACGCCCGCCCTTTCGTTTTTTTGCTGATGATGCCCATGAGGACCCCCAGAGCTGCCCCCGTCGAGGCCTGGGCGGGCGCCTGGCGGTCCAGGACGCTCACCTTTAGCCCCGGCACCAGGCTCAGCTCGTAGGCGATCGCCGCCCCCACAACCCCACATCCAATCACCGCCACCCGAGTCATAGGCCGTCTCCGCTCCGTGCGTCAGCGATTTTAGCGCGATCGCCTTTCCCAGCGGCACCAACAACAAAGCCGCTCCCTTGCGAGAGGCGGCTTGCGGGTTGCCCGGAGGCTTTTTGGGAGGTCAGGCGCGCTCTAGCGGGCCTAAGACGGAATCAGCTGCAAGAAAGCATCGAAGTCTTGCAGGACTTCCTGATAGTTGCGCTGGGCCTGGGCTAGATTGCGCTCGTCTACTGCCTTGTCAATCTGGATGAGGTGGCGGAACACCTCTTGGGCTAGCTCATCGGCCTTGGGCTGGTCGGCGGGCAGCAGGCCCCGCGAGATCAGCGTCATGCCCCGACGCAGATCTCCAAAGGGACCGCGCAGCAGGCTCTTGATATTGCTCCAGTTTTGAGTAGCGATCGCAGATCCCAGCTCGGGCAGGCGATCGCGCACTTGCTGCACACCAGGCGTGAAGCGCTGGATTTGAGCAATCATGTCAGGAGTGTAGGTTGGCGGCGGCAGCGTCGCGCTAGGGCCGCCACAGGCGACTAGGCAGGTCGCCACCCAGGCCAGCAACAGGGCCAAAATCGATCGACTCTTTTTCATAAGATCTCCTCCGTATCACCAATGCTTTTGGGTCACAAAGGCCGTGCCCTAGAAGGGCGGCCAAGGTTGGACGCTAGAAGGCGGCGGAGAAGCCCGCGATCGCCCTGCGTCGGGCTGCATCCGGCCATGTCCGCGTCTATTGTCTTCAGCGCCTCAAATTTCTAGCGATTCAGGACGCCCTTGGGACAGTCCTTGTTAAGAACCATATACCAGAGCGTCGGCAGAATGTAATGAATTCCTGCCTGAAAGGCAACTTTTGGGCGAATTGCCGGCCTCAAGGGGGCTAGAAATCCTGACGCCGCAGAAATGGCAGCAGCGCTTCGGTCACCTTTTCGTGCCAATCTTCTTGAGGATAGTGACCAACCTCGTCGAGGGAAACTAGCTCTAGGTTGGAGTTTCGCTGAACGGCGGCTTCGGCGATCGCCAGAGGCAGCCACGGATCTTGGCGTCCCCAGATCAAGAGACCGGGCTGGGACCACTCGGCCAGGCCTGCTTCGATTTCGGCAGTGACCTTGGGCAGCTGCAAGTTGCGCACGGTGGCCAAGAGCGATCGCCCGGCGTCTGAGCTCTTGAGGAAAGGACGCCGGTAGACGTCCAGGTCTTCGTCGGCGACCTCGTAGCGCCCGCCCCCCTCAAGGGTGCGATCGACTAGGAGGGGATCCTGGGTAAACATGTCGCCCGCCAGGGGAAGCCCGAGCTGGCGGATCCGCCAGGGCAGCTGGGCAGCGGTGGCGATCGGGGCGTTGAGGATGGCTAGGCGCTGGACGCGATCGCGATGGCGCAGGGCAAACTGAATTCCGGCTGAGCCCAAAAAGCCCTGGGCAACCAGCGTGCAGGTCGGGATCTCGAGGGCATCCAGCCAGGCCGCGATCGCCTCCACAAAGGCGTCGGGCGTGTAGGCGAAGTCTCGCCGATCGGGCTTATCCGATCGCCCGCCTCCGATCCAGTCAGGGGCGATCGCTCGAAAGCCCTGATTCGCTAGGGCTGGCAAGATATTTCGCCAGCCGTAGCTCTGGGAGACTAGGCCGTGGAGCAGCACCACTGGGGGGCGATCCAGCGGCTGGGCGGGGACCGCCTCTCGATAAAACCAAGTTAAAGAGCCAACGGCAATGGAATGCTCAGCAGTGGACACAGTTTTTCCCTTAGCGCTTAAAGGTCTGAGCTTACCGCTTTGAGAAGACCGCCGACAAGCTGAGGGTTTCTTAGCAAAATGGCCCATCCGTAGTTTTCCGGGTATAACGGAGGATCTTTTGGGAATTCTGTCGGTATTCCTGATCTCCATAGGGAAAGGCTGCTGACTGAGCTGAAGCTCTCGAGCAAAACGAAAGTCACAATAAGCACAAAAAACATAGTGCTAACTCCAGTGATTTCTACAGGCGGCGATCGCCGCTGCTTGCCTCTCTACTTTTCCTGGTTTGATGAAGCATTTTCCTTTTTCTCTGCGCTTTTCGGTCCCTCTCATTCTGCTGGTCTTTGGCAGTGCTTTGAGTCTGCTGTCTTTCCAGCGAGCCGTTGATTTGGCACGCCACCGAGCCGAAGAGGATCTGTACCGTCAAGCCAAGGTGGCTGGGCAAAAAACGGCTGTAATTTTGGACCATCTCTACCGTCAAGAGGACATGGCGGGGGCCAACTTGGTGATCAATATGCTGCTGGGAGGGAGCAGCAAATTGCAGCTAGCCATGTTGACCAACGCCCGTCAGGAAATCGAGCTGTCGACGAGCGCTGAGCTAGTCCGCCAACGGGCCGTTGATCACTTGGCCACTGAGGGCGACCAGCTGCTAGCGTGGGTGGCTCAGCAGCGCATTGGCAATGTGCAGCTGTCGGGCGATCGCCGGACGGTGTACGCAGCCTATCCGGTCCTCACGCCGCCCCTCGAGCAAGACGGCGATCGCCAGCTCGGCGTGCTGGTCTTGGTTTACGACCTTTCGGATTCCAAGGATCAGGCCTTTCAGGATGCCCTCCAGCGATCGCTCTCTCTGTCGGGCATCATGGGCCTGCTGTGCTTGGGCCTGTGGGTCTTTTTCAACCGCACCTTGACCTCCCGAGCTGCCAAGCTGGTGGACGCCAGCCACCGCTTGGCGACGGGGGACGTGGCGGTGCGGGCGCAGCTCCGGGGCTCCGACGAACTGGCCCAGATTTCGGCTGCCTTTGACCAGATGGCCGAGCAGGTGCAGCTGAGTCAGCAAGCGATGCGGGAGGCCGCCCTGCGCCAAGACTTGCTCCATCGCCTCACCAACCAGATTCGCAATTCCCTCGACCTAGACACGATTTTGCGGACAGCGGTGCAGGCGATTCAGGGTCTGCTGGAAGTCGATCGCTGCTGCTTCATCTGGTATCGGCGAGGAGAGGGGCAGCCCACCTGGGAGGTGGTCCAAGAAAGCAAGCAGATCGGCCTGGTGAGTCTGGCTGGCCGCTATCCGTCGGACCGGCTGGGGGTGGTCGCCGAGACGCTGTGCAACCTCGAGGTCTTGCGGGTGGAGGATATCCAGCAGGCGGCCTACCGCGACCAAAAAGCGCTGCGGGCCTTTTTCCGGCGATCGCGCCACCGAGCGATCCTGGCCCTGCCCCTCCAGACCCACCAGGGAGAAATCGGCGTGGTGGGCTGCGGCACCGTCAGCGAGCCGCGCGCCTGGAGCGACGAAGAAGTGGAGCTGTTGCAGGCCGTCACCTCTCAGCTGGCGATCGCCATTGACCAAGCCGATCTCTACAACCAGTCGATCGCCGTCGCGGCCGAGGCCCAAGCCCAGGCCCAGCAGCTCAGCGACACCCTCCAGCAGCTTCGCCAAACCCAAACCCAGCTCATCCAGAGCGAGAAAATGTCGGGCCTAGGTCAGCTCGTCGCCGGAGTCGCCCACGAAATCAACAACCCCATTAACTTCATCTACGGCAACCTCGCCCACGCCGACGGCTATGTCCAGGACCTTCTGGCCCTCGTCGAGGCCTATCAGCACCACGTGGAGCCGCCCCCGGTCATCCAGGCCAAGATCCAGGACATTGATCTGGAGTTTTTGGCTGAGGATCTGCCCAAGCTGATGTTTTCGATGAAGGTGGGGGCCGAGCGCATTCACAAAATTGTTCTGTCGCTGCGCAACTTTTCTCGCCTGGACGAGGCAGAGATGAAGCTGGTGGACATCCATGAAGGCATCGAGAGCACCCTGCTGATCCTGCACAATCGCCTCAAGAGCAAAAGCAATCACAGCGGCATTCGGGTGGTCAAGGACTACGGCGAGCTGCCGCTGGTGGAGTGCTACGCCGGCCAGATGAACCAGGTGTTTATGAACATCTTGAGCAATGCCATTGACTCGATTGACAGTCGCGCTGCCCGAGAAGATCGCCATGAATACCGCGGCCTGATCACGATTCGCACGGATGTGGAGCGCCCGGACGCCGTGACGATCCGCATTCTCGACAATGGCCAGGGGATGGGGCCTGCCACCAAGACCAAGCTCTTTGACCCCTTCTTCACCACCAAGCCGGTGGGCCAGGGGACCGGGCTGGGCCTGTCAATTAGCTATCAGATCGTGGTGCAGCAGCACGGGGGGCGTCTGGACTGCCTGTCGGAACTGGGCCAGGGGGCGGAGTTCATTGTGGAGATTCCGCTGCGGCATCTGCAAGTGGAGCGATCGCGCCTTGAGGCGTTCCAGGGGCGATCGCCTTTGTGAGGGGGCACTTGCCACCCGTCACCCTGGGGATGAGCGCAGCCCGTCGGTCAAGAATTTATGAAGCTATCCGTATCATTTCTACACACATAGAAACAAAGGGGGAGACTAGAGAGTCAGGTGTCCTGACGACGGGTGTTGGCGGCTCCTAGGCGATCGCCTGGGTTTTGCTCAGCCTCGGCCAGCCCTGAGCTGTTGTTCTCGTTTGTCTTTTCGTTCCAACTACCCAAGACGAGTTATGCCACGGTTCAACCTCCAAACGCGACTGATGATTGCTGCCCTGACGTTTGTCGGGAGCGGTGTCCTGATGAGTGCTGCCAACGCCCAGCGCACGGGCCGGCTCACGGTCCAGATTGATGGCCTAGCCAGTACCACTGGGGATGTCTGCTTGCAGGTGTTTAACCGCAGCCAGGGATTCCCAGGGGATGCGACCAAGGCGGTCCGGGGTAGGTGCTACGCCATCACCCAAACGCCGATGACGGTGACCTTTGATAACTTGCCGGCTGGCAACTATGCGGTGGCGGCCTACCACGACAGCAACCGCGATCGCCAGCTCAACCGCAACGGCTTAGGGATTCCCCGCGAGGGCTATGGATTTTCTAATAATCCGCCGCTCCAGGCCCGCGCTGCCAAGTTCCAGGAAGCCGCTTTTTTGGTGGCGGGCCAAAATACCCAGATTAATATTCGGCTGCGCTACCTTAACCGGGGCTAGTTTGCTGGTCTGGGGAAGCAGGAATCCAAAAGGGGCACGGTAGACTGCTAGGGGAGAGACGCTCTCAGACAGAGTTTGCATTAGCCCCATGACCAACCGCCTTGCTCACGCCAAAAGCCTGTACCTGCGCAAACACGCAGAAAACCCCATTGATTGGTGGCCTTGGTGCGACGAGGCGATCGCCAAGGCTCGGCAAGAGAATAAACCCATCTTTTTGTCCATTGGCTATTCGAGCTGCCACTGGTGCACGGTGATGGAGGGGGAAGCCTTCTCCAATGGGGCGATCGCCGCTTACATGAACGATTTTTTTGTTCCCATCAAGGTCGATCGGGAAGAGCGACCCGACCTCGACAGCATCTACATGCAATCGCTACAGCTGATGGTGGGTCAAGGCGGTTGGCCCCTCAACGTTTTTCTAGCTCCAGATGATTTGGTGCCCTTCTACGGCGGCACCTACTTTCCGGTGGATCCGCGCTACGGGCGACCGGGCTTTTTGCAGGTGTTGCAGGCGATTCGCCGCCACTTCGACACCGAAAAGGACAAAGTCAGCGCTGTCAAGCAAGAGATTCTGGAGCATCTCCAAGAGGCAGGCAGCCTGGAGCCGGGCCAGGGCTCCGATCTGACCCATGACCTCCTGGCCAAGAGCCTGGAGTACAGCACCGGCATCTTGTCTGCCCGCGGCCCCGGCCCGAGTTTCCCGATGATTCCTTACGGCGAGGCGGCCCAGCGCGCGACCCGCCTGAGCCTGGAGCGCTACGACGCTGGGACGATCTGCCAGCAGCGGGGAGAGCACTTGGCCCTGGGAGGCATCTACGACCATGTGGCGGGTGGCTTCCATCGCTACACTGTCGACCCGACCTGGACGGTCCCCCACTTCGAGAAAATGCTCTACGACAACGGTCAGATCTTGGAGTATCTGGCTAATGAGTGGGCGCGGGGCGTCACGGAACCGGCCTTTGAGCGGGCGATCGCCGGGACGGTGACCTGGCTGAAGCGGGAGATGACGGACGCCCAGGGCTATTTTTATGCAGCCCAGGATGCCGATAATTTCACGAGTCCCGAGGCCCTAGAGCCGGAAGAAGGGGACTTTTATGTGTGGCGCTACGATGAGCTGGCGGCGCTGCTGACTCCAGCAGAACTGGCGGCCCTGCAAGAGGAATTTACGGTGACGCCGTCGGGGAACTTCGAGGGGCGCAATGTCTTGCAGCGATCGCGCGAAGGCAGCCTGAGCGAAGTCGCCGAAGCTGCCCTGGCCAAGCTCTTTGCGGTGCGCTACGGGGCGCCACCGGTGGCGGTGCCGACGTTTCCGCCTGCGCCCAGCGCTCAGGTGGCCAAGACCCAGACCTGGCCGGGCCGGATTCCGCCGGTGACCGACACCAAGATGATCGCAGCCTGGAATAGCCTGATGATCTCGGGTCTGGCGCGGGCGGCGGCGGTCTGGCAGCGCGAAGAGTACTACCAGCTGGCGGCGGGGGCGGCGCGATTTTTGCTGGCCCATCAGTGGGTGGAGGGGCGCTTTCATCGGCTGAACTACGACGGAGAGGCGTCGGTGCTGGCCCAGTCCGAGGACTATGCGCTGTTTATCAAGGCGCTGATCGACCTGGACCAGGCGCGGCCCGGCGCGGAGGACTGGATCGAGCAGGCGGTGAAGGTGCAGAGAGAATTCGATGCGCTGCTGGGAGCTGAGGAAGGCGGCTACTACAATGCGGCGCGCGATCGCAGTCAGGATCTGGTGATCCGAGAGCGCAGCTACGCGGACAACGCGACCCCTGCGCCCAACAGCATTGCGATCGCCAATTTGGTGCGCCTTGCCTTGTTGACCGAAGACCTGAGCTATCTCGATCGGGCCGAAAAGGCGCTGCAGTCGTTTAGTGCGCCCATGGCGCGATCGCCTCAGGCCTGCCCGTCAATGTTTGGCGCCCTGGATCTTTACCGCAATCACCTGCTGATTCGCGCCACGCCGGACGTCTTGCAAACCCTGGCGGCGCGCTACTGCCCCACCGCCGTCTACAAGGTGGCGGATGAGCTGCCGGAGGGGGCTGTGGGCCTGGTGTGCCAGGGCCTCAGCTGCCAGGAGCCTGCTCGCAGCCTGGAGCAGCTGCACACCCAAATCCAACAACACCAAATCCGGGCCTGAGGCCCAAAATAGACAATCTAATTTTTTCCCATGCGGCAGCCATCTACCTTGGAGCGCGATCGCGCCTTGACGCATCAGCGAGAAATTCATCCCGCCTACCTTCTGGGGCTGTGGACTGTGGTGGGGGCAGCCCTGCGCCTGGTTAATCTGGGCTCTCTGCCGCCCTGGACCGATGAATTTGCCACCTTGGCCTTTAGCTTGGGCAATGGGTTCGGCTCGGTGCCCCTCGACCAGGTGATCAGCGCTGAGACGCTGCTGTCTCCCCTCCAGGTCCGCCCGGAGGCTGGCCCCCAAGACGTGGTGGCGACGCTGCTGACCGAGAGCACCCACCCGCCGCTGTACTTTTTGCTGACTCACGGCTGGCTACAGCTGTTTGGGTCTCAAGAGGGCCTGGTGTCGGTTTGGGGGGCGCGATCGCTGTCGGTGATCTTTGGGGTGGCGCTGATTCCGGCGATGTTTGGGGCGAGCTGGCTGCTGTTTCGCTCGCGGGCGATCGCCCATCTGTCGGCGCTGCTGATGGCGGTGTCGCCCTTTGGGCTTTTTTTGGCCCGACAGGCGCGGCACTACACCCTCACGATGCTGCTGGTGCTGGCGTCTACGGTGGCCTTTGTCTGGGCGTGGCAGGCCCTGCGGCGACGCCAGCCTCTGCCCTGGCCCAGGGCGATCGCCTGGGTTCTGGCCAATGCCATAGGGATTGCCACCCACTATTTTTTCGCCCTCGTGCTGGCGGCCCAGTTCCTGGTTTTGGTTGCTGAGGCCTACCGTCAGGGCCGCCGAGACCCCAAGGCTCTGATGCAGCCGTCCTGGCGATCGCTCTATGGCGTGATTGCGGCGACGGTGGCTAGCGGCCTGCCCTGGCTGCCCATCGTGCTGGCGGCCCACGCCAGCGCGCCCACCCGCTGGATCTACGACGGCAGCCCCCTGGAGGATGTTTTAGAGCCCCTCTTGCGCCTTGCCATGTGGCTGCTGAGCATGGTGTTCTTGCTGCCCAGCTCGGCGACCGTCCTGCCGGTGCCGCTGCTGATTTTGTTTGGCCTCGGGAGCGTGGCGATCGCCCTTTGGATTGGGCCGGGGCTCTGGCGGGGCTGGCGCCGCTCCCAGCGCGATCCTGCAACGCGGGCAGTGGTTCGGCCCCTGGGGCTCTATCTCGCCAGCGCGATCGCCCTTTGCCTGGGCCTGACCTACGTCCTGGGCCTGGATTTGACCCTGGCGGCTCGGTTTCAGTTCTTCTACTTTCCGGCGCTGCTGCTGGTCCTGAGCGGGGCGCTCTGGACGCACTGGCGCGCGCCAAAGGCGATGATGCCTGGGCCGTTCTGGCAAGGGTCCGGGCGATCGCTCGTGGTTGGGGTGCTCCTGGTGGGCCTGCTGGGAGCCGGCGTGGTGGCGGCCAACTTGGGCTATCTGGAAAACCGGCGATCGGACCTACTGGTGCCGATTTTGCGCCAGGGGACCCAGGCCCCCGCCCTGGTTGCCGCGACCCACAAGCACCACGGCGAGACAGGCCGGCTGATGTCCATTGCCTGGGAAATGCGGCGCACCCAAGCTGCGCCTGACGAAGTGCTGCCCCAGTTTTTGCTAGCCCGCCGAGACAACGCCACCCGCAGCTACGGTCCGGCGATCGCCGTCCTCGCTGAGGCGCTGCAAACCCTGCCTCGCCCCTTTGACCTGTGGCTGGTCGACTTTCGGGGGCCGGTCCAGCCGGAGCAGCAAAACTGCCTGCCGGACCCAGACTATCGCGGCACGGCGGGCGAGTACCGCTATCGCCTGTATCGCTGCCGCTGAGGAATTTTCGCCCCCAGTTTGCCTATTCGGCGCGGCCATAGCGGGCGATCGCCGCCTTCCCGGTGGCCTCCTGCTCTAGCCACGCCCAGAACTGGTCCCCGAGGGAAAAGTGCCACCACTCGTTGGGATGCCGCCGAAACCCGGCCTGGGCCATCACGCCGTAGAGCTGCTGGCGATGGGCGTGGGCCTGGCGACCCGCTGGGTCCGAGGCCTGGGCGAAATGGTCAGGCAGCGATCGCGGCGAAATCTCGTCAATGGGAGAGCCCATGTCCACCGGCTGCCCCTCGGCGTCCAGCAGGGTCACGTCTACAGCGGCTCCGGTGCTGTGGGGCGGCGGCGTCGCCGGATCGGCGCTGGGCACAGCCCAAAACTGCATGACTTCCGCTTGGAGGGCCTTCCGTTCCCTGGCCTGGAGCTGCGAGACGACCAGGCCCCGCGCCGCCGCCAATTCGGCAAAGGCGTAGTCCACCATGAATTGCTGGACCGGGATGGGCCGGTAAGCGTCAAAAATTTGCAGGTGCCAACCGGGACGCTGCTGTTCTAGGAGCTCTTGGGCCAAAACCAGCGCTTCGACCACCCCCTGCCGCACCCAAAACGGCGATCGCTCCCCGTAGGGCGCGCCCAGCGCCTGGTAGGGATGGGGAGACACTAGCCGCAGGCGATCGCCCGGAATCGGCGTCAGCGGCTCACCGCACTCGCGGATTGGCATCGTTTGATAGGGTTTCACAGCGCCTCGGCTCGTCAAGGTTTCAACAAAAATGGCTCCCAAGAAGGGCGTCCCGATTTGAGTTGGGCCCAGTCCCTAGGAGCGGGGTCGCCGAAACGGCAGCGAATCCGACAAATTCATCGGTACCGGATCGTAGCCGCCTTCACAAAACGGATGGCAGCGAAAAATTCGCCGGACCGCCAGCCAGCTCCCGCCCAAGGATCCATGGCGGGCGATCGCCTCGAGGGCGTACTGAGAGCACGTCGGATGAAAGCGGCACACCGGCGGGAACAGCGGTGAAATCAGGGCGCGATAGCCCCGAATCAGCAGCAATAAAACTGTTTTCATATTGGCTTTTATTGTACAATGATGGCTTTGCCACGCTTGTATAGAGAGGAAACTCCATGTCGCGTTACAGAGGCCCACGCCTAAGAATTGTTCGTCGTTTGGGTGACCTGCCCGGTCTGACCCGCAAGTCAGCTCGTCGGGCCTATCCGCCTGGACAGCACGGTCAAAACCGTAAGAAGAAGTCAGAGTACGCCATCCGTCTAGAGGAAAAGCAGAAGCTTCGCTACAACTACGGCATCACCGAGCGTCAGCTGGTTCGCTACGTGCGCAAAGCACGGAGCGTCTCGGGTTCCACCGGTCAGGTGCTGCTGCAGCTGCTGGAAATGCGGTTGGATAACACCATCTTCCGCATGGGCTTGGCTCCCACCATCCCCGCAGCACGTCAGCTCGTCAACCACGGCCACGTGATGGTCAACGGCAGAGTCGTTAGCATTCCTAGCTACAACTGCCGCCCCGGCGACGCGATCGCCATCCGCAATCGGGAAAGCTCCCGCAAATTGGCTGAGCAAAACCTCCAGTCTCCTGGTCTCGCCCACGTTCCCAGCCACCTCGAGTTCGACAAGAACAAGATGGAAGGCAAGGTGAATAGCGTGATTGAGCGGGAATGGGTTGCGCTTCAGGTCAACGAACTGTTGATCGTTGAATTTTACTCTCGGAAAGTCTAACGCTCCGAGAAAACCCAATTTTTCGTTTTCTCTCTATTCACCGCGGCATTTATTTCGAATACAACCCCCTGGAACCGTCAGTCTAGGGGGTTTTATTTTGCCTAGCCGCCGATTTGCGACATGGTGCGGGCATAGCGGCCAGTGGTGCCCGACTCTCGCAGCTTGTAGTTGATCTCGGGCTTGAGGTTCAAGAGGGTGGCCACGCGATCGCGCAGCTCGTCGAGCGGTGTGCTGGTGCGCAGGGCGGTGCGCAGGTCGAGCTGACCGGTTTCGTTCAGCAGGCAGGGCCGGAGCCAGCCGTCGGCGGAGAGGCGCATCCGGTTGCAGCGATCGCAGAAGCACTCAGACATCTGGCTAATAAAGCCCAGCGTGCCCTTGGCACCGGGAATCTGGAAAATATCGGCGGGGCCGTTGCCCGTGACGCGGCCTTCGGTGAGGCCCCAGCGATCGCGAATTTGCTGGCGCAGCTCCTCCGAGGCGATCCAGCCCCGATCCGAAAAGAGGGCGTCGTTGCCGATGGGCATAAATTCAATAAAGCGAACATGCCAAGCGCGATCGCGGGTGAGCGCCGCCAAGTCCAGCACTTCGTGATCGTTCACCCCCGGAATCACCACAACATTGAGCTTCAGGGGGTCAAAGCCGACTTGATGGGCTGCCTGGATGCCCTGCCAGACCGCTTGCCAGCGCGATCGCCCGCGATGACCAATAATCTGGTCAAAAACTGCCGCATCCAGGGAATCTAGGCTGATATTGATCCGCCGTAGGCCCGCTGCGTAGAGATCTTCGGCAACTGCTGCCAGATGAAACCCGTTGGTGGTCATCGCCAAATCCTCGGTGCCCGGTAGCTGGGCGATCGCCCGCACCAGATCCACCAGGCCCGGCCGCAGCAGCGGCTCGCCCCCCGTCAACCGAAAGCGCGAAAACCCCAGAGGAATAAAAACCTCTTGCAGCAGCGTCAAAATTTCTTCGTTGGTCAGCCAGTGCTCCTGCAAGGCATAGCTGATCTCGGCCTCTTCGGGCATGCAGTAAAGACAGCGGAAGTTACAGCGATCGATCAGGCTGATGCGGAGGTAGTTGATTGGGTTCATACTCTTTATTTTGGATCATCGCCTCCTGCTTCTGGCAGAGCGGATGATCACGGGGAGGGGCGGGCGATCGCCCTCAGTTTCCCACGCCAGCATCTCAAGCAGACGTTGATTTGCAGGGCCGCCGCGACCACGGCTCGAGGGATCCCACCGTGTAGTCTGCCTTGGATGGACGAAATTTCGTGTGGGGATGATCCTGTAAAAAAGACTCGAACCCCTGATCGACGCTGTGCTCCCACGGGCCGAAGGTCTGCCGCCGCTGCTCGGTCCAGGCGCCGTCGAGCTGCTGCTGGAGGGTGGAGCCTGCCGACTCAAAGGACAGCGACTTTTTCAAAACCAGCGATCGCGCAATGCCCGCTTGCAGCGCCTCAAAGCCCTCCTGGGTGACAGCCGAGACCCAAAGTAGGTCTACAATCACCGCATGGGCTGCGCAGTGGAGCGCCTGTTCGATCTGCTGCCGCGCATCGCTGGCCGTCGTAGCGTCGAGCACGCCCTGAAACTGCAGCACAATCCCCGAGGGTTGAGAGGATTGTTGCTCAGAGCTAGCCCAATGGCTTGGGGCAAAAACAGGAGGCCTAGAGTCAGCAGCGGATTCCATAGGGTTCTCCGAACGCGCACGTGACGATTTCCAGGAAGCCAATCCCCGCGAGTCAACCCTAGATCTACGGAATATTGGCGATGAAAAAGCAATAGACTGTGCTTTATCCAGTTCCTACACGCAAAAGCTTAAAGTTTACCGAATTCTATCTTTGAGTAATGTTACGGACTTTGTCGTCTGTTTCAGGGTGGATTGACTTTTCGTCCCTGTTGCCCTGGGAATGTGTCCCCTTCGCCCGGAGAGTTGCCCACCGATGACTGCATTGCCTCGGGCGGGATATACGCTGCCGGTGTTTGCCTGCGCGGCGGCGATCGCCGCTCTCCAGCGCCTGCTGGGACAGTCAGCTGCCACCTCCGTCACCCTTGATCTGCTAGAGCCACCTCAGCCAGCGACGATCGCCCTAGAACAGGTCGCTCTGCTGTCGGCGGACAGCGCCTTGGCGATCGCCCGCAGCGATCCCGGCGACAACCTGGACCTGACCCGCGACACGCCGGTGTGGGCCTGGGTGCGCTGGGGGGCATCCGATCAGCCCGAGGCGATCGCCCTCGCGGGCGGCGAAGGAATCGGCCGCCAAGACCAGGGGCAGGGGCCTGCCGCCATCTATCAGTATGCCCAGCGCCTGCTGCGCCACAACCTCGCGGCCTATCTACCGGGCGATCGCAAGCTCCAGGTGACGATCATTCTGCCGGAGGGCCAGGCTCTGGCCACCCGCACCTCCAATGCCGCTTTCGGCGTTGTTGAGGGCCTCTCGCTCCTGGGCACCACCGGGATTTCCCAGCCCCTGAGTGCCCCCGGTCAGCTCGACGCCTACCGAGCCGAGCTCACCCAAAAAGCGCAGGGCTCAGACACGCTGGTCTTTTGCGTGGGCGAAAATGGCCTGGACCTGGCGCGACAGCTCGGGGTGCCGGAGGCCCGTCTCGTCAAAACCGCTAACTGGATCGGGCCGCTGCTGGTGGAGGCCGGTTTGCTGGGCGTGACGTCCCTGCTGCTGTTTGGCTACCACGGCAAGCTGATCAAGCTGGCGGGCGGCATTTTCCACACCCATCACCACGTCGCCGATGGTCGCCAAGAGATCCTGACGGCGATCGCCGGAGCGCAGGGGCTGCCCACCGAAGTCTTGGCAACGCTGCTGGACAGCCCGACCCTGGAGTCCGCCTTGCAGAGCCTGCGCCAGCTCGACGCTCAGCGCCAGACTGCCTGGACCGCTCAGATCTACGGGGCGATCGCCCAGCAGATTGACGCCCGCGCCCAGCGCTATATCCAGCACCACAGCGATCGCGCTGTTGCTGTCGGCTCGCTACTATTCGATCGCCAGCGCCAAATCATCGTAACCAGTGATTTTGGGGAGAAATGCCTCGCTAAATTGTGTTAAGCTAGCTGGAATCAGCGCTAGATTTATCCGCTCAAAAAGCATTTCTAAAAAGCTTTATTAAGAACTGGCTACGAAGCCAGTTTTGCTATTTCTCTCTCATTTTTTAAACGTTCTCGTTCTGTTTCCCTGAATTAGTGCCAGGAATTCTCCGTGACTCTACAGACTGAACAACCGCCTCAAACCGCGTCTCTAGAGCCGATCAATCGCCAGATGATTGTCATCCTGGATTTCGGCTCCCAGTACTCCGAGCTGATTGCTCGTCGCATTCGCGAGACCCAGGTGTACTCTGAGGTCTTGTCCTATCGCACTACCGCGGAGCAGCTCAAACAGCTCAACCCCAAAGGCATCATCTTCTCAGGTGGTCCCAGCTCGGTGTACGACGCCCACGCGCCGCACTGCGACCCCGCTATCTGGGACTTGGGCTTGCCGGTGCTGGGCGTGTGCTACGGCATGCAGCTGATGGTGCAGCAGCTCGGCGGTGGCGTCGAGCGGGCTGAGCGCGGCGAGTACGGCAAAGCATCGCTGTTTATCGACGATCCCACAGACCTGCTGACCAACGTCGAAGATGGCACCACGATGTGGATGAGCCACGGAGACTCGGTCAAGCAAATGCCCGAGGGCTTCGAGCTCTTGGCCCACACGAACAATACCCCCTGCGCGGCGATCGCCCACCACGATCGCAAGCTCTATGGCGTCCAGTTCCACCCGGAAGTGGTGCACTCCCAGGGCGGCTTGGCCCTGATTCGCAACTTTGTCTACCACATTTGCGATTGCGAGCCCACCTGGACAACGGAAGCATTTGTCGAAGAAGCGATTCGCGAAGTGCGGGCCAAAGTCGGCGACAAGCGCGTTTTGCTGGCCCTTTCGGGGGGTGTGGACTCCTCGACCCTTGCCTTCTTGCTCCACAAGGCGATCGGCGATAACCTCACCTGCATGTTCATCGACCAGGGCTTCATGCGCAAAGGGGAGCCCGAGCGCCTGCTGAAGCTGTTCCAGGAACAGTTCCACATCCACGTTGAGTACGTGAACGCTCGGGAGCGCTTTTTGGCCAGGTTGGAAGGGATCACCGATCCCGAAGAAAAGCGCAAGCGGATCGGCCACGAGTTCATCCAGGTCTTTGAAGAAGAGTCTCGGCGCCTGGGTCCCTTTGACTATCTGGCCCAGGGCACGCTGTATCCGGACGTGATCGAGTCGGCAGATACCAATGTCGATCCGAAGACGGGCGAGCGGGTCGCTGTGAAGATCAAGAGCCATCACAACGTGGGCGGCCTGCCGAAGGATCTGCGCTTCAAGCTGGTGGAGCCCCTGCGCAAACTCTTCAAGGACGAGGTGCGTAAGGTCGGCCGGGCGATCGGCTTGCCGGAAGAAATCGTGCGTCGCCATCCCTTCCCGGGACCGGGTCTAGCGATTCGGATCTTGGGCGAGGTGACGGCGGAGAAGCTGGATATCCTGCGAGATGCGGACCTGATCGTGCGCCAAGAAATCAATCAGCGCGGCATCTACCACGATTTCTGGCAGGCCTTTGCGGTGCTGCTGCCGATTCGCAGCGTCGGCGTGATGGGCGATCGCCGCACCTATGCCTATCCGATTGTGCTGCGCCTGGTCAGCAGCGAGGACGGCATGACGGCGGACTGGTCTCGCGCTCCCTACGATCTGCTGGAGACGATTTCCAACCGCATCGTCAACGAGGTTGAGGGGGTTAACCGGGTGGTCTATGACATCACCTCGAAGCCGCCTGGAACCATCGAGTGGGAATAACCCTTTGAAGGGCTGGTTGCTCAGGCGATCGCTCCTTTAAATCAGATTGAAACGAGTAGCGGAGCGATCGCCTCAAGCGTGATCTCCGCTACTTTTTGTTGGGGGCCTCTGTGGAAAATGCGGGATTTTCTGTGGAAAACAAAGCTTTTCTGTGGAAAAACATCGATTTTATTAATAAAAAGTTAATAATTATTTAATGTTTTTGATGAATAGGTTAACGCACCCAGCCGCCCAATCATCGGCTAAACGCAAGCTTGCGAGCACCAATTTGTCTGCACAAAAATTGTCGCTTGTGACCAAGGGTGTAGAGAGTCCCTTGAGCTGGGTTCGTGGGCGATCGCCTCAGCGCGGATGAGCTATGCTGACCTCCCCAAATTTGCCTCCGTGCGTTTGGGGCTATGGCGATCGGCCCCTTGGGCGTATCTCGGGCAGGAACACCCTAGTCGCAGGCCGCACGGGGTGCAACAATGTTCCAAATGACTTGTATTGTTTAACCTGATTGCGAAGAATCATGACCATGCATCCCACACTTCAGCCAGCCTTCGCCCAAAGTCGGGTCCTGAAGGTTATCAGCGGTCTGATGAACTTCGACGCCGATCGCGTTGAAGCTGTCGTTAAAGCAGCAGATCGCGGCGGCGCTACCTTCGTAGACATCGCGGCTGATCCCCGACTGGTCGAGCGTGCCCGTGCCGTCACCTCTCTGCCGATCTGCGTGTCGGCGGTGGAGCCCGAAAAGTTTGTCGCAGCCGTCAAAGCCGGTGCGGATCTGATCGAAATTGGTAACTTTGACGCGTTCTACGCCCACGGCATTCGCTTCGAAGCTGCGGAAGTCCTCGACCTGACCCGCCGGACCCGCGAAGTCCTGCCGGACATCATGCTATCTGTGACGGTGCCTCACATTCTGGAGCTCGATCAGCAGGTGGCTCTGGCTGAAGCCCTCGTGACTGCGGGAGCAGACATCATCCAAACCGAGGGCGGCACCAGCAGCCGTCCGGCTCACCCCGGTACCCTGGGCCTGATCGAGAAGGCTGCGCCTGCTCTGGCCGCCGCGACCGAGATTTCTCGCGCGGTGTCGGTGCCGGTGCTGTGCGCTTCGGGTATCTCTAGCGTGACGGCTCCCCTGGCGATCGCGGCGGGTGCTGCGGGCGTTGGCGTTGGCTCTGCGATCAACCGCCTCAACAGCGAAATCGCCATGGTGGCTGCGGTCCAAAGCCTGGTGGAAGCTCTGGGCTCCGTGAGCCGGGCAGAGGCGATCGCTCGCTTCTAGAGCCCTCTAGACTGCTAGCTAAAGCCTAAAAGGCTAAAAGGCGCGGACCTCCGCGCCTTTTGGCTTGAAAGAGGCAAAACCTCTACCAACCCGCCGAAATGCTCCGGACGATCAGAGGATCCCTAGTAGGACTGTAAGCCAACTCGCACAGTCAGACCGGGCTGATAAATACGATTGGCTCTTTCGTAAGTTTGGTCAGTCAGATTTTCAAGAAAAGCAGTGAACCCTAGATTGCGAGTGATAGGTACCCGCAAGCCAAGGTCAAGCCGTAACCAATCAGGCGAAAAATCCTCACTTGAATCGCCGGGAGTATTAAATAATGCCCGTCGAGCCCCGCTGAAATAGTTGGCATACAAGTTGACTTGCCAACCTGCGGACTCATAACCAATGCCTAGTTGACCAACGGAATAAGGGATGAGGCCTAACTGGAGCCCTCGCTCTGGACCCGTCTGGATTTCAGCATCGGTGTAGGTGTAGTTGACAAAGCTGGACCACTGAGGAGTGATTTGCCACCGGAGCGCAGCTTCTAGGCCGTTCGTGTTGACTAAGCCGATATTTTCCCAGCGGCCTGCCTGAATTCCCAGGCGATTATCTAGGCGACTGCCAAAGTAAGTCATCTGCGCATTGAGGTTGCTAGCGAGTTGCAAATCCACTCCGGCAGTCCAGGAAGAACCCGTTTCAGGATCCAAGTTAGGGTTGGGCAGCCAGTTGTGGACCGTGTCAAATACATATAGCTGGTCTAGTCCTGGGTTGCGCTGCACCGATACCCAGCTGCCCCGCATGGCCACAGTGGGCGAAACCTCCCAGCGCCCGCCCACGCTGGGATTTAGATAACTGCCAAATTCACTATTAAAGTTTTGGCGGAGGCCAAGCTCTACTTGTAGGTCTTGATTGAGCTTCCAGGTGTTGAGGGCGAATAGGGCCGTATGGAGGCGATCGCGGTCTTCGGTGCCGTTCAAAGCAACGAGCTGAGGCACGTTACTCTCCACTTCCCCCGTCAACAAAGAATTTTGCAGATCCAGTCCCCAGCGGAGGTTATGGTTGGCGCCAGTTTGCCAGTCATGATCTACTCTGGCGTTGAAGGTCCGAGAATCGAGGCTGCCGGTGCGATAGCGCGTTTGTTGGGTCGGTCCGTAGGTGCTGAAGTAGTCTTGGTTAAAGGAGACAGTGGTATTCAAAGTCGAGTCATCCCCTTCTCCCAATTTGGCCTGCCAAGATAGCCCAGCGTTTAGGAGATCATGGTCGAGGCGATCGCGCTGTAGCGGAAACCCGAAGTAAAGTAATCCCCGTCGACTGCTGACCTTAGAGACATCCAGACTCAGTGAGTTGCGATCGTTGAGGTCAAAGCCTACTTTGCCGTAATAGTTAGTAACTGCAGTATCGCCATTAAATAAACGACCATCAGGCCCCCGGTTGGCAGCGCCTATGGGGACTCGGTAGTTATTTTCAGCTTCAAAGTTTTGATAATTGAAAATATAGTTTACATCCCCGACCGAGCCACTGAGCTGACCTTGAACATTGGAGTGATCGTAGGAGCCAAATTGAACTAAGCCATTGAAGCGAGTCGGGGTATCTTCACCCTGTTTCGTAACAATATTGACAACTCCGCCAAATGCTTCTGAGCCATAGAGCGTTGCTGAGGTGCCGCTAGATAGCTCAACTTTTTCAATCGCTCCGGTCGGGATGCTGTTAAGGTCAGTGCTGCCGTGGTAGGTATTGATGTTGCTACCAATCGGTCTGCCGTTTAAGAGAAAAACAGACTGATTAATGGACGCTCCTCTGTAATAAGTTCCGGTGTGAATGTCTGCTCCAAATCCGGCGTCATTGACCGCAAAGCCTGGTGAAGTCCGCAGAATTTCGGCCACGCTATCGGCTTCCTGCTGACGGATTTCTTCTGCCTCGATGGTATAAACAGGCGTAGAAGCTGGTTCTACTTTCTCTTCTTCTTTCTTCTCTTCAACGATGATGCGAATGACGTCGTTCTCGGAAGTTTCTGATTGTGCAAGATCTGCAACTTGTAGGATGCGTTGCCCATCGGGGAAAGTGAGTTGACTGCTCGATTCAAGCGTTGGTAGCGACGAGCTTTCTGTCTGGATGAAAGGCGAAGAAAGGTCGTCGAGAGGGGGAGAAGAGGCGATCGCGGGATGGAGACAATTAGCTGAAATCAGGCTCCAAACTGTCAAGTTGAAGCTAGGCTGCGCAATAAGACGTTTCATGAAAAAGATGGCTAAAACACTGCTCACACCAGCTCACGTCTTGCTAAATCAATGCCAGCTATGGCCTCAAATAGCGGTTCAGTGAAGCTGTTTGCACTTTTAAGGCAGATGTCAGCCTCTGTCAAAAGACAGACTGTCAAACTTGCATTGACGCTCTTCCCCTAACCCTTCGGGTATAGGCGGAGATTCTTGATTCATCGACTCTTTGCTAGACGGTTGCCCGTCCCCGTCAGACCGTCTCCACAAGCATTTTGCAGAACCGTGCGCCCCACGGCCCTATTTCTGATGACCTGAGCACTCACAACATCACGCGGCTTGGAAGATCCACGGTGTTGGCATGAGTGCCAACGGTCTGTAGGTATCAGCGTCAGTGAAGGAGTTTGTCACGAAGTGGACTGCTGTGTCCGATAGCTGCGGCGACGGGCCAAAAAGGTGGGCAGATCGACGGTGAGCCCCTTGGTGAAGCGGGGGGCAGGGGGAACCTCGGCCTCAGCCGCCTTCTCGGTGAGCTTGGCGTCGGAGGCTGGGGTGAGGGTCGCCAGCAAATCCACGACTTCCTCTGGGCACTCCGGCAGCTGCTCTAGCATGTCTCGGAGCTGGCTTAGCTGCTGCTGGTTCTCTTGGTAGCGGTCCTTCCAGTGCTGAATGGCGGCCTCGTACTCGCTGGTTTGGCGCGCCTGCTTGAGCACCTGCTCTTGGAGCTCGGTGACTTGGCTTTCGAGGGCGTTGACGCGGTTCAGATGGCGATCGCGCTCGGCTTGCAGTTCTTGCTTGTTCTGCTGGAGTCGGGCCTGGATGCGCGTTTGGTTGGCGATCTGGGTCTCTAGGGCCTCCAGTTTGCCGTGGGCGACGGCGAGATCCCGCTGCAGCGCCACAATGGTGCTGTTTTGCTGGCTGACCGTCTCTTGGGCGTCGTGTAGCTGGGCGGCCAGACCCTGCTGCTGGGCGATCGTGGCTTCGGCTTTGGCCTGCCGCTCTTCAAATTCGCCGATCAGCTGGAGGTAGTCCTCTAGGGATTTTTGGCGTACCTCAATCTGGGCCTCTGCGTCGGCCAGTTTTTGCTCGAGGTCGGTCGTAGTTTCGAGGGCCGAGCGGCGCTGAGCCTCTAGCTTCAGGAGCTGATTTTGCTGGCTGGTGATGGTCTGCTTGTGAGCGGTGATCTGCTGCTGCAAGGCGTCGTGGGAGCGGGCCATCTCTGCCTGCTCGTGGACCATTTGCGATCGCAGGCGCTCGAGCTCGTCCCGCTGGGCGTGAGCGATGCTTTCGGTCGCGTTGATGAGGGAATGAACGGCCTGATCGCGCCCCTGAATCTCATTGATCTGCTGGGCGAGGACCGCTTGCTGGGCTTGCAGCTGAGCCTTGAGCTCGTTGATCGCTTGCTGCTGAATGCGGGCAAACTCCTCGGTGGCGGCCAGCAGCGATTCGAGAAACATGCGATCGGCAATTTGCTGTTTCAGTTCGCCGATGGAGTGGACCGACTGGTCGAGGGCTTGCTCGAGATGGCGGATGCGCTCGTTTTGGTGGCGATCGCGCGATCGCAGTGCCTGTACTTCCTCCCACAGCGTCGGGAGAGCAGCCTGCTCCCCGAGAGGCTCGAGGCCTCCCTGCCGATCATCGGGGGATTCTTGGTGGCTGAGGCATTCATCCAGCTCTGACACGCAGGACCTCCTGAAGTGAGACAGCGACCTTCCAAAGTCGGGGGCGCAGCAATTTGTTGCGTCCCTCTGGTGCTGCGGTCTGGTGGCTTTCTGTTGCCTCAATCCCAGACCTAGCAAGCACTTGGATAAGCATTGCTGCGAAGTTGCAATCAGTTTAGCTCAATCGGGGAAATTGCGGACTGTTCCGGCTAGTTCTGGTCGCAGCCTTGGCCCAGCCTAGTTGCAGCCGCGAGCCCTGCCAGAATCTCCCAAAAATCAGGGCAGCGGCGATCGCTCAGGGGGCATCAGCGTGTCAGGCGCCGAGGGCCCCGCATTCGCGTTGAGGGACCAGCGGTAGTCCACGGGTAAATGAGCGCGATCGCAGCTTTCTTCGAGCCGCTTTTGGTGGGAGAGAGCCTTGCGCAGCGTCATAATCAGCTCAGTGACCTGCTCTCGCTGGGGCGATCGCTGGCCAACGGCAAAAAGGGTTTGGCGCTCTAGAAGCTGCAAAAGCAGCTCGTAGTGAATGTGCGACGGCAGAGGAATAGGCTCCATGAAAGCAAACTCACCTCATTAATCAGAAATCAAAAATTAGACAGCCACGGGCGATCGCGCTCTTTGGGAAAGGCAGCGCTGGACCGGCGAATCTCTAGGCTTCGCTCAAGAGGGCAGCGGTCGCCTGGGCGGGATCGGGCTGCTTGACCAAGGATTCGCCCACCAAAACCGCCGCGGCGCCTGCCTCTGCTACCCGGCGCAGATCCGCCGGCACAAACAGACCCGACTCACTGACCACTAGGATAGACCGATCGCTCAGCGGCTGCTGCCGCGCTGTCAGTAGATCACAGGTCGTTTGCAGATCTACCTTGAAGGTTTGCAGATCGCGATTGTTGATGCCGATCAGCTCCACGCCGTCGAGGGCCAGCACCCGGTCGAGCTCCTCTAGGGTGTGCACCTCCACCAGGGCAGTCATGCCGAGGGTTTTGATCACCTTCAGGAAATACTGCAAATCTTGATCCGACAAAATTGCCGCGATCAGCAGAGCCGCATCAGCGCCGTGAATCCGCGCCTGATAAAGCTGGTAGGGATACAGAATGAAGTCTTTGCACAGGAGGGGCAGATCCACCGCTTGGCGAACCCGCTGGAGGTTCTCAAAGCTGCCCTGGAAAAATCGCTGGTCGGTCAGAACCGACAAACAGGTCGCGCCGCCCTGCTCGTAGGCCTGGGCGATCGCCACTGGATCAAAATCTTCGCGCAGCACGCCCTTGCTGGGAGAGGCTTTCTTGACCTCCGCGATCAGGGCAGGCTGCGTCTTGCTCTGGCGCAGGGCCTCAGCGAAGTTGCGGACCGGGGGCGCGCTGGCTAGCTGGCGCTTTAGCTCAACGAGGGGCCGGCGATCGCGCAGCTGATCGACCTCCGTTTCCTTGTGCCACACGATTTCTTCGAGGATGTTGTTGGGCTGATCCTCGTCCGTCTTGATTTTGTAGGTCAAATTGATAACGGTCACACTGGAAACGGGCGGACGACGGCGGATTTGCATGGCTACCAACTCAGCGAAAACGAGACAGGATTAATGGAGACAAAATTGGCCAACTTCAGCGCTGACCAGAGCCAGTTCCCCACTGCCAGAGCTGCTGGGGAATCTGAAGGACTTGCTGGAGCAGCTCCTGGGGACCAATGCCCACAAACAGCAAACCCAGCACCACCAAAGCGATGAAAAGGGCCGTACTCAGGGTGGTTTTGACGACCTTGAGCAGCCAGGTAAAAATCAGCCACGCTACTACCAAGGCTGCCAAACCCAAGATCAGCTCTTGAAACGGCATCCCTCATCCTCCATTGTGTGCTGATTGACCTTGGCAAGGCGCGATCGCCCCCAGCCCCCTCGGCGGCTAGCGCAAAGAAACAATGCGATCGCCTTGATGCAGCTGTTCGCAGGCCTGGAGCACCGCTTGGCGAGCCCAAGCATCGGCCTGCAAGATATCGTCCAGGGTCGGCTGCTGGCGGTTGTCTGCCTGGTGGCGATCGCAGACCGCCTCGATCAGGCGCGGAATCTCCAGGAACTGGATTTTCTCCTCTAAAAATAGCGCGACCGCCTGCTCATTGGCCGCGTTTAGCACCGCCGGCATCGAGCCCGCGGCCCGACCCGCCGCGTAGGCCAGCTGCATACAGGGATACTTTTGGTGATCCGGCGCCCGGAAGGTCAGATCTCCCGCCTTCACTAGGTCTAGCGGCTCCCAGCTCGTGGCGATGCGCTCAGGCCACGACATGGCGTAGAGCAGCGGCAGCCGCATGTCGGGCCAGCCGAGCTGGGCAAGAACCGACGTGTCTTGCAGCTCGATCAGCGAGTGAATAATGCTTTGGGGATGGATCACGATATCAATGTGGTCGTAATCCATGCCGAACAAATAGTGGGCTTCGATCACCTCAAGGCCCTTGTTCATCAGCGTGGCCGAATCCACGGTGATCTTGCGGCCCATGGACCAGTTGGGGTGCTTGAGGGCGTCGGCGACGGTCACCTCAGCCAGCTTCTCGACGGGCCAGTCCCGGAAAGCGCCCCCGGACGCCGTCAGGATGATCCGCCGCAGTCCTCCCTGGGGGACTCCCTGCAAGCACTGGAAAATCGCCGAGTGCTCCGAGTCTGCGGGCAGCAGTTTGACGCCGTATTTCTCGATCAGCGGCAGAACCACCGGACCACCCGCAATCAGGGTCTCCTTGTTGGCGAGGGCAATGTCTTTGCCGGCCTCGATGGCGGCGATCGTGGGCAGCAAGCCAGCGCAGCCGACGATCCCTGTGACCACGGCCTCCGAGTCGCCGTAGCGGGCCACCTCGATCACGCCTTCTTCGCCGGCCAGCACGATGGGCTGGGGCTCGAGGTCGGCGATCGCCGCTTTTAGCTCAGGCAGCTTGTCTTTGTCCCAAATCGCCACAATTTCAGGCCGAAATTGCCGAATCTGTTGCGCCAGCATCGCGACGTTGCGCCCTGCGGCCATTCCCACCACCCGAAACTGATCGGGGTGCTCGGACACAATGTCGAGGGTTTGGGTGCCGATCGAGCCTGTGGAGCCAAGGAGAGTAATTGCTTTCACAATGATTTCAGCATCAGCATTGACTCCCCTTATCTTACGGTGTGGCGGGATCTCCCCCAAAGCATCTCGGGGATGGGGCCGTCAGGCCGGGGCCACCGACTGGAGGGCCTGCTGCAGCTGGGCCGCTTGCTGCTCAAAGGCCTCGTCGCTCAGGGCGGGGTGCGATCGCGCCATTTCCGCCGTCAGGGGCAGCGTCAGCCAGGACCGACAGCCGCCGTACTCGCTCTTGTAAGGCAGGCTCTCGGGGCGCGGCAGGCGATACACCCGCAGAATCAGCCCCTGGAGGGGCGATCGCGCCTTCCAGCGCAGCCGCTCTGCCGCGAACCGGTCATTGCCGACGTGAAAGGGCGTCACCGCTGCGAGCGTGGCCTGATCGTGAAACGTAAACTGCCCCTGGACCTCTGCCCACGCCTGGATCTCGACTGTCTCTGGGTGCCAGCCTGAGGGGACGGGCTGCACCTGGGCGGCATAGTCCGGCTTCAGCAACTCTGGTTTTTGGTGCTCGTAGGTCGGATACAGCCAAAACTGCTGATGCTGAAGGGCAAAGCTCCCGGTTTCTTCTTGAATCCCGCCTTTTCGCAGCAGCAGGATCGTGTTTCCGGCGGCGAGGGCCTCGACGGTCACGGCCCATTCCTTGAGAGCTGGCTGAAGCATGGTGTTTCCCTGGGTCTAAGCAATGGGCTGGGCGACAAGCGGCGAAGAATCTTTGACTAGCGATTGCAGCGGAGCGACTGAAAAACCTGCTCCACCTCGGCCTGGGCGTTCCGCCCGAAACCGGTGATCACAAACAGCCGCTGGTAGTTGCCAAAGGTGAGGTTGACTTCGTACTGAACGGCGGGGGTGGCGGGCGCGGCCTCGGTGAGGGTCAAGCTGCCGGTTTGGATGGTGATGGGAACGGTGAAACCGCACAGTACCTTGTCTTCTTGATAGCTGCGGTAAATCTCTAGGTTTTCGTGGGCAAAGGTGATCCCGAAATGGTTGGAGAAGTTGACCGCTTCGAAGTCTTCGGGGCGGGCCAGGCGATCGATGGGGAGCCGGGTGACCCGCAGCATGACGCCGTCTGGGAGCTGCTGGGTGACCTGTTCCGGCGCGGTGAGGGTGGAGACGAGGGCAGAGGAGCCGACCAGGGCAACTTTGATCCCGCCGAGGTTGAGGCCGAAGCCGCCGGTCGAGCCCCCGGGAATCGTGTAGTCCACCAGGTTTTGGGCGATCGCCTGGGCGCGCGTCGGGTCGAAGGCGTTGGTGATGGCCTTGAGGCTGAGCCCGAGCAGGCCCAGGGTCACGATGGCAACCGCTCCCGTGGCGATCGCCATCACCTCCCAGGGACTCACGCCCGGAATATCGAGCTTGCTGGCTCCACGCCGATTTTCTCGCTCCACCATGGCCCCCTATCCCCTCAACTCAAATCCACGCCCAAAAAGCGATCGAGAAAGCGGCTGCGCCAGATCGCTCGTAAAACAAAGCACCACTCCAGGGCAATAAAGCCGATAAAGCCGTAGTTTGGCCAGGGCAAAGGCAGCAGCTCGAAAAAGTTGGCCACCGGCGGCAGGGCCACGATCAGGAAATACAGCCCCAACAGGCCCAGGGCAACCCAGGTATAGCGCCAGTCCCCGCACAGCGGCTCCCCGCCCACCCAGGCCCGCGTGGGCGGCTTGAGGAACGGAATCAGCAGCAGCTCGCCCATGACCAAGATCGTCACCAGGGCGCTGCGGGGAACCTGGTAGTCCACGTCCGCTAGCTCCCGGTAGGGCGACAGGTCCAAAATCGCCACCACCAAATAAAACAAGTAGACCATCAGCGCCACCAGGGTCAGGGTCAAGGTGGCGGGGACCGTGAAGTGCAAAATCGATCGCATCAGGCTGCGCTGGGGCAGAGCGCCCGGTTTGGCCCAGATGGGGAGGGCCATGCTGGGAAACCCAACGCCCAGCAGCGTGACCACGGCGCTTTGCTTGTTGGCCATGGGAAAGGAGTCGGTGGCGATCGCCGTCGCGAAAATCAGCAGCGTCACGCAAAAGGTGCGAATCATGAACAGCTTCATCACGTCCTGGATGCCGTTGCGGATGCGCTGACCCTCCAAAAACGCGCGGGGCAAGCTGCCAAAGGAATCCTTGAGCAGCACGATGTCAGCCACCGAGCGAGTCGCCTTGCTGCCGCTCTCCATGGCGATCGCCAAATTGGCCTGCTTTAGGGACAGCACGTCGTTGACTCCATCGCCGATCATGGCCACGTAGTCCCCCTGCTGGCGCAGCGCCTGGATCAGCTCCGCCTTCTGCTCTGGCGTCACCCGCCCAAAAACATGGTGCGATCGCGCAGCGTGGACTCGGGCAGCCGGGCTCATCTGGGCCAATTCGCTCCCCGAAATCACCCGGCTGTCGCGCACCCCCGCCTGCCGCGCCAGGGCCGCCACCGTTTCGGGATGATCCCCAGAAATAATTTTCACCGCGATGCCCGCCCGAGCAAACCGGTCCAGGGTTCCCTTCGCCTCGGGGCGCAGCTCATCGCTCAGGTGCAGCACGCCCAGCAAAACCAGGTCCTGCGGCAGCTTGGGGTCTGTGTCGCCTCCCAGGGCCGCGCGGTCTGGGCTGTAGGCAAACAGCACCACCCGCAGGCCCTGCTTGGCCGTTGCCACGATGCTTTGCTGGATGTCCGGCGATAGTGGGAGGGCCTCGGCCAGCACCTCCGGCGCTCCCAAGACGTAGACTCCGGCCGGACAGTCGCGATCGCCGGTATCCTCGGCTGGCTCGAGGGCGATCGCGCTCCACTTGCGAGCGGAGTTGAAAGGCACCTCTGCCCCGATGGCCACCGGATCGCCGGGACAGGCCGCTGCGATCGCCTCGCTGGTCTTGGTGCCGCTGGTCACGCTCGCTCCGTAGCACCCCAAGCGCGATCGCAGGGCCGCCTCAGACATTCCCACGGGCACCACCCGCTGAAGCTGGAGCTGGTTGGTCGTCAGCGTCCCCGTCTTGTCCAGGCACAGGATATTCACATTGCTCAGGGACTCCACCGCGTTGGCCTGCTGGATCAAGACCCTGCGGCCCACCATGCGCACGGCCCCCAGGCCGTAGGCCAGCGTGATCGCCAGCAGCAGCCCCGCTGGCACCAGCCCCGCGATCACCGCTGCCCGCTGCACCAGCTCGTTTAGGGAATTGACCTGACTCAAAAAGCTGATGCCCACCAAAATCCACATGAAGCAGGCGATCAGCAAAAACACCCGAATCACCAAATTAATCTCGCGCTGGAGCGGTGTCAGGATTTGGCGAAAGGCCCGCGCCCCGGTGGTCAGCCGAAAAGCAACGGTGCTGGCCCCCACCTGCTCCGCCACGTAGCAGGCCCGGCCGCTGACGCAAAAGCTGCCCGAATACAACCGATCGCCGGCTTGCTTGGGAATCAGATCGGACTCGCCCGTCAGCAGCGACTCGTCTACGTCGATGCGTCCTGGCCCGATCACGGCCCCATCGACGACCACTTGGTCCCCGGCCTGGACCGTCAGCACATCCCCCAGCACCAGCTCGCTCGGGTCGATCGACTGCTCGACCCCCTCCCGAATCACCGTCGCCTTGGGCCGCATCAGCAAGGCGATTTCGTCGAGCTTCCGCTTGGCCCAGATTTCCTGGTACAGGTTGATCAGCACCCCGCCGAAAATCACCACCACAACGAGAATGCTGTCGCCATAGCGCCCTAGCAGCAGCATGACCAAGCTCAGGGTGAAAAACGCCGCATTGATAAAGGTAAAAAGATTTTCTTGAAAAATTTGGAGATAGGAGCGGCTGGTGGGCAAGTGGACATTGTTGCCCAAGCCCGCCGCCCGCTGGGCAATCACATCGGCCGCGCTGAGGCCGGGAGGAAGAGTCGAAGGCTGGGCCATCGGAGGCTGGGTCATGAAACGGAGGCGAAACGAAGCACAAGGGGCCAATTCGAGGGCGATCGCCCCTCTCTGACATGCGTGGCTGCGGGCGCGATCGCCGCTGGCAGAGGCAAATTTCTGCGATTGGCCGTCAAGGCAACTGTACCCCAGTCCCTTCGGTGGCGTCAGCCTCAGCCCGGGAGTCTGGGTGCGCAGCAGCGCCTAGGCGATCGCCCGTTCTGGGGAGTACTGGGGCGTTTAGGGGCGATCGCAGGGATGGTACAGGCTGGTGGTTTGGTAGTCCAGGGTCCAGCCCTGTTCCCGCTCTGAGAGGCGATCGCGCAGGTACCGCCGCGTCTCCACCTGCCAGCCTGGCACTCCCGCTTCACTGCTGGGGGCGAGCCGAGCCAAAACCTGGGATTCCACTTTCACCGCCACCGGGCAGGGCGATCGCCCCCACACGCTCGAGGCCACGACCCCCTGGGCTGGCAAAACCTGCAAACGCAGCTGGAGCGGCACTGCCCAGACATTGCGCACCATCAGGTCTTTGTAGCCGTAGGCCACCGCCGCGTCCTGACCCAGGGGATAAAATCGCCCTTCGCCGTAGGCGTCGATGCTGTGGCAGTGGCGCTCCAATATCTCCCATCCCGCCCACAAAAAAGCTTGAAACAGGCTGGTGGCCAGCAGACACAGACCGCCCCCCACGTCGGTACGCACCTGACCCTGCACAAACACCGGCCCCGCCCGAAACCCATTGCGGAGGGTCGGCTCGCCGACGCGATGACAAAAACTGACGATGCGCCCGGGCGGAATCTGCAAATAGTCCAGCTTCTGAGCCGCTAGGTGCAAATTCCACAGGCGATTTTGGCGAATCTCGGGGGTGCCGCGATCGGGAATCGGTGTGGTCGCCTCGTGCCACAGATGGGGGTAGGGCTCCTGGGGCTGGGGCTCTTGCTGGCCCGCGTAGTAGAAGGGATAGCCCTTGACCAGGGCCTTGCTGTGCTTTAGAGCGTTGCGAATGGGCCGTTTCCAGGATGCCAACATGGGGAGACTCGTTCAAGACGCAGGACTAGTGCTTGAAATCAGGCTCCAGGGGGCAAATTGCGCACGATCGCCCGATTTTTTTTACAAAATAGACCCTAAGCGTCAGAATCCTCGCTGCCGTAGCTAATTTCAGCGGATTTGTAGGCCGGAGGCTCGACGTGGATCAGCACCCGCGAGGGGCCGTAGCGCTCTTGGAGTTTGGCCTCGATGGCTTCGGTGATCCCGTGGGCGGTTTCGACGTCCTGGGCCTGGGTGACCAAGTGCATTTCAATAAAGACTTGGCGGCCGATCAGGCCCCGGGAGGCGATGCTGTGGCAGTTCAGGACGCCTGGAACCTCCATGACTGCGCTGTGAATGGCTTCGGGGGCGATCGCCATTTCGTCCACCAGCCAGGGTAGATTCGATCGCAGCACGGACCACGCGCTCACAAACACCAAGAGCGCCACCGGGAATGACAGCGCCACATCCAGCCACTGCCAGCCGCTCCAGACCCCGATCAGGCCCGCCAGCACCAGGATCGTCACCCAGATGTCGCTCATGGTGTGCTTGGCGTCAGCGATCAGGATTTGGCTGCCCACGCGGATGCCTTCGCGCCGCTCATAAAACGCCACAAAAATATTCACTCCCAAAACGACCAGCAGCAGCCAGAGCTCTGGCCCGTCGAGCCGGACAGGTCGGCCCGGTCGCAGCAGCCGGCCGATGGCGCTTTGGAGGATTTCGAAGCAGGCAATGCCCAAGAAAGCGGCGATCGCCAAGGCCCCCACCGCATCAAATTTTTGGTGACCGTAGGGATGGTCGCGATCGGGATAGGGCGAGGCTAGCCGACTGGTCAGCAGACCCAAAATATTGTTGGCGCTGTCGGTGACGCTGTGGAGGGCGTCAGCCAGCAAGCTCAAAGAGCCAGTTTTCCAGCCCAAGAATGCCTTAAGGCCCATCACAAACAGGTTGAGCAGGAGGGTTATAATCAAAACCCGGCGAACGGCAGGCCGCTGATCAAGGGTCATGGTTGACTCCGACCCTGGGCAAACTGGAACGCTGATTTACCATGGTAAGGAGGGGCGATCGCCTCCGACTAATCCGTATGTTGGGCACTCTGCTGCTCATTCTACGGGAAGCGCGAGAGTAGACCTGCTTCCGTTCAATTTTTGTCAAATGCTCCATGAATAAGGTCGTTGTTGGTCTCTCGGGTGGTGTTGATAGTTCCGTGGCCGCGGCCCTGCTCCATCGTCAGGGGCGGGAGGTGGTCGGGATGACCCTGTGGTTGATGAAAGGCAAGGGCCAGTGCTGTTCGGAAGGAATGGTGGACGCGGCCTTTATCTGTGAGCAGCTAGGCGTGGCTCACCACATCGTGGACACCCGCGAGGTCTTTGCGGCCAACATCGTGGACTATCTGGTGTCGGGCTACGAAGCGGGCGTGACGCCGCTGCCCTGCTCTCAGTGCAACAAGGCGGTCAAGTTTGGCCCGATGCTGACCTACGCCAAGGAAACCCTGGGCATCGACACGATCGCCACAGGCCACTATGCCCGCATTGTCTACAACCCCGAAACGGGCCGCCAAGAGCTGCACCGAGCCGTCGATCGCAGCAAAGACCAAACCTATTTTCTCTACGACCTCAGCCAGGAAATCTTGGCCGGGACGTGCTTCCCCCTGGGCGAGCTGACCAAAGCTGAAACGCGCCAGCTAGCGGCAGAATTTGGCCTAAAAACGGCCCAAAAGCCCGAAAGCCAGGATTTGTGCCTCATTGAGAGCCACGGCTCCATGCGATCGTTCTTGGACAAGTACATCACGCCCCAAAAAGGCGAAATCGTCGACCAGGACGGTCGGGTGCTCGGAGAGCACGAAGGCATCCACCACTACACCATCGGCCAGCGCAAAGGCTTGGGCGTGGCGGCGGCGCAGCCCCTGTACGTGATCGCTCTCGATCCGGCGCGCAACCGGGTGATCGTGGGCGATCGCGCCAGCGCTCACGACCCAGAATGCACCGTCCAGCGGGTCAACTGGGTCTCGATCACCGCGCCCACTGCCCCTATCCGGGCAGAGGTGCAGGTGCGCTACCGGACGCCGCCGACTCCGGCGACGGTGATTCCTCTTGATGGGGGCGATCGCGTCCGAATTGTCTTTGATGAGCCCCAGTTCAGCATCACGCCGGGACAGGCCGCTGTTTGGTATGACGGCGAGGTTCTCCTGGGCGGCGGCATCATCGAGCTGAAAGAAAAAAGCCCTGTGACTTAGGGGCGTCTGGGCTGCCAAGTCTACCAGAGCGCGCGATCGCCGGTTGGCAAGCGCTGCGAAACATTCTCTACCCCCGAAGGGCGATCGCCCTTCGGGGTTCTCCCTATCTCAGACAAAAATTTCCCTAAGCCCAAAAGTTTGCCAAATCCCCAGAGACAGGCTTTTGCGCCGATCGGGACCGCAATTTCGCTCCTGCGAGCCTATCAGGGCGTCCTCCTCCCACGGTAGGATCGAAGGCTGAGAATTGATTTGCACTGAAGTTACGGCGAAAGAGGGACGACCTTGAGTCAACACATCGATGGCATCTCTCCCCATGGAGGGCACCTAGTTCAGCGCGTTGCCACTGCCGCTGAGCGTCAAGAATTCCTGCAGCAGGCCGATCGCCTGCCCCGAGTGCAGCTCGATGAGCGAGCCACCTCCGACCTCGTCATGATTGCCATTGGCGGCTTTAGCCCGCTCAACGGCTTCATGGAGCAGGACGACTACGAATCCGTCGTCACCGACATGCACCTGGCAAACGGCTTGCCCTGGAGCATCCCCATTACCCTGTCTGTCAGCGAAGAAGCCGCAGAACCGCTCAAAGAGGGCGGCTGGGTGCGCCTAGACGACCAAAATGGGCGCTTTATCGGGGTTCTGGAGTTGACCCAGAAGTACCGGTACAACAAGGTCCACGAGGCCACGAACGTCTACCGCACCGACGAAGAGAAGCACCCCGGTGTCAAGGTCGTCTATGAGCAAGGCCCCATCAACTTGGCAGGCCCCATCTGGCTGCTCGAGCGTGAGCCCCATCCTCTGTTCCCCAGCTATCAGGTGGATCCCCTCCAGTCCCGCGCCCTGTTCAAGGAAAAAGGCTGGAAGACCATTGTGGGCTTCCAAACCCGCAACCCCATTCACCGAGCCCACGAGTACATCCAAAAGTGTGCCCTCGAAACGGTGGATGGCCTGTTCCTGCACCCCTTGGTCGGCGCTACCAAGAGTGACGACATCCCGGCGGATGTGCGGATGCGCTGCTACGAGATCATGCTGGAGAACTACTTCCCCAAAGACCGCGTGATCTTGGCGATTAATCCTTCGGCGATGCGCTACGCTGGTCCTCGGGAGGCGATCTTCCACGCCCTGATCCGGAAGAACTATGGCTGTACGCACTTCATCGTGGGCCGCGACCACGCGGGCGTGGGCGACTACTACGGCACCTATGACGCTCAGCATCTGTTTGATGAGTTTGATCCGGCGGCTCTGGGCATTGTGCCGATGAAGTTTGAGCACGCGTTCTACTGCACGCGCACCCAGACAATGGCGACGACCAAGACCAGCCCTAGCTCGCCTGCTGAGCGCATTCACCTGTCCGGCACAAAGGTGCGAGAGCTGCTGCGCAGCGGTCAGCTACCGCCGCCGGAGTTCTCTCGTCCGGAAGTTGCTGCGGAACTCATTCGAGCTATGCGAGAAACGGTGGAGGCCTAGGAGGTTTAGTGGGACTAAAACGGCGAAGCTTTCTCCGGCGATCGGGTTTGGCCCTGGCGGTTTTGGGAGCCAGTGACCTGATGGGGCTCGTGCCTGGATGGCAGCGCTCCTATGAGGTGTTGGCGAAGCCCACCAGCCGGAAGCTGGCGCTTTTGGTCGGGATCAATCAGTATTCTCCGGAGGTCTACGATCGCTCGGTGGCCAAGGCGGCCCTGAGCGGCTGCTTGACGGATGTGGAGATGCAGAAGGATCTGCTGTGTTCGCGGTTCGGCTTTTTGCCGGCGGATGTTTTGACGCTGACAAATCAGCAGGCGACCCGCGCCAATATCGAAGCGGCGTTTTTGTCCCACTTGACGGAGCAAGCTCGGCCGGGAGATGTGGTGCTTTTCCACTTCAGCGGCTATGGCGGCCAGGTGCGGCTGGTGGAGTCTTTGGCGGAGGCGATCGCCCCGGCGGAGAGCTCTGACGATGGCCTCGATGGCCGCCTGCAAATGAGCTTGGTTCCCTACGATGGCCTGCTGCCAGCAGCGGCGTTGCCGGTGGTCAATGATTTGACGGAGGAAACGCTGCTGCTGCTGCTGCGATCGCTCTCGACCCAGCAGGTGGTGACGGTGCTAGACACCGGCTACCGGGCCCATACGTCGGGACTGCTGGGGAACTTCCGGGTGCGGGCGCGCTCCCAGGTGATCCAGGGCTATCTCGGTCCAGAGGCGATCGCCTTCCAAGACTCCCTCCTGTCACAGCTAAAATCTTCGCGGGACCAAACCCGCGTTCGTCGTTTATTTGGTCAGCTGCCGGGCGTGGTGCTGTCGGCGGCCAGTCCCCCCACGGCGGTGAGCAGTGGTCCTTTGAGCGCCCGCCCGCTGAATCAGGCGATCGCCTTTGAAGGTCAGTGGGACGGCTTCTCGGCAGGCCTGTTTACCTATGCGCTGACCCAGCGACTGTGGTGGTCCACGCCCGCCACGACGCTCCAAGTGAGCCTGGCCCACACTGCGGAAACCCTCGAGTACTGGCTTGGCCAGACGCCCCCCCTCCAAATCAGTGGTCAGCAAGATCGCACCGTTGCGCCGCTTCCCTACGGTTCGCCCCAGCCTGCCACGGGAGCAGATGGCGTGGTGGTCGCGGTGGAAGAAGACGCCAAAGCCGGTCAAGTTTGGTTGGGGGGAGTGCCCGGCGCTGTGATTGAGCACTATGGGGTAGGCTCTCTTGTGAGCCTGGTGTCTGAGGAGCCGACGGACGCTCTGGCGCCGCTGCCAGCCAAGTCGCAACTTTTGCAGGTGCAGTCCCGCAGCGGCCTTAAGGCAAAAGTTCGCTGCCTGGAGGCGCGCTCGGAGCAGCCGCTCCAGGCGGGACAAATGATTCACGAAACCGTGCGGGTCTTGCCGCGCCAGGTCAACCTGGTGGTGGCCATGGATGCCAACCTGGAGCGCATTGAGCGCGTAGACGCCACCAGCGCCTTTTCGGCCATGCCCCACACCACCTCGGTCAACGCGGGGGAGCAGCCAGCAGATTGCCTGTTTGGCTGCCTGGCCCCCCCGCCAAGCGCAAGCAAAGATGTAGCCCGCTTGGGCGCTACGCCAGCGGGCGGCTACGGCCTGCTGTCTCTGGGCCGAGTGCCCATCCCCGGCACGGTGGGAGAAGGGGGAGAAGCGGTCAAGACGGCGGTCCAGCGCTTGCGGCCCAATCTGCGATCGCTCTTGGCGGCGAAGCTGCTGCGCATGACCTGCAATGAAGGCTCATCGCGCCTCGGGGTGCAGGCGTCCCTCGAAATTGTGACGCCGGGACCGCAGCTCTTGGCCACGCAGACACCGCGGCGATCGCCCTGGTCCCTTCCTCCGGCCAAAACCCTGTCCGAAGCGGGGCCTGCCATGCCCGTGGTGGCTGCCGGAAGTCGGCTCCAGTTCCGCATCTTGAACTTCAGCGATCGCCCCGTGCACTACCTCCTGCTCCTCTTCGACAGCAGCGGGAGTCCTCTGGTCCTCTACTCGCCCTTTGTCCCGGTCGACCCGAGTAACGGCCAGCCCCGGCGCACCCTCAATGACGACCAGATTGCCCCCGGCGAAACCATCGTCCTGCCCCAGCCCACTGGGAAATTTGAGTGGATTGTGGATGGGCCTGTGGGCGTTGCCCAGACCTACCTGGTGTGCAGTCGCCAGCCCTTCACCCAAACGCTGACGGTCCTAGAAGGCCGCATGCGATCGCGCGGGGACCTCCAGCGCTTTGACACGCCGGACAATCCCCTCGAAATCGCTCAAGCCCTCATCGAAGACCTGCATCAGGCCAGCGCCCCCACGGCCCAGTCCCTGGGCGTCGAAACCGACGGCTACGCCCTCGACGTGAATCAGTGGGCCACCCTCGGCTTCGTTTATCAAGTTGTCTAAGGCCTGCTAGAGCGCTAAGCGCCCTGGATCAGCAGCCAAACAATCTTGCCGAGGGACCCAAGCAGCAGCGCCATCACGCTCAAGGAGCTCAGGGCAAAGCCCGGGCCGCGCTTCTCGGCGGCTTGGTAGTAGCCCCACGCGTAGAGGACTCGGCCCGCCACCCAGGCTGCGCCGAAGCCCGCCGCCCAAACCGGGTTGAGCACCAGAGCAAACAGCCACAGCGCTGGCAAGAAGAGCACGATCTGCTCGAGGGTATTTTGCTGGACCCGAAAATAGCGCTCAAAGTTCGGCTCACCGGTGGTTTGGGGCACCGGCACTTTGTACTTGAACCGGGCGCGGCCGACATTGATCGTCACAACGAAATACATCACCAGCGCCAGGGTGGTGACCAGTTCCGGCCAGAGAAATTGAGAATCTAGCATAGGTGCGTTTGCGTTCTAGAGTCTGGGCAATGATTGCTATCGTCCCAGAATCTGGAGCTACATGGCGCAGTGCAGATCGCCGGATTTTTGGCTGAAGAGTAAATTCTCGCGGTAGTCGACAGGAATGTCGATCACGGCGGGAACCTCCTGGGCTAAGGCGTCCTTGAGCATGGGGATGAGGTCTGAGGCTGCCTCTACGCGGTAGCCCTTGAGGCCCATACTCTCAGCGAATTTCACAAAGTCGGGGTTGCTGAAATGCACAAAAGCCGATCGCTTGAACTGATTTTGCTGCTTCCACTCGATCAGGCCGTAGCCGCCATCATTGAAAATCAGCGTGACGAAGGGCGTTCCCACGCGGAGCGCCGTCTCTAGCTCTTGGCAGTTCATCATGAAGCCGCCGTCTCCCGTCACCGCAACGACCTTGCGATCGGGATAGATGAGCTTAGCGGCGATCGCCCCGGGAATGGCGATCCCCATCGCCGCAAAGCCATTGGAAATAATGCAGGTATTGGGGCGATCGCAGTGGTAGTGGCGCGCCATCCACATCTTGTGCGCCCCCACATCCGAAATCGCGATGTCCTCCGGCCCCATCACCTGCCGCAGATCGTAGATCAGCTTTTGGGGCCGCAGCGGGAAGCTGTCATCCTGGGAGTACTGCTCGTAGTCCGCTCGAATATCTGCCCGCAGCCCAATGGCGTAGGGATCCGGCTTGCCCTGGCGATCGGCCCGGCGCAAGATCTCCGTCAGGGCGTCAGGAATATCTCCCACCACCTCCAACACCGGAATGTAGCTGCTGTCCACTTCCGCCGGGCTGCTGCCGATGTGCACGATGGGAATCGAGCCGTCCGGATTCCAGCGCTTCGGCGAATACTCGATCAGGTCGTAGCCCACGGCGATCACCAGATCCGTGCGATCGAAGCCGCAGCTAATGTAGTCCCGCTGCTGGAGGCCGACGGTCCACAGGGCCAGCGGATGGGTATAGGGAATCACCCCTTTGCCCATGAAGGTATTGGCCACCGGGATATTCAGCTGGGTCGCAAACTCCGTCAGCGCCTCGCTGGCATGGCCCCGAATGGCCCCGTTGCCCACCAAGATCAGCGGGTTGGTCGCGCGGGAGATCACCGCCGCCGCTTCGTTGACGCTGTGATAGGAGGCGTAGGTCTTTTCCTTGGTGTCCCGTTTGAGGGGCTTGCCGGTCACGGGCATGGCAGCGATGTTTTCGGGCAGGTCGATGTGGACGGCGCCGGGCTTCTCGGTTTCCGCCCGCTTGAAAGCGCGCCGCACCAGCTCCGGCGTGATGCTGGGGCGCACGATCTGGCTACTCCACTTGGTCACTGGCCCGAACATCGCCACCAAATCCAGGTACTGGTGGGACTCGATGTGCATGCGATCGGTGCCTACTTGTCCTGTGATCGCAACCAGGGGCGCGCCGTCGAGGTTGGCGTCGGCCACGCCGGTCATCAGGTTGGTGGCCCCAGGCCCCAGGGTGGACAGGCAGACGCCCGCTCGGCCGGTGAGGCGACCGTAGACGTCGGCCATGAAGGCGGCCCCCTGCTCGTGGCGGGTGGTGATGAACTGGATCGAGGAAGACTCGAGGGCGGCTAGAACCTGCAGATTTTCTTCGCCCGGTAGGCCGAAGATGTAGCGCACCCCTTCATTTTCGAGACACTGAATCAGCAGTTCGGCGGTATTGACTTGACCGTTTTGGGGGTCCATGGCTCCTCACATGCGCACGCGTTCGGTGATCTTGATCCTGGAAAATCTATTTGATCCAAACCGTCTTGATATTGACAAATTCTAAAATTCCTTCGCGGCTGAGCTCGCGGCCATAGCCGGAGTGCTTGGTGCCGCCAAAGGGGAGACGCGGGTCCGATTTGACGAGGCCGTTGATAAAGACACACCCCGCTTCTAGCTCGTTAATTAGGCGATCGCGCTCGGCGGGAATCTGGGTCCAGGCGCTGGCTCCCAGGCCGAGGGTGGGATGGTTGGCGAGGGCGATCGCCTCATCGAGATCTTCCACCTCAAACAGCAGCGCCACCGGACCAAAGAATTCCTCCGTGTCGGCGGGGGTGCCGGGCGGAATCTCGGCCAGGAGCGTCGGCGGATAAAAGTTGCCCGGGCGATCGCTGAGGGGTTCGCCGCCCACCAGCACCTTGGCCCCTTGGGCGACGCACTCCTGCACCTGCCGATGGAGATCGGCCAGAATATCCGGCGTGGCCAACGGCCCAATATTAGTGTCGGGCAGCAGCGGATCGCCCACCCGCAGGGCCTGGAACTTTTCGACCATGCGCTGACGAAAAGCCGGGGCGATCGCCCGCGCCACGATAAACCGCTTGGCCGCAATGCAGGACTGACCGTTGTTGAGCATGCGGGCGGTCACTGCCGTGGTCACAGCGGCTTCCACGTCGGCACTCTCCATCACCACAAAAGGATCGCTACCGCCGAGCTCTAAGACCGTTTTCTTGATGTGTTTGCCAGCGGCGGCGGCCAGACTGGCCCCTGCGGGTTCGCTGCCGGTAAGGGTGGCGGCCTTGATCCGCTCGTCCGCCATCAGGTCGGCAATCCGGCTGCCCTCGATCAGCAGACTCTGGAAGGCCCCCGCCGGAAACCCCGCTTCCTGGAAAATATGTTCGATGGCGAGGGCGCACTGGGGCACATTCGACGCGTGCTTGAGCAGGCCCACGTTGCCCGCCATCAGGGCTGGCGCCGCGAAGCGAAACACCTGCCAAAACGGAAAATTCCACGGCATGACGGCCAAAACTGGGCCGATGGGCTGATAGCGCACAAAACTCTCGCTGGCGTCGCTGCTCACGGCCACATCAGCCAAAAACTCGGCGGCGTGCTCGGCGTAGTAGCGGCAAACCCAGGCGCATTTTTCGACCTCGGCGATCGCCGCTTTGAGCGGCTTGCCCATTTCTAGGGTCATGATGCGACCATAGGCGTCTTTGTGGGCCTCCAGGTTTTCGGCTGCTTGACTGAGCCACTGCGATCGCTGCTCCAGCGACGTCTTGCGGTAGCGCAAAAAGCATTCCCAAGCCTGGGCTAGCTTTGCGTCGAGGGTTTGATCGCTGAGGGGTTCGAAGGTCTGGATGGTTTCCCCGGTGGCGGGGTTAATGCTCGCAATTCCCATGACCGGCTCTCCCGTGAAATAGCAGTGGTTCCTGGGCCGGATCGCGCGGGACGGGCGATCGCCGAAACCGGCACCCAGCCGAGGGCTGTCCTCTCAGTTATACTTTGCCAGGCTGAAAACCCTCGCCGAACGTTGCGTTTTCTTGACATACTCCCTGGTTTTGCGGACAACACCAGAGAGCATGTCAAGAAAACCCTCCAGCCTAGACGTACTGGGGAATCGTCAGCGATGGCTGGCTAGCCGTCACCGCTGCGATGCCTCGACCCACCGCAGCCGCGACGGGACGCAGGCTGTGTACCAGGTCCACCATGTCCTCCAGGGAGAGGGCTTGGCGCGCGTCGGAAACCGATTTCTCGGGCTCCGGATGACACTCGATCAGCAGCCCATCCGCTCCGCAGGCCACCGCACCCCGCGCCAGATCGGCCACTAGCTCCCGCTTGCCGGCTGCGTGGCTCGGATCCACCATCACAGGCAGGTGCGTGATTTGCTTGAGGGCTACCACCGCGCCCAGGTCCAGCACATTGCGCGTGTAGGGATCGAAGCTGCGAATGCCGCGCTCACACAGGATGACCTGGGAATTGCCGTGGCTGAGGATGTACTCCGCCGCCATGACGAATTCTTCGAGGGTGGCGGCGAGGCCCCGCTTGAGGATCACGGGCTTATCCACGGTGCCTAGCGCCTTGAGCAAATCGAAGTTCTGCATGTTGCGACTGCCGATCTGGAGCACGTCGGCGTGGGCTGCGACGGCCTCGATTTGGGCGATCGCCATCACCTCGGTCACCACCGGCACCTGGTAGCGCCGCCGAATCGTATCGAGAATTTCTAAGCCTTCTTGGCCCATCCCCTGGAACGCGTAGGGCGAGGTGCGGGGCTTGTAGACCCCTCCCCGAATGCCCTGCACCGGCGCTACTGCTAGCGCTTCGGCGACGGCTTCCATCTGGGCGAGGCTCTCTACGGCGCAGGGGCCACCAACAATCACTAGGTCGCGGCCACCGATGGTGACGGTGTCCGATAAAGCAATTTGGCTGCGGGTTTGCTGCTGCGTTTTGGCGGTCAATTTAGCGTCTTTCATGGGAGTGCTTGGGAAATGAATGATTAGAGAATGTGAACGAAATCAGAGCGGGTCGAAGATTCTAGAAAGCTGGGTAATTACTGGGCAACAACTGAGCAACAAAAAAGCCCGAAACCGTCGTGGTCCCGGGCTTTGCGTACAGCATGACCAATCTACCCGGGTGAGGTCCTGGGCCAAAAATAAAAGCCATAAAACCAGCTAGAGATAGGTTGAATCATGGTGGGCTACTAGAGGAGAACAGGCAGAGCGTCGAAGTGAAAACCGAAAATAAAAAACCGCAGGTTTTGAGTCCTGCGGTTCACCTAGAGTTCCATGCGCGAGCTGGATTCACTCCAAGTGAACCGACGTAAACCAATAAAAGTAAAAGCTTGAGAAACCAAACATGGTGGTGCGTTCCAGGGAATTTCTGTGATCTGGTATGAGCCGGAGCCCGAAGCGATCGGCTCGACAGAACAAGACATCGACTGCTGCGACTCTAACAAAGCTAGAAAAGAGCGTCAACACCTCTTGAGGCCTAGTTCATCCCCAATGATGCTTCAAGAGGCGTCATTGGGGATGAGAGCTGGTCGGTAGACGCAGGCGATTTTGATGGAGTGGGACTGCTTCGAGGAACGCTGTATTGGTTGTACCAAAAGCTGCTCCGAGACCGGTGCCAATCTGGCTAGATTTTGGCTCAGTTTTGGCTAAAACTTGGCGATCGCCCTCTAAAGCCGCTGCAAATCAGGACTCAAGAGTCCCTAGGAGGAGTAGCAGCGCTGGAGGCGATCGCCCGCTGGTGGCTGCGGCGGCGCAGACGCGTAGCCCAAAGAATAACCACCGCGATCAGCCAGTAGGGGCTGTATACCAGCAGCCAGATACCCAGCTGCATCAAGTTAGTGGTGAACTCACCCAGGGCGTAAGTGGACTGGTTCCAGGCGTCTCGCAGTTCCGTAGAGACAGGCTGGGTTGGGGGGGCGCTGCTCGGAGACTGGCTGAGGCTGAGCTGAATGTTTGAGAAAGCCACCTGAGTGCGCAAGTACTTGAGCTGGGCCTCGATTTGCTCAATGCTTTCTCGCGTTTTGCTGAGCTCTTGGGTGACTTTTAGGACGTCTCCCACGGAGCCCGAGCGATCGAGGATTTCGAGGAGCTGCGCTTCGGTGCGCTTCTGGTTGCGCAGCCGTGCATCTAGGTCAATTAGCTGGGTCGAGACATCTTCTGCAACGACGCTGCGCTGCTCGACGGTGCCCAGGCCGCTCAGAGCTTCGAGGATGCTGTCCAGCTTGGCTTGGGGAACGCGCACTGCCATCTGAACGCTGGGCCGAGGGCGATCGCCTCCCGCTGCATCTTCTTGGAGCTGCAACACGTCCCCACTTTGCTGCCGCACCAGGTTAGTCACCTGCTGTACGGTGGCCTGGAGATCTGTAACCACCAGGCTCAGATTGGCTCGCCGAATCAGTTGAGGCTTGGGTGCTGTGACGGAGGCGATCGCCCCCACCGGTTGCTGCGGCGCTGAGGCTATGGTGGGGGCTCTTTCAGCCATATTGGCCGGTGCATCAGGCAGGATCACCTGTTGCAAAAGAGAGCCGTCATCGACGGACTCAGCCTTCTGGGCACTACAGCCTGCCAGTAGCGTGCTGCCAACCAGCAAAACCAGCAAAATTCTTGAAGAAGTGCGAGACATGCGCATCTTGATCCGGCCAGGATTGACGGGATTGGCGGCCCGATAAACGAGAATGGGGGAATCATTCGATACCCCCATCCTAGAAAAACTGCCTAGCCGCAGCGGGACCGTTGCGAAAACCGTTACGGATCACCTCAGGGAGCGGCCGGACTGGCTACCCGGTACACTTCCTCGGTGAGCGGCTGACACACCGCCAGTCCTAGGGCGGGGTTTTGGCGATAGGCTTCGGTCGCCTGCCAGACGCTCACCGTGCGATCGCCCGCGATGTGATAGAGGTACTCCGCATCCGGCGCATAGTTCAGGCCAACCCGTAGATTCGAGAAGTCGTCCTCGCAAATCTCAAAGCCAAAGCGCACTACGACTTGAGCCAAAAGGCATTCAGGTGTATCGCGGTATTCTCCAGAGGTTTCTCGTTCTTGCCAAAATTTTTCTAGAAACGGCTGGAGAATCCGGCGCACCTTGTCCGGAGCACCGTTCCGGCTTGCATAGATGATTGCTGGATTTCCTTCTACGATGATGTGACAAGGAATGGCCATTTAATTAACTCCGGAGATCAAGGCGCTAGCGTCTAGGGGCTAGCCAGCTGAAGGAAGGTATCTATACGAATAGTACGGGACTATAACGTCTGGATGATGCAGGAGGAAGGGGAGTGAATGCTGCTGAACAAGTTACAGATTTCCAGCTTGCCAGCAAGATTGCGGCGGTGGTGAACCTGTTTCGCTCAAAGTTTCCCGATGCCAAGGCCGATATGAAGCCCTGGGCCAACGATCCGGATACTCGAGAGTGGATGGATCCAGACTCGATCGACATTGGCTTCCATCTGCCTGGCTGGAGTCCCCGCTTTCAGAGCCGCAGCATTTTGGTCCAGATTCGGTTTTATCGCGATCCGCTGGAGGCGTCCCACCGAGCGATCGGCATTGATGTGGCCGGGTTCACCCACCAAGGGGAGCAGTGGCGCTTTTCGACCGTGGGCAACTGGGAGTTTGAGGGGCGAGCGCAGCCCAAAGAGGCGATCGCCGATCAGCTACGAGAGTTTTGCCGCCAAAGCTTTGATCTCTTTAACGCCGAGACCCCTGCTTAAAGATTTCCTCCCTAGCTTCCGGGATGAATATTTTGCAGGGTAGTGGGGTCTGGCTCCTGGTAGGTCCGCACCGAAGGGCTCAGGGTGATCAGATCTTCGATATTGCGCTGCATCGTTGTGCAAATCGTGTCCAAGGGCAAATCGTTAAAGTCGCGCCCAAAGGGATTTTCGATTTCGATGCCGATTTCTTCGATGCCAAACAGCGTGAAGCTGATAATAGCCGCTGTGATGCCGGTCCACCAGCCCAGCTCGCCCACCATTTGAAAAGGCAGCGTGAGAGAGTAGAGCAGCAAAAGCTGCTTGAGATGGATGGCGTAGGCGAGGGGAATCGGCGTCTTGAGGATGCGCTCGCAGGCTCCAAGGGCGTCTACTAGGTTGTTGAGCAGCTGCTGAAGGGTTGTGAGCTGATAGACTTGCAGGCGATCGCGCTGGTACTGGTGCTGCAAATAATCCCCGATCCAAAACATGATTTCCAGCGGCGGATTATTCATGGTCTGGAGCTTCTCAAACTGCTGAATCGACAGCAGATGGCTCAGCTCACTGTTGACGGGCTCTTGGCGCAGATGGAGCTTGAGCGACACAGCAAAGGCGCTGAGCAGTCGCAACGCCGCCACCTTCTCCGCATGGTCTTGCTCGTCCTTCTCCAGGATCGAAACCCAAATTTGCCGCGACAGATTGCGGATGCTGTTGACCACGTTTCCCCAGATTTTTCGCCCTTCCCAGTAGCGCTCGTAGGCGGTATTGGTCCGAAAGACCAGCAGCAAACCCAGCACAAGATTGGGAATGAGGCTACTCAGAAACGGCAGCGAGACCGGCGCGATCGTCTTGTGGAAGTAGGTAATCACCACGCCAAAAAGGCCGCATAGAATGACCCGCGGCATGACGGAGGGAATGACAGAGCCCTGCAACTGCAATGCCGTCCGAAACCAGTGACGATGGTTAAGGGAAAAGGGGTCTTTACTGAAGGAGCCGCGTTTTGCCATAGAAGAAGGAGCCGCAGAAAATAGGGAGGCGCGATCGCCCGGCCGCTCTAAGGGTACCCATTTTGCCGGTAAATTGCAGAGAATCCCAGATTATCTCTGGTTCGTCGAGAAATGCTGGCCCTAGGCTGGACCTTGGACCCTTGACAGCAGCTTTTCGGGGCTGGCGTTGTGGTCGATGAACGAGAAGAGGTGGCGATAGCGCAGACGTCCCTGGGCATCGAGGACAAACTGGGCTGGCAAGGGTGCGCCCAGCGCCTGACCGGTCCCGTAGGCCCGGAAGGTTTGGCAGCTCTCGTCGCTCAGCAGGGGCATTTTCAGGCCGAGGTCCTGAACTACGATGGTGCTTTGCTCAGGGTCGGTGCTGGTGATCATCAGCAGCTCGATGCCCCGCTCTGCGAACCGCTCGTACTGCTCATTGAGGGCCTTGATGTGGGGAAAGCAGAAGGGGCAGTATTGCTTTTCGGTGAAGATGCGGGTGAAGGCCAGGATAACGGGCCGGCCTTGGTAGTCGCTGAGGGAAACGGTCCGTTTGTTGCGGATGTCAGGCAGGCTAAAGGATGGGGTCGACTGGCCCAGCTGTAGCCGGGAAGTGGCAGGGATGGGCAGGAGATTATTAAAAAATCGCTGGTTGAACAGGCCGCTAAAGTCTGTGGAGATTAGCACCATGACTCAAGATTCTCCTGAGGAACAAAAGGTGGGAAGCAGTTAGGGGCGATCGCCCCTAGCAAGGCTAGGCTGAGGCTGAGCACCCCAACCAAAAAGCCCCAATACTTCTCAGTATCAGGGCTTTGGGAGCGCGAATGAAGCGCTGAGGGTGATTACACCGCTGCGAAGTATTCCTTCGCCTTCACGGGGTCGGGATTCATGGTCTTCTGACCGGGCTGCCAGCCAGCGGGGCAGACCTCATCGGGGTGAGACTGCACGTACTGGATGGCTTGCAGGGTCCGCAGGGTCTCATCAACGCTGCGGCCGAAGGAGAGGTTGTTGATGGTGGAGTGCTGGATGACGCCTTCCTTGTCGATGATGAACAGGCCGCGCAGAGCGATACCAGCTTCAGGATCGAGGACGTTGTAGGCGGCGCTGATTTCTTTCTTGATGTCAGAAACCAGGGGATAGTTTAGGTCGCCCAGACCACCGGAGCGACGATCGGTTTGGATCCAAGCCAGGTGGGAGAACTCGCTGTCCACGGACACGCCGAGAACTTCGGTGCCGAGCTGCTTGAACTCTTCGTAGCGATCGCTGAAAGCGGTGATTTCCGTCGGGCAGACGAAAGTAAAGTCGAGGGGATAGAAGAACAGGACGACGTACTTGCCGCGATAGTCAGAAAGCTTGATCGTCTTGAATTCTTGGTCTACTACTGCGGTAGCGGTGAAGTCGGGAGCAGATTGGCCAACCCGAATGCAGCCTTCGTTGGGATAGGTCATGAGTCTCTTCTCCTTAGCGAGTACGTCTATGGCTACTGCATCGCTGATCCCTGAGGGGAGCGTGGTGTGCCGACAGTAAACTGTTATTTACGAACTGTTACGAATATATCATAGTCATAACGATTTTGACTAAGCCTGAGGGGCGATAAAAGTTTTTGGGCTGGCTTGAGAGTCGCTACGGAGGGCGATCGCCTGTTCTCTAGCCTAAGATTGGCCGATAATCCAATTCCAGGCGTGGGTGTAAGGGCAGCCTGAAGGGTGAAATTTGAACTGTGAAATTGGCTTGGGGTGAGAGGCGATCGCCACAAAAAGCCTCAGTGAGCTCAGCGAATGCCAGTTCACTCGGTCAATTCATGGGTGCATGGCTCGAATGCATTGCTCGCGATCGGCGGTGTGCCGCAGAGGGTAGGCCAATGGAGACATTTGACGGGCGGGAGTGGCTGTTGACCAATGGCCTGGGCACCATGGCCAGCGGAACTGTAGGGGATGCCCGGACGCGCACCTATCATGGTTGGCTGGTGGCGGCTCTGGCACCGCCGGGTCAGCGATCGCTCCTGCTCTCGCATCTAGAGGCGACACTGGTCGTGGCGCAGGACTCCTGGCCGCTGAGCACCAACTGTTGGGCAGACGGGGCCGTTCATCCCCAGGGCTATCGGCAGTTGCAGACCTTTGCGCGCGAGCCGGTGCCGACCTGGGTCTGGCAGGAGTCTGATTGGCAACTGACCCGGCAAATCGCGATGCCCCACGCAAGCCCTGAGATGGCTGCTGCGGGCCAAGGGGTGCTGGTGCGCTACCGCTACGAGGGCGATCGCCCGGCGGTGCTGCGTTTGCGCCCGCTGATTGGCGATCGCAACTTGCACCATCAGCAACACATGGCCCCAGATCTGCGCTTTCCCCAAATTGTTGGCTCGCAGTGGGCGTGTTTCCAGGCCCAGCGCCCTGCGATTCTGGGGACGCCGTGGCACCTGACCTGGACGCGGGGCCTCTACACCCCGGAGGACTCCTGGTATTTGCGCTACCGCTATCCCGAAGAGACGCAGCGGGGACTGGCGGATCAAGAGGACTTGTTTTGTCCGGGCGAACTGGCGGTGAGGTTGGCACCGGGAGAAACCGTAACCCTGGGGGCATTTGTGGGTCTGGCGAGCGCCCCGCTGACGGACCCGTGCTTTGATCAAGCGGTGGCTGCTGAGGCGGAGCGTTTGGCTGCGTTATTTGCCCCCGTGCTGCGATCGCCCCATCCCTATCTGGAGGCGCGCCGCCAGCTGTGCTGCGCGAGCGATCAGTTCATCGTGCATCGGACGTCGATCCAAGGGCCAACGGCGATCGCAGGCTATCCCTGGTTCAGTGACTGGGGCCGCGATACCTTGATTGCTCTGCCGGGACTGGCGCTGACCACGGGGCGCTGGGAGTTGGCCCGCGGTCTCCTAGAAACCTTTGGCAGCTACTGCCGCGATGGCCTCATTCCCAACACCTTTCCTGAAACGGACGCTGACCCGATCTATAACAGCTTGGATGCCACGCTGTGGTGGATTGAAACCCTGGGGCTGTACCTGGAGGCAACCCAGGACTGGGACTTTCTAGCTACTCAGTACCCTACGGCTCGCAAAATCTACAAGTTCCTAACAGCGGGGACCCACTACAGCATCTGCGTGGACGCGACTGATGGCTTGCTGGGATGGAATGCGCCTGGGGTGGCGCTGACGTGGATGGATGCGGTCGTAGACGGCTACGTGGTGACGCCGCGACGGGGCAAGCCCGTTGAGATTAATGCGCTGTGGTACTCGGCTTTGGCGTGGCTGAGGGACTGGGCAGAGCGCTTGGCCCATCGCAGTCACCCACCGGCACCGGCGCTGCTGAACCAAGCCGCCCACTATCGTCACCAGGCCGCCCAGGTCGAGGCCTCCCTGCAAAAGTTCTGGAACCGCTCCCAAGGCTATCTGTTTGATGGGTTAGCGCCCGACGACTCACGAAATGCTCAGATTCGGCCCAATGCGGTCATTGCCCTTTCGCTGTTTCACTGCGCTTTCCCTGCGACTCAGGGACGCCAGATTTTGGCGATCGCCCGCGATCGCCTGCTGACGCCCTATGGCCTGCGATCGCTCGATTCCAGCGATCCGGACTACATCGGCACCTACGCGGGCGATCGCTTCCATCGCGATCGCGCCTATCACCAGGGCACCGTCTGGAGCTGGCTGATCGGTCCCTTTGTACGGGCGTGGCGGCGCTTCTACCCTGACGAGCCGCTCCCCTTTGACTGGCAGCCCCTTCTCGATCACCTGACCTCCCAGGCGTGCCTGGGCTCTGTCTCTGAAATTTTCGATGGCGATCCGCCCCATGCCCCACAAGGCGCGATCGCCCAAGCGTGGTCAGTTGCCGAGATTCTTCGTGCCCTAGAGCTTGAGCTGAGCTGACGCAGCCAATCTGCGGCCATGAGTCTGGGATCCTGGGCATGTGTTAAACGAAAGAGAGCCCAGCTAATGGGCTCTCTTTCGTTTAAATTCTTTTGTATGGCTCAGGCGGGATTTGAACCTGCGACCTTGGGCTTATGAGTCCCCTGCTCTAACCACTGAGCTACTGAGCCGAGCGAACTTCGCTTGAAATTTTCGCTGCCGAAATCAGCAGCTTTAGTAACTTAACACAATCAAAGGGCGATCGCTACCCCTTTTGCCAAAAAATCTGAAAATTTTCTAAATACAGGGCCTACAAGGATTGGCTCAAAAAAAGGGAGCCTGAAGGCTCCCTTTTTTCAAATCGCTTGCAATCGGTGAACTAGCCTAGAACTCGCTTAGCCATCCCGCGAGGTCAGGAGAGCCAAAGGATTAACGGCGCCTTGGCCCGAAGGGTGAATCTCAAAGTGAGAGTGGGGACCGGTGCTATAGCCAGTGCTGCCCATCTCAGCAATCTGCTGACCCTGATCGACTTGTTGACCTACCCGAACCAAGTTTCGGTTGTTGTGTGCGTAGAGGGTGATGCTGCCGTCAGGATGCTGGATTTCAACCAGGTTGCCGTAGCCACCGTCGTTCCAGCCCGAGGTGATGACCACACCAGGAGCTGCTGCCACAACAGGAGTTCCTACAGGAGCGGCAATGTCAATACCCCGGTGCATTCTGCCCCAGCGGTAGCCGTAGCCGGAAGTGAGAACCCCCTCAGCGGGCCAAATGTAACCCTTGAACGTTGCACTTTCCTTGGGCAGATAGGTGTCAGCGGCAGCTAGGGGTGGCAGCTGGGGAGAAACACTCTGGCCGATCGCGGTTTTGACAATTGGGTCATAGCTTGCCGATCCGATATTGGCGGCGGCGACGACCTGCTCTTGCGGAGCCGCAGGCGGGTTGACTGGGATCGTCACAGACTGGCTGCTGGCCTGACCGCTGGCTTTCTGCTCGCGCAGGTTCCGGATTTCAGCTTGCAAACCGTTGGTGTACTGGTTGGGCTTGAATTCAGGATTGACGCGGCTGCCGCCTAGAGAGGCTGCATCGTTGCTGGTGGAAACAACCGCAACGGTTTGGGGCTCAGCAACAGGCTCATTGCGGGTTGCAACGGTTACTGAGTCATCCCTCTGCGTTTGGTATTTTTCGCGGAGTCTGATGATTTCAGCTCGTAGACCTTCCGTGTAGGTGTCAAGCTGCGTCTCGGCGCCAAACTGAGGAACGCTTTGATTCTCGGGCTGAGCTACGCCAGGGCGGCTGACCGGAGCCGTTGCGACCTGTAAGCCTTCTTCTGTGGCAGCTTCCTCAGCGGGAGCCGCCGGTGTCAGGCCAACGACCAAAGGCAGTTCGGGAGAATCGGCCTTTTGCGCTTCTGCCTCAGTCTCTTCATCCAAGACAGGAATGGGAGTTGCGGAGGCGATGGTGACAGGCTGGGTAGTAACCGTTGCTACGCTGAAGGGCGTCTCCACAGACTGCTGGGGAATGCGCAGCACCTGATCGACTTTGATCAAGTTGGGGTTGTCGATGCCGTTAAAAGCGATCAGCTCAGACTGAGACACGCCGTGCTGACGCGCGATCGCGCTCAGGGTGTCGCCGGAGTTGACGCGATAGGCCTCTACGACAGCCTGGGGCTGAGCGAGTGTCGCGTTGCTCTCAGGTTGCTGAGGAGCGATCGCCACTGCCAAGCTAGGAACCGTGGGGACGTTGACCTGCTCAGAGGCGATCGCCTTCGGCTCTGCTGTCTCAGTTTCGACTACAGCGGCTTCTTGCTCAGCAGCTTTGGGAGCAGCTAGTGTCGGGCTGGCTGCAGCTTGCAGACTATCAGCCTTCTCAGGCATGGCGTAGCTCTGGGCTGAGGGCTCTAGAGCCTTGCTCGAAGACTCGGTTGCCCGCTCAGGCAGCGTCATGACCGGAATTTCAACAGCCGTTGAGCGGCTAGCAATCTCGGTTTCTTCTGGAAGGCTGGGCTCAGCCACATCAGCCTCAGAAACGGAGGGCTCGACCGACGACTCAACAAAAGCAGGTGCGGTGGTAGACGCTGCTTCAGATTGGCTGAGGCTCTTTAGGTCGGCCAGGCTGCTCTTGAGCGCGTTGCTCTTTTGCTTGAGTTCAGCTAGCGCGACTTCTTGCTCGGTCTTCAGCTGGCTGTCTAGACTTTCAGTCGCGGTCTCAACGGGGACCTCAGCGGCAGGGGGCTCTGGAGCCTCTAGTTCGTCTGCTGCTGGGCTGGGCTGCACATCGCTGACAGTGGGGCTCATTGCATAGGTTGCATAGGCCACTTCGCTCGGTGCAGGAAGCTTGAGGGTCTGGCCAGGATAAAGCAACGCGTCAGGCGTCAGACCATTGAGAGACGCTAGGTCATTGACATTGACCTGATACAGGCTTGCAATCTGCCAAAGGGTTTGCCCTTCTCGCACGGAGTGAGTCGCGCTAGAAGACTCTGGGAATGAGAAGGCAACCGTTTGATCTTCCGGGACGGAAGGGGCCACAGGAGCGTCAGCGAGACCTACGGCCGACGGTTCGGCGGCCATGGGCTCAGCAGCCATGGCTCCATCATCCTGCTGCGGCAGGAGCAAATGCGAAGCACCCATCGAGAGTGCCAGACCAATCATCGCAGCAGAGGTGCGAGCGCGTCGGCGAGGGGCTTCTGGAAGAACCTGTTTTTGCTCTTCCCAAGCTTCTGCGTCAGAGGCGAGGGCCTGAGAAAGGCGCTCTAGCTCGCTCATGGCTCGGGATGTAACAGGCTTAACCTTCTGCGGAAATGCTCGTTTCAAAGAACGACCTCCTAGTGACCAGCGTTTAACTGCTCTTGAGTCCATCTAACTGCTTTTCGTCAACGATTCTAATCACATCACGTAAGCGATCAGGATCACCAACGGCAAATATGCTTAGGCAAGAGTACCCTGGTTTTTTGATTTAGACAAGTTTACATGGCTCAAGAAGAATCAACAGTAGGACAGACAGGGTATTGGGAGAAGTGGTTCGAAACTGTTAATGGGCAATGCCACTTTTTGAAGGCCCGAAAGCAGTTTACATCACCTTTTCTACGAAATGAGGAATCTGAGATGCACTCCTGTCTGGGGTCCTGTAGGGCGTGTCAAAAATGCATTGACCTGTCAGCTTCTAGTGCTTGAGATGACTAGACTGCAACCCTTCTGGCTTGACCCTGATGTCCTCTGCGACCTCAATGTAGACAAAAATCTACGCCTATTGTTCACGAAATGACAACCGTAGGATTTAGAACTTCACATCCGTAGAATTTGCTACCGAATGGTGGCGGCAACCTCAGAGACGATCGCCTGTAATCCGCTTCTAGTCTTGCTCTAGAGCATCGGTTTCTCTTGGCTTTGACTGTGTTTCTCAGGGGCTTAGAGATCCGTGCGCAAGGGTACCCAAGGCTTTACTTCGGTCCATCAGGATATCTCCCAGGATGGATGAGGTTCCTGATAGAAATTTCTTATTGACTTATTACGGGATTGGTAGTGTAGGCGACTGAAGGACGCTTAAAAAATCTTGATTCTCTCAACCTCTATGCTTTTGACGTGCATGAGAGAAGGATCAGTGAAAGCTGCCAAGCTCAGGATGAGGGAAGTCAAAGAAAAATTCTTTCTTGTATCTATCGATGAAGATACAGGTTCGCTGATGAGAGAAACCTATAGAGAAGATAGAGGAGAGCTTTTGCTGCTTGAAGAGCGATCGCATTGCTCTGGTGAAATGGCAGATAGATAGCGAGGGATGAAACCCAAAATATATAGACAAGCGGAGGGCGATCGCCTTTTGCGCCTATCTATCGAGAGCTTTTAGGCAATAGTTTGCGAGAGAGCGATCGCCGCTAAATTTCCAAGCCAATTCCGGCCAGTAACCCCGAAGACTTCGAGATTACTGAAAAGGAGACGAGCACAGGAGCGATCGCCTTGCTGATGGATCTGGAGCGGAGTTAGCCGAGGTAACCTAGCTGGCGCCGCGCTTCGAAGAGGCCAATGGCAGCGCTGACGGAAAGATTGAGGCTGCGCACGTGGGCTTGGCTCATGGGGATGTGCAGGGTAGCGTCGCACTGCGCTAAAACTTCTCGCGGCAGCCCCTGGGTTTCACAGCCAAAGAGTAACCAGTCTTCTTCCTGAAACTCAAACTTAGAATAGTTATATTGTCCTGAAGCGCTGAAGCCCAGCTGACGTCCGCCAAGGGTCTGATGGTAGACCTCAAATGCATCAAATGTCTCGTGGTAGTGCAGATCTACGTAAGGCCAGTAGTCTAGGCCGGCTCGCTTGAGCTGGCGATCGCTAATCTCGAAGCCCAAAGGACCTACAAGGTGGAGCTCCGTGCCGGTAGCTGCACAAGTTCGAGCAATGTTTCCAGTATTGGGTGGAATTTGGGGATTAACGAGAACAATGCGGGGCATTTCAGGCAAGGTACTCAGTATCGTTTCGCGGTCGAAACCCTAGAGAATACCGCAAAACCAATAGTTTTTTTTAATGGCCCTCTCGAATCGAAAATTGATTAAATATTCTGATGGCTAATCCACCCCAACCCAGGCTGATCGGAGTGGGGCTAAACAATTGTGATTTTCTAGAAAATGAGCCTAATTAAATAAATAAAGCTAATGAATGAACCCAAAAAGCCTGATGAAATCAGGCTTTGAGCCAGAGGTTGTTCCCGTGGTTGCTGCCAAAAAGAGGGAATCGCCCGCGCGATTGATAGGGGATGCAAGAAAGCGCGTTCCGCTCTTTTTGGGGCGACAAATACGCAGTGAACCTGAGCAGCCTACGAGAAGAATGCTGACTTTAGGCGCGGAGCGGCTGTAAAAGCGGTCACGCCACGAGGGGGTGGCACAGCTTGCTGGCGAGTTCTCGCTCCTGCTCTTCAAGATCTTGAATGGCCTGGACAAAAATCTGCCGTGGACTCAGTCCCTGTTGATAGAGCGATAGCCAGCGTTGGGCTTCGTTGCCGTCTCGCAGAATTTTGCGCAAAGGCAGCAAGAAACAGCCAAAGCCGTTCTTTTTCGCGGTGGGCAGGACTTCTTGATAAAGCTGCTCGATCCAGTCGCGAGCGCTCAAGATGTGGCCGTCTCGCCAATGGCGCAGGGGTGCGTCCAAGCTACTTTTGGCGGCGGACATTTCATTGGCGTCTGCGATCGCCACGAGGTCCTGACTGCGGCTGTTGCTGGGAAAGAGGCTAATGGAGAGCGGATCGAGGCTGGGGTCTTCGATGCATTGGAGAATTCGAGCCTCGAGGAGTGCTGTCACGGCCAAAAGCGCGATCGGATCGGTCATGAGATCGCAGATGCGCAGCTCTAGGCGGTTGAGGTTGTAAGGACGGCGATCGCCATTTGGGCGCACCGAGCTCCACAGGTGCCGGACGTTTTGCATGGTGCCAGCCTCGATCTGAGCTTCGGTCCACTGGATATAGTGACGGTGGCTCTCAAATAGCGGAACGTGAACGGGCGTTTTGGGGAAAACGGACCAGCGAGTGGAGTGCTGACCAGTGACCTTGCTGTCTAGAAAGGGTGAAGCGGCGCTCAGCGCCAAAAAGAGAGGCGCCTCAACTCGAACCAGGCGGCAAGCCCGCATAAGGGTTTCGGGGTCCGAGATACCAATGTTGATGTGAATGCTAGCGGTGACAACGGTGGTGCCGTAGGTCTGCTCGATATACCCGTGATAGGGGTTGGCAGGGTCTGACCGATAAAAGCGATCGCTGCCGCCGAGAGACAGCGTACTGCCCGGAATCAGCGTGTAGTCGCCCAGGGTTTTCAGGTAGGCGCGCAGCTGCTGGCGGGGACGGATCAAGTCGCAGAGCAGGCGATCGTAGCAGCTCAGCGGCGGAGTGGTGTACTCGACGTTGCGATTGTCAGGCTCCCGGACAAAACTGTCCAACTCCGCGACGATCTGGTCTGAGAATCCCACAATGTCCCCTTGAGGGGTGCCAGTGTACATCTCGACTTCAAAGCCTTTCGATAGCAGCACGCGATTGCCTCAGGAGACGACAAAGAACTTTTATATAGCTTGTGCGAGGGCCTCAGAAGCCTTCATCTGTCCGAAGAGATGGCTACTTCCAGCAGGAAATTTGAGATTGGACCCCAGAAGATCGGGCTATTGGGGCGATCGCCCCAATATTCCTAAAATTCTTTCGCTCCCCAGCCCGGCGCCATATCCGCAGCGCGCAGGATGAAAGCAGCGAGGTTGGCCACCTGATCATCCGAGAGCCAGCTAGGCGGTACCTCGCGGCAAAGATACGCCGCCTCTGTCCCGTCATAGCTCAGGGGCTCTCGCATAAAATCCACCAGCGCCTGAACGTGGTTGCGGGGTGGGGTAGCCCCGGCGAGATCTGCTAGGGACAGCGAAATTCGCGGATCCGGCAGCGTAGAGCCACCAACATGGCAGTTTAAGCAGTTGTTTTCAAACAGTCGCTTGCCCTCAGAAATCTCTTCGGCAGAAAAATCCCGAGTGTTGCCCTGCCCATCTATCACAATCGGCACAGGCTCTTGGACCTTGAGGAACCTCACCACATAGGTGTCTAGATCCCCTGCCTGAGCAGCCCCTCCTATGGTCCAAACGCTAACAATGACTAATAGTCCGAAGCAAAAGCGATGCAGAAGCGCAAGCAGAGGAGCCATGGAGAAAATCTAGGCAAAAGTTGACGACGAAAGAACAGACGAGATAACGATAGGTCGTTAAACAGGTGGGCGCACAGCAGTCACTGGGCACTGGAACCGCTTGAAAGCTCCAGATCGATAAAAAGGACAGCTGAGTCTGAATTTTGGGAGAGTGCTTCGCCAGCTATGGGAAGAACCGCCCTAAAAATATGAGTAATCCTGATTGATAGGATTTTCTAAATAATAAGGCGAAATATGATAAACGGTGGCTTCAGGCGGGCGATCGCCCTTGATGAAGACAGGGCAGCAGTCTAGAAGGATTCATCGATGGCAGAGACCGATCCGCGATCGCCAGTCCAAAGAACCAAAAGTTCGCCAACCAGCAAAACAGAAACGCAGCGATCGCCCCCTGTCATCGATGAATCACCCAATACCACAGGTGTCTTAGTAGTAGATCTTACCGCCGCCCCAGCGATCGCCCAAAATGCGGGGCTGAGTCAGAACGTGACCAGCGATCGCCACTAGATCATCCTCCGTCAGGTTACGCATCTTGGGGAAGATGTCCGTGCTCTTGGTGCTCGGATGCAGCTCAGCAATTTCAGTGAAGCCGTCGTAGGTGGTGGGATTGTGCATGTAGTCCACCAGACCTTCGATGCTGTCACGAGGCGGAGTTGCCCGTGCCAACGTCTCAGTTCTCAGGTCAACGTTGGGATCGGTTTTTGTAATACCGCCGAGGTGGCACTGACCGCAGGCGTAGTTAAACAGGCGCTTGCCTTCTTGCACCTGCTTCAGGCTCAGGGTGATGGTCTCGCCCTGATCATTCAGGGGAACAGTCCGAGTAGCCGCATCGATGTCGGCTGCGGCGGCCCCTCCCACCATCCACTGAAAGGTGAAAAATACAGTGGCCACAGCGAGCCAAATGTATCTTTTAAGCATGGTTCTCCTTAAAAACGTGGCTCAGTTATCGGTTGCTCAACACAACAAGGGCATTCAATTCACTCAATCTCCCAGGTCTTTGACTCGCAACTTCGAACCAAAGACGAGGTCATCAAAACTCCGCTGGCGGCGTTGGCGGTTCCTCAAGAACCGTTACTTCGGCAATAATTGCCTTGGCATCCTCCAGGGCGAGCCGAGTTTGGGCGTTTCGATAGGAAATCCCCAGGCGATCGCACAAAGACAGCACCGCTTCCACAGAGAGGTTGTAGTCCTCAGCGATATCCAGGATGGAGAGATCTGCAAACCCCATGATGATGCCTAACAGGGCGAGATTGAGACGCTTTAATACCAATATCATGCCACTGAGCCATTTCTTTCCCAAGGAACTGGTTCCGCCAATTTTCCCGGCCCGCCACAGCAAAGCTAAGCCCAAAATCGAGGGCTGTGCGCCAGATACCCAGCCAAACCAGCGGGCGATCGCTCGCTCAAGGCCAATGTCCCAGAATTTAAGACCTTTGGGTGAAGAGAGAACCCAAAAGTTAGAGGCCGTCTGTGTGGCCGGCAGAGCCGAGGGGAATGGCTTCTGGCAGCTGAATGCGGTGGGAAGCGGGCGTAAGGGGCTGCTGATGGAGGCGAATCAGCTGGGCTAGCGTCTTCTTCATCTGCGGGCGCGGCACAATGGCGTCCACAAAGCCATGGTGCATCAAATATTCTGCGGTCTGGAAATCTTCGGGGAGCTTTTCGCGAATGGTTTGCTCGATCACGCGGCGGCCTGCAAAGCCAATCATGGCCTTGGGTTCGGCAATGATGATGTCGCCTAGCATGGCAAAGCTAGCCGTGACGCCGCCAGTGGTGGGGTGGGTCAAGACAGGAATGTAGAGCAGCCGGGCCTCGCGGTGCTTTTCGAGGGCGCCAGAGATTTTGGCCATCTGCATCAGGCTGAGCATGCCTTCCTGCATCCGGGCGCCGCCAGAGGCGCAGATGATGATCACGGGGCAGCGCTCGCGGGTGGCGCGCTCGATCAGGCGGGTGAGCTTTTCGCCGACCACAGACCCCATGCTGCCGCCCATGAAGCGAAAGTCCATGACCCCCAGGGCGACGGGCAGGTCGTCCAGGTTGCCAAGGCCAGTTTTGACGGCGTCGATGAGGCCAGTTTTGTCCTGGGCTTCGCGGATGCGATCGCTGTAGGACTTGCGATCGCGGAACTTGAGGGGGTCAACGGGGCTCACAACCTCATCCATGGCAGACCAGGTGCCCTCATCGATGAGCTGCTCAATGCGCTCATCGCTGTAGATGCGGATGTGATGATTGCACTCGAGGCACACCATTTGGTTGGCCTGGAGGTCTTTGGTGTAGGTCAAAACGCCGCAGGACTCGCATTTGTGCCACAGGCCGTCTGCAATTTCCCGCTCTTGGCGATCGGGGCTGATCGGACCGGACTTCTGACGATTCGCAAACCAATCAAATAAAGACATGAAAACTCTTGCTTCCCCTTAGACCGCAGTTTTGATTTCAAATCGCTTTCAAAAACAGACCACAGTGTACCGGATTTTCATCCGCCCATGATGGAGGCTTTGGGTGTGGGTCGCCGTAATGAGCGCCAATAGTTGGGCGATCGCCCCTGAAGATCAGTGGGGCATTTTGGCCCAGAATCCTCACCAAACTTGAGCACTGCTAAACCCCAAAATCTGTGGCGATCGCCTCAAGAAGACTCCTCAGGATCGCTCAGAAGAAGCAGCGCAGTCCAGCGATCGCCAAGGCGAACTTGAAGGGCTGCTGGACTTCCGGTACCCAAATAAACCGATGTCCCCAAGTCAACTACGCGGGCTTCGATCCCTTGCGTAATCAACATTTGCTGCATCATGTCGGCTTCCCACCGAAAGCGCGTGGTTCGAAGTGTGATCCAGGACACGAGACAATCTTAGGTAATCTTATCAGAATCGCAACGTCGCCTTGGCCTAGCCATAGACCAGTTGCCGGACTGCGCTAGCGTGCCACAGACCCAAGACATCGCCGCCCAAAACAGCGAAATCAGCGCCTTGGGTGTCAACCCAGACCTTGATTGTCCCATGGTTGTTTTGCTTCGATCGCGCCGGTGGACGATTTGCTCAGCGAGGGTGGTTGGAGCTGACCGGCCTGAGGCGGACCAGGGTGAAAAAATCGGGACGGGTGGGGAGGACTGACTGGGCGTGCCGCGCGAGCCTTTGCAGAAGGAAACAGCCTGCTGTCCGGCTCTGCGAGGGTGACTTTTCCGATTGCGCAGTAGGATACGAGAATAATTGTACTAAAGTCCACAGCTGGCAAGGAACACCGCTGGCTGGGCGCGATCGCGGCCCGGCCCCTTGCCGAGAGGGCCGCAGCATCTGATCGACGCATCTGGCAGCGCCCAGTGGCAATATCCCCAAACTGGCATGATTCCGAAACGACTGACGCTCAAATGTTTTCTGAGCTATCGCGAAGCGACCCTAGACTTTGAGGGGCTGCACACGGCCTGCATTTGCGGCCCCAACGGGGCGGGCAAGTCGTCGCTACTCGAGGCGATCGCCTGGGCGCTGTGGGGCGAGAGTCGGGCTGCGGTGGAGGACGACGTCATTTATATGGGGGCCAAAGAAGCCCAGGTGGACTTTGTCTTTGAGGCGCAGGGGCAGGTGTACCGGGTAATCCGCACCCGCTACCGGGGCCAGCATAGCGCCCTGGAGTTTCAGGCCCAGACTCTGGAGGGCTTTCGCAGCTTGACCCGGCGAGGCTTGCGGGCTACGCAGCAGCTGATTTTGGACTGCCTCAAGCTGGACTATGAGACCTTTGTCAATTCGGCCTATTTGCGTCAGGGCCGAGCGGACGAGTTTATGCTCAAGCGGCCTAGCGAGCGCAAGCAAATCTTGGCGGACCTGCTCAAACTGGGCCAGTACGATGAGCTGGGCGATCGCGCGAAGGACTTGGCGCGCCAGTACAAGGGGCAAATTCAGCTTTTGGAGCAGAGCTGGGCCCAGCTCCAGGAGCAGCTGGCCCTAGGAGAGGCGATCGCGGCAGATCAGGCCCAGCGTCAGGCGGATCTCGAGCAGCTTCAGCAGGCTCAAGATGCGGACCAAGCCCAACTTCAGGCATGGCAGGCCCAGCAGCAGCAGCGCCGGAGCTGGCAGCAAGAACTCACTTGGCACCAGCAGCAACACCAGCAGCTTTTGCAGGATGTGCAGGTGTTGCTGCAAGAAATTGCTGCTGCCCAGGGCCAAAAAGAGGCCCTAGAGGTGGTGCTGGCGCAGTCCGAGGCGATCGCGGCTCAGTACGCAGACTTTCAGGCGCTGCAAGCCCAAGAAGCGCGTCAAAGCGAGAAATTTCGCCAGTATCAGCAGCTTCAGCACGGGATACAGGATCTCCAGCAGCTGATCGCTCGGGAGGCGAGCGATCGCCAGGCAGAGCTGGGCCGGCTCGAAACCCAGCTGGAGGCCCTGCGCCAGCAGGACTTGGAGGCGCAGCAGGTTTTGTCTAAACAAGGAGAGGTCGAGGCGGCGCTGGCCCAGCTGACCCAGGCTCGCCAGAGCTTGGCTGACCTCGATCAGCTGCAAATGAAGGTTGCGCCCCTGGCCCAGCGGCGGCAGCCCCTCCAGGCCCAGCTCGATCGGGCGGCGGCGCGCCTCAGTGCCCGCTGGGAGGAGTTGCAGGCGTCGGCTCAGCAGCTCCAGGCTCAGCAGTCCCAGCAGCCTACCCTAGAAAATGCGCTGGTCGACTTGACCGGCAAGCTGGAGTATCTGGAGCGGCGGCGCATCTACCGTCAGCGCGTCCAGGAAAAGGGCCTAGAGCGGCGCAGCTTCATGGACCGGTTGCAGGCGCATCAGCGCGATTATGAGACGCAGCTGGCGGAGCTGGAGCAGAAAATGCAGCTCTTGGGCGAACCGGATGCGCTGTGTCCGCTGTGCGATCGCCCCCTCGATGAGCAGCACTGGGCGTTGGTTCAGCAAAAGCATCAGGCGACTCAGGGAGAGCTGCAGGATCTGCTGTGGGTGGTGCGGCAGCAGCTGGCGGTCTCAGAGCGAGAAATTCAGGTTTTGCGCCAGGAGTATCGGGACTTGGGGCGAGAGCTGGACCAAGAGGGGCTGGTGCGAGAGCGACGGGGCCAGCTCCAGCAGCAGCTTCAGGCGACGCTGGAGGCTCAGCGATCGCTAGCCCAGGTCCAGACGGAGATGGCCAGCATCGAGCGATCGCTCCAGGCCCAAGACTATGCGCCCCAGCTCTCGGAGGAGTTGCGCCTGCTGGATGAGACCCTGGCCCAGCTCAGCTACGACGAGAAAACCCACGCCCTAGCCCGGGGACAGGTCGATCGCTGGCGCTGGGCCGAAATCAAGCAGGCCGAGATCAAGCAGGCCCAGCAGCGGCGGCAGCAGCTAGCAGAGCGAGAGCCCCAGCTCCAGGCTCAGCTGGTCGCCCTCCAGGAGGCGATCGCCCAAAGCCAGCGCCCCGACGGCTCGCCGCGCCAGCAGCAAATGACGGCCCTGCGCCAGCAGCTAGCGAACCTAGACTACGACCCCGATCAGCACAACGCCCTGCGTCAAACCCTGCGCGACAACCAAATGTGGCAACTGCGCTATCAAGAGCTGCAGCAGGCCCAGCAGCAGCACCCCGAGCTGCTCCAGCGCTGCGAAGTGCTGGCGGAACGTCTGGCCGCGCGCCAGCAGGACGCCGAAACCGTCGCTCAGCAAATCGCACAGTTGACGACCCAGCTGACCACCTCGCCCGATCACGCCCCGGCGATCGCCCAGATCGAGCAGCAGATGCACCAGCGCCGAGCCGACCTGGACCGATGTCTGGCGGACCTGGGGCGATTGCAGCAGCAGCAGCAGCAGCTGGCCTGGATGGCCCAGCAGTCCGACGAGCAGCGCCGCCAAATCGTCGCCCTTCACCACCGCCACCGCGTTTATCGGGAGCTGGCCCAGGCCTTTGGCAAAAACGGCATTCAGGCCCTGATGATCGAAAATGTGCTGCCCCAGCTGGAGGTGGAAACCAACCAAATTTTGGCCCGGCTGAGCGCCAACCAGCTGCACGTCCAGTTCGTGACGCAGCGGGCAGGCCGCCGCGCCGCCAAGTCCCGCAGCCGCGTGACCAAGCTGATCGACACCCTGGATATCTTGATCGCCGATACCCGAGGAACGCGCCCCTTCGAGACCTATTCCGGAGGCGAAGCGTTTCGAATCAGCTTTGCCATTCGTCTGGCCCTGGCGCGGCTACTGGCCCAGCGATCGGGTACGGCCTTGCGGATGCTGATTATTGATGAGGGCTTCGGCACCCAAGATCAAGAAGGGTGCGATCGCCTGATTGCCGCCATCAACGCGATCGCACCCGATTTTGCCTGTATTCTCACCATCACCCACATGCCCCGCTTCAAGGAGGCCTTTCAGTCGCGCATTGAGGTGGGTAAGACCGAGCTCGGCTCCCACCTCAGCCTGCATATCTAAGCGGCAGCCTAAGCAAAGACCGGCATGATGTGCACAAAGGCGATCGCGTTCTTGAAGGCGTCGGGGCTGCTGCCGTCGAGGTCGTTACCAATGGTCAGGCGGCCATCGGAAACCGTGATCGTGTCGCGCACCACTAGCTGACTAATGCCGCTAACCGCCGTGTTCTCGTCCACGATCAGGCGATCTTCGACCGAAATTCGGTAGTGACTGTCGGTCGCTTCCGGATCGCCCACGCCCAGCAGGACGTCGTAGGTCCCGTTGGGAATCACCATCTCCCAGGCAAAGTTTCCTTTCTCCATCATGGCGATCAGGGTATCGCTGCGCTCCTTGGGCACAGAGTCTCGGCTGCCGGGACTGCGATCGTAGGCGCTCCAGGCATTGTTGGCCGCGAGACCCGTTAGCTGGTCGATCCAGCCGTAGCGGTAGCCATTGCCGCGATCGCCCAGGGCCATTCCCGTATCGATCAAGTAGTCAGGCACCGCCAGCGTCGAAGCAGGCTGGAAATTCACCCGGACGCCCTCAAACTGGCTCAGGGTCACCCGCGCTGTCGATTCTGCTCCGCGGCGATCGCGCAGCGTGTAGGTAAAGGCGTCGCTGCTGCCCTTGAAGCCTGGATCGGGCGTGTAGCGGTAGGAGCCGTTGCCCAGATCCACCAGCTCGCCGTGCTCAGGCTGGGTAAATCGGTCAACCACCAAAATGTCCCCATCGCGATCGCCGTCATTGGCCAGCAGATCGGCCCGCTGGAAAATAAAGGGCTCCTGCCGGAACAGCAGCGTGTCATCCACCGCCGAGGGTGCGTCGTTCACCGCCGTCACCGTCAGATTCACCGTGGCAACGGCGGTCGCTCCCTCAGCATCCATGACGATGTAGGTAAAGCGATCGGGGCCATTGAAGTCCGATTCGGACCGGTAGATCAGGAGACCGTTCTCGTTTTTAGTAATGGTGCCGTGCTTGGGGTTTGTCCAGCTCTGGACCTGAAGGGCGTCGTCATCGATGTCGAGGTCATTGGCGACCACGTTGAGCACCGTCGGCACATCTTCCTCGACTTCGTAGCGATCGTCGACTGCGACCGGCCCGTCATTGGTGTTGAGCACTTCGACGTACACCGTTGCCGTGGCGATGCGGCCTTGCTCTTCCCGGATCGTGTAGGTGAAGCGATCGCCCCCTGCATAGTCATCATTGGGGGTGTAGAGCACGGTGTTATTTTTGCCGAGCTGAACGGTGCCGTAGGTGGGCTGGGTGACATCCAGCAACTCGAAGGCGTGGCCGTCCGTGTCGTAATCATTGCTCAGCAGGTTGGACAGCACCATGGGGGTGTCTTCTGTCGCTGTCACCCAGTCATCTACCGCCACCGGCTTGTCATTGCTGGCGGTGACCGTCACGGTGACCACGCCCGTGGAGATGCCGCCTTGGCCATCGCTGACCTGGTAGGTAAAGCTGTCAGTGCCTGCAAAGTCAGTGCTAGGTGTGTAAACGAAGCGATCGCCCTGACGAGCGACGGCGCCATTTTTGGGCTGGCTGTGGCCGATCAGAGACAGGCGATCGCCATCCACGTCGCTGTCATTGGCCAAGACATTGGCGATCGTGACCTTCATATCCTCGGGCGTGGTCGCGAAGTCCGGCCTAGCGACGGGCGCTGCATCATTGACGGAGCGCACCTGGATTGTCAGCTGGCTGCTAGCCGTGCCCCCTTGGCCATCGCTGACTTGATAAATCAAAGACTCGGTGCCGTGAAAATTTGCTCGGGGCCGATAGGTGTAGCTGCCGTTGGCGTTGCGGGCGATCGTGCCATTTTGGGGCTGAGAAATGCTGACCAGGCGCAGCACATCCCCATCGAGGTCGCGATCGTTCCCCAAGACGTTGGCCGGCGTGATGACCAGGGCAGTGTCTTCGCTGGTGGTCATCCGGTCAGGCGCTGCGGTCGGCACGTCATTCACCGGCACCACGGAGACCGTCACAGCGCCCAGGGCCGTGCCGCCTCGACCGTCGCTGATGGTGTAGGTAAAGCGATCGTCCCCGGCATAGTTGGCGTTGGGCTTGTAAACCAGGTGGCCATTGCTGCCGACGCTGACGCTGCCGTGACTAGGCTGACTAAACTGGGTGATCCGCAGGGGGTCTTCGTTGATGTCGCTGTCGTTCAGCAGCAGACCCGACAAGAGCGCGGTGCTGTCTTCTTGGACCCGCACGCTGTCCGGCAGAGCTGAGGGCGGAAACTGGCTCCCCAGTCCTTGGCGACCTTCTCGGTGGCCCAGCAGCACATAGTGATAGAAGCCGCTGCGGAAAATACCGTTGGCCACGGCGGTCGCAACGTCCGGATAAGTACTGAGGTAGGCACGCTCGTTGAACCCCTCAAAGGGACGCCGTCCCTCGGCTTCCCCGGAGACGATGAAGTGCTCGAGTCCGCTGCTGACAACGCCATTGCGGACCGCATTGGCGACGTCGGGGTTGTTGGCGAGGTAGTACTTCTCGTCAAAGAATGGGGTTGTGGCTCGTCCTTCAAACTGTCCCGCCAAAATGTAGTGATCTAGGGCGTTGCGGAAGGTGCCGCGGGCGATCGCCGCTGCCACGTCAGGGTTTTGCTCCAGGTAGTACTGGGCGTTGAAAAGGGGGCCGGGGTCGCGCCCTTCGAAGCGACCAAAGGTCTCGAAGTGGGCCTGGCCATTCGGGAAATCTCCCTGACCGATGCTGTAGTAGACGTCGGGGTTGGTGAAGCGGTAGAAATTATCGTCGAACAGCGAAAGGAAGGTCAGCGACATAGCAGTTGCAAGGTGAGAGCACAGGTAGATTGGCAGCACAGTCTGTCCCCACCAAGTCTGGGGGGAAGTCAATCCCGGCGATCGCCAGGATCGAAAACCATCAGAGGGGCGATCGCGTCTCGGTGCTTGGCTGCCCTAGGCAGGCCCTTTTGCCGTCTAACGGGGGCAAAATAGGGCGAGTCGCAGGCAAAGACCGTCAGGCGATCGCGCTCGGTTATAAAAGCCGAGATATGGGGGCAGAGAGTATTTCTGGGTTGCTCCGATCTGTGGGCGGTTCCTCAGCGAGGCTTCAGCAGCCAGAATTGAGGGCGGACTTGGCAAAGAAGCACTGAGTCTTGGGGGCAAATCGCTGCGGCCTTTCAGGGGAGAGCAGCGGAACATCAGAAACGTCTAAACAAGACCCAGGCTCATGTCGGAGCCCAGAGACTGCTGGGCTTCCAGCAGGGTGCACAGAGTGGGGGCATGGAAACGATGACAACCCTGACAAATACGTACTGGCAACAAGCAAAAAGCGAGTTTTCAAAGGGGGATGACCAAAGACTTGCTGAGAGGGCTCAGTACATAATCGTACTCACAATCTTAGTTAGATCCACTGAACGTGAAATTACGGTGTTCTGAATTTTACCGTTTCTTTAATTCCTGTGGCGCTTCATTAGAGTTGTCATGAAGTCTTAAGAAATAATGTAGACAATATTTTCAAAAAACGTTCCTAGGACCAGCTTTATGCACTAAAAGCGCGCTAAATGCTCCAAAGAAAGTTTTTATAGGCGATTAAGCCAGTTTTTGGCCTTTAAGCTTCTAAAAATCATCGAGTCTAGTCAAAACAATTTTGAATTTGTCAGGCCGGAATTGATAGATTCTTCTGATAGGTTTGGCGCGACAGCCGCAATGCGCGATCGCCCCTGTCACCAGAAAGGGGCGATCGCGCTCTAGCCAAAGCTTGGACAAGGATTGGGCGGGTGGCCTAGGAGTGCGTAGGGCTCAGGAGATGCTGGTCGATGATCTGACAGCAATCTTCCACGGAGGCCCGCTGCTTCATCGCAGCGACCAGCGCTTCGTAGGCTTCCCAATGGGTTTCTAGGAGGGTGCGGGCGCGCAGGTCGGACCAGCGCACTTTCTGGCTGCCTTCCTCGGGCGATCGCCGCATTTGAGCCCAGAGCTGCTGAAACTTGGCCCGATCGTCTGCGCCCCCCTCGACATTGCCGTAGACCAGCTTTTCGGCGGCGGCGCCCGCCATCCACACCGTGCAGTAGCGATCGATGGAGACGCTGGAGATCAGGCCTTGCTGGAGTTCTCCTTCGAGGGGACCGAGGTCAAACTGCACGCCGCCCTGGGCTGGCTGGCCTTGGCGAAAGGCTTCCCAGGCGTTGAGGGCGTAGCTGGTGACGGGGATGCCCAAAATGTAGGCCGCCAGGAAGTGTCCCGCTTCGTGGTGCAAGACGCGATCGCGATGCGCCTGGGAGAAACTGGAGAGCCAGTCGATCAGCAGGGTGCCGCTCTGCCCCTGCCAAGCCCAAGCGTCGAGGGTGGCGATGCCCAGAATGCCGACCACGGCGATCGCAGGAATCGCGGGAGACAGGTTCAGCGCTGGCCCTACCAAGGCCGAAAGCGTCATCCCAAAAACGGCGATCGCCGTGACATTCAGCGCAGTTTGATTCATCCGTGAGTGCTCGCTCTTGAAAGACAACAGGCAAAAAGTCCGAAGACGTTCGAAAAAACTTGAAAAGTCCTAAAAAGTCCTGATAAATCCGCAAAAAACTGCAAAAAACTGCTTTTTGGGATATTTTCGTGTCCCTAGGGCGCTGCCTCGGGAGCTGTTTCAGCAGTCCGCTCCCGCGCTTTGTAGAACGTCTCTAGACTGGCGCGATCGCCCACGTAGCGCCAGTGCCAAGGTTCATAGCTGACGCCCTGGGGATTGCCCTGGGGAAAGGACAGCTCAAAGCTGTAAAAAGCGGCATTTTGCTGGAGCCACTGAAAGGCCCGCGTCTCCTCGAAGCTTTGGCTCAAGTTGGTCGCTGGCGTATTGCCGTCCCCGATGTCCACAGCGTAGCCGGTGTGGTGCTCGCTGTAGCCGGGAGGCGCGCTGACCTCAGCCCGCTTGGTCGCAACCTGGCCGCGCTCCGCCTTGACTTCAAAGAATAGATACTCCTGATCAGCCAGCGATCGAAAGCCAGAAATGGGGACCAGAGACACTCCCTCGGCGGCCGCCGCACTCACCATGGCGCTGAACTGGTCCGCAGCGGCCTGACGAAGCTGAATGCTGCCGTCGGGCGTGATGGAGCGCAGAGTTTCTCGGGGCGCTTCTTCGTAGCTGAAGTGGCCCAGCAGCGTGCCATCTTCTGGGTTGGGGGTGTCGGTGCCGGGGCTGGGCGCAGTAGCGGAATTGCTGGGGGATGCGCTGGGGTTTGCCGCAACGGGGTTGGGCGCGGGGCGGGTGCGTAAAACGACGCTGAAGACGATCCCCAGGAGCAGGGCGATCGCGGCGGCACCCCCTCCAATCCACAGCAACCGCTGGGATGAAGAAGCATGGGGGGCAATCGGTGTATCTCTCACCGCAGCGGGAATATCGTCCGGTGAATTTAAGCCTTTGTTGGAGTTGCCCGAGACCTTATCCACCGCTCTGCTCCTGCCCTGCGAACGCAACTTCTCAAGTGTACTGTGTCAATCTGGTTACCCAGGGTAGCCTAGAACTTCGCTCTCTGGCACCTGCTTGACGCGCTACCCTAGAGGTTTTTCTGGCGATCGCCCCTTTTCTTCCTCCATGACAAACTTTGGCCCAAAACTGCTTGGCCTCTACCTCCAGCTAGGAGGCGGCATCGCGATCGGCTGGCTCTTGGGGCGCTGGCTGCCGCCATCGGTGGCGCTTCGCTTGGGCCAAAGCCTGTTTTGGGTGGGAGTGCCGCTGAGTATCTTTAGCTTCTTGCGCCAGACCGATCTGTCGGGCGGTGTCTGGATCGCGCCGATCGCGGCCTGGGCGGCCATGCTGCTGGGAATTGCCTTGGCGGCGCTGTGGATGCGTCGCTCCAGTCAGCGCTTGGGACCAGGGACGGACGGCCCCCTCTCCCCCTGGGCAAAGCCATCCCAGGGCAGCTTCTTGCTCTCCTCGATGGTGGGCAACACCGGATATCTGGGCTATCCGATCGCCCTGGCCATTGCCGGCCCGCAATACTTTGGCTGGGCGCTCTTTTATGACCTGATCGGCTCGACCATCGGAGCCTATGGCTTGGGGGTCTTGATCGCGGCGCGCTATGGCATGAGTGCCCCGAGCAATCTGCAGATGCTGCAAGCCCTGCTGAAAAATCCTGCCTTGGCCAGTCTGCTGCTGGGCCTGCTGTGGAAGGATCAGCCCATGCCCGCGCTGCTGGAGCGAACCCTCAGTCATTTGGCCTGGGGCGTGATCGGCGTGGCCCTGGTCCTCTTGGGGATGCGCCTCAGTCAGCTTGCGACCTGGAATCAGTGGCCCCACGCGATCGCCAGCCTCACGATCAAAATGCTGATTGTGCCCCTGGTCTTGGGCGCGGCGCTGCCCTGGCTGGGGCTCAGTAGCCCAGCTCAGCAGGTTTTGATTTTGCAGATGGCCATGCCGCCTGCCTTCGCGACCTTGGTGATTACAGAGGCCTACGATCTCGATCGCAGCCTGACTGTCACCTCACTGGCCGTCGGTACCTTCAGCTTGTTGATAGTTCTGCCGTTTTGGCTGTGGCTTTTTGGCTTCACCGCTAGTTCAGCCTAGGCGTTAGGGCGTGAGGGCGATCGCCCTCACACCCTAACGCTGAAACTGCTGCTGCACACCGAGTGGACTGCCTACCGGCCAAGCTAATCGTTAACGAGAACGCGGCAGTCCTAGCCAGCCCAGGAGACATCGTCTCTGGGCGCGCTCGATGGAACGCTAGTGGACCTTGGCGCAGATGTGGGCTGCGATCGCTGCCGAGTCTTGTCCGGATAGGCGATTCCCGCTTGCTTGGCGGATTCTCGCTCCGGCACGATCACCTTTTGCATCAGATACTCAATGGTCTGTTGCTTGACCCAGCCCCGGGTCGCCAAAATCTCGCCAAACCGCATGCCCGTGACTTGCTGGTCATTGAGCACGACATCCACCTGCGCCGGCGTAATCAATCCAGCCTCGATCAGGTATGCACCCAGCCGTTTGTTGCCGCCCAGCGCAGAAGAAACCGTTTCTACGTGGTAGCGGCTGCTCGAGTCTCGCATGGGTCACCTCTGTCGGTGTCAACTTCAAAAACTGCCTGCGATCGCCCGCATCATAGGCCCTAGAATCAACCCCTCAAAGCACCGCCGAAGTCAGGCAGAGCAGGACGCCTTGGGCCTTTCACTCTAAAAGACAAAGGGCTGTTGGCACCACTGCTTGGTCTTTTGAGGGGATTGGGTCCAGTATAGCAACGGCGCTAGGAAGCGTTTGGGCCGCCCCCTGGCACCCCAAAACCGGCTCTATAGTTAGCAGCTTGAGTTGGGAGAGCGACATTTCTGAGCGTCCTAGAGCGTCCGAGACTGTCCTAGCTGACGGGGCTAGCTGCCGGGGCCGTTTTTGCGGCCAGTTCGGCGGGTGTCATCTGCTCGTAGCGCTCAAAGGGCTGATGAATCCAGGGGTTGTGGGGCAGGTGGTCGACGTAGTAGTCCGGCGCAATGACCGAACAGGCCTTGTACCACAAGACCGCAGTGCGCACCTCGTCGATGTAGAACCCATAGCGCCGATCCAGCCAGGTCAAGGTGCGCTGGAGGGTGATGCCTGAGTCCACCAAGTCATCCACAAGCAAAATATGGCTGCCCAGGTTGGCGGTAGTTTTCGTGAGGTCCTGGGAGAACGTCAGCGACCCTCGCAGGCGGTTGTTGGGGCCGCCGTAGGAGGAGGTGGCCAAGATGGCGAGCGGAACGTCGTAGAGCCGAGACAAAATGTCTCCAACCCGCACGCCGCCCTTGGCGAGACAAACAATCTGATTGAACTCCCAGCCTGACTGGTAAATCAGCGTGGAAAGCTGCTCAATTTTTTGGTGGTAGTCCGCCCAGGTGACGTATAAATCTGAGGTCTCCGACATGGCTGCTGGAAAATCCAAAAGACAGGTGAGTTCGGCCAGTGAGCATCATACAACTGCGACAGGAGTTGTGCTGGCTTGTGATAAACATCCTGGGTTGGCGGCAGGTCGGAGAAAGCGGGACTGACGCCTCCGCTACTGGCCGAATTCGAGGCGGGCTTGCTCGACGATGTCTGCGGTGACGGTCTCGGTGTCGGCGGCGCGGGCTAGGGCTTCGATGCGCTGACGGGCCTGGGCTCGTACAAAGAAGGGAATATTTTTGAGCTTTTCCTCCGCTGCGGCAGTCCACCGGAGGGTGTCGGAATAGTTGCGCTCTCCCATGGCTTCTAGAACCTCCCGAAGTAGAAAATATCGCCGCTACTCCGAAGAAAGGGCGATCGCTCTGAGTGCTCCCCCATCTTACCGAGGCGGCGATGGGCAAGTCTCAACTGTTGCCAACTATTTACGTATTGAGCAGGGCTGATGGGGTGTCCCAGAGGCCTCTGGGCTTCTGGAGCTTGTTCGGGAACGGACAGCCGCGCGAGCGGGTCTTTAGAGAGACGCCACAAGCCCATTTTTGGGAGTTAGGGGGCGGTGACGGGGCTGAGGGGCGATCGCAGATGAGCTTTGAAGGCAGGCGATCGCCCCTGAGAGTTTCTTGGCTAATGGTGAATAATGCGGTCGCCTTTAGGCCTAGGTAGTTGATGGGCTGGCCTTTCTGAGCATTCGCCAGCCTGGAAAAATTACAAATTCTGACTATTCAGGAATATTACTGAATTAACTCGCTAAGCTCGAAAATTTGATACAAAATAAAGATGGATCACGTATCGAAAATTAACTTTTTCGAGAGTAGAAAAACTCCTGAAAAGCTAGCCTTTTGCCTCCTAGACAAACAAAAGTAGGATATTTTATCCAAAAAACTACGGAATAGCAGAGGGGTAGCGTGTGTTTTAAATTACACTAATCGTCACTGCGATTCAGCACTTATGGAAATTGATGAGCTTGAGACCCGCTACCGAGATCAAATTGACCTGCTCTTGAACGAATTGCAGACGGTGAGCTTGCTAGCGGTGCAGCTCGAAGCCAGAATTAGTCAAATTAGCAGCTCAATTCAGGATCTCAGCCGGGTTGTGGAGGACTACATTGACGACCAGCGCAACCCAAAGTGAAGGGATGTCAGGGTGCTTTGGCGTACTGCTTGTGCCTCACGACCGCTCGAGCTCTACCTCGATCGCTTCTCGCAGTAGCAGTGGATTGATGGGTTTCACGAAGTATCGTCGGGCACCGAGCGCCAAAGCACGCTTTTGGTCGGTGACAAAGGCGAAAGCTGAGACCACGATGACTGGTAATCGGCTCCACTGAGGGTGCTGACGAAGCTCGCTCAGGAGCTGAAAGCCATCAATGTAGGGAAGCTTAAGGTCTAGCAGGATAATGTCGGGATGGATTTCGGCGATCGCCCCAAAGAGGTTCGTTCCGTCGGGCAGGTCAGTGACTTCGTAGTGAAAATGAACCAAATATTCACTCAGAAGCCGACGGTTGATGTCATTGTCCTCGATTAACAAGATCCGAGCGTGGCTGGCAGGCTCTGAAGCGATCGGTTCGGTGGGGCTCACGGTGTGACGCTAGGGGCTTGTCTTGAGAATGAGTGCTGATCCCATCATCTTAAGATCTCCGAGAGACTCTTGCTAGCGTGAAGAGTATTTGGCGATAAAAACGACGGATCCCAGGCAACTCAGGGGAACAATAGCAGAAAGACTGACTTGCGATCGCCGGTCGCCGATATCATGTTTACGAAATCCAACCTAACCCTGTTGTTTTTGGTTCTGCTTGTGTACATTGCCATTGGTGACAAGGTGTTGCCGGGGGCGATCGGAGCCCCAAGCCGCCAAATTCGAGAAACTGCCAACGGCGCCTTGCTCAGTCTGTTTCCAGATTGGCAGCCGAAAACCAATCCCTACGGGCGAACCGAGCGGGCGATCGATCAGGAAAACCAAGGCCGCTAGGGCAAAAAAAATCCCCTCGCGTGGAGGGGATAAAATGCTAATCCTCAAACTGGAGATGGGCGATCGCGCCTGATAAAGGGCGATCGCCAAACACCCTGAAACTTTAGTTCTTCTTCAGCCAGCTAAACATAGCTCGCAGGTCTTTGCCCACTTCTTCGATGGGATGCTCGGCCTCGCGGCGACGCATCGCGGTGAAACCAGGCTTGCCAGACTGGTTCTCCAGCACAAACTCCCGAGCGAACTGGCCCGACTGAATCTCGCTCAGCACCTTGCGCATTTCGGCGCGGGTTTCGTCGGTGATGATGCGAGGACCGCGGGTATAGTCGCCGTACTCAGCGGTGTTGGAGATGCTGTCGCGCATGGTGGCCAGACCGCCTTCCACGATCAGGTCAACGATCAGCTTCACCTCATGCAGGCACTCGAAGTAGGCCAGCTCCGGCTGATAGCCAGCATTCACCAGGGTCTCGAAGCCAGACTTGATCAGCTCGCTCAGACCGCCGCAGAGCACTACCTGCTCACCAAAGAGGTCGGTTTCGGTTTCTTCGCGGAAGGTGGTTTCGAGGATACCGGCGCGGGTGCCGCCGATGCCCTTGGCGTAGGCCATGGCGCGATCGCGGGCTTGGCCCGTCGCGTCTTGGTACACCGCAAACAGAGCCGGCACGCCTTGGCCTTGCTCATAGGTCCGACGCACCAAGTGGCCAGGGCCCTTGGGTGCGACCATCACCACGTCCACATCTTCGGGGGGCACCACTTGACCGAAGTGGATGTTGAAACCGTGGGCAAAGGACAGGACCTTACCCGCGGTCAGGTTCGGCGCAATTTCGTTTTGATAAACGGTCTTTTGCACCTCGTCGGGCAGCAGAATCATGATGAAGTCTGCGGCTTTGGCGGCGTCAGCAACCGAGTGGACCTTGAGCCCCGCAGCTTCAGCTTTGGCTGCTGAGCGGCTTCCCGGATACAAACCGACGATCACATTCAGACCGCTGTCTTTGAGGTTGAGGGCGTGGGCGTGGCCCTGAGAACCATAACCAATGATGGCGATCGTTTTTCCCTGAAGTAAATCGAGGTTAGCGTCCGAGTCATAGTACATGCGGGCCATGGTCAGTCTCTCCTTGCAGCGCGCTGTTCGTGATATTGGCAGACTCTTGATTCTAGCAGAAAGGGGACCCTAGGGAGCCTTGAGGACTTCGCAGCAGTTCTGCCGCAGTGGATGGGCCCGTGCGGCCACCCTTCAGCCCCAGCCCCGCCTCCATGCAAAGAGAGGGGGCGATCGCCCCCTCTCTCAAATCCGGCTCATTTGCCCCAGCAACCGGAAATCTTGCTATTCGCCGCCCATAATCTGCGGGACGCGGAAGTAGTCGCCCTCTTGCTCGGGCGCACCCGCCAGCACCACATCACGATCGCCGTAGGGCTGTAGCGTATCGGGGCGGGTGATGTTGCTCACGTCGATGGCCCGGGTTGTCGGCGGCACCGCCTCCGTCTCCAGCTCGCTCAGCTGCTCCACGTATTCCAGGATGCTGCTGAGCTGGGTGGCGAACTGAGTTTCTTCCTCAGCCGTCAGCTCCAGACGGGCCAGGTTTGCCACTTTGTGAACTTGCTCGCGATCAATCATGAATCTTCATCAACGTAGGACAGGGTTAGCAATCTAGGCCAGCGCGGCCTGTACTTAGAAGAAAATATCCATCTTGGAGCGGCCCGTGGTTTTGAGCCAGTTCTGGGCTTCGATGTAGTTGTTGGGCGCGAGACGAATCGCCCGCTTCCAGTATTCTGCGGCCTTGTCAAACCACTCCTCGGCCGCTTCGAGGTCTCCCTGCTCCTTGGTCTCGTCTCCCTTGAAGTGGTAGATCACTGCCACATTGTTGAGGGCCTGGGGCAGACGGGGATTGAGTTCTAGGGCCTCGTGATAGGACTCTAGGGCCTTGTCGTGATCGCCGTTGCTGGTGTAGATCAGCCCCACATTGTAGAGAATGTAGCTGCGATCGTAGGGGTCTTGCTCCAGACGAAGCGCTTCTTCGTAGTTCTTCATGGCCTCGGCATATTCGCCGTCTGCCTGGGCTGACATGCCGTCCCGATAGTAGGCAAAGGCTTCCTTCGCGGCTTGGTTGGTGGGCAGCAGCTTGAGGATCAGGTCTGCCATCACCGTGAAGGTTTTGTCGATGAAGTTGTCGTTGCGTTGTGTTCTTGGCATAGCGGCTTCTTAAACCCCCTGGGACGGAAGAGCCGTCGGTGGGCTCGATTGACAGTGGTTGAATCGATTGCTTTTTAGTTTAGCGCCCTGCTGCCGCTGTCCACGCAGTGATTTGAGGCGATCGCCTGGGCTGCCCGCCGCGATCGCGGCCCCGGCAACTCGGGGAACCCCAGCCAGGGAAATTCAGGAAATTTGCAGAACTGTCCGGAGGGAAGCCCGTATCGACGAATACAAGAGTGGTAGATGCACCCTGATACTTATCCCCGTCCTCATGCCGGGGATTTTTTTGTTTTGGCGGGTCTGGACTCAAGAAAACGCCCTGCGATCGCCATGAAGAGAATCGCAGGACGCGCTAGGGTGCGTCGGGTGTGAACGCAACTTTAGATAAAACTCAGAAAACCCTAGGCCTTGACCTCGACGGACTTGGGCGCGAGGCCTTCGACCGCAGGGCCTTCTAGGATTTTGCCGTCACAGCTAAAGCGTGAGCCGTGGCAGGGGCAGTCCCAGCTCTGTTCGGCGTTGTTCCAGCTCACTAGACAGGCTAAGTGGGGACAGATGGGCGATACCGTGTGGAGGTTGCCCTGCTCGTCGCGGGAGGCAGCAATGCGATCGCCGTCGATAGTGACCAAACGCCCCTCTCCCGGTTGCAGGTCCTGAAGGGAGTGATCGGTCAAGCCCTTAAAGCGATCGCCGATCCAGTGGGCCGCCACATCGATGTTTTCCTGGATGGACTTCTTGGAGACGAAGGGGGTCGCTCGCAGAGAGTCGTAGAGGCTGGCCCAGGGATTGGGTCGGCCCAGAATCAGGTCCGACAAAATCATCGCCGATAGAGTCCCCTTGCTCATGCCCCACAGACTAAAGCCGGTGGCAACGTACACATGCTGGTGCAGGGGCGTCAGGCGGCCAATGTAGGGCAGCTTGTCAAAGGAAACAATGTCTTGGGTGGACCAGCGGTAGGTCGGCTCGACCCCAAACTGCTGGCGCATGTAGTCTTCGAGCCGGCGATAGCAGGTTTCGGTGTCTTCTTTCTCGCCGGTCTTGTGGCCTTCGCCTCCCACGATCAGCAGGGTGCCGCCTTCGTGGGGCGTGGTGCGAATGGAGTGGTAGTCCTCGCCCGCTCCGATAAACATGCCTTGGGGGGCGATCGCCGGGTCGATCGGTGCACCCACCAGGTAGGACCGTCGGGGAAAGCTCTTGGCAAAGTACAGCCCCTCATCCCGAAACGGCAGATGGGTCGCCAAGATCACATCCTGGGCCCGCACTGTGCCCCGATCGGTCACCACTGAGCAGGGGTTTTCGCCCTCTAGGGACACGGCCCGGGTCTGCTCAAATACGTGGCTGCCGTCGCCGGGAATCTGGGCAGCGAGGTGCAGCAGGTATTTGCGGACGTGGAACTGCGCCTGGTCTGCGAAGCGCACGGCCCCCAGCACCGGGAAGGGCAGCGAAGTTTCCGTCACAAAGTCCGCTGGCAGACCCAGCTTCTGAGCCGCCTCGACCTCAGACCGGACCTGCTTCAAGTCTTTTTCCGTGGTGGCGAAGGTGTAGGCGCTCTGGCGAGAAAAATCGCAGTCGATCTGCTCTTGGGCCACCAGATCAGCCACAAAGGCGATCGCCGCTTGATTGGATTCGCCGTAGAGGCGCGCCTTGTCCTCGCCGAGCTGCTGGACCAGGTCTGCGTACACCAAGCGGTGCAGAGACGTCAGTTTAGCGGTGGTATATCCCGTCGTCCCCTGCACTATCTGGTCTGCCTCGATCAGGGCCACTTTTTTGCCAGCCCGCTTCAGCAGCAGAGCCGCTGTAATCCCCACGATGCCGCCGCCCACAACGGCCACATCCACCTCGATATCACCCATCAAGCCGGGATAGTCGGTCTCAGGCGTCGAGTCGATCCAGTAGGAAACGGGCTTTCCAGACAAACCACTCATAGACCAGCGTCCTCTTCGTGCATATCTGCCTTGATTGCACTGCACCCGTCGACGCTTCTCCTCTATCCGCTGCCAGACTTCTTCTCGCCAAAGGGCAGAGCTGCCCCAATTCGCCACAAAAAAGGGGGCAGCCCGGGCTGCCCCCTTTCTTCACAAAATCGGTTTTATCGAGGAAAACCGGACCAGCCTTAGACCGTTGCCAGTTCCGGACGCTTGCTGTTGCGAATGTCGGTGATCGCCTTGGCGTAATCCGGCGCGTTGAAGACGGCTGAACCCGCCACGATCGCGTTGGCGCCTGCCTCCAGCACCTGCCAGGTGTTGTTGGCCTTCAGGCCGCCGTCCACTTCGATCCAGGGATCGAGGCCCCGCTCATCACAGATTTGGCGAAGCTTGCGGATCTTGGGCAGCACCGACGGGATGAAGCTTTGACCGCCAAAGCCAGGGTTGACGCTCATGATCAAGATCAAGTCGCACACTTCGAGTACATACTCGATCAGCTCGAGGGGGGTAGAGGGGTTCAGCACCACGCCCGCTTGCTTGCCGAGTTCGCGGATCTGGCACAGCGTGCGGTGCAGGTGGGGAGAAGCGTTGTGCTCAGCGTGGACCGAGATGATGTCAGCACCCGCTTTGGCGAAGTCGGCGACGTACTTCTCAGGCTCGACGATCATCAGGTGAACGTCGAGGGGCTTGGTCGTCACAGGCCGAATCGCCTCAACGATCAGGGGACCAATGGTGATGTTGGGAACGAAGCGACCGTCCATCACGTCCACGTGAACCCAGTCGGCCCCCGCCTCGTCAATGGCTCGAATCTCGTCGCCTAGGCGGCTGAAATCTGCTGATAGGATGGATGGAGCGACAACAATAGGCTTTTGGGATTTCGTGTCGGTCATGGTCGCTGGTGCTCTCCTAGGTCCTCGGTTTGTCGTATCCAGTTTAACAAAATGTTCAGAAATCCTCTAATCCTCTGTGCCCAGACACAGGCTAGGATCTCGAATGCTTCGGAGTGGTGCTTGTGGTGCAACATAGGATAGAGCTTCGATGGCTGGGGTGGGGAGTCGGCGTAGGTCTAGGGGCGATCGCCCTGCCCGTGTTCGCAGCGTCCAACTCCATGGGGGCCGGGGGCATCGACGCTCAGCGGCTGCATCAAGATCCTTACAATCTCACGGGCCAGAAAATTGCCCTTGGGCAAGTCGAGATTGGGCGACCTGGCCTGTTTGGCCTCGACAAAGCCGTCTCCAATCGCCAGCCCATCACAGATCTGCGAGTCTTTTTTCAAAACCTGCCGGCCAAGACCAACGCCAACGTCGATCCCCATGCCCAAAGCGTGGCCAGCATCATGGTGAGCAGCACCAAGGGATTCGAGGGGGTCGCGCCCCAGGCGACGCTCTACTCGTCGGCGGTGGGCCTGCTCAAGCGCAACGGCCAGCCCGAGGAGTGTCTGTCAGCGCAGCACGTTGCTCTCCAAAATGGCGGCGATGTGCGGGCGATCAATTTCAGCTTTGGGGAGTCCCTGAGCCAAGACCCCCGAGAAAAGCCGGTACTCGACGGCAACGCGCTGCTGACCCAGTGCGTGGACTGGTCTTCCCGGGTTCACAACACTCTCTATGTGATTGCGGGTAACCAGGGGCGCGGCGGTATTCCCATTCCCACGGACAACTTTAATGGGGTGACGGTGGCCTTTAGCACCCAGCGGGATGGCGTTTTCTCGAAGGTGGATTTTGCCAACCTGGGGGAAGCGACCTACGGCTTTGGGAAGCCGCTGGTGGGGCTTGAGCAGAATGTCGGGCCGCGGCGATCGGTGTCGGTGGTGGCGCCGGGCAGCCGGATTTCGCTGATGAGCCTGGATGGCTCGGTGGGCCGATCGAGCGGGACTAGCTTTGCGGCTCCCCACGTGACGGGGACGGTGGCGCTGCTCCAGGAGTACGGCGATCGCCAGCTGCGGCAGCAGCAGCCCCAGTGGAGCCTGGATGCGCGGCGAGCGGAGGTGATGAAGGCCGTCTTGATGAACTCCGCTGAGAAAGTTCTCGATGACGGCAGCGGCAAGCGTTTGGGCATGACGCGGACCCTGCTAACCCAGAGCAACCGGAGCTGGCTGGAGTCCGACGCCTACCAAAACCGCGAGATTCCCCTCGATTTGCAAATGGGGGCTGGCCACCTCAGCGCCTACCGGGCCTACGAGCAATTTAGTCCGGGCCAGTGGAGCCCCCAGGCTCCTGTGCCGGCGATCGGCTGGGACTATCGGGCGGTGGAGGCCGCTGGCGGAGAAGCGGCGCTCCCCTATCGGGACTATGTCCTGGCGGAGCCGCTGGCGGCGGGGAGCTATGTGTCGGCGACCCTGGCGTGGCATCGGCAGGTCGATCTGGTCGATCGCAATGGCAACGGCGCCTACGATCTGGGCGAGGAGTTTCGCGATCGCGGTCTCAACAATCTCGATCTCTATTTAATGCGGGCCGAAGACGACGACATTTCTCAGAGTGTCTGGTCCTCGGTGAGCGCGGTCGACAGCGTTGAGCATTTGTTCTTCCCGGTGCCTCAGGCAGGGCGCTACAAGCTGCGGGTGGTCTACCGCCAGCAGGTCAACGAGGCAATCCAGCCCTATGCCCTCGCCTGGTGGACAGCACCCCAGCAGCCCTAGAAGAAGCGTCCCTAAAAGAGCGATCGCATACCCATTTGCACCCGCCACAGTCCGGCATAGATGCCGCCCTGGGCCAGTAGATCCTCGTGGCTGCCCTGCTCGACCAGCTTGCCGGAGTCCATCACGTAGATGCGATCGGCGCTGCGGATGGTCGAGAGGCGGTGGGCGATCGCGATGGTGGTGCGGTTTTGGGTGATGCGATCGAGGGATCGCTGGATCGCTGCCTCGGTCTCGTTGTCCACCGCCGAGGTCGCCTCATCCAAGATCAAAATCGGCGGATCTTTGAGGATGGCGCGGGCGATCGCCAGTCGCTGGCGCTGGCCGCCCGAGAGCTTTTGGCCCCGCTCGCCGACGATGGTTTCGTAGCCCTGGGGCAGCTGCAAAATGAACTCGTGGGCCTCAGCTGCTTTGGCCGCCGCCACGATTTCTTCTAGCGTTGCGTCTGGCGTGCCGTAGGTGATGTTTTCGGCCACGGTGCCGTGGAAGAGAAACACATCCTGGCTCACCAAGCCGATCGCCCGCCGCAGATCGCCCAGCCAAATGCTCTGGATGTTCGTCCCGTCCAGGGTGATCCGGCCCTGCTCGATTTCGTAGAGGCGCAGCAGCAGCTTGACCAGCGTGCTCTTGCCAGAGCCCGTCGAGCCGACGATGGCGATGGTTTTGCCCGCAGGAACCTTCAGAGACAGCTGCTCCACCACGGCCTGGCGACCGGGATAGGCAAAGGTGACTTCTTCGAAGGCGAGGTGCCCCTGGACCGACTCTGGCGGGATCCGCAGCGTCCCAGAGTGAATGGCGATGGGCGTATCCAGCAGGTTCATCACCCGGTTGGTCGAGGCCATGGCGCGCTGGTACTGGTCGAGGGTTTCGCCCAGGCGAGTCAGGGGCCACAGCAGCCGCTGGGTCAAAAACACCAGCACGCTGTAGGTGCCGACGGCCATAGTGCCCGCCGCCGCTTCTAGGCCGCCATAAAAGAGCGTGGCCGTGAAGCCCACCAAGATAATGATGCGAATCAGGGGGACGAAGGCCGCGCTGAGCACGATTGCCCGGTGGTTGCTCTGGCGGTAGGCTTCGCTGTCGCTTTCAATGCGCGATCGCTCGAACTGCTCCGTGGCGAAGCTCTTGATCGTCATGATGCCGCTGAGGTTGTTGGCCAGGCGGCCGTTGAGCAGGCTCACCTTCTCGCGGACCTCGGCATAGCGCGGCGCCAGGAACCGCTGGAAGGTGATCGACCCCCACAGAATAAAGGGCATGGGCAGCATGGCCATCCAGGCCACGGTGGGCGCCAAGAAAAAGAACGCACCGCCGATCACCACCACCGTGGCGCTGACCTGCAACACCTCGTTGGCCCCCACGTCCAGGAAGCGCTCTAGCTGGTTGATGTCGTCGCTCAAAATGGACATCAGCCCGCCGGTACTGCGCTCTTCAAAGAAGGACATTTCCAGATCTTGAAGATGGCTGTAGGCGTCTAGGCGCAGGTCATGCTGGATGTTCTGGGCCAGGTTGCGCCAGAGGCGGGCGTAGGCGTATTCAAAGACGGACTCTAGGCCCCACACCACCAGGGTCAGCAGCGACAGCACCAGCAGCTGACTCTGGACGCTCTGCAATCCCCAGCTGGCCAGCCAGGAGTCTTCTTTCTGGACAACGACGTCCACGGCGATGCCGATCAGGGCGGGGGGCGCGAGGTCAAAGATCTTGTTGAGGATGGAGCAGGCGATCGCCCACCGGATCTGGCGGCGGTAGCGGCGGCCATAGCGGGTCAGGCGGCGGAGGGGATGGGGATGATGATTCACAGTTACACAATCAATCGGGAAAGAGACGGTCACATGGCAGGTACAGGGGCCGTGGTTCCATCTTAGGCAAGGAATCGATCCCCCTGGAGGAAACTGGATACGATACCCTTAGAAGGGCGCGGGGCGATCGCCCTTTCCCAGACGCTTCAGCGCTTTTGGCGATCGCCCCCCGTTAGCCGTTCACCTGTTTTCTCTGCGCTCCATGACCCAGTTCACCGACTTTCTGAGCCACCTCAACCCCTCCCAGCGTCAGGCCGTCGAACACTTTTGCGGCCCCCTCTTGGTGGTAGCAGGAGCCGGTTCCGGCAAGACGCGGGCGCTGACCTACCGGATCGCCAACTTGGTCCTGACCCATCGCGTCGACCCCGAGAGCATTTTGGCGGTGACCTTCACCAACAAGGCCGCCCGCGAAATGAAGGAGCGGATCGAAAAGCTGTTTGCCGAGCGCAAGGCCCAGGCCGATCACGGCAAACCCCTCAACCTGCTGACGCCCTACGAGCAGACCAAGCTGCGATCGCAGGTGTACAAAGAAATCACCAAACCCCTGTGGATCGGCACCTTTCACGCTCTGTGCGCCCGGATTTTGCGCTTTGACATCGACAAGTACCAGAGCCGCGAAGGCCACACGTGGACCAAAACCTTCTCGATCTTTGATGACTCCGACTCCCAGGACCTGGTCAAGGACATCGTCGTCAATGAGCTGAACCTCGACGACAAGAAGTTCAATCCGCGCAACGTTCGCTACGACATCAGCAACGCCAAAAACCAGGGCTGGTCGCCCCAGGACGTGGAGCGAGAAATCTCCAGCTACAAGGGGCGCGTGATTGCCGATGTCTACTCGCGCTATCAGGCTCGCCTCGCCGCCAACAACGCCCTCGACTTCGACGACCTGATCTTGATTCCGGTGCAGCTCTTTCGCCAAAACGAGCAGGTCCTGGCCTACTGGCACCAGCGGTTTCGCCACATTTTGGTGGACGAGTATCAGGACACCAACCGCACCCAGTACGACCTGATCCGGCTGCTGGTCACCAACGGCGAAGACACTCGCACCTTTGAGCAGTGGCAGCACCGCTCGGTGTTTGTGGTGGGGGACGCGGACCAGTCGATCTATTCGTTCCGGGCGGCGGATTTCAAGATTTTGATGGGGTTCCAGGCGGACTTTGGGGACGGACTGCCGGACGACGACACCCGCACCATGGTCAAGCTGGAGGAAAACTACCGCTCGACCCAAAATATCTTGCAGGTGGCCAACCACCTGATCGAAAACAACACCGAGCGCATCGACAAAGTCCTCAAGCCGACGCGGGGCGCGGGGGAGCCCATTGGGTGCTTCTGCTTTGATGACGAGCGGGAAGAAGCGGAGGCAGTGGTCAGCCAGATCCGCACCCTGAACCAGATTCACCCCGATCTCAACTGGGGCGATTTTGCGATCCTCTACCGCACCAATGCTCAGTCGCGCTCCTTTGAGGAGGTGCTGGTGCGGACCAATGTGCCCTACACGGTGGTGGGGGGGCTGCGCTTCTATGACCGGAAAGAAGTAAAGGATATTGTGGGCTATCTGCGGGCGATCGCCAACCCATCAGACAGCGTGAGCCTGCTGCGGGTGATCAACACGCCCCGCCGAGGCATCGGCAAAACCACGATCGATCGTCTCCAGACAGCGGCTCAGGAGCTAGGGGTGCCGCTGTGGGAAATCCTCTCTGATGAAACCTCGGTCGCGACGCTGGCGGGGCGATCGGCCAAGTCAGTGACGCGCTTTGCTGAGATCCTGGAAACCTGGCGATCGCGCCTCGACGAAGTCTCTGCCTCTCAGATCGTCCAGGGCATCATCGAGGACACGGGCTACATCAGCGACCTCAAGGCCCAGGGCACCGACGAAGCCCTTGACCGGATCCAGAACGTGGAGGAGCTATACAACGCGGTGCTCCAGTACGAGGAGGAAAACGAGGACACGACGCTGACGGGCTTTTTGTCCAATGCTTCTCTGGCCTCGGACCGCGACAGCAACAATGAAGAGGAGGAGCGCGTTTCTCTGATGACGCTGCACTCCTCGAAGGGGCTGGAGTTCCCGGTGGTGTTTTTGGTGGGGCTGGAGCAGGGCCTGTTCCCCAATTTCCGCTCGATGCAGGACCCGGCGTCCCTAGAAGAGGAGCGGCGGCTGTGCTATGTGGGCATCACGCGCGCCCAGGAGCGCCTGTTCATCAGCCACGCGCGATCGCGCCGTCTGTGGGGGTCTCGCGAGTCGGCGACGCCGTCGCTTTTCTTGGCAGAGCTGCCACGGGAGTTCTTGATCGCCAATACGGCAACGGCGGTGCCCAACTACCGCATCCAGTCGACCATCCCGGAGCGCCAGCAGCAGCGCCGCGCCGCCACCCAGAAATCATCGAAGGAAGAGACCCCCGCCAAGCCCGCCGAAAAATGGTCCGTGGGCGATCGCCTCATCCATAAGAGCTTTGGGGTGGGTCAGGTGACGCACGTCTTCGACAACGGCAGCAACAAGGTCCACATCGCGGTCAAGTTTCCCGGCATCGGCCAAAAAATCCTGGATCCCCGCCTCGCGCCCCTAGAACGCGTGATGCAGTAACGACAATTTCAGAATTAAAAACTAATGCGACTGGGAGCGGCTTTTCTAGCAGGGCTAGCACTTAATATCTAGCTTTGTTGCTCCATGTCATCCGTAGTGACAATGGCAAAAAAGTTAGTTGTTAAGTCCTGAATGTTGAACTGACTAGAGGGATTGGGAATCATAGGAAAAGTCAGCAACGAGTTGATAAAACCTGTGTTGCAGGAATTCACCACACTGCCGAACATAAAGCTGTCAGAACGTCAAAGATTACCTGACTGTTCCGCAATTTACTTTGCGATTGTGAGCGATCAAGTTCTCTATGTTGGATTAGCAACCAATTTAAGAAATCGCTGGCAAAATCATCATCGTTTTCCTCAATTGGACGCAGTAAGCAAAAAACGTGAAGTGCGATTGTTTTGGCTTGCTTGTAATCAAAGTGATCTAAATGATCTGGAACGCCAGTATATTGAGCATTACTGTCCAGTATTAAACCAAACAAAGGTTCCTGGGCGGAAGATTGTTCCTGGTTTTCAGATGCTCACACTATCGCTCAAGAAGTTGAACGAAAGAGTGATTTGTTTTGGAGTATGTTCAGCCAATAACCGGCAGCTGAAAACACTTGTTTTAGGCTATCTAGCTGCTTATAGCGAAACACGGCTTGCAACTACTACTCTTCGTAAAACCCTACAAGCAATCACAAGAAAGCCAAATAGTTTATTTAGATGGACAGAAGTTATTCGACGACGTGATGGTGCCCATTGGCAGACAAGGTGTAACGGGATTGAGATTCATCTGCTTCCTTGGTTCGAAGAACGTATTATGCACAATCCCAGCATGTATAAAGTCATGGAAGAGAGACGCTTTGGGTCATGGACTTCACTTTCCCTAGCCGAATATGATTCTATGCGACAAGAAGTAAGAGCTATGTCCTTTGCCGAAAGGCTGGAAATGGCTCGTGATTCGAAAATTGGTCGAAAGTTGTTTCCTTTAGAATGTGATGCAAAACCCTGTAGCGTCAGTGGAGTAGAAATCCTTTGTTTGACTGACGATCAGCTACAGAATCTACTCTCAAGCCATCAACACTTAAAAGAAAGGTATTCTACAATATGTGCGATCAATAACGATCCAGTACCAAAGCTAGAATTTTAACTTGATAGAATTAAGGCATTGATTGGGCTAAGTTGACCTATGGCTATTGCAGTCGATTCAGCAATCCAACAAAAACCACTTAGCTTTGACGAGTTTCTCGCTCATTATGGCGGTGATAATCGCTACGAACTGATCGATGGAGAGGTATTCGACTTGGAACCAACAGGCTTGCATGAAGAAGTTGCAGCCTTTATAACGACGAAGATCTGTGTCCAGATCGACGGAGCAGGCCTACCTTGGTTTGTCCTTCAGCGAGGCCTATTTCGCCCTTCCGGCACTGGCATGATGGCATTTCGTCCTGATGTCGCAGTTGTCGACCAAGATGAGCTACCTAAAGAGCCCCTTTGGTATGACCAGTCAATCTTAACGCTGGGCACTTCGATTAAATTTGTGGCGGAAGTGGTGAGCAGCAACTGGCAAAACGATTATGCCCGCAAGCTCGAAGACTACGCTGCATTAGGCATCCCTGAGTATTGGATTGCAGACTACGCAGGATTGGGGGGTACTCGACACATTGGGAAACCCAAACAACCGACTCTCTCTATTTGTACATTAGTAGATGGAGAGTATGAAATTCAGCAGTTTCGAGGCGATCGAGCGATTATCTCTCCAACTTTCTCAGGTCTGAAACTGACAGCTGAACAAGTATTAAGAGCGGGTAGATAGCAGACGACGTAACAGTATCAGTCATTGCCAACTGGAAGCGCTACACTCATTTTCGAGGCAATATCTGCCATCCCTCACCCTGGATTGCCAGACTCGATTAAGCCCTATCTCCTGTTACGAGGCAGTTCTAATGGTACAGTCTCCATCTAAACCCATTACCTTAGAGGAATTTCTGAATCTGCCAGAAACAAAGCCAGCTAGCGAGTACATCGGTGGGCAGATTATTCAGAAGCCAATGCCTCAGGGAAAGCACAGCACAATTCAAACTGAGTTTTCTACGACTATCAATGTAGCCCTCAAACCTCAGCGTATTGCGCGAGCATTTTCAGAACTGCGTTGTACCTTTGGTGGGCGATCGCTCATTCCAGACGTCTCTGTGTTCACTTGGGAAAGAATTCCCCGTGACCAAAATGGCGAAATCGCCAACGCCTTTCCCATGGCTCCTGACTGGACCATTGAAATCTTGTCACCGGACCAGAGCCAAACCAAAGTAACTAAAAATATTCTGCATTGTCTGAATCATGGGACTCAGATGGGTTGGCTGATCGATCCGGATGAGCAGACAGTTTTTGTATACCTTCCCAAGCAGCAGCCAGAAGCTTTTGACCAGTCAGAACAGCAACTCCCAGTTCCTCACTTTGCCCAAGAGTTAAACGTGAGCGTAGGTTTAGTATTCGGCTGGTTGCTGGAGTAAATCAACCCACGCAGACTCATCGATAGTCGAAGCAGGAATAATTAAATCTATACTGAGAATATTATTTCTCAGAGTCTGAAAGATGTCTCATATCGGCGTTCTCTGCCCTGGTGCGATCGGTCACCTCAACCCCATGTGCAACTTGGGTGGCGAGCTGATACGTCGAGGACACAGAGTCACCCTCTTTGGTGTGCCAGAGGTCAGAGAGAAAATCGCTCGCTCCAGTCTAGAGTTTTGTGAAATTGGGGCCAGCGACTTTCCGCCAGGGAGCATCGACAAAATGTATGCTCAGCTCGGAAAGCTAACCGGAACAGAAGGACTGAAATTTGCGATTCAGTTCTTCCAAGACGAAGCAAAAATGTTGTTTCGCGATGCGCCTAGCGCCATCCGAAATGTAGGTATAGACATTCTTTTGGTTGATCAAGTTACGGGGGCCGGAGGGACGATCGCTGATTATCTCCAGCTTCCCTTCATCACCATCTGCAACGCTTTGCCGATTCAGCAAGAGCCGAGCGTTCCCCCCTACTTTACGTCTTGGGAATATAGCGATACCCGGTTAGCCAGACTCCGAAACCGGCTGGGCTACCGCCTCGTTAACTTCTTCACGCGCGAGCTTTGGGATACCTTCGTTCAGCAACGAAAGCAATGGAATCTACCGCCTCACGCCCAGCGCAGCGATTCCTATTCGGGCCTTGCCCAAATTGCGCAGCTGCCCCAGGAACTTGATTTTCCTCGCAAGCAGCTAGTGCCGTGGTTTCACTACGCTGGCCCCCTAAAGAACCCTTTAGAAATTGAGCCTGTTTCCCTCGATCAGCAGCATTTTTCTTTCGACTCTCTGAGCAACAAGCCTCTCATCTATGCCAACCTCGGCACGCTCCAAAGCCACAACTGGAAAATTTTTCATGCCATTGCTGAGGCTTGCCTGGGAATTGATGCGCAGCTGGTTATTTCTTTGGGTAATCCCAAGGCCGATCCATCCCAAACTAATTTTCCTGGTAACCCGCTGGTAGTCCCTTTTCCACCCCATCAGCAGCTCATTAACCGTGCCGAGTTGGTCATTACCCACGCAGGCAGCACAGCCGTGAGCTGTTTGAGCAGTGGTGTCCCGATGGTTGCGATTCCCATCACGACCGATCAGCCCGGTATGGCTGCTAGGGTCAAGCGAGTCGGTGCTGGTGAGGTTGTTCCCCTCAAGAAGCTAAGCGTTTCCCATCTGAGAACTGCGATTCAGCAGGTATTGGGCGATCGCGCCTATCGGGAAAATGCGGCCAGGTTGCAGACAGCCATCCAGGCAGCGGGCGGCGTCAACTATGCAGCTGACGTGATCGAGCAGGTAATCCGCACCCAAGCCCCTGCACTTAATCCACGCCTGCAACCCTCCTGACTTGAGCCATTAATCCCCACCACCGCAGCTACTTCCGCAACTGCTTCCGCAGCTACTATCACAGCCACCGCTACTATCGCCATAGGAAAAGCTATCAGTCCCCCAAGAGCTGTCGGAGTCACCATCGCCAAAGGCACCAAAGCCATCGCCACTGTCGCAGGAAGTGCAGGGCTCGTATTGGCTCCTGGGCATCGGCGTTGGTTTCCGGCGTCTCCGGGCAAAGGCCTGAAGAACCAGGGCAACAAAGCCAATGAAGGGAAGCGCAAACAGCAACCAAGACAGTAAGGCTGTCAGGCTAACTGATGAGGTGACGTAGCATCCTCCTAGCAGCAGTGGCAGGGTCAGCGTCAGGCTAGCTGCCAAGCTGCGCTGTAGAGGCCGCTTTGGCACGATCCAGTGCTGTTGGGCATTCACCCTCACGAATTTTTCTTTGTTTCTGGCCCGATCGGCGGGTTGGGGCCAGATGTCCTTGGGGGGTCGCTGGCCAAACAGGCGCTCGTAGCTAGCGAGGGTCTGAGCGTACCAGTCTTGGAACTTGTGGTTTTCGGTGCGGCCACCCTCGGTCGGTTCGTGGTGCAGGGGGTGACGCAGCACCTGGGGACAAAACTGTTCCCAGTAGGAGCGTGTGTAGGTCAGGTGCAGGTGCCACACCTGATCGACCGGATCAGAGGGGCTGACGGAGTGCCCAGAGACGACGGCGAGAAACGCGAATTTTTTGTACTCTTCGATGACTCGGTGAGCGTAGTCCAGCGACCAGGAATTTTCTTGGGCGAGTCGCTGGCTGAAGGGCAATTTCGAAGCAGGTTGGTCGAGGGAAAAGCGCTGTAGGCGATCGTACAATTCTGCGTGCTGAGCGTTCATGAGTTGGAAACTCTGCAATTTTTTAGCGCTCATAAGCTTTTTACTTCGCCAAAACTTTTGCAAATCGATAGTAGCATTCCTGCTAGGCTGTCGTCGATTTTTTCGTATTTTCCGAAATTGGCATTAAAGCTTTTGTATTTAAAATTTTTGCACTCGTTTTAGAAGCTGAATTTCTTTAAACTCTAAAAGAATCACTATTGGTGATATTGAAATCAGTTGGTAAATCTAGATAGTTCTAGATAAAATTTATTTGAGAATTAAATTAGAGAAAAAAGGCGATCGCTCTCTTGAAAAAAGAGCGATCGCCCACGGGTTTCCAGCCTAGTCTCAGCTTGATTGAACTCAGTTGAACTCAAAAAATTAACGGTTAAAAACGCGTTCTACGTGGAACCAAGCGTCCCGAACGGCGTGTTTTGCTTTTTCCCAGCCCAGGCCAGAGCGGCTGTAGTGCCTTTCGTAGTCGCGCTGGAGCTCGGGTTCCACTTCATCGTAGGTTCGGCCCGAGTTGCGGTAGCGCACGTAGTTCTCATAGCCCATGCGATAGGCCGGTTGGTACTGCTCGTAGGGCACGTTGGGATCAAAGTAGGCGGACGAGGGATAGTTCCCGCGCCAGTATTCGTCTTCCTCACGCGCGATCGAGTAGGAGCCGACCCGGTTCCAGGCATCTTGGGCAGCGTAGCGAGCATCGCCCCAGCCTACTCCTGAGGAGCCGTAGTCTGCTTCGTAGCGGCGCTGGAGGTCGGGCTCGGCCTGCTCGTAGGTTTGGCCCTCGGTACCGTAGCGGTGGTAGCCTTCGTAGCCAACGCGATAGCCCGGTTGGTAGTCCTCATAGGGGCGATCGCCCTTCACGTAGGGCCGCGTCCGGTAGTTTTCCCGCCAGTATTCATCCTCGACGGTCGGGTCGAAGGCCTCAGCGGTGGCCTTGCCTGCCAGTCCCCCGGCAACGCTGCCGACCACCGCCCCGATCACGGCTCCCACCGGCCCGGCTGCCGCACCAATGGCTGTCCCTAGGGTGCCAGCGGCAGCGGCCCCGATCCCGGTGCCGACAGGATGAGCCCCCGGCTGACCGCTAATCGGGTCGCGGTTCGCATCTTCGTCTCGCTGTTTTTCAAGATCAGAACGATGCTCACGGGTGTTTAGGTTTTTATCGTCATCCATGACTAAATCTCGCTTTCTTTGTCAGAAAAACTTGCTATGAACCAATGCTATTACTGACAAGAAATACGATCTTCACCCCAAAGACAGGGAAGCGTTTATTCAAGGTTTAGTGTTGATTTTTAAGATTTTTTCTGAGGTTATATCCCAAGGATGAGGCTGGCAAAACAAACTATTTCCAAAAAATTTGCGTACCTCTTTTGGATTAGGAATTTTCTTTATTAAGCATGCATCCATGCGTTGAGCAAAAATATAATCAACGACAAGTTTGAAGGGCGATCGCCTCGATTCCAGAATCGCCCAATGGGTTAGGGCCGAGGCTGAGAACTAGGCCCAGGAAACTGCTGCCAGCGGCGCCCTGTGCGCAGGTCATAAAAAACGAAATTGTCGCGCACAGGAATCACCACAATGCCATTGATCACGCGCAGATCGACCCGCTCTAGATACTTGGAGCTGGTAGCAACGGAGACAGTCAAGGGGAGCCAGCCCAGGCGCGCCCGCACGTCCACGTAGCCATCGGGAATGCAGCCGTAGCGGACTAGATAAAGGGTGGCGTGGTGCTCCGGGAACGGCACGGTGGAGACCTCGTTGCGGATGCACAAAAAACCATCGGTGGGCCACAAAAAGATGACGCCCAGCCCTGACACCCACAGCAGCACGAGGGGAGCGCTGATGGTCGCGGCGATCGCCCGCATCCAGGCTTTGCGGCGACGCAGCAGCTTGGTCACGCGATAGATCAAATAAAAACCCACTCCCAAGCTCAGCCCTGCCAGCGCTTTGAGCACGGACTCATACAGGCTGTAGACCGCTGGAATCACCTCCAGATCCGTCACGATGAAGAGATACAAAAAGATCTGAACCGCCAAGAAGGCGATCGCCAGCAGGAGCAGAGGCCAAGACGCACGCATGAATGCAAAACTGACAAATACTGGAGGCTTCAAGGTTATAGACGGAGATTTCGAGGGAGAGAGCCAAAAGACAATACAGTGACATACTTCTACACCGTAGGTGAATCCGTCGGCGTAGGCTTTTGATTTCTTTGTCCCTTTGCCCTCAGCTAGTTCAGCCAGCGGCTTTACCGCCACAATCTTTGCTTTGGCGTGACGTGAAGGCGTGTTGTTGCTCCGAAGATTAGGAGATGTCAGTCAGGCTTTGTCTGCTGTCTCTGCTTGAGTCCCGAATCTCCGCGTCTTGAGATGGGGAAGTGGATCAACATTCCCGCAAGCGAAGCCAGACTGCGCCCAGAGCAAGCGCGCCAATCTGCCAAAAATTGCCTGAAGAAAGCCGATTTAGCTATGGGCGGGAGTCTTCAAGATCAAGGCCGTCAGCTACAAAGTCGACGGCTGGTATGGGACTCTGAGTCCGAAGGGTTCGCCTATTCTGGCCCGCGCGCCCGACCCCCCCGATACGCCGGTCTCGCGGTAGGAAGATGTCCCTAGGCTGCAACTGGGCAAATTATAGTAATCTGTTTTTGAGAATAAGTCGCAATACACTGGCCTGCCTGTGAACTCCTCTATGCCTAGCCATCCTCGCCTTGTTGATATCCAACCCGGTCAGTCTGCCACCATTGTTGCCCTCTATATTGACCCTGGGCTGCAACACCGTTTTGGGGCGCTGGGGCTGCGTTGTGGCCAAGAAATCTCGGTGCTGCGGCGCGGGGTGATGAACGGCCCGCTGCATGTGCGCGTGGGCATGACCGAGGTCATGGTGCGCCGCTGCGATGCCCGCCAGATCGCGATCGCTCCCAGCCAGTCCGTCTCGCCTGCGGGTGCAGCCGCATGAGGCAGATCGCGGTGTTGGGCATGCCCAACACGGGCAAATCGACCTTTTTTAACCGCCTGACGGGCTCCCATGCCCACATTGGTAACTGGCCCGGGATTACCATTGACCTGATGATGGCGGAGGTCAACTTGGATGGCGAACCGGTGGCAGTGGTTGATTTACCCGGCATCTATGACCTGCGGGGTTTTTCTGAAGATGAGGCAGTGGTCCGGCGTTTTTTAGAAAAGGCTCCGCTGGATTTAATATTAATTATTCTCAATACGACTCAAATTGATCGGCAGCTCATTTTGCCCCTACAGGTGAGGCAACTGGGGCTGCCTGCTGTGGTGCTGCTCAACATGGCTGACGAGGCCCGTCGGTTTGGGGTGACGGTAGACCCGGAGGCTCTGTCCCAGCGCTTGGGAATGCCGGTGCAGCCGATCAGCGCCAAGTACGGCACTGGCTACCAGAGGGCGATCGCCGCTGTGACTGCCGCCCTTCAGGAGCTGCAGCCCCCGGTGAAGATCGAGCAGCTAGAGGCCCAGCTCCTGGGCGATCCGCAGCTTGCCGATGAGCTAAAGACCACCCTGGATGGGGCTGTTCAGATTCCCCTCCGCCTCTCGGATCGGTGGAGCGAGCGGCTCGATCGCATTTTGCTGCACCCGGTGCTGGGCCTGCCGCTGTTTTTTGGGGCCATGTACCTGGTGTTTCAGGCAATCTATGCCCTGGGTACCCCTCTCCAGGGCTGGCTGGGGAATGCTCTGGACTGGTTCAGGGGGGTTGCCCTAGAGCCGATTCTGGCCCCCTTGCCCGCTTTCTTCAAAGGATTTTTGCTCGATGGGCTGTATCAGGGCATCGGCACCGTAGCGGCATTTTTGCCGGTGATTTTTCTGTTTTTTCTCTTCATGGCGATCGTCGAAGACAGTGGCTATCTGTCGCGATCGGCGTTTTTGATGGATGCCCTGATGGAGCGATTGGGCCTAGATGGTCGCTCCTTTGTGATGGCGCTGATGGGCTTTGGCTGCAATGTCCCCGCGATTTTGGGGACGCGGGTGATGCGATCGCCCGGTCTGCGCATGCTGTCGATGCTGATCATTCCCTTTTCGCTCTGCTCAGCTCGGCTCAACGTATTTATGTTTATGGCGACGGCCTTGTTCGCCCCCGAGCAGTCGCCTAGGGTGATTTTTAGCCTCTATCTGGTGAGTTTTGCCGCAGCCCTGCTGACGGCGGCCCTGTTTAAGGGCAAATTTCCCAGCCGAGAGCCCCTGGTGCTAGAGCTGCCGCCCTACCGGTTTCCGACGGTGCGACAAATGTTGATCCGCGCCTGGTGTGAGGTCAAGCACTTTTGGTTTTGGTCGCGGCGGTTCATTATTTTTGGCGTGATTGCCATCTGGCTGCTAAATAACCTGCCGACGAATGTGCCCACCGCCAGCAGCGAAACCCTAGCAGGACTGATCGGCCAGGCGCTTCAGCCCCTGTTTGCCCCTCTGGGCATCGATTCCCATCTCACGGTGGCGCTGTTCTTTGGCTTCATCGCCAAAGAAATTGTCCTGGGGGGGCTGGCGGTGATCTACAGTACTGCCGAAGGGGGCGACTTGGCCAGCGCCTTGGTGCAGCAGCTAGATTGGGTCCAGGCCTACAGTTTTATGCTGTTTACGCTGCTCTATGTGCCCTGCCTATCGACGATTGCGGTGCTCAAGAGCGAATCCAAGAGCTTGAAATTTGCCATGCTTTCGGTCGGCTGGTCTCTGGGCTTGGCTTGGCTGGCCAGCTTTGGGTTTTATCAGGGAGCGCGATTACTGGGGTTTTAGCGACGAGACGGGGGGGACCGATGCACCCTCCAAGGTGGCCGAAGCGATCGAGGTCTCCCACAAGACCCAGCAGAACATCACCTTTGCGATGGTGACCAAAGCTGATTTTATTGTGCTGGCCACCTGCTCTCCCCCCCCATGCACTGCTCCCATGGAAATGAGCTGAGTTCAAAATGCCGTTGCGCCAAAAACTTTGTACACTAACGATTAGTGCTTGAAGTAGTTTCTATGGCGACCTCTCTACAAACGGGTCAAACGTCTCCGGCAGTCTCTGCTTTGCCTCACTGGCAAGAGGTGCGCGCCCCCCGTGGGCTGGGCTACCGCATCCGCCTGATGGCCCAGCTAATGACACGGTGCTTTCAAGAAAAGCTCGACCCCTACGGCCTCACCCCCTTTCACTGGGTGGTGCTCTGCTGCCTCTGGGAGCAGGACGGCCAAGCGACCTCCCAGATTGGCGAAAAGCTCAGCCAGGTGGGCGGCACTATGACTGGCGTGATCGATCGCATGGAAGAGCGCGGCCTGGTGCGGCGGGAGCGCGATACCCACGATCGCCGCATCTGGCGCATTTGGCTGACCGATATGGGCCGCGAGATGGAAGCAATTTTGCCCCCCTTTGCCCTACAAGTACGAGAAGTCGCCTTTGCTGGCATCACCGAAGCGGAGCAAAAGCTGGTGTCGGATGTGGTCGATCGCGCGATCGCCAACTTGATCCGTCCCTAGCAAGGGCAGGAATCCCCAGGGCGCGATCGCGCGGCCAATGCACCCCTATCTAGGGTTCCATCCTGGGCAAAACTCCCTCAGCTCAACGCTTTCCAGCCCATCGTTCTTTTTTTATTGCCCAATTACTACGCATACTAACCATCTTTACCCTTAGTGAATCGAAACCGCAGTTATGGCCAACCCAGCATTCACCCCTGATCACCGCCAAAACGGCCAGCGAGCTGACAGCTTGGCGACCTCGACTCAGTCACCCGCGGTCGAATCGGCTCCGCCGGATACCTCTCAGGATGTCGCTCTGGCAGACGCCTCAGAACCATCGACCAAGCCGCCCAAGCGCCGCCCGTCGGCGCTCCTCTTGGTGGTCGCGGGTGTAGGGCTGATCGCCGGGAGCGTTTTTGGCAGCCGCTGGTGGGCCTACGCCTCCACCCACGAGGAGACCGACAATGCCCAACTCCAGGGCCACGTTTACCAAATCAGCAGCCGCGTCCCTGGCAAGGTGGCGCAGGTAGCCGTAGAAGACAATCAGCCGGTGGCTGCTGGAGATCTGCTGGTGCAGCTGGATGCCAGCGACTACGATCTCGCGGTGAAGCAGGCCCAGGCCGCTCTCGCGGCGGCCCAGAAGCAGGCCGAGGCGGCCAAAGCATCTATTTCCCAGGCGGATACCAGTTCCCAGGCTCAGGTGACCAGTGCCCAGGGCGGGATCACTGGCGCATCGGCGGCGATCGCCGATGCCCAGGCTGCCCTAGAGGTTGCCCGCGCCGGGGTGCCCGTCGCCCAGGCCCAGCTTGCCCAAGCCGAGGCCACCCTACAAAAAGCCACCACTGACTACCAGCGCTACCAGGGCCTCTACGCCCAGGGGGCCATCTCGGCCCAAGACCGCGACGCTGCCAAACAGGCCTACGACATCGCCCAGGCCCAGCGCCAATCGGCCCAGCAGCAGGTGACCCAGGCCCAGGCAAAAGTCACCCAAGCCCAGGAAGGGGTGGCCCAGGCCCAGGCCCAGCTACAAACCAGTCGGGGGAGCCTGCAACAGGCCCAGGCCAGCGGCGTACAAACAACCGTCAACCGCAGCCAGTTTGAAGCGGCCCAGGCCAAGATCGCTGAGGCCGAGGCCAGCCTGAAACAGGCCCAGCTTCAGCTCAGCTATACCGCCATTCAGGCTCCTGCCGCTGGCGTTGTGGGCCACAAGACCGTGGAAGTGGGCCAGCAGGTACAGCCCGGTCAGCCCCTAATGGCCGTGGTCGGCACCGATCTCTGGATCGAGGCCAACTTCAAAGAAACCCAGATTGCCCACATGCGCCCCGGTGAACCGGTCGAGATTACCGTCGATGCCCTGCCCGGTCATACTTTCAAGGGTCAGGTCGAAAGTCTGTCTCCGGCGTCGGGCGCGCAATTTGCTCTGTTGCCCCCCGACAATGCCACCGGCAACTTCACCAAGGTCGTGCAGCGCATTCCGGTCAAAATTAGCCTCGATTTGGCGAGCGTGAATGGGTTTGAGGACTGGCTGGCGCCGGGACTGTCGGCGACGGTGAGCGTGGATACGGCGCAGGAGTAGGGGTTGAGTTTTAGTGCTGAGTTTTGAGTGCTGAGTTTTGAGGGGCTGATAGAGCCGCTGAATTCAAGATTCACATCAAAGTTCAAGCCAAGATTCAAGCCGATTTTCACCACCCTATCCATCTTTCATTTCATGGCATCAGCAACGACTAAATCTTCTTTGTCCCAAAAACGCCCTGTGCCCGCTAGCTGGCTGAAATGGGCGATCGCCCTCACGGCTTCCCTGGGGGCGATGCTGGAGGTGATCGACACCAGCATCGTCAACGTGGCGCTGACGGACATGCAAGCCAGCGTGGGAGCGACCATCAGCGAGATTGGCTGGGTAGTGACGGGCTACGCGATCGCCAATGTGATCATCATTCCCCTCACCGCCTGGCTGGGGGAGGCCTTTGGCAAAAAGCGGTACTTCGTGTTTTCGCTGGTGGGCTTTGTGGTGGCCTCGGTGCTGTGCGGGCTGGCGGCCAATCTGTCGGCGCTGGTCGCTTCGCGAGTCTTGCAGGGCCTGCTGGGGGGCGGCCTGCTGGCCAAGGCCCAGTCGATTTTGTTTGAAACCTTTCCCCCTGAGGAGCAGGGGGTGGCCCAGGCGGTGTTTGGGGTGGGGGTGATCGCGGGGCCGGCCATTGGCCCGACCCTCGGCGGCTACCTCACCGATGCTCTGGGCTGGCGCTGGATTTTCTTTATTAATGTGCCGGTGGGGATTGTGGCGGTGCTGATGGCGGTGATCTTTTTGCCCGCCGACGATCTGCGGCCCGATCGCCCCATTCCCAGGGTGGACTGGTGGGGAATTGCGCTGCTGACGATCGCCCTCGGCAGCCTACAAACTTTTCTAGAAGAAGGGGAGCAGGACGGCTGGTTTGAGTCCCACACCATTACTCTGCTGGCCGTTTCCGCCATCGTTGGGTTGCTACTGTTTATCTGGCGAGAGCTGTCTACGGACCAGCCAGCGGTGGATCTGCGGGTGCTGCGGCACCGTTCCCTGGCGGCGGGCAGCGTGTATTCGGCGGTGGTGGGTATGGGCCTGTACGGCACCCTGTTTGTGATTCCTATCTATGCCCAGACAGTGCTCAACTACACGGCCCAGCAGACCGGCCTGCTGATCATGCCGGGGGCGCTGGCCTCCGCCGTCACCATGGTGGTGATGGGCAAGGTGTCGGGCAAGGTCGATGGCCGGGTGCTGATTGCCGGGGGCAGCATTTTCATTGCTGTGATCATGTTCAATCTGGCCGATCTCAACCCCAACACCGGCAGCGATGCGCTCTTTTGGCCGCTGCTCTGGCGCGGGGTCAGCGTGGTGATGATGTTTTTGCCCCTTAGTCTGGTGACCCTGGGACCGCTGCCCAAGCAGGACATCCCGGCGGGGTCGGGCTTTTATAACCTCACCCGGCAGCTGGGGGGCAGCATTGGCATTGCTCTGCTGGCGACGGTGCTCGATCGCCGCCACGCGTTCCACCGCGCGGTGCTGGTGGAGCATGTCTCTCCCTACGATTTGCAAACCCAGGAGCGGATCAATGCTCTGATGGGTGCTATGCAAAGCCAGGGGGCTGATGCCGCCACGGCCCACCAGCAGGCGCTGGCGCTGCTCGACCAAACCCTGGAGGGGCAGGCTATGCTGCTGGCCTTTGAGGATTTGTTTTGGGTGGTGGGGCTCATTTTCTTGGTGACGCTGCCGCTGCTGTTTTTGCTGGGCAAGGGGGGCGATCGCTCGGTGTCTGTGGGGGGCCACTAGAACAGGACTGATTGCGCCCAGCTCCCAGTCAGTCACCTTCATAGTCTGCGGTGGAGATCTCGCAGATTAAAAACAAGGCTCAGGTCACGCCCGATGGGATACTAGGGGTCACGAAGAAGCCGTCACCGTTCGAAGCAACGCCCGTGCTACCGACAGATCTGCTGATTCATCGCTATAGCGGCGAAGAAATCCTGCCCAAACGCCTCAAGCTTGACAAAGCGAGTCTCAGCTTGGCTGAAGAGGTGATTGAGATTTTTGTGGCCTGTCGCGGCCAATCCCAGGGACACCTCGATCGCCAGCTCCAAGATCTCGAGGGAGACAGCCCGGACTATCGGGTCAAGCGGGGTCTGGCGCATCTACTGCGCAGCAGCTTCTGCGAATTCGAAATCATTAGCCCGCTGGAGCCCCAGGCTTTGCGGCACCGGGTGTTTTCGGCGGCGGCCCGCGGGGTGCTGAGCCCCCAAGCAACAGAGCTGACGCTGGAGATGCTGGCGATCGCCCTCAGCCAGGAGCTCGATCGCGAAGTTTTGCCCAGCCACATTCAGGCTGGCCTCTACGCCGACCTGCCCGAAAACCGCATTCTCACTCAGTTTGACGCCCCCACCCCCGAGGCGCTGCTCCACCGCTACAACCTCTCCCAGGTCCAGGGCATCTTTTACAAGGCCACGGACTTGGTGATCAACGCCCACCGCAACGATCCGGGCGAGTACAAGCTCCTGTTTCGCTACCTGAAGCTATTTCAGCTCATGGCCTACATCGAGGGCGAGGCCGACCAGGGCTTCACCATCACCATCGACGGCCCCACCAGCCTGTTCAAGCCCAGCACGCGCTACGGACTGGCGATCGCCAAACTCGTGCCCGCCCTGCTCCACGTCACCCGCTGGAGCCTCACCGCCAACCTGCGTATCCGCGACTCCTACAGCGACACCGTCAAGGCCAAGCGCTTTGCCCTCGACTCCGACTGCGGCCTGGTCACCCACTACCCCCCCGGCAAGACCTACGACAGCATGATCGAGGAATCCTTTGTCAATCGCTGGGACAGCCTAAAGACCGAGTGGCGGCTGGAGCGAGAAGTTGACCTGATTCCGATTCCTGGCAGCGTGATGATTCCGGACTTTCGGCTGGTGCACCCCGACGGGCGATCGCTCCTATTGGAGATCGTCGGCTACTGGCGGCCCGACTACCTGCGCAAAAAATTTTCCCAGGTGCGCCAGTCTGGCCGCGATGACCTGATCCTCGCCATCTCCGAGCGCCTCAACCTGGAAAAAGCGGGTGTCAACGTCGATCAGGTCCCCGCCCGCATTGTGTGGTTCAAAGACAAGCTCTCGCCCAAAGCCGTCCTTCAGGCGATCGATCCCTAGCCTCGGCGATCGCCCGAGCGAACTCTCTCCTGCGACGCAGGTAGCCAATCCAGGCCCGATCTAGGCTTAAACCATTGCGGCTGGGCTCCCCCATCGCATCATCTGCGGGGACGCCCAGCACCTGACTGGCTGACAGGCTGGATTGACCACCACACAGGAAAAGCCCCATGTTTTTTCATAAAAAAGAAGCTATTCACACCGTCAACGTGAATGAAGCTGACCCCCGCTTCGGGCAGCTTCTGCTAGAGCAGTTTGGCGGCGCGACCGGAGAGCTCTCCGCTGCCCTCCAGTATTGGGTGCAGTCCTTTCATACCGAGAACCCCGGTATTCGGGACATGCTCCAAGACATCGCCGTCGAAGAATTTGGCCACCTAGAGATGGTCGGCAAAATGATCGAGGCTCACACCAAGAACGTTGATCAGACCGACGCCTTCAAGAGCAGCCTGTTTGCGGTGCGCGGCATGGGCCCCCACTTCCTCGACAGCCAGGGCAACGCCTGGACCGCCAACTACCTCAACGAAGGCGGCGACGTGGTGCGAGACCTGCGGGCAGACATCGCCGCTGAGGCGGGCGCTCGCCAAACCTACGAGCAGCTGATCAAGCTCGCGCCGGACGAGGGCAGCAAGCAGACCCTGGTGCACCTGCTCACCCGCGAGATCTCTCACACCAAGATGTTCATGGAAGCACTGAATTCTCTGGGCAAACTGGACGATCCGTTCTTCGGCAATGTCCAGCCCGACGAGACCGTGGACATCTACTACAATCTGTCCTCCAACGGCGCCACGGACGAGCGCGGCCCCTGGAACTCAGAGCCCAACTTCCGCTACATCGCCGACCCGGTGGCAGAGCACGCCAATTGACGTCCGGCTCCCAGTTTCTCAAGTTCGAAGGGCACTCTCCCCGCCAATCGCGTTCCGGGTACGCAGGCGGGGAGTTTTTTGTCTGCTGGCCTTGTCAAATAGAGTTTTGGGCAACTACGCAGGCCCATTCGGCAAGGTACGCTGGATCCAGATCTTTCGCCCCCAGAGCGGGGCCTAGAATCTGCATAGTATTGATCTTCAGGCGCTCTGACGGACTGCGCTGGCCTTGGGGTGACCCTGAGGCAGTTGCTCCGATTGGCAGCAGAGCGCCTCCACCGTCGCTATATCCGGGTTGCTGGTTCTATGTCGCAGCTTTTGTTTGATGACAATAACGGTTACAAGTCCTTTGAGCTACCGGGCGCTCGGCCCCACTACAATCCCGATCGCCCCGGTCAGGTGGAGCACATTTTTTTGGATCTAGTCCTCGATCTGCCCAATCGCAGCTACCAAGGCACCTGCTCGATTCGCCTCAACCCCGTTCGCAGCAACCTGGAGTCTTTGACCCTGGACGCCGTTAATCTGGCGATCGACGCTGTGAAGATCGGCAAAACCAAGCAGGATTTTGACTACGACGGTGAGCAGCTGCACATCCGGCTCAGCAAGCCCACCCAGGCCGGCAAACCCATCACCCTGGCGATCGCCTATCGCGTGGAGCAGCCCCAGCGCGGCCTCTACTTCGTTGGCCCCGACAAGCACTATCCCCACAAGCCCACCCAGGTCTGGACCCAGGGCGAAGACGAAGACTCCCGCTTCTGGTTTCCCTGCTTCGACTATCCCGGCCAGCTCGCCACCTCCGAAATCCGGGTGCGCGTCCCCAAACCCTACCAGGCCATCTCCAACGGCACCTTACTGAGCGTCCAAGAAGACGGCGACGACAAGATTTTTCACTGGTCGCAGCAGGAGGTCCACCCCACCTATCTGATGACCCTGGCGGTGGGAGACTTCGCCGAAATCAGAGACGAATGGAACGGCAAGCCCGTCACCTACTACGTCGAGAAGGGCCGGGAAGAGGACGCGCGCCGGACCATGGGCAAAACGCCCCGCATGATCGAGTTTTTTAGCGAAAAGTACGGCTACCCCTATCCCTATCCCAAGTACGCCCAAGTCTGCGTCGATGACTTCATCTTCGGCGGCATGGAGAACACCTCCACTACCCTGCTGACCGATCGCTGCCTGATTGACGAGCGCGCCGCCCTCGACAACCGCGGCTCCGAAAGCCTGGTTGCCCACGAGCTCGCCCACCAGTGGTTTGGGGATCTGGTGGTGATCAAGCACTGGTCCCACGCCTGGATCAAAGAGGGCATGGCCTCCTACAGCGAGGTGATGTGGACCGATGCTGAGTACGGCCCCGAGGATGCGGCCTATTACCGGCTCAATGAAGCTCGCAGCTATCTGGCCGAGGACAGCTCCCGTTATCGTCGCCCCATCGTCACCCACGTGTATCGGGAGGCCATCGAGCTCTACGATCGCCACCTCTACGAAAAGGGCTCCTGCGTCTATCACATGATCCGCGCTGAGCTGGGAGATGAGCTGTTCTGGCGGGCCATTCACACCTTTGTCCAAGACAACGCTCACCGCACGGTGGAGACGGTGGACCTGCTGCGGGCGATCGACAAGGCCACTGGACGCAACCTGCTGTTCCTGTTTGATCAGTACGTGTTCCGGGGCGGCCATCCAGACTACAAGGTAGCCTATAGCTGGGACGGCGACAGCAAGCTGGCCAAGATCACGGTGACCCAAACCCAGGCCAAGGACGACGACACCAGCCCCCAGAGCGGCCTGTTTGATCTCAAGCTGCCGATCGCCTTTGGCTTTGTGAAGTCTTCGAGCCGTCGCAAAACCCCGGCCCAGCCGACCTTCCAGACCTTTACGGTGCGGGTGCACGAGCGCGAGCAGGCTTTCTACTTCCCCCTGGCGGAAAAACCCAGCTTTGTCAGCTTTGATCAGGGAAACCATTTCCTGAAGACGGTGCAGCTGGAGTATGGCCTGCCGGAGCTCAAGGCCCAGCTCCAGTATGACCCCGACCCGATTTCCCGCATTTATGCGGCGGAGGCGATCGCCAAGAAGGGCGGCCTGGAGGCGGTGAAGGCCCTGAGCGAGGCGCTGAAGTCCGATCCATTCTGGGGCGTGCGGGCGGAGGTGGCCCACCAGCTCGGCGAAGTGAAGCTGGATCAGGCCTTTGAGGGGCTGCGCGCAGGGCTCAAGGATAGCGAGGCGCGCGTGCGTCGGGCCGTCGTGGAGGCCCTGGGCAAGATCAAGACGGCGGAGAGCTACAAGGCACTCAAGCCTCTGGTCGAGAAGGGCGACCCCAGCTACTACGTGGAGTCGGCGGCGGCCCAGGCGATCGGGGCGATCGCCGCCGTCAACAGCGACGACGACAAGCCCAAGGCCGAAAAGGTCATCAAGCTGCTGAAGTCAGTGCTCAAGGAGCGGGCTGGCTGGAATGAAACTGTGCGATCGGGGGCGATCGCGGGCTTGAGCAAGCTCAAGACCTCCGAGGATGCCCTGACGGTGATCCTGGAGTACACGGCCCCTGGCGTACCCCAATCGCTGCGTCTTGCCTCCATTCGCGCCCTCGGCACCATCTCCAGCGGCCAAACCAAGCCGAACCTGGAGCGAATCTTGCAGCGCCTCGACGAGCTCGCTCGGGAGACCTTCTTCTTGACCCAGGTGGCCGTCGCCGTCGCCCTGGGCCAGATGGAAACCCCCAAGGCCATCGGCGTTCTGCGATCGCTGGCTGACCAGACCCCAGACGGCCGCGTGCGCCGCCTCGCCGAGGAGTCGATTCAGCGCGTGCAAAAGACCATCGGGTCCGACGCAGCGGTGAAGAAAATGCAAGAAGAGCTCGATCAGCTCAAGAAATCCAACCAAGAGCTGCGCAGCCGCCTAGAATCCCTCGAGGCCAAAGCCAACGCCTAACTAGCATTACCGGCCTCACAACTCTCACAATCCAGCGGGCGATCGCCTCCAGCAGAACTGGCTCTGGGCGATCGCCCTTTTTCGTCCTGGCTGTGTGGGATACCGACTTATTAATGCTTTCGGTACAAAATAGTTAAAAAGATCGTTAGATTTTGTCGTCTTTTCTCGGAACCTAGCGCTGAATGGTCTTAGAGCAAACTCAAAACATGACTCAAGCCCCCATGCAAATTCTTCAAGAAACACTGCAGATTCTGCCCAAAGAGCAAGCCATCGAGGCCTACAACTTTGGCGCAGCGGACTATGAAGCAGTGATGAACTACTACTGGTACATCGATCGCCAGCCCCTGATCGACTCGCTTCAGCTCCAGCCCGGCCAAAAAATCATCGAAGCCGCCGTCGGCACCGGCCTCAATCTGCCTGCCTACCCAGCGGGGGTCCACGTCACGGGCGTTGATTTGTCCGAAGGCATGCTGGCCGAAGCCCGCAAAAAGCAAGTCGCCGCCGACCTCACGCTCAAAATTGCTGACCTAACCAACCTGGACCTGCCCGACAACGCCTTCGATGCGGCAGGCTCAGGCTTCACGCTGTGCGTCGTCACCGACCCCGTCCGCGTGATGCAGGAGATCCTGCGCGTCACCAAGCCCGGCTCCCTCATCGCGATTTTGGATTACTGCATGTCCCGCGACCCAGACATCCAGAAGTGGCAGGCACTAATCGCCGACGGCACCTCCAAATTTGGCTTTCCCACCGGCAAAATCAAGTGGAACGCCCTCATGGACTACGACGAGCTGATCTACAACAGCAACTTGACCCTTGAGGTGATCAGCGACCAGCGCACCGACAGCCCCAACCCCTTCCTCTGTAGCTGTCAGATCCTGGTGAAAAACACCAAAGCCTAGCGCCGCACATCTTGCCTCCCCCGATTGAGATTGAGACCCATAGAAAATAAACGCGATCGCCTTTTCAGAGGGCGATCGCGTTTTTGTAGGAAAGCGGCCCCAGCCCTAGGGCGCTGCGGGAGAGAGGCCCGAGTCCGGGTCCTCGACCTCCCGCAAAATCGTCGGCAGGGGGCCATTCTCAGGCGCCGCGTCCGAGGCCGGAGTCGGGCCACCCTGGAAGATCGCGCGCAGGGCCTGATCGAGGGTTTCAGCCATCGCAATGCGGTTTTCGTAGGCCACAATCACCCGGGCGAGGATCGGGAGGCTGTTCTCCTCGGCCTCCAGGTAGAGCGGCTCCACGTACAGCAGCGACTGCTCGATGGGAATCACCAGCAGATTTCCCTGGATCGCCCGGGAGCCCTGGCGATTCCACAGCGAGATTTGCTGGGAAATCACCGGATCTTGGTTGATCCGAGCCTCGATCTGCTGCGGCCCGTAGACCAGGCGCTGCTTCGGGAACTGGTAGAGCAGCAGCCGCCCGTAGTTTTCGCCATCGGAGCGCCCCGCCAGCCACGCAATCAGGTTATTGCGGCCCGTCGGCGTGAAGGGATGGAGCACGATGAACTCTTCCTCGGAGGCCGTGGGCAGCTTGGTGATCAGGTAGTAGGCCTCCACTGAGCGCGCTTCCCCGCCGTAGATTTCGCTGGGCACCTCCCACTGGTCCTCCCGGTTATAGAAAACCTGGGGATCGGTCATGTGGTAAGCCAGCAGCCGCTCGGACTGCACCTCAAACAGGTCAATGGGATAGCGGATGTGGGTGCGCAGGGTCTCTGGCATCTCGCTCAGCGGGCGGAAGAATTCTGGGAAGATGCGCTGCCAGGTCTGGATCAGGGGGTCATTGGGGTCGGCCACGTAGAAGACGATCGAGCCGTGGTAGGCGTCGATGACGGCCTTGACCGAGTTGCGAATGTAGTTGAAGTGATGGTCGCCGGGGTCTGAGTAAGGGTAGCGATCGCTCAGGGTATAGGCATCGACCATCCAGTACAGATAGTTTTGATCCTCGGCCGAGGCGCGATCGCCCGGTGCATCGAGGCCCAGATCGGCATCGGCGACCACCAGGTAGGGATCTTGGTCGTAGCGCAGGAAAGGGGCGATCGCCCGAATGCGATCATCGATGTTGCGGCGAAACAGGACCCGCGTTTCCGGCTGGAAGTTGCGAGTCAAAACCATTTGCCAATTCTTCAGGTACTTGGCAAACAGCAGCCGTCGCCAGCCGTCATTGAGGCGAATGCCGCCCCGTCCGTCATAGACGTTGTAGACATTTTCGTCACCGCTCGGGTAGTCCAGCTCTGGTGCCTTGGTGGGCGTCATCACCGTTGTATTGGTGAGCTGACCGTAGTAGATGCGGGGCTGACCGATGGGAATGCTGTCGCGAATATTCTCGCTGGAGGTCGCCAGGGTGCCCTCTCCCGAAGTAGGCGACTCCACGCCGATATCTTTGACAAAGTAGTCCGGCAAACCGCCGGGACCGGCGCGGTTTACGGGGCTGAGGGTGAAGCCGTAGCCGTGGGTGTAGACGAGGTGCTTGTTGATCCACGTCTGGGCCTGGTCGGGCACCGCGCTGTAGTCCAGCTCGCGCGCGGCGATGATCACCTGCTGGCGCTCCGGTTCGGTGCCGTTCTCCGGAATGATGTTGTAGCGATCGATGTCAGCGTCGGGAAAGCGGTAATAAAGCCGGATTTGCTGGAGCTGGCGATTGGTTTCTAGCAGGGGCCGGGTGTCCCACAGGCGGATATTGCGAATGGTGGAGGCATTGGCCTGAATGTCCTCATAGGAAAGGCTGCCCGACGGGTTGAAGGTTTCTGCGTCAATGCTGGCTAGGTCAAAGGCCTGCCGCGTAAAGGCGATGTTGTGCTCGATGTAGGGGCGCTCGCGCGCTAGCTCGTTGGGCTGGACCACCAGCCGCTGAAGCATCGAGGGCAAGACCACGCTTCCGAGCACCATGACCGACGCGTACACGCCCAGAGACTGCCACAGCGATCGATGACTGGATGCCTCCTGATCAGACCAGTGGTAGGCGCGCCATAGCAGCCACAGCCCGATGCTCAGAGCGATCAGCGCCAAGAGGGTGCTGGCGGGCAGCTGGACGTTGGCGTTGGTGTAGCCCGCCCCGTAGGTGACGCCGAAACGCCCATAGAGCAGGCCATAGCGGCTCAGCCAGTGACTCCAGGCGATCGCCAGTAGCACTATGCCCCCCAGTCCGGTCAGATGTCGTCGCTGGGCGGGCACGAACCCCGGAAACCAGCCGGTGCTGAGGCTCTTGCCAGAGAGCAGGTAGACCAAGACCACGGAGAGAAAACTGTAGAGGCTCAGGGCGACAGCCCAGTACTGGAGCAGCTCTCCTATGGGCAGCCCAAAGACGTAGAAGGCGATATCCCGGTGGAAGATGGGGTCGTCAATGGCAAAGGGGGTGGCGTAGAGCCACTGCAGCAGCCGCGCCCACTGGCCCGACAGCACAAACCCCAGGGCGAAACTAAGGGCGATCGCCCCAGCGGTCAGGCTCAGGCGCGGCTTGATCAAGCAGAGCAGGGCGATCGCCCCGATGCTCAGCAGCGGCCACGAGGGCTCCAAACCCGATCGCCAAGTCGTCCAGAGCGTCTGAATTTGCAGTTGCTGGGGCAGCGGCATCATTTGTCCCGGCAGGCCCAGGGCGGGATGCCAGTAGGTCCGCGCCTCATAGCCGTAGTGCCACAGCAGTCCCCCCAGCGCGATGCCCAGGACCACCACAATCACCAGCAAGGGGCGCACGCCCAGCGCCCCGGGCCAGCGGGCCTTGGGCGTGCGCTCCATCGGTTTCCAGTTGGTGCCCTGGACCAGCGGCAGCTCTTCTGGGGCGCTGTGGTGCTGCCAGCGGTGGGCGATCGCCAAATTTCCCAGCAAAAACGTCAGCGACACCGCCAGCACAACCAGCCAAATGGCCCCGCGCACCCCCAGCTGGACCCAAAACGGCCCCAGAAATCCAACCTCTTGAAACCACAGGCTTTCGGCGACCAGATTCGCCACCACATCCAGCAGCACCCACAGCCCGAAGGCCCCCAGGGCGAACCAGCCTGTCTGCTTCCAAAACGGCGATCCCATACCCACGTCCGAATTTGTACCCTTTGTACCCCCATTGTGCTGCCTAGAGCGCGTTCCTGGGCATTGTTTCCAGCTATCAAGCCGGCGATTGGGCGTAGATGAGCAGCACCGAGCCCATGGGATTGAGATTCTCGACGTAGATGCGCCCGTTAAAGTAGAGCGCCGTCGAGAGGCCGCCATCTAGCAGCATGGCCTCCTGAATCGGTCCTAGGCTGAGCCGCTCCGAAATGCCCGCCAGCACCTCGTCAAACTGGTGAGGATAGAGCACCTGCTCCGGCGTCGTAGAACTGTTGACCAGCAAAATCACCTGGCCATTGGCCGCGATCGCCGCCATGGAGCGGTTGGTCTCTCGCCAGCAGGCCATCTCGCCGAGATCCTGGCAAATGTCGCGAAACTCCCCCTGGCGATAAAAGCGGCCATTGCCCCCCACCGCATTGAATTGCAGCGCTGGATCGTCGCGGCGGCCCACCGCGATCGTCCCTTGCCGGGTCTCCGGCGGCCCCCCCGAAATCGCGAAGGACGATCGCCGCTCCGCAAACGGCCCCGCATACTCGACGCCCCGCGACACGTTCAGGCCCTGGGGCGTATCGTCCACATCGATGTAGTCCCCGTTGATCGCGGCGATCGGCCACTGGCCCTCGAGCTGAGCATTTTCATCCTGCACCAGCTCCCGAAAGCGCTTGGGCACATACTCCCGCCGCAGGCTGCCATCGGGATTTTGGGCGTAGAGGGGGTGGGCGATTCCTAGGTTGACCTTGAAGTCCAGCTCTGGCGACCTGGGGTCAAACACGATCACGTGGTTCGCCCCGTCTTCTGCGAGCTGGCCAGCATTGTCCGTCCGGAAAAACTGAATGCCCGCAGGCAGGTCGCTCTCGGGGCGCTCTGGCCGCACCATCACAGGGAGCGGGGCCGAACTTGGGGAAGCAGCGACTTCTGGGGGCGGGTTGCCTGGAGTGGGAACAAACCGCTGCGTACAGCCCAGTCCCAGGGCGATCGCCAGCCCCACCAGCCCCGCCAGAACCATTGCCCACCTGCGTCCACGTTGCATAGCAATATCCCCCCTGACTTCGTGACCTGCCCAGCAGATGTTTTCTGCCCTAGCATGCCATCGATGTCAGAGGGGATTCTAGAGGCGCGATCGCCCCCCAGCTACGAGCTATACTGCTCGCTGCTATCGAGGTTGAACAGCAATTGCAGCGATTGCATGGCCTTGCGGCGGGCCTCGATGTCCTGCTGCGCCCGCAGCTGCACCATCGGATCGTGGAGAATCTTGTTCACGATGCCGCGCGTCAGGGCCTCGATCACCTCCTGGTGCTTGTCCGCAAACTCTGAGCCGAGGCGAGAGAGGGCTTTTTCGAGCTCCTGGGCGCGAATGGTCTCGATTTTGTCGCGCAGGCTGCTGATCACGGGCACGGTATCCAGCGATCGCCACCACACGTCAAACGCGTCCACCTCTTCATCAAGGAGCAGCTCAGCCTCCATGGCCATCTGGCGACGGCTCTCCTGGTTTTGGGCCACCACGGCCTTGAGGTCGTCCACGTTATAGGCGTGAATCAGGGCCAGATCATTGACATTGGCGTGGACATTGCGCGGCACCGAAATATCGATCAAGGTGATGGTGCGCCCGGTCAGCACCGGCTCCAGGTTTTCTCGATGCAGAATGGGCTCTGTTGCCGACGTACTGGTAAACACCAGATCCGACTCACCCACCGCCGTCATCATCTCGTCGAGGGGCCGCACCTCGATGTTGATCTCCTGGAACTGGCGAGCGAGCTCCTCAGCCCGTCCCAGAGAGCGGTTTAGCACGCAGATTTTGCAGGCTCCCTTCGAGATCAGGTGCTGCACCAGCAGGCGAGACATCTTGCCCGCTCCCACAATGGTCACCCGACACGAGTCCAGCATCTCCAGCTTCATCTGGGCCAGCTCGACCGCCGCCGAGCTGATGGACACAGCGCCTGTGCCAATGCTGGTCTCGGTCCGCACTCGCTTGCCCGCCGTGATGGCTTGCTTGAAGAGGCGATTGAGCAGACGCCCGACCCCGTTGAACTGCTGACCCAGCTTGTGGGCTTGCTTGACCTGGGCCAGGATCTGGCCTTCGCCCAGGACGAGGCTGTCGAGGCCCGCAGACACCCGCATCAGGTGCATGACGGCGTCCTGGTGCAGCAGGATAAACAGGTGGGGCCGCAGCTGGTGCATGGGCAGCTTGCTGTGGTCGGCGAGAAACTGAATGACTTCGCGGACGCCTTGCTCGGTGTCGGAGGTCACGAAATAGAGCTCGAGGCGGTTGCAGGTGCTGAGGATCGCCACTTCTTCGATGTGGGGATAGCCGCACAGTTGGGCGATCGCAGATTCCACTTGAGGCTCAGGAATGCTCAGCTTTTCACGAACTTCGACGGGGGCCGTTTTGTGGCTCAGGCCCACTACAACGATATTCATGTCTCCTCCCTAACGTGTTCTTCCCAACTACCCCCAATGCGGGACGGCTGGTTTTGCCAGTGCCAACTCAGCCGCGATCGCGGGCAGTCTCAGGTTTTATGCAAGTTATATGAATGGTTAACGGTGACCCAAGCCACCGAGACGATGCCTAAGAGATCGAATCCCTCTCCCGAGAACTCCCAATAAACGAATTTACGGGCGTTTCAGACATCCTCTACTGCGAAGCCCTCTCCTGGCAAGCCGGGGGCGTCGCTCTAAACTCTGTAAAACTTAGGATCTCAAGCAGGTGCGGGAAAGCGGGCTGGCCGCCCCAAAACTGAGTTGGCCAGCCCCCCAAGGTCTATCGCAGTTGGAGAGACTGGGGCTCATCAAACATGTGGATGGTATCGACGAAGCGCGCAGTTTTGGACTGGCTGGAGATGACCAGAGACTGGGTCCGAGCGCCGCCGTGGAAGAAGCGCACGCCGTCCATCAGGGTGCCGGGGGTGATACCGCAAGCGGCAAACAGGACCGTTTCACCCGAAGCGAGCTCATCAGCGTTGTAAACGCGATCGGCATCTTCGATGCCCATTTCCTTCAGACGAGCCAGGTTGCCTTCCTTGCTCTCGCCGATCAGGCCGGTCTTGACGACTTCGGGATCGTAAATCAGCTGGCCCTGGAAGTGACCGCCCAAGCAGCGCATTGCGGCGGCGGAGATGACGCCCTCGGGAGCAGCACCGATACCCATCAGCGCGTGGACGTTGGTGCCGGAGAAGGCGCAGGAGATAGCAGCGGACACGTCACCGTCGGAGATCAGGCGCACTCGAGCACCCGCTTCGCGGATTTCCTTGATCAGGTCGATGTGGCGATCGCGCTTCATGACCACAACCACCAGCTCTTCGATAGAGCGGTTGAGGCACTGAGACAGAATCTTCAGGTTTTCGGTGGCCGACTTGTTGATGTCAACATGGCCCCGGGCTGCTGCAGGCGCTGCCAGCTTCTTCATGTAGAAGTCGGGAGCTGCGAACAGACCGCCCCGCTCGGAAATCGCCAGCACCGCCATAGAACCGTTTTGGCCATAGGCCACCAGGTTGGTCCCTTCGCAAGGGTCAACAGCGATGTCGATCTCGAGCAGCTCGTCGGGGTTGCAGTAGTTACGAGCATCCGGCTGGGTGCAGATGCCCACTTCCTCGCCGATGTAGAGCATGGGAGCGTCGTCCCGCTCGCCTTCGCCGATTACGATGCGGCCCCGCATGTGGATGCGGTTCATGCGCTCACGCATGGCTTCCACAGCAACCTGGTCTGCCGTGTTCTTTTCGCCTTTCCCCATCCAGCGAGAAGACGCGATCGCGGCTTGCTCAACCACTTCAATGATTTCTAAACCGAGCGTACTTTCCACGAAGTATGTCCTCCAAACTGCTGATATTGCGTCGTTTTATTCGGCGATTCCAGTTCTTAAGTCTACCAAAGGCCAGATACCCCCACGGCAGAATCATTTGCTCAGCCCGTGTAAAGTTTTGCTGCCAGAGCTGGCCCTAGATCCCGAGGGCACTGGCTTTGGGGCGATGGAAAGCGGCCCAAACAGGCGCTGATCTTTCAACCTGCGCGGGCTGCGCAAAAGAGGCTCGGGAGGCCAAGGCGTTTTTGCCGTCGGGGTTTGGGCGATCGCTGCTTCCTCGCCCACTTCAGCCCCGAGATTTTAAGATCGATGAAAGCCAACACCATGAAACCTAACGCTATCGACAGGTTCAAACCATGATTCAGCTGTTCAATTTTTTGCTGGGCCGGCCTTCAGAGCAGGTCCAGGCCAACGTCGAGATTTACACGTGGCAAACTTGCCCCTACTGCATCCGCGCCAAGATGCTTCTGCGCTGGAAGGGCGTCCCTTTTACCGAATACAAGATTGATGGGGACGGAGCAGCCCGCGCCAAAATGGCCGATCGCGCTGAGGGTCGCCGCACGGTGCCCCAGATCTTTATCAATCAGCAGCCCATCGGCGGCTGCGATGAGCTGTACGCCCTCGATCGCCAGGGTCAGCTCGATCCGCTGCTAGCCGCCGCCCCGAATTAGTTGTGCACAGCGGCATTCAAGATTCGGGCTATCGGCAGCACTGTCACTGGATGGAGCAGGCGATCGCCCTAGCAGCGGCAGCTGGAGCAGCCGGTGAGGTGCCGGTGGGAGCCGTGATCGTCAATGGGCGCAATGAGCTGATCGCCACGGGCGAAAATCGTCGGGAGCGCGATCGCGACCCCACGGCCCACGCGGAAATTTTGGCGCTGCGGGCAGCGGGCGATCGCCTCGGCACCTGGCACCTGGAGGCGTGCACGCTTTACGTCACCCTGGAGCCCTGTCCTATGTGCGCTGGCTCTCTGCTCCAGGCCCGTCTGGGGCGTCTCGTCTACGGCGCCGATGACCCCAAAACCGGCGCGATTCGAACCGTTCTCAATCTGCCCGACAGCCTCGCCTCCTACCATCGCCTGCCCGTCTTAGGCGGTATTCTGGAGTCTGTCTGTCGGCAGCAACTCCAAGATTGGTTTCGCCAGCGCCGACGGCCTCAGCTTGAAACGCCAGCCCTCTCCCAGGACAATGCGAGAAGTGTCCCCCAGAGAGACGCTCCCCCCAGCGAATCCCATTAGGGTGGAGGCATGTTCTCAGTGAGACGCCACGACTGTTGTTGAGAATCCCATGACCCTTCTTTCCCACCAATCTGACCGTGACGACGCTGCCTTAGTTCCTGGCACCGCCCCCTCCCGGATCTCGCCGTGGCTGATGCCAGTGGTCTATCCCCTAGGCCGATTCCTGGTTTTGCCGTCCTATTTTGGCAACATTCGAGTTTATGGTCGCGAGCACCTGCCGACAGACGGTCCGGTGATTTTGGCCCCGACTCACCGCGCTCGCTGGGACGCCCTGATGATTCCCTTTGCCGCAGGCCGCCACGTGACCGGCCGCGATCCGCGCTTTATGGTGTCTGCGGATGAAGTGGTGGGGGTGCAGGGCTGGTTTATTCGGCGGCTGGGCGGCTTCCCGGTGGACACTCGCCGGCCCAGCATTGCCAGCTTGCGCCACGGTGTGGAGCTGCTGCGTCAGGGAGAAATGCTGGTGATCTTTCCCGAGGGCGGCATCTATCGCGATGGCGAGGTGCATCCCCTCAAGCCAGGTCTTGGCCGCCTTGCCATCCAGGCCCACACCAGCAACCCGCTGGGCAATCTGCGGGTTGTGCCCATGAGCTTGCACTACGACCCGAGCTGCCCGAAGTGGGGCTGCGACGTGGAGATTCGGATTGGCCAGCCCCTGGCGGTCCAGGACTACTGCGATCGCCCCACCAAGGAAGCCGCAAAGGACCTGATTCGAGACTTGGGCGATCGCCTGCAAGAACTCGATCGCGAACGGATCCAGTCGACTCACCGCTCTCTCGCCGGGTCCAGCCGCAGCCAGAGCAAGCAGTGGCCCAGCGTGGACAGTTTGAAAACTGTCACCCTACACGCTCAGCACCAGTTCCCACGACTCGAGCGTTCCGACATTCAGTAAGGCGTGATCAATCACCTGAAGCTGCCACTGCCCTTGGGCGGGCTGCTGAAGCAGCGATCGCAGTCCCGGCGTCGTCTGCAACGTATAGGTCTGGCGCAGCTGGGTTTGGCGACCCAGGGTCCGCCCCTGGATCAGCACCGACTGGCCAGAGGGTGAAATCAGCGTTAGGGACAGATCCCCCAGGTATTCGTGGGCGACCGCTACCGTCACCTTTAGATCGCGCACCCGCTGATCGGCCATCACCTCCAGCGTGCTCGTCACGCCCCAGGGATCGCGATCGGGAATGCTGTAGCCAGGGGCGTCGCTGAGCCGAATCTGCGCGGTTTCCGCAGGCGGGGTCACTAGCGTTTTGCGAGCGGCCTGCACTGCTCGGTACGCATTCACCTTGCCATAGCCAAACCATTGAGAATGACCGTTGGCGTCATAAGTTCCCAGCTGAGTGCCCAGCTGCGGATCGGGGTCAGGATCCACGATCTTGTCAGCGGTCTGCTGCAAAATTCGCCGCACCTCCACCGCGCTCAGATTCGGATTGACCGACAGCACCAGCGCTGCTACCCCGGCCACCACCGGGCAAGCGCTGGATGTCCCGCCAAAATAGGCCGTGAAGCTGCCCTGATCGTAGCCCGCCGGTCCCACCTGATCGGTCGTAAATACGCCTTGGCCTCGCGCATCCACCTGGACCACTGGGGGCGTCGCGATGTAGCCGGTTCGCTGGAGCCAGATCCCCGGTGGGGCGTTGTTGCTGGGGGCACACACCGAAATATTGCGGCCCCAGTTGCTGTAGAAGGCTTTGCGGCTGAGGCTGGTGCTGGCCGATACGGCGATCACGTCGGGGTGCACGCCAAACCCCGACAGCCAGTCTGTCGGACCCTTGAGGGTTTCTGGCGGCCAGCCCTGCTCCATGATGCGGCCATTGAGGGGGCGGTTGGTGTTGCCAGCCGCGAAGACGATCACGCAGCCCTTGCCCTGGCGTCCCTCCGTCGCGGCGCGGGTCAGCATGGCCTTTTGGCGCAGGGACAGGGGAAAGTTCACGGCGCCCGCGCCCCAGCTACAGGAAATCACGGCGGCCCCGTGATCCATGGCCCACTGAAAGATCTGGTCGATGGCGTCATCGTCGACATAGCCGGTGGTGCGGATCGGCATCAGCGAGCAGCTAGGGGCGACACCGACGATCCCGGCGCCGTTTTCTTCGGCAACAGCAATGCCGGCGCAGGCGGTGCCGTGGCTGGTTTCGGTGGTGGCGGGCAGCGGCAAAAAGTCGTCTTCGAGCAGATCGCGCGGCGCTACGATTTTGCCGAAGCCCTGAAAATCAGGGTGGTTGAGGTCGAGGGAGTCGTCGGCCACGGCCACGACAATGGCGCGATCGCCCCGGGTCAGGTCCCAGGCCCGCTCCACGTCGATGTGGGAACCAGCGGCCAGTTCGGGACCGCCACTGTGATGGAGGTACCACTGCTTGGCATAAAAGGAGTCCCGGGGGCGATAGTGGGGCTGGGCGCGCACGATCACGTTGGGCTCGGCTGCCAAAATCTGGGGTTCACGGGTGAGCTGGTTGGCCAGCTTGACGGGATTGTCGAGGGCCTCGGGCGTCACCACAAAGGTAAAGGTGCTGGGCAAGCCAAGTACAGGCTGCGATCGCTGCAAGTGAAGCCGCTGGGCGATCGCGTCCATATCAGCCTCGGGCGTCCCCGGCACGAACTGCACCGTCAGCTGGTCCGTGAGATAAATCAGCGTGCCCGGATCCGCCGCCAGACGGTACACGTGGCTGGCAAAGGCCACCTCCGGCAGCGATCGCGCCTCGGCCATCGCCGCATCGAGGCGATCGGGCGCCACCGAAAATTCTTCTAGCTGGGTCGCGGGCACCGTGCGGCGGTGGGTCGCAGACAGCTTCGACTGCCACTGAGAGAGCGATCCCCCAGATCGGGGCCGCACCGTGAAGCGATCGCCCACCTTTTCCAGGGCTAGCTCCGCCCCGCCCCGCTGCAAAATTACCCCTTCACTCCGACGCGGAATTCCGGTTCCCGCCCTCAGCGGATCGAACACATTATCCATGCAACTGGCTTCCTCTAGGCTGCTGGCTCCACGACCCGCCCAGCCCCACAGCTCCAGCGGTCGCTCGCAAAGCCGCTTTGCAGACCTCGGGGAACCAATTGATTTTGCTCAAAGTCGGTTCTAGCCAGGCTTCAGGTCTTAGCCTTTTTGCGGTTTGCTGCCCCTCAGGACCACGGACAGCGAACCCGAACGGGCAATGATAAGATACCCGAAGTTTGCCAAGACCCGTTTCCCGATACACACAAAGTTACTCGCATGGTATCTGTTCGCCTCCTCTCCCAACTCTGCGTAACACCGCTGCTGGTTGCGGCATCCCTGGGCCTTGTGCGCCCAGCGGCGACCTTCGCCCAGAGCGCTCTGCCCGATGCCGAGCTCGACCAGCCGGCCGGAGCAACAGATCTCGATGAAGCGCGCCCCGTCATCCTCGACAGCAGCATTCTGAGCATGCCCGGCGGACAGCGCCTGATGCAGGAGGCCAGCGCCGCTGTCTCCAGCGAAAACTACACCCTCGCCGCCGCCAAGCTTCAGGAAGCTCGCCAAGTTTTTAATCAGCTCTCCAACTTCTATCAGGAAATCGCTTCCAGCTTTTCGGGCATCGATAACCGGATTGCGGATAGCCAGCGCCGCAAAGCCCTCGACACGGCTCAGATGCGCGATGAGGCGACCTATCAGCTCGCTCTGGTCCACCGCGCCCAAAACAAGCCTGAGCTAGCAGTGCCGCTGCTGGTGCAGCTGGTGCGCAGTCAGCAGCCGACCCGCGACTTGGGCCAAAAGGCCTATCAGCAGCTGTTTGAGCTGGGCTTTGTTGATGCGCCCTATCCCCGCTCGGGCGGAGACACGAGCGCTCGATAGCCTGGAGTCTCTATTTCAAAAGTTGACATGTGGATGTCTGCGATCGCGCCGTCTCAGCCTGGAAGGGACGGCTTTTTTTGCGGCGATCGCCAGCGGTGGACACTCCCAGAGCCAAAGCGATCGGCACACCAAAGCGGAGTGAGTTTGGCCTAGGCGATTTGACTTAGACTATTAAGCATACGGGCAAACAGTCTTGCGCTGGCGCGACGGCGATCGCGCCTTTACCCCACAGGTCCACCCACTAGTTAAGGAGCAACTGGAAAGAAGAATGATCAGTCCCAGTCAAGTTGAATCCATGATCCGACAAGGGCTACCAGACGCCCAGGTACAAATCCAAGACTTGACGGGCGGTGGCGATCACTACCAGGCCATCGTTGTCTCTTCTCACTTTGCTGGCAAGAACCTGGTGCAGCAGCACCAGCTTGTCTACGGCACTCTGCGCGAGGCCATGGCCACCGAAGCTATCCACGCCCTTGCTCTCAAGACCTATACCCCCGAAGCTTGGGCTGCGGCTCAGCCTTCAGCCTAGTCAGCTCCCCAAACTGGACGCCGTTTAGACCGGATTTTCCCTGCGCGCGTCTATCACTCACACTTCTATCAATCAATTGGGTAAAACCATGACGCCAGAGCTTCAAGAACGCATCAATACCTTGATCAAAGAAAACAAGATTCTTGTTTTCATGAAGGGCAATAAGCTCATGCCCCAGTGCGGTTTCTCCAACAACGTGGTGCAGATTCTCAATACCCTGGGCGTTCCCTACGCAACGGTGGACGTGCTCGAAGACTACGATATTCGTCAGGGGATCAAAGAGTATTCGAGCTGGCCGACCATTCCCCAGGTGTACGTCAATGGAGAATTCGTTGGCGGATCTGACATTTTGATCGAGCTTTACCAAAAGGGTGAGCTCCAGGAAATGGTCGAGGTTGCCCTCGCTTCCTAAGGGCGATCGCTCTAGGCCTTTGACCGCGAGTGATTGACTCAAATTCAAAGGCTGCTCGTACAGCCTCAAGTGCAAAAGTCCAAGCCATCCTCCTAGAGGGCAGCTTGGACTTTTGAGTTTGGGGGTCTGTGACTGGCTTGGAGTCGAAGCGCAAGTCAGTAGTAGTCAGGCTCTGGCTGGGTTTCCAGGAAGTTGGACGGATCGCGCAGAAAACGCATTGTTTCCTCTTCGAGGCGGTGAATCAGATAGGGCTCCAGCACATCTGCATGGCGCAGGGCTGCGAGATATCCATCCACGTAGAGCCGCAAATCGTCGAAGCGGTACCCACGCCGCCACAGATCTACCATGGAGTCTGTCACTCGCTGGTAATAACGAACGGATTTCGGATCCTGGAGCATAGTCGAGTATTCTACAGGGACAATGGACGTTGGGGGCACGGGCTCGGGGGCACTGAGGTTGACGAGCCTCGGAGTATCAAAAAGGCGATCGCTGCTTGATAACCTCATTTTAACCGGAACTCCCGGCGGCGCTGCTCTATCAGGAGTTTGGCGTTCTCGGATCAGAAGAGTGAAAAGCAGCAGTGATCACGCTAGATTGGGGAGGGTAGCAGCAGTTACAAATCCCTGACAAATGCTTTGATACCTTGAACTCACCCGAGGAAAAGGACAGACGCTGCCGTGGCATCAGTTTGCATTCAGATCATCGAGGGAAACCCGCACCTGCGATCGCTTCTGGGCTGGCACTTGCAGCAGGTGGGTTACTGGGTTCACTTATCCGCCGAAATTCAGCAGGCCCGCGAAGTTTTTTTGGCCCGTCAGCCGAGTTTGGTCATTTTGGACTCGGAGTTGACGGGGGGTGACGGTTTGGAGTTTTGCCGCTGGCTCCAGCACCAGCAGCGATCGCTGATTTTGATGCTCTCGGCGCGCAACAGCGAAGCCGACATCGTGGCTGGCCTCAAGGCTGGCGCTGATGACTATCTCACCAAGCCCTTCGGCATGCAGGAGTTTTTGGCGCGAGTGGAGGCGCTGACGCGCCGGAGCCGCAGCACCGTACCGCCTTCGTCGCTGGACTACGGAGATCTGCAAATCGACTTGGTGCAGCGGCGGGTTCGCTACAAGGGAGAATTTGTCGACCTGACGCCCCAGGAGTTTAGCCTGCTGTTTGTGCTGGCCCAGGCAGACGGCATGCCCCTGACGCGCTCTGAGCTGCTGCGTCGGGCCTGGCCGGACGCCATCGACAATCCCCGCACCGTGGACACCCACGTCCTGTCCCTGCGCAAGAAAATCGAGATTGATCCGCGCCAGCCGAGCCTGATTCAGACGGTGCGCAATGTGGGCTACCGCTTCAATCCGCGAGTTCTCGATCCCAATGGCGGCCCCGCTGACGCGCCGGAGCGCCAGAACCCGATGTCCCCAGCACCCCCGCCCAGTACGGGCCGCAGCCCGTCTCTGTACACGTCGCGATCGCTATAGTTCCCGGGGGATCATTCTTGCGGGCGCGGCACTTTCCTGGGGCACGCTAGAGATCGTCATCCCATTCGGCAGCGGCTTGGGCCTCTTGAGAAATTAGGGTTTGCTCGACACCCTGCCAATCCACTTCGGAGGCGATCGCCGCTTGGACGATCGCACCGGCCTGAAGATAAATCATGCGGGTTGCCACCTGCTGGGCAAATTGCAGCTGGTGCGTGACTGCCAGCAGCGTTAGGTTCGTGGTTTCTGAAAGGTCCCGGAGCAGGGTCGCCAAAGTGCTCGCCCGACCCACGTCCAGGGCTGAGGTAGGCTCATCGAGCAAGAGCACGGCGGGTTCCATGGCCAGTGCGCGGGCGATCGCCACCCACTGGCGCTGTCCGAGGGAGAGTTCTGTTTCGGTGCGATCGAGCCATTCCGACGGGATCTGCATCCGGTCGATCCAGGTGGTCACGCGGGCTTTGAGGGCGGAGGCCGATAGGCCCTGGAGCTTGAGCGGATAGGCGATCGCCTCTGCCACCGTCAGGCCCAGCAGCTTGGACTCCTGGGGCACCAGCACCACCTGCCGTCGCAGCGCCACCGGAGCCTGAGCGGCGATCGCCCCCTCCCGAAAGGTCAGTGTGCCAGCCGTGGGGTCTTGCAGGCGATTGAACAGGCGCAGCAGCGTCGTCTTGCCGGAGCCCGATGGACCGATGATCGCCAGGCGATCGCCCACCGACACCCGCAAAGACACTTCCTTGAGCAGCAGAGCCGCGCCCACCGAGGCTCGGACGCTCACCCCATCCAGGCAAAAAATTAGCGGAGACTGGGTCATACCTTAGCCCAGAAAGCCCTGCTGCAAAGCGGTCGAAATGGTCCAGGCGTCCACTAGCAGCAGCAGCACCGTCAACACCAGCAGCGCCAGGTACATCCACGGTTGCGACAAAGGCCGCACGTCCCGCGTATCGATCCCCGTCTTGGCCTCTACGGCCTGCACCAGCCGCGAAAAGCCCGCCACCCGCATCGGCAACAAGTAGCCCTGGCCCGCGCGATCGAGGAAGTAATAGACCAGCCCGCCTTGGCCCGTCGTGCGCGGCTTCAGGGCCTGCACGTCGTTCCAGGCCAAAAACCACCCTTTCCGAAAGAGTTTGGGCACCCAGGCCGGATAGCTCACCCGAATGCCCTCTTCATCCAGCGTCACTCGCTCCGTCAGAGCTGCGTAGAGGGCCAGCCAGCCCACCGCCAGGGCGATCGCCAGCAGCCTCGGCGGGATCACCTCCCCTGTCACCTGGGGCAAAAACGGCAGCGGCACCGTCAGCGCCCCATAGAGCGCCAACAGCGTCACGCGGATCAAGGGAGAGAGACGAAACACCAAGGGAAAGCTCAGGGCAGACGTCTCTAGTGAATAAGTCCCCTCAGAGGAAGAACTGGGCACAGGATTTGCAGACATAGGGATTTACTTCAGGCGTTGAGCGATCGCGCCTTTTAAACAGTAGCAAGCCCCACCCTACAAAAAGCCCGCCGACTCATACAAGCGCCGCAGCAGCGCCAAAATCTTGGTGCCATACTGCAAGTCCGCCGCCCAGCGGCCGCTGAGCTGATCCACCAGCGGCGCGATCCCCCGCGTCACAAAGTTAAAGCGCGGGTCCACCAGCTCCTGCACCAGCGGCTCGGTGCTGGCGTAGGCTTTCAAGTGCTGAATTTGGGCACGCACCCCGAGGCGCGCACTGGGGAAGCTCGCCCCCTCCGCGCCGCCGCCCACAGCGCCGAGCCCCGAAAAGTTATTCTGGCTGGGCTTCACGTCCCCACCAAAGCGCAGGAAATTCGTTTCCAGGCACATCTGGCAGAAGGCGATATCGTAGTTCACCCCTTCGATGGCTGCCTCTTCGCGGTAGAGCTTGGGAATGTCGGGAAACTGGGTCAAAGCCGTTTCGTTGTTGGACTTGAGGAACATGATTAGCTGCACCTCGGAGGTGTTGCCGTGGTTCATGATCCGATCCAGGAAGCCGGGGCAAATTTTGAGGATCGATCGCAAAGAAACGGTGCGCGTGGCGGCATCCCAGGCGATCGACACAGCGTAGTCTCGCAGGTCCACGGCCTTGATGTAGACAACGCCCCGGTAGCTGATCCGAATGATATTCGGCGCCTGGGCCAAATCCACGCCCAGGCGATCGACCAGATCGATGGGAATGTAGGAGTTGCCATTAACGATAATGCCGCGCTCACCATAGAGCTGGTTGTTGACATTGATGTTGATGGGCGGGTAGGTGCCGGTTACTGCCGTCACCGTCGGCACCGGAGTCGGCGTGGGGGTCGGCGTGGGCGTTGGTGTAGGAGTGGGCGTGGGGGTTGGCGCGGGCGACACACCCGACACAGCCCGGCTCCAGGCCGCCAAACCGTCAGCAATGCCCAGGGCCATGTCTCGGCGGCGATTTTGGAGCAAGAAGCGATCGTCTGGGTTGGTCAAAAAGCCCACTTCCAGCAGCAAAGAGGGCGCAGCCACATTTCGGCAAAAGGCCAGACTGCCCACCGCTGTCTCGGTGTCAGGCTTGGCGCCCCGGTTGGGCAGCTGGGGCACCCGCCGCAGCAGGGCCAGCAAAATCAGTTCTGCATGGTTGCGGCGCTCGGCATTGTAGGCGATGTAAAAGGCGCTGGCCCCTCGCACGGACGGATTGGAGAAAGCGTCTGCATGGATCTCTAGGGCGACATCTGTGCTGCGGGCTCGGCTGTTCATCCACGCGATGGTCTGAGTCAAGCTGAGATCATCGGGCACCGATAGCACTTCAAAATTGCGCGATCGCAACTCCGTCACGACGGCGTCGCGCAGCAGCATCATTTCCCGCGCTTCTGTGGTGCTAGCAACAATGGCACCCGGATCAATGCGGCCATCTTCATAGCCACCGTGTCCAGCCGAAATAATAATTCGTCCCATGGGCGATCGCTCCCTAGTCGTTTGAGTGAGACCGTTTTAGCAGCGTAAAGGTCAGCCTTGGTCGCATCTCGACGCTTCACCCGCTGCTCCTATCAGGCCCAGGATTCTCGGTTCGCAGCCACAGCATACACTGCGGTATTCCCCATCTTTCAGGCCGTCTTTTGCCCAAGGCCCCCAGACGACACCTTGAGAGGGGCCAAGAACCTGAGAACAAGTCTGGGTGAGGCAGGCCGAGGCTCGTGTCAGTGCCTGATTGCTGCTGCTAGCGCAAGTTGCTATCTCAGCAGCCCCAAGATCGGGACACTGACTTTCCCAGTTTCTGGAACGCTGCGGCCTCAAGATGCACACAGATAGCGCTTTTGAACCAGAATCGCTGAAATCTTACCCCAAATCCCCCGCTGACAAGCGGAAAATAATCTTTCTCTATATCGCTTGGCTGCATCGCGCGGCCGTGGCCTGGGAAAGTTTCAGGTTCCCCAGTCCCCCAGGCCACCCCAAAGGACGGTACCATGGAGGCTATGAGTTTCAAGGGTTGAGCCGGTCGTGGTTGTGAAGCCTGAATGGTTGCGGGTCAAAGCGCCGCAGTGGGAGCGAGTGGGCAACGTGAAGGGGGTCCTGCGAGATCTGGAGCTCAACACGGTTTGTGAAGAAGCATCCTGCCCCAACATTGGCGAATGCTTTAACAACGGCACGGCAACGTTTTTGATCATGGGGCCAGCCTGCACCCGCGCCTGCCCCTACTGCGATATTGATTTCGAGAAGAAGCCTAAGGCCCTCGATCCGACGGAGCCGACGCGCCTAGCAGAGGCCGTGCGCCGCATGGGCCTGAAGCACGTCGTGATCACGTCGGTCAACCGGGACGACCTAGATGACGGCGGGGCGTCTCAGTTTGTGGGCTGCATTGAGGCGGTGCGGGCCGTGTCGCCGACGACCACGATCGAGGTGCTGATTCCCGATCTGTGCGGCAACTGGGCGGCGCTGGAGACGATTTTGGCGGCGGCCCCTGAGGTGATGAACCACAACACGGAAACGGTTCCTCGGCTCTATCGCCGGGTCCGCCCCCAGGGCAGCTATGAGCGATCGCTAGAATTGCTGCGACGCTCCCACGAGCTCGCGCCCTGGGTATACACCAAGTCCGGCATCATGGTGGGCCTCGGTGAGAGCGATGAGGAGGTGCGGGCGGTGATGGCCGATCTGCGGGCTGCCCACTGCGACATTCTCACCATCGGCCAGTATCTCCAGCCCACGGCCAAGCACCTGGGCGTGCAGGAGTTCGTCACGCCTGAGCAGTTCCAGGCTTGGCAAACCTACGGCGAATCTATTGGCTTTTTGCAGGTGGTTTCGTCGCCCCTGACCCGCAGCTCCTACCATGCGGAGCAGGTGCGGGCCTTGATGGAGCGCTATCCGCGCGAGCGGGGAGCGATCGCCTCCCAGGGATAATCGGCATGACGTCCAAACATCTGACGGTGATCGGGGCGGGGGCCTGGGGCAAGACCCTGGCTCAGCTTGCTGCCGATCAGGGCCATAGGGTGAAGCTGTGGTCCCGCAGCGACGGTGAACCGCTGGCCGAGGCGATCGCCGGGGCTGACATTCTGGTGTCTGCGGTCTCGATGAAGGGCGTGCGGGCGATCGCCGACCAGGTGCGCGCCTGCGGACCCAGCCCCAGCACCATCCTGGTTAGCGCCACCAAAGGCCTAGAGCCCGAAACTGCCCTGACCCCCACCCAGATCTGGCAAGACCGACTCCCCAACAACCCCATCGTCGTCTTGTCCGGCCCCAATCTCTCCAAGGAAATTCAGCAGAAGCTGCCCACCGCCAGCGTGGTCGCCAGTCGCGACCCCCAAGCTGCCGAAATCGTCCAAGAAGCCTTTTCCTCGGCCCTGTTTCGGGTGTACACCAGCGGCGACCCCCTGGGCGTGGAGCTCGGGGGCACCCTCAAAAACGTCATGGCGATCGCCGCTGGCGTTTGCGATGGCCTGAACCTCGGCACCAACGCCAAAGCCGCCCTCATGACCCGCAGCCTGGCCGAAATCATTCGCATCGGCACCCACTGGGGAGCCAGCGCAGCTACGTTTTACGGTCTCTCGGGCCTGGGCGACCTCCTGGCCACCAGCTCCAGCCCCCTCAGCCGCAACTACCAGATCGGCTATGGCCTGGCCCAGGGGAAATCTCTAGCCGAAATCTTGACCCACCTAGAGGGCACCGCCGAAGGCATCAACACCACCCAAGTCATGGTGCAAAGAGCCGATCGCTACCAGATCTCAGTGCCTGTCACCCGCCAGATCGACTGCCTGCTGCGCGGCGAAACCACTCCCCAGCGCGCCCTCAGCGCCCTGATGCAGCGCGACACCAAATCCGAATAGTTAATACAAGAAACAAGAAGGGGCGAGCATTGCTCGCCCCTTCTTTTCAGGCATCAATAGGGTCTATTGCCAGCTCAGTGGCTAGCCAAGTTTGGGTTCTTAGTAGCCCGGCTCTTCTTCGTATTCCGGAGCCTTGGTCTTCTTGGGAATATTCACCCGAGGCGGATTGTAAGGATCAGAAGACTTGGTATCTGCCCAAGCATCTTCCTCCATCATTTCCTCATACTCCTCGACGTAGTTCACCTCCTTGCGAGAAGGCGAAGCCTCATAGCTGCGATCGTAGTAGGTTTCTCGGCCGCTCGCTTCGTTCCAGTTGTCCTCTTCCACCTCTTCTTGGTAGTAGCGAGGCTCGGGCTGGGCGATCGCCCGGCGCTGCACCGGCTCAGGCTCGGGTTGACCCCAGTTGTCATCATCCCAGGTTGCCTCTTCGGCCACCGGAGTACGCGCGCGGTAGGGCTGGGCCGGAGCCTGGAGGGGCGTACCGCGTCCGAGCTGATTCTCTGTCGGCACCGTTGGCACCGAGTAGTCCTCCTCGAACTCACGCTCCCAGGGCGGCGCGCTGATCCCAAGGCGCTCCAGCACCCCAACCGTGATCTGTACCAGGTGCTCCTCGGCTCCCTCAAAGACAATCAGGCGATCGGGGCCGCTGCTGACAATTTCTTCGATGGGCAGCTCGTAGGTGCTGACGATTTGGTCCGGAATCATCGGCATACCAATGCTGGCCAAGATCAGCGATTGCACCTTGCCGCTTTCGATGTCGAACTTGAATCCGCGTACTTTACCCAACAGCTCGCCCGTCTCGGTGATCACCTCGCTGGCGATCAGACGGCTGTAGGACTCAACAGCGACTTCTTGATCGAGAACGCGATCGTCGTCAACCAGGATCACGTCCCCGACCTGACGAATCTGATTCAACAACATGTATTGCGGCACACCAGGGACAATCCGGGAGATGAGGCTTTCCCGGAGGCCCAGGGCCACCACTTCTCTACGGTCAATGTCAACGAGAACTTCGCTGACCACGCCGAGGCGTTTGCCCGTATCGCGGGTGATAACCTGGGTATTGAGGAGATCGGAACGTTGCCAAATATATTCAGATGTCATTTCTGAGTCCTGGTCTCAAATCCCTGGGGTTGGTAACAATCTTAATCATACAGAAGTGCCTTGGCTGTGCAGTTGGATGCCAAGGACTTGGGTGAACGCACCGCGCGCCTGGGTAACGCCAATGGTGCGATCGGCTGACTCGATCATCGGACGTCGCAAACTCACAACGATGAACTGCGCCAGGTCGGCTTGTTGTCTGATCATTCTAGCTAATCGCTCTACGTTTGCTCCGTCGAGGAACATGTCCACTTCGTCGAAGGCGTAGAAGGGCGAAGGGCGGTAGCGCTGGAGCGCAAAAATGAAGCTGAGGGCGGTGAGGGATTTTTCACCTCCCGACATAGAAGCTAGACGGCGCACGGGTTTGCCCTTGGGGTGGGCTACGAGGTTGAGGCCGCTGGCGAAGGGATCTTCGGGGTCGTCGAGCTGGAGGTAACCGTCTCCGTCGGAGAGCTCGGCGAAGATGGCCTGGAAGTTTTGGTTGACGGCGTCAAAGGCGTCTTTGAAGGCGCGCTGACGCAGGGTGGTGAAGTTTTCGATGCGCAGCAGCAGCTCGGTGCGTTCGGATTCGAGGGTGGTTAGTTTTTGGCTGAGCTCGTCGAGGCGGGCCTGGGTGCGATCGAATTCTTCGAGGGCCAGCATGTTGACGGGCTCCATGGCCTCGAGGCGCTTGGTGAGCGATCGCAGCTCTTGCTGCAATTGCTCCAGGCCAAGATCGGCGGGCACCTCGGGGAGGGGATCGGGCAGCTCCGCCCGCTGGGCCTCCAGCTGGGCCGTCAGCTCTTGGTGCTGGAGCTGCTGGGCCTCGTGGGTCTCCTGGATTTTTTGGATTTGCCACTCGAGCTGCTGGCGCTGGGTCTGCTGCTCGCGGTACTGGCGCTCGGCGCGATCGCGCTTTTCCTTTTCGGCTCCCAGGGTCTGCTCGAGGGCGGCTAGGGAAGTTTGGGTGGCCTGGATCTGGGTCGCCTGGGCGGTGATTTGGTCCTGGAGGGCGCTTTGCTGCTGGATCTGGCCGGTTTGCTGCGATCGCGCCTCTTGGAGCTTTTGTTGGGCCTGCTGAATTTTTTCCTGGAGGCGATCGCGCTGGTTATCTAGGTCCTGGAGGCGCTGCTCGGCCACCCGCAGGGCCGACGTTTTTTCGGCTAGGGCCGCTTCGCGATCGCGGATCTGGGCCTGGAGCTGCTGCCACTCGCTGTGGGTTTGCGACTCTTCTAGAGCTGCCAGGGCCTGCCGCCATTGCTGCAGCTGAGCCTCCTGCTCTTGGAGCTGGACCTCTAGGGTCTGGAGGCGAGTCTGAGACGTCGCGATTTCTTGGGTGTGGTTGCTGCGCTGGATTTGACGCTGGGCCTTTTGGGGCGTGAGGCGCTGGATGGCCCCCTGGAGCTGCTGCACCAAAAGCTGCTGTTCGCGCTGATTGGTGCGGGCTTCGGCCAGGGCCTGGGACTGCTGGCGCGCATTGATGGCTGCTTGGGCGATCGCCCCCTCGACTCGGCCCAGTAGGCGATCGATTTCGCTGAGGCGCGTCTTCAGGGCGATCGCCTCCGCCGACTCTCCTGCTTCGACGGTGCCAAAATGCAGCGTACTGGCCTGGGAGACGCTGCCGCCGGTCATGGCGCCGCTGGTTTCCAGCAGCTCGCCCTCCAGCGTGACGATCCGAAACTGGCCCAGGACGCGCCGCGCCTCCGCCAGGCTCGAAAACACCGCCGTTGAGCCAAAAACGTAGGCGAAAATATCGCGGTAGCGATCGTCGCAGTCAATCAGCTCCACCGCATAGTCCACAAAGCCTTCCGGGCGCTGCCACGGCGACAGCTTTTGGAAGCGGGGCGCCTGGATTTTGTTGAGGGGCAAGAAGGTGGCCCGACCGGCGCGGCGCTGCTTGAGCAGCTCGATGCAGGCCGCCGCCACGCTGTCATCTTCGACCACCAGATGGCCCAAACGCGCTCCTGCGGCGGTTTCCAGAGCGAGCTGATAGCGCGAATCCACGCGTCCCAGCTGCGCGACCAAGCCACAGAGCCCCGGCATGCCCGTCTGCACAATCAGCTTGGTAGCGTAGGTGCCCTGGCTTTCCTGGAGCGCCTGGCTTTGGGCTTCGAGCTTGTCGAGCTGGCGCTGCTTGTCGCGCTGCTCCTTGAGCAGGCGAGTCTGGGTTTCCTGCTGGATTTGCAGGTCTTGCTCTGTTGCGGCCAGGGTTTGGGCCAGGTTGGCCACCAGGGTCTGGGTTTCCGTCAGCTTGGTTTCGGCGATCGCCAGTTCTGCCTGCTTTTCGGTTAGTTCAGCTCCTAGGGCCTCGATTTCCTGGGTTTCGGCTTTGATTTGCTCACCGAGCTGGCTTAGGCGCTCGCGCAGACGAGCTTCCTCGCTGCGGCCCGGATTCACGACCTTCTGCAAGTCCTCGATCTGGCGATGGAGCTGGGTCTGCTCCTGCACCCAGGCCTCGGACTGGGCTGCAATGTCGCTGGCGGCTTCTCGACTGGCCTCTAGGGCTCTTTGGGCCTCGGCTTGGGCCTGCCGCAGCGCCGCCAGATCTCGCGTGTCGATCTGGGTCCGCTGCTGGACCAGAGACGTCAGGGTCTGGCGGTGGGATTCGAGATCTTGCTGGGTCTGAGCAATCTGCTCGACCAGGGATTTTTGGGCCGCTTCTAGGGACTGAACTTGGCGCTGGAGCTGGCGCTGCTCGGCTTCCTGGGTGGCCAACGTGGCCTGGAGGGCGAGCTGTTCTTCTTCGCCCAGGGCCTTGACGCGCTGGTTCAGGGTTTCGAGGTCGGCCCCCGCCGTTTCGATGGCCTGGGTCAGGCTGACCAGCTGAGCCTGCTTTTCGAGCCTTTGGCGATCGCCCTCTGCCATGGCAGCCTGGAGCTGTTGCAGGCGATTTTGGGACGCGCGCCACACCAGCACCCCTTCCCACTGACTCTTTTCTTGGAGCTGCGATCGCAGCTTTTGATACTTCTCTGCTTTGATGCGGTCCTGGGCCAGGCGATCGCGCTGGGCCATCAGCTCCCGCTCCACGATCCGAAAGCGATCTTCGCGCTCTCGCACCGTGTCCAGCTTCTCTTTGGCCTGGTCAATCTTGCGATCGAAGGCCGCCACCCCCGCCAGCTCATCAATAATCTGGCGGCGCTCCCGAGGATTCATGGAAATAATCCCTGTCACGTCCCCCTGGAGCACCACGTTGTAGCCTTCGGGATAAATTCGCAGGCGGCCCAGCTGCTCGTGCAAATCCGTCAGCGTACAGGGCACCCCGTTGATCGAATAGGTCGAGGTGTAGGTCCCCTGGGGCGTCACGCGCAGCTTGCGGGTCACGCTCCACTCCCGCAAACTCAGCCAGTCCGGGCGATCGCCCTCTTCATCCTGAGCGCCGTTGCCATTGCCGTTGGCCATGTCCTGAGCCAGGTCATCGACCACCCCCGACAGGTCAAAGGTCACAGTCACGCTGGCCTCGACCGTCGAGCGGCCCCGCCCGCTGTGGGTTTGGTTGACCAGGTCCGGCAAGCGCTCTGCCCGCATTCCTTTGGAGCTAGAGAGGCCCAGGGCAAACAGCAGTGCATCCAGAATATTGGACTTGCCTGAACCATTAGGTCCCGAAATGACCGTAAAGCCATCTAGCAGCGGCACCGCCGTCGTGCCGCCAAAGGATTTGAAATGAGACAGCTCAACCCGTTTAATATGGACCATTCAGGCCAGCCAACCAGACGCTAACAGATTCAATCACCCTTGCGATCGCGCCCCAAGACGCTGGAGCGCTCAGAGTTTTTATATTAGTACAAAAATACTTCTATTTGTCCCTGGCCAAGGATGCCCCTCAGGTTAGCACGAGGCTCTGTCAGAAAACACGAGCTTTCTCCGCTAGACCAGACAATTTTGGGACAGCTTGCTGGGGTGCTCTCTGGAAACCCGCCAAACTCCGCCAACATAGAAGATGATAGGAAATGCTCAGCGGCGATCGCGCTGTAGCGCTGAGTTGAGACCGTGACGACAATGCGGCGATTAGGATTGCGATCAATACTCAAGAACTTGGCGGCAGGTCATTCCGTAGGATTTCTGGGAGATGTTTGATGAAGCCTTTTTCGGTTCTAGGGGTGTCCTGGGCGCTAATGGCGGTTCTGGGAGCCTGCACTCTGCCTGCGGATCTGGCGGCCCAGTCTTCTCAGCTGCTGCCGTTCTTTGACACAGTCCAGAATCCGGTTCAGGTGCGCTTCCCCCGCAGCCGGCCGGTAGACGTCACGCCGCCGCCCCCTCAGCTCAATGGGTTTGATCAGGCGGTTTTGGCGGCCTGCGGTCCCTTTGGGAGCGCTGTGCCCGGGAGCCGCTTTCGCAAACTGCTCCAAGACCATCCCCAGGTTTTGGCCCAAGTCCAGCAGGCGGTGGGCGGGGAGCTGCGGCCCGGTCGGCGATCGCGCGAGGCGTTCCTCGACGATCTCACCCGCGCCTGGAGTCAGCGCCGGGGCTTTACCCACATTTTCTGCGGTGAGCCCAAGGAGGACGGCCAGGTGGGCGGGCTGCACTATGTCGGGCGCTATTGGCAGCTACAGCAACAGGGCAAGGGCGGCCGCTTGCCCAACAACACCCAGCAGGAAGAAGTGGTTCCCGGCGCGGTGTACACCGTCGGCGTTGTGATCCGGGCGGGCGATCGCACCTACACCGACACCATCAAAGGCTATCCCTACCCAAGTAATGCCCAGGAGCTGCTGACGGACGCGACGCGCCTGCTCAAAGCCCAGGGCAACCGGGAGGGTGCCTGTACCGCCAGCATTCAGGATCGCGATAGCCGCGCTGGGTTTTCGGCCGTCTTTGTGAGCAACGGCTCAGCTATCGTCACCTACTACCCAGACGCCACGCCCCGGGGCAATGCGTGCCGCAGCCGCTAGGACGCTTCGAGGGCTTGTAGGGCCGTTGGCCGCTGACGAGGAACGGTGGGCAAGGTGGCTTCGAGGTGCGCGGCCAGAGCGATGATGGTGGCTTCGTCGCCCGGTTTGCCGACCAGCTGCAGGGCGATCGGTAAGCCCTGCTCGTCTAGGCCGACGGGAAGGGCGATCGCTGGCTGACCCGAAGCATTGAACGGGGGGCTGAAGGCGATCCACTGGGTCATCTTCTCGAGCACGACCTCGGGCGCTAGATCAGCCCACGCGCCCACTCGAATGGGGGAGTGCAGATAAACCGGCGTGATCAGGACATCTAGGGATTCAAACAGCCCGACAATTTGCCGCGCGATGACTTGCATCTGGGCGACGGCCTGGAGATAGCTGGCGCAGGAGCCGCTGCGCTCCAGAAGCCAGCGATTGACGGGGCTCAAGATTTCTGGGGGGAGTCCGGCGGCGGCGACGCCGGCCTGCCAGACAGTGGTGAAGGGTTCCACGAGACCGGCCAAGTCTAGCTGGGTGGGGATCAGCTGATGCCCCAGCCCCTCAAGGTGCTGGGCGACGCGCTCGACGGCCTGCTGATAGGGCGCTACGGCCTGACCGATGGGCTGAATCTCTGAAGAAAACCCGATCCGCAGCGATCGCCCTGCGCCCCGCTGAGCGCCTTCGAGGGCCGTTTTGACAAAAGGCTGGGCGGGATTGGGCAGCCAGTAGGGGTCCCCAGTCACGTAGCCCGACAGCACGTCTAGCAAAGCCGCCGCATCTGCCACCGATCGCCCCAGGGGACCATTGGTGGCGATGCCGCTCAGGCGATCGCCCACCGGGGCGTGAGTAATTCGTCCCCGCGACGGCTTGATCCCCACAATGCCGCAGCAGGCGGCGGGTCCCCGGATCGACCCGCCGCCGTCGGAGCCCTGAGCCAGGGCGCACAGTCCGGCCGCCACCGCCACCGCTGCGCCGCCGCTGGATCCCCCGGGTGTGTAGTCCAGATCCCACGGATTGCGCGCAGGCGGCAGACCCTCGGGCTCGGTGTAGGGAAAGGAGCCTAGCTCAGAGGTCGCCGTTTTGCCGAGCAGGACGAAGCCTGCCCCCCGAATGCGCATGACCACGCCGTCGTCGTAGGGGGCTTCTTGCTGGAGCAGAGCCCGGTTACCGTAGCTGCACGGCACCCCAGCCACCGGATTCAAATCTTTGATCGAAATCGGCACCCCAAAGAAGGGCGGGAGTGCCGACGGATCGCTCTGGGCCAGCGTTTCGGTTTGGGCGGTTGCCTGGGCGATCGCCTGCTCTCCCATCACCGTAAAGTAGCTGCCTAGATGGGGATTGAGGCGTTCGATGCGATCGAGGTACAGCGTTGTCACCTCCAGGGGTGACAGCTGTTTTTGGCGAATCAGGTCAGCCTGGTGAAGCGCAGACGCAAAGGCTAAATCCGTTGGGTTCATTGTTAGGTTATCCCGTCCCATGCAACAGCGGAGCGCAGCTTTGAGCATACAGCGGTTGGATGCTGTCGCTGTATGCCTCGGGTCGTTTGCACAGCCATTGCGCAGTCTTTGCAAACAATCCCGCCTGCTTTGCTCCACTGCTCATTGTGGCGAAAAGTCCCCAAAGGGCGATCGCCGTGGGACACCTTTTCCATCGGTCCCCTCAACTAGACCAGTTCGGCGGCTCGATTGGGCAGCGCGCTTTGCTAGGCCTCTCGCTGGGGAAAAGAGCACTCCACCGTGATTTTGATATTGCTCTCGGCGGTGCCCTTGGTGATGTAGGGGACCCCCATTTCACCCCCGACTTTCAGGCCAAACTCCATGGTCACTTTGTCAATGTTGGCCACGGCGACTTGCCGAAAGGCATTGAGGGTATAGGCGGTGTAGGTGCGAATGGTGTGCTCGATGGCCTGGAAATTTTGCAGGGCGGCCTCTTGCGGAGGGCGATCGCCATTGGCGACTGGCGCAACGCTGGCCCGTCCCCAGCCTTTGTCCCCTGCGCCATAGTCTGCCCGAGTCAATTCCCGGGGCACTTCGCTGGCTCCTTGGGAACTGGGTGTCTTGACCGCCGGAGCCTGAATGTTTTCTGTGGTCTCCATGTAGATCACGGTGCCATCTTCTAGGCGAATGGGGGTGAGCTGGGCCATAGCGCGCGCTTCCTTAATGACTCGGTTGGCAAATGCTTTCCTACGCTAGCGGCTTCCTGGGAGGCCGTTAAGGTGGGTGAGAGCCCTCTAGGGGAAAAGTGGGCCGCTTTGGCTGGCTGGGAGCAAAAGTGGGGCCTGTGCCCCTTGACCTGAACCCGCCGAGAAAGCTGGAGAAACCCTGAACTTGGGAGTCGTGCGCGGGAACTGCTGCCCAAAATGCGGCCGGATCTGAGACACTGGTAAGGTTTGGCGTATCCGCCGATTCCAACTCTATTCTTTTCGCTCGCTAGTGTTCTGCTGATGTCTTCCCAAACTGGCTCGATTTTGGACGGAAAGACCTTAGCGCAGCGGATCCAAACCGAACTGCGCGATCGCATTCAAACGCTTCAGCCTCGCGTCGGCAGACCTCCGGGGCTAGCGGTGCTCATGGTCGGTGACAACCCCGCGAGCGCTGCCTACGTTCGCAACAAGGAGCGCTCCTGCGAACGCGTTGGCATTGCCTCCTTTGGCAAGCACTTCCCGACGCAAACCAGCCAGGCCGAGCTCGAAGACACCATTCATCAGCTCAACGAAGACGATCGCGTCGATGGCATCTTGGTCCAGCTTCCCCTGCCGGCTCACCTCGAAGCGGTGCCGCTGCTCTACCAGATTCACCCGGACAAAGACGCAGACGGTCTGCACCCGGTGAACCTGGGCCGCCTGGTACGGGGTGAGCCGGGACTGCGGAGCTGCACGCCCGCTGGCGTGATGAAGATTTTGTCAGCCTACGACGTGGCGATCGCCGGTAAGCAAGTCGTCGTTGTCGGTCGCAGCATCCTGGTCGGCAAGCCCCTTGCCCTAATGCTGCTGGAGGCCAACGCCACTGTGACCATTGCCCACTCGCGGACCGCCAACCTCGCCGAGGTGACCCGCAGCGCCGACATTCTGGTCGCCGCCGTCGGCAAGCCCGACGTTATCACCGGCGACATGGTCAAGCCCGGCGCTGTCGTGATCGACGTTGGGATCAACCGAGTAGATGGCCCTGACGGTCAGTCTCGCCTCGTGGGCGATGTCGAGTACGATACAGCCCGCCAAGTTGCGAGCCTCATCACCCCGGTGCCCGGCGGCGTTGGCCCCATGACCGTCGCCATGCTGCTCGAAAACACCGTCTGGAGCTACTGTCAGCGCCACGGCCTTGCCTAGAAGGCCCCAAAGAGGGGGCCGGGGTCTGGCAACCTTGGCTTCGCCTGACCTGAACCCCTCTTTGTGTTCAATGTGGACAGCTAGCCCCGTAGAATGAGTTACAGGAAACCCCGCTCCAGGCTGCACAGCATGACGAGGGGACCCAGCAGGACATGTCAATGACCAGTACAAGGGATCAAAGAGTGATAGCGGATGAGGCGATCGCGCCCCAAAGGGAGACCCCGTTTGATTTGAAGGCCTACCTGACAGCGCGTCAGGTCCAGGTCGAGGCAGCTCTCGACGCATCGGTGCCGATGAGCTACCCCGAGACGGTATACGAAGCGATGCGCTACTCGCTGCTGGCGGGTGGCAAACGCCTTCGACCCATTCTGTGCTTAGCGACCTGCGAGCTAGCTGGCGGCACGTCCGAAATGGCCATGCCCACAGCCTGTGCGCTGGAAATGATTCACACCATGTCCTTGATCCATGACGACCTGCCCGCCATGGACAACGATGACTACCGTCGCGGTAAACTTACCAACCACAAGGTTTACGGTGAGGACGTGGCGATCTTGGCAGGGGATGGTCTGCTGGCTTACTCCTTCGAGTACATCGCAAGCCAAACGCGCAATGTTCCGGCGGAGCGGGTGCTGCAAGTCGTGACTCAAGTCGCCCGTGCTGTGGGTGCGGCGGGCTTGGTGGGTGGCCAGGTCGTCGACCTCGAATCCGAGGGTCGCAGCGATGTTTCCATCGAAACCCTGAACTACATCCACACCCACAAAACTGCTGCGCTACTGGAGGCGTCGGTGGTGTCCGGGGCCGTGCTGGCAGGTGCCTCGGCTGAGCTACAGCAAAGCCTCTCGCGCTACGCCCAAAATATTGGCCTTGCGTTCCAGATCGTGGATGATATTCTCGACATCACAGCGACCCAAGAGGAACTGGGCAAGTCTGTGGGCAAGGATCTCCAAGCCCAAAAGGTGACCTACCCCAGCCTGTGGGGAATCGAGGAGTCCCAGCGCCAAGCTGCCCAGCTCATCGAGTCTGCCAAGGCTGAGCTGGACGCGACCAATCCCAACGCCCAGCCGCTGCTGGCGATCGCCGATTACATCGTTGCCCGGACTCACTAAGCACCTGGGGCTTGCGGTAAACCTCTCCGTGGATTCGCTTCTCACGTCATCCTTCTTCATTCGTAGAAATCATGCAGGACATTGGCGATATTCTCAGCAATCGGACTCTCCTGGTTGCCCTTTTAGCCTGTCTCATTGCTCAAGTGCTCAAGGTGATCGTTGAGTTTGCGCGTCATGGCAAGGTCAATCTGCGGGCCCTGGTCGAAACGGGAGGGATGCCCAGCGCTCACTCTGCCCTGGTAACGGCCCTGGCAACCGGCGTTGGCCTTAGCGTGGGCTGGGCCAGCAATGAGTTTGCTGTTGCCCTGATTTTCGCCATCATCGTGATGTACGATGCTGCCGGAGTGCGCCAGGCTGCGGGCAAGCAGGCCAAGATCCTCAACCAAATCATCGATGAGGTCTTCCGAGACGAGTACCAGTTCAACGAAGACCGTCTCAAGGAGCTGCTGGGGCATACTCCGGTACAGGTGATTATCGGCTCGATGCTGGGAGTGGCGATCGCCTGGCTCTCGACGGTAGCTGCTCCTGCCTACTAGGCGCTGACCGTTTTTTGTCAGACCCTGCGATATTCAAGAGCTCCCAATAGCTCCCGAGTGATCTGTAACTAATGCGAACACCCCCCCGCACGTTTCTTATGCGGGGGGGTGTTCGTGTTTGAAGATTTCGGCCCGATCGCCGGGTGTGCTGGGAGCTACGGAGCAGGAGAGTCGGCGGGCTCGGACGTCTCTGGGGACTCTGCCGCTGAGGTTGCGGACTGCTCGGCAACTTCAGCCGTCAAGACGACCACGCGACTGCTATCGACCAAAATCGGCCAGAAGCCCTGACGGGTCAGGCGCTGTAGCAGCTCCATTGCAGCCTGCTGATCGCGGGTGCTGTTGGCCAAGAGGTAGGGCTTTTGGCCGTAGACGGCTAGCCCCACGGGGCTGTTGGTAGCTTGAGCCAGCCGGGTCGCGGTTTCGGGCTGGCTGAAGTACTCCACCAGAACCACGTAGCCTGTGGGGAGCGATCGCGGTCCGTAGTCTTGGTCTTCTGCCGGTGCCTCCGAGGAAGTGACCTCGGGCGATCGCGCAATGAAAGCAGGCAGCGCCAAGTTGTCGTAGACATAGCGCGCCCAGCTGCTGGCCTCCGAATCCGTCTCAAACCCCGAGACCCGCACTACCACATCCTTGAGATAGCGGCACGGGGTGGCCGCCAGCTTGGCAGGGATGGCGCGACGGACCCGCTGCTGCCCTTCGGCGGTCGGCGCGACCACCAAAACCAAGGGCTCTTGGCCCTGGGGTGGCTGGCACTCCGCATAATTGGTCGTCTGGGCCTGGCTCGGCGCGATCGCGCTGCCCACCATACCGAGCCCAAGGCCGCCAGCCACCAGCGATCTTTGGAATCTACGAATCCACATTACGCCTTCCTCCTGAGCATTGAGCGAGAGATCCGCAGGCTCCCGCCAGTTGGTTCAAGCTGATGCCAGCTACACCGACGCCAAAGAGGCCAGCGGGTCTGCAATGGTGGCCGAGGGCGCCTCAAAGGAGCCAGTCGCCACAAACTCCAGCCGCAGCTTGAGCCAGGTGATGAATTGGGGATTGGTGGAGACGATCGCAGCCGCAGGCTGGGGGCACTTGGCCTTGATCTCGGCCAGCTCGGGCGCATCCAAAAAGGCCGGCTGCTTGATCAGCCAAAAGTCAATTTCCCGCTCCTGCTCTTGATAGTTGCGGGTCCGTTCCTTGAGCACCTCGTCGAGGGGTTCCTCTTCGAGCAGAAAGCGCTGGCTAGCCGCCAAGAAATAGTAGGTTGTCATCGTTGATAGCCCTCCCAATGGTTTTGAAATTCTCGTTGTCAAACTCAGTCAAAATCTGTGGCTGTTGCGGGGACTAGGCTTCGCCGCGAATAATTTGCCGCATTTCCCGCACAGCGCGCTCTAGGCCCACCAAAGCCGCTCGGCTGATGATGGTGTGGCCAATGTTGAGCTCTTCCATACCGGGCAAACAGGCCACAGGGTAGGTATTCCAGTAGGTCAGGCCGTGGCCTGCGTTGATCCGTAGACCTGCCCCCAGCGCTTGCTGACAGCCTGCTTCTAGCGCGGCTAGTTCCTGGGCCTGGGCTTCGTCGGTTTTTGCTTCGGCGTACCGGCCGGTGTGCAGCTCAATAAACAGGGCACGGGTGTCCGCAGAGGCCTGGATCTGGGCCGGGTCGGCGTCGATGAAGAGGCTGACGGGAATGCCGGCGTCTTGCAGCGTGCCTACGACGGTTTTCATGCGCTCTAGCTGACCGGCGATGTCGAGGCCCCCTTCGGTGGTGACTTCTTCGCGACGCTCGGGCACCAAGGTGACATAGTCGGGCTTGATGTCGAGGGCGATCGCCACCATTTCATCGGTTGCGGCCATTTCGAGGTTGAGATGGGTCCGCACGGTCTGGCGCAGCAGCCGCACATCGCGATCCTGGATGTGACGGCGGTCTTCGCGCAGGTGGACGGTAATGCCATCTGCTCCGCCCAGCTCTGCTAAAACAGCTGCTGCGACCGGGTCAGGCTCCACAGTGCGGCGAGCCTGGCGAATGGTTGCAATGTGATCGATGTTGACACCGAGGGTAGGCAAACTTCGTTCTCCCTTTTGCCGTGCACAGTCCGCCCCCTATTCTACAGCGGTTTTCGGGCCGATTTGGGTTGATCGGGGGCGGGGATGGGGCGATCGCAGCGCCTGCCTCGCTGGAAGCAAAGCCAGCGCGCGATCGTTCATTTGAACTTCAGAGGCGAGACGTCTCTAGCCCAGGTTCAGGTCCGTCACCGCGCCGATGCTGCTCGAGGACACGAGCTGAGCGTACTTCGCCAGGACGCCCCGCTGATAGCGAGGAGCGGGGGGCTGCCACTGGGCGCGGCGCTGGGCCAGCTCTTCCTCGGAGACGTTGATCTGGAGGAGGCGCTGGTGAGCGTCGATGGTGATGGAGTCGCCTTCTTTGACTAGGGCGATCGCGCCGCCCACGGCCGCTTCTGGGGCCACGTGGCCAACGACCAGACCAAAGGTGCCGCCCGAAAAACGGCCGTCAGTGATCAAGCCGACGGAGTCGCCGAGACCGGCACCAATGATGGCGGAAGTGGGGGCCAGCATTTCTCGCATTCCCGGACCGCCCTTGGGACCTTCGTAGCGCACCACCACCACGTCACCGGCCTGGATCTTGCCGGCCAAGATGGCGTCTAGGCACTCTTCCTCGGATTCGAACACGCGGGCAGGACCGGTGATGCTGGGTTTTTTGACGCCGGTGATTTTGGCGACAGCCCCTTCGGTGGCTAGGTTGCCCTTCAAAATGGCCAGGTGACCTTGCTGGTACATGGGATTTTCCCAGGGGCGGATCACGTCTTGATCAGGGCTGGGGGTCTCGGGAATATCGGCGAGGAGCTCTTCGACCGTCTGGCCGGTGATGGTCAGGGCGTCGCCGTGGATCAGGCCTTTCACCAAGAGCATCTTCATCACTTGCGGGATGCCGCCGGCCCTGTGGAGGTCGGTGGCGACGTAGCGACCGGAGGGCTTGAGGTCGCACAGGACGGGGACTTTGCCCCGGATGGTTTCGAAGTCATCGAGGGTGAGGGGAACGCCGATGGCGTTGGCGATCGCCAGCAGGTGCAGCACGGAGTTGGTCGAGCCGCCCACCGCCATGATCACGGCGATCGCATTTTCAAAAGCCTTGCGCGTCAGGATCTGGCTCGGCAAAATCTGCTTACGAATTGCCTCTACCAGCACCAGCGCCGACTTTTCAGCGCTGTCGGCTTTCTCTGCATCCTCGGCCGCCATGGTCGAGGAGTACATCAAGCTGATGCCCATTGCCTCAAAGGCCGAAGACATCGTGTTAGCGGTGTACATACCGCCGCAGGAGCCCGCCCCCGGACAAGCATTGCGCTCGACCGCCAAAAGCTGCTCTTCGCTGATCTTGCCAGCGCTGTACTCGCCCACCGCCTCAAAGGCGCTCACCACCGTGAGATCGCGGCCGTCAAGATGTCCCGGCTTGATCGTGCCGCCGTAGACAAAAATCGCCGGAATATTCATGCGGGCGATCGCCAGCACTGCTCCCGGCATATTCTTGTCACAGCCGCCGATCGCCAGCACCCCGTCTAGACTCTGGCCATTGCACACCGTCTCGATCGAATCGGCGATCACCTCCCGCGACACCAGGGAATATTTCATTCCCTCAGTCCCCATCGAGATGCCATCACTAATGGTGATCGTCCCGAAGATCTGTGGCATACCGCCAGCCGTGCGCACAGCCGCCTCAGCGCGCTGCGCCAGGCCGTTGAGCCCCATATTGCAAGGCGTAATGGTGCTATAGCCGTTGGCAACCCCCACAATGGGCTTGGTGAAATCATTGTCACCAAATCCCACAGCCCGCAGCATCGCTCGGTTAGGGCTCCGCTGCACGCCTTGGGTCACCGCTTGGCTTCTAAGATTCTCAGGCATCCCGTGTTCTTCCCGTCAAAGCAATGAAATCGTGGACAACTGGCCCCTAGAGCCCAGAACGGTCCGCTCTGGAACCCCCGCTTTGGCCAGTCACTGAAGCGTCATTGTTCTGATTTTCGCAGAATGCTATCCCTTTTTGGGGGCCGAATCTGAAAACCCAAATTGGGGACCTTAGCTCCCCTGCGATCGCCCTCTAAGTTCCGAGCGTCTCTCACTTCAAACAAGAAAAAATCCACCAGTCCCAAATCGCGTCTCAAAAGCATTAAGATTAAGCGCTTTGGCCCCAAAGGCGCTAAATTTAGGAAGCCTTTGGGCATGCTGATGGAGAAGGGGATGAGACCGAACCTATGGATGCTGGCGAGTTATTGAGGCGGTATGCAGCCGGCGAACGTGATTTTCGAGAAATCAAACTGACCCGAGTCAATTTGGTCAATGCTGATCTGCGGGATGTGAACTTCCGCGAAGCTCATCTAATAGAAGTGAACCTGAGCGGCTCTAACCTGACTGGCGTGAACTTTCGCGAAGCCAACCTCAGCGGCTCCAACCTCGGGGGAGCCATGCTCCAAGAATGCAACCTAATCGGGGCAAATCTCCTGGGGGCTAACCTCATGGGCAGCGATCTGAGCGGCTCGAGCCTGCGCAGCGCCAACCTCAGCGAAGTCAACCTTCGTAGCGCCAACCTCTCCGATGCCATTGTCGGCGAAGCCAACCTCAGCGGGGCAAATCTCTACGGCACCAACCTCACCGGCGCTCACCTCAGCCGCGCTCGTTTGGTTGAAACCTGCCTCGAGCACGCCATTCTCGACAATGCCAACCTGTCCGGCTCCGTTCTGAACGGTGCCAATCTGACGGGGGCTCGCCTCAGCCAAGCCGTGCTGAGCGGTGCGTCTCTTGAGGGCGCAAATCTCTCGGACGCCGACTTGACGCGCGCTAACCTCGGCAGCACTAACCTTCGTCGCGCCAACTTCACCAACGCCAAGATGCGGGGCGCTAGCTTGATCTGGAGCAGTCTCCGGGGCGCCAAGATGATCCGGGTGAATCTTTATCGGGCCAAGCTCAACTGGTCGAACCTCAGCGAGGCAGACCTGAGTGAGGCGATTTTGATCGATACCAATCTGCGGCGGGCCAATCTCCGGGACGCCAATTTGCAGAATGCGAACCTGAGCGGGGCGACGATGCCCAATGGTCAAGTTTTCGCTTAACCCTCGCAGTCTTAACAAGCAGCCTTTACTAGAGTCCCGTGGGCTAAGCGCCAATGGCTGTGACGTGGGAGAGCAAATTTTGTGGGGGTGCCCAGTGGTCAGGCTTGGGAGTATGTCACGATATGTAACAGAGCGTGAAATGCCTCTGGAGCACTCCACGCCTCCGACTTAATCTTTGGTTTTCAGCGACCTCTAGTTTCTCCCATCATGCCTGCAACTTCTTCTCAAACCTACAGCGTGCAGTACTCTGAGCGATCGCTTCACCGAGCGGCGCGGGCGATTCGCTGCTCGCCGTTTCGGCTGCACTTGTTTAATACGATGTGCTACCAGAGTGTCGGTTTGAAGGCGATCGCGGGTCGGGCGGGCCTCCAAAACCAGTACACCCAGCGTGTCATCTCGGATCTGGCGGCGGAAAATGGCATGCTGTGGCTGATCCAGGTGGGCGTGCTGCGCCGGGAGGTCGATGGCCAAGGGATTACCGATAGTTTTCGCCTGACGCCGCTGTGCCGCTACCTGCTCGACAATGCCAGCCAAAGCCGTCAGCGGGGCGATCGCCTGACCCAGCCTTCGATCGCCGACCACCTGCTAAACTTCTTGACCCGCTGGTTGCGCCGTCCTTTTTAGGGCTGCTGGATAACCCGGATCGATGACCCTGGCATGTGAGGCTACATGACAGAAGCGTCCGCCCTAGGCCACCCTGGGATAAAGTAAAATGTCGAACTCTCTGTCAACTCAGGGGGTCGTACAGGAAGCATCCGCCAAAACAATATCCACCCAGTTTTGCGATCCAGCAGCCAGCGGCAGACGTTGAATCTTGATTTCTCTGTCCTGGGTCCCCAGCTTTGGCGAGGCGCTGTTGGCCCAAATTGGGACTCGCACGCACGGGATTTCTCGGAGATTTAGATGAAAGCCATCATGGTTGTGGGGACAACGTCCCATGCAGGCAAATCCCTGATTACGGCTGCTCTGTGCCGTATTTTGTCGCGCCAAGGCTGGCGTGTGACTCCCTTCAAGGGCCAAAACATGGCGCTGAATGCCTACGTCACGACCAGCGGCGGCGAAATTGGCTATGCCCAAGCGGTCCAGGCCTGGGCGGCGGGGGTGACCCCGCGGGTCGAAATGAACCCGATTTTGCTCAAGCCCCAGGGCGACATGACCTCTCAGGTGATTCTCAAGGGGCGGCCCGTCGGCCGCGTGGGCGCCGCGGACTATTACAGCCAGTATTTTGAGGTGGGCTGGCAGGCGATCGAAGAGTCCCTGCGACGTCTGCGCGAAGAATTTGACCTGATCATCTGCGAGGGCGCCGGCAGTCCCGCCGAAATCAACCTCAAGCATCGCGACCTGACCAACATGCGGGTTGCCAAGTATCTCAATGCGCCGACGATCTTGGTAGTGGACATCGATCGCGGGGGAGCTTTTGCCCACGTCGTCGGTACCCTGGAGCTACTGGATCCTGACGAGCGTGCCCTGGTGAAGGGCATTGTGATCAACAAGTTTCGCGGTCAGCGATCGCTCCTAGAGTCCGGCATTACGTGGCTCGAAGAGCGCACCGGTATCCCGGTCATTGGCGTGGTGCCCTGGCTCGACCAGGTCTTCCCGGCTGAGGACTCCCTGGACCTGATGGACCGGCGACCCCGCAAACCCAACACCGACACCACTATTGCGGTGATTCGCCTGCCCCACATCTCCAACTTCACCGACTTTGACCCGCTCGAGTCCGAGCCCAGCGTCAACGTCAAATACCTCGGCCTCAAGGACCCCCTCGGCTACCCAGACGCCGTCATCTTGCCGGGCACCAAAACCACGATCGCCGACCTGCTGGCCATGCAGAAGCACGGCATGGCAGAAGCCCTCCAGAACTATGTGGCGGCGGGCGGCACCCTCCTGGGGATCTGCGGCGGCTTCCAGATCATGGGCAAAATCATCGCCGATCCAGAGGGCATCGAAGGCCAAGAGGGCCGCTACAAAGGCCTAGAACTGCTGCCGCTCAAGACGGTCATCACTGGCCAAAAAGTCGCTCGCCAGCGCCTGGTTTCTTCCCACTATCCCCAGCCGGGCCTGCCGGTGGCGGGCTACGAAATTCACCAAGGCCGAACCCAGTTCTTAGAATTAGATAAGGACGGAACGGGAGAATCGGAATACAAAGCGCTGTTTGAGGAGCCGATGCTGGGGATGGTCGACAGCACCCAGTCCATCTGGGGCACCTATCTCCACGGACTGTTTGACAATGGCCCCTGGCGACGGGCCTGGCTCAACCGCCTGCGCCAGCAGCGGGGATTGGCGTCTCTGCCCACGGGCATTCCCAACTACCGAGAGCAGCGGGAGGCCATGCTGGATACCTTGGCCAAAAACATCGAGCCCTACCTCAATCTCGAGCCGATTCTGTCTTGATTTGGACAAAAAAATAAGCGCCCAGCGATTCGCTTGGTGCGCTTAATATCCCTAACCCTTTCGGTGCAACGTACCCGTTTGTCCTTGACCTAAACAGTAAACGCCATCTCTGCCAGATCGCCTTTTCATTTAGACAATCTTTAGAATTATGGGTGTCCAGATTCGCTTCCTTCCTGATGATGTCACGGTTGAGGCAGAGCCCGGCGAGGCTTTTTTGACGGTGGCAGAACGCGCGGGCGTGATGATTCCCACGGGCTGTTTGATGGGCTCGTGTCACGCCTGCGAAGTGGAAATTGAGGGCGGGCCAACGCTGTGCGCCTGCATTTCATCGGTGCCAAGCGGGGCGGAACAGCTCACGGTGAACCTGTTTGTGGACCCGACTTGGTAAGGTGGATCTCGGTTTGTTGGTTTGGGAGCCGTGACTATGGTGACTCTGGTGCGGCGATCGCCCCCGGATGCGGCGGCAGAGGTGCACTGCACGCTGGCCCTGACGGCGGAGGAGCGATCGCGCAGTCGCTATCGCCTGACCCTCGACGATGGCTCAGCCGTTCATTTGCAGCTGCCTCGGGGGACGGTGCTGCGTGAGGGAGATTTGCTAGAAGCGGAGGATGGCCAGTGCTGGGGCCGCGTGGTGGCCAAGCCGGAGCCGGTGCTGACGGTGCGGGGCCAGACGCCCTTCGATCTTTTGCGGGCGGCCTACCACTTGGGCAATCGCCACGTCGCCCTGGAGCTGCAACCGACGCTGCTTCGGCTGTCCCCCGATCCGGTCCTTCAGGCCTTGGTGGAGCAGCTGGGCTTGCTTGTAGAGCCGGAAGTCGCTCCTTTTCAGCCAGAGGCGGGGGCCTACCATGGGACCCATGAGCACTGAGGTGGGGGGGCGATCGCTCCTGAGCCTGCTACAGCTAGCCAGCGCGGCTCTGCCAGTGGGGGCCTATAGCTATTCCGAAGGTCTAGAAAGGCTCGTGGAACAAGGCATCGTGACCGATGCAGCACAGTTGCAGGAGTGGCTGCGCCAGGAGCTACAGGTGGGAGCGATCCGGCTGGAGGCGGCCCTAATGGTGCGAGCCTATGGCGCAGCGCAGGCGACGGACTGGGAGCGGCTGCAAGCCTGGAACCAGTGGCTGTCGGCAGTTCGCGAAACCGAGGAGCTGCGGCAGCAGAGCTGGCAAATGGGGCGATCGCTCCTGCGCTTGCTGCAAGTCTTGGCCCCGGATCTGGGCGGGGCGATCGCCCCGCTCCAGGAAACCTGCAACTTTGCCGTGGCCTTTGCGCTGGCGGCAGCCCACTGGCAAATTCCCCTAGAGGCGGCCCTCCTGGGGTACCTCCACGGTTGGTCAAGCAACCTGATCAACGCCGGGGTCAAGCTGATTCCCCTCGGCCAAACTGCCGGTCAGCGCTTACTGCTGGAGCTGCAGCCGATCCTCGAAGCCACCGTCCAGTCGGCGCTGACTTTGGAGGACGATGCGCTGGGGAACTGCGGCTGGGGGCTGGCCTTGGCCAGTATGCAGCACGAGACCCAGTACACGCGCCTGTTTCGCAGCTAGCGGGCGATCGCCCTTGTCAGGAGCCTTCGAATCAAGCAAATACTTGCTAAAAGCCAGAATGTAGAGATATTTGCTCTAATGGCCTAAGAAGTCCTTAAAAAGCAGCTAAGACAGTTTGTCAGGAGGCGCTGAATGAGTACCTTACGCATCGGGGTTGCAGGTCCTGTGGGGTCCGGCAAAACGGCCCTCGTGGATGCACTGTGCAAGGCTTTGCGCGATCGCTATCGCCTCGCTGTCGTCACCAATGACATCTACACCCAGGAAGACGCGCAGTTTTTGGTGCGCAGTCAGGCCCTAGAGCGCGATCGCATCATCGGCGTCGAAACCGGCGGCTGCCCCCACACCGCCATCCGCGAAGACGCCTCCATCAACCTAGTCGCCATCGAAGAGCTAGAGCAGCGTTTTCAGCCCCTAGACATCATCTTCGTCGAGAGCGGCGGCGACAACCTGGCCTCTACCTTCAGTCCCGAGCTCGTCGACCTCACCCTCTACGTCATTGATGTGGCCGCCGGCGACAAAATTCCCCGCAAAGGCGGCCCTGGCATCACCAAGTCTGACCTGATGGTGATCAACAAAATTGACCTCGCACCCCACGTAGGCGCTGACCTAGGGGTGATGGAACGCGACACGCAGCGGATGCGTGGGGAAAAACCCTTTGTCTTTACGAACCTGAAAACGCAGCAGGGACTGTCAGAAATCATTCACTTTATTGAGCTCTACCTCCTGAAGCAGTAGTCGATTTACAAAATCTCTAGCAAAATCATCCGTAATTTTTCGGAAACTGAGAATTTCCGATGTTGCTTTAGGAAGTTCACTTCCGTTCTCAAGGCTTCACTGATGCTCAGGAAATCTCTCACCTTCGCGGCTACGACGGCTCTGCTCGTGTCTGCCTACGGCCTTCAGGCTGACTCGGCCCAAGCCGCAACCTTTAACTTTTCCTATGCGTTTTCTTCGGGAGAAACGCTGTCGGGTCAGATCGAAGGAGATTTGGCAGATGACAAAGACAGCGTCCTCAATCTGCGCAACCTAAAGGCTGCCTACTCGGGCTTGCCAGGTACGTCTTTTTCTTTCTTGACACCCTTCAAGTTTTCTCACTTCTCCTTGTCTGGTCGGGGCCTCAATTTCCTTGGCTTCAATCTGTCTCCCAAGACGGATAGTATCAATCCCAATATGGGCTTTTCGCTCCGAGATGAGTTCTTCTTGAACAGTGCAACCCTTGGCCTGTTTCAGACGAACTCTACAACTGTTTATTACTCTAATCGAGAAAATTCAGAGGAGTTTGAGGTCTTCTCCCGCGATCGCTGGAACGCCGCAGAAGCGAAGGACGTCCCTGAGAGCAGCGCGATCGCTGGACTGGCGCTGCTGGCGGTTGGTGGATGTCTGCTCAAGCGAAAGGCTGCTTGCAGCTAGACCCACTTGATAAGGCGATCGCGGTCTATGGGCTGGCTTGCTGTCCCGACCGCGATCGCCTCCCAAAGATACTGCTGCTAGAAAAATTTACTGTGACCTGATTAAATGATTTTTTTACTTCTAGTCGTTGACTTTTATAAGTAAAAATCTAGATAAAATATCTTCTAATCTGCTAAACAAATGTCTAGATTTTAGATATTAGCAATATAAAATAAACTTTAAAAATCATGATTTGTTTTGCATGAAAATTCTCGAAAATGACTGAAGATTCATGCTAAATTTCCTGATTTAAATCAATTTAAACCCAATCAAGAAACGCGTGAATTTGATTGGTCGTAAAATCTGCACTTCGCCAAAAGATGAAGTCTGCGATCGCCCAGAAGACTTTAACAAAGCCGATCGAACTCTGCTCAGGCTCTCCGAGAACTGCGAAAATAAAAGTAGATTCAAACATAAAGTCGAATAATGTTAACGCTTCCTGTGACATCCCTAAAAACGATTCGGAAACGGCTCCTAGGCCTGCTTTGGCTGCTGGGGCTCGTCTGCCTGTGGCTGCTGCTCACGGCCCAGCCTGCCTTGGCGGAGGAGCCATCGGTGATCAACTACAGCAATATTCGCCTCAACGATCACGACTTTTCTCATCAGGATTTGTCGGGGGGTGTGTTTGTCAGCGCTGAGATGCGCAACGCAAACTTCGAGGGCGCAAACCTGAGTAACGCCATCTTGACGAAGGGCGTGCTGCTCAATGCCAATCTGGAAGGGGCAAACTTGACGGGCGCCCTAGCCGATCGCGTTTTCTGGCTGGATGCCAACCTGCGCAACGCGATTTTGGTGGATGTGACAGCGACCCGCACGAGTTTTGAGGGCGTGGACGTGACGGGAGCTGATTTTAGCGACGCCATCCTCGATCGCTACGAGCTCAAGGAGCTCTGCAAGCGGGCGGAGGGAGTCAATCCGGTGACAGGCGTGGCGACCCGCGATAGCCTGGGTTGCTAGAGAGGGTTGCGGTCGGGGACAGCCCCGACCGACGGCCTGGGACCCCTGATGAGAGGAAAACTCGGATGGCAAAGTTTTATGAGGAGCTGACGCCGGAGCTTCAGAGCTTTATTGCTCAGCAAAAAATTTTTTTCACGGCGACGGCTCCCGCAGCGGGACGCATTAATCTCTCGCCCAAGGGAATGAGTACGTTTCGGTGCCTAGACGCTCACACCGTGGCCTATCTGGACTTGACGGGCAGCGGCAACGAGACGGCGGCCCACCTACAGCAAGACGATCGCATCACGGTGATGTTTTGCAGCTTTGATCACAAGCCCCTGATTTTGCGGCTCTATGGCCGAGGCAAAGTGGTGTTTCCACGAGACGAAGCCTGGTCGGCGATCGCCCCTCACTTCGAGCTGTTTCCGGGGACGCGCCAAATCGTGACGATGCAGGTCGAGAGCGCCCAGACCTCCTGCGGCTACGGTGTGCCGGTGTGCGACGAAATGCGCGATCGCGACACGCTGTATCAGTGGGCCGAGAAGAAAGGCGAAGACGGCATTCGCGAGTATTGGCAGACCCGAAATCTGGTCAGCATTGACGGGCTGCCAACCAACCTGTTGGCGGACTAGCGATTGAGCGGGGCGATCGCCTCCCAGGCCAGCACATCGTCGAGGATGGCCCGGTAGCCCAGCACATTGGGGTGGAGGCCGTCTTCACACAGGCGAACCTGACCCCACGCTTCGCCCCGGCTCATCCACAGATCAAACAGATCCAGGTAAGGAATGCGGTGATCTGCGCAGGCTTGGCGCGTGGCTTCCTTGTAGCGGTACTGGTCTGCGTGGCTGTAGTAGAGGCAGTCGAGGAAGGGCATTTTCGCTTCATTCACCGGGATCATGCCCACAAAGATCACCGGACAGAGCTGCTGCGCCTGGGTGAGCAGCGCTGAGATTTGCGTCTCAAAGGAGTCGATGGGAGTGTAATTCTTGACCTGCGATCGCCCCACCTTGGCGGAGTCATTCACCCCGATCGACAGGATGATGGCGTCCGGGACCCGATTGCGGAGCTCTCCCCGGTGGCGAAACTCCACTTCGAGGCGCTGGGAAACCTGCTTGACGCCGTCGCCCCGCACTCCCAGGTTGTAGAGAATGTGGCCAGCGGTCCCGGGCTGCATCCACTGTCGCCGCAGCCGCTCGACCCAGCCGCCCCCCTCAGGGTCGCCATAGCCGTAGATGAGGCTGTCACCGAGCGCAACGATTCGCTTTGGCTGCGGAGCGATCGCTGCGGAGCGCGGGAGTGAAGACGGATGTGCCAGTGTTTGCATATCAACAATCATGACCCTGTGCGGAACTGTAACATTCCGGCGAGGATGTTTTCAAATCTTAAAAGAAGCACATGATTTGCAACCCTGGCGCCACTCTGGGGCAGGCGATCGCGCCCTGGGTGCTGCCAAGCTGCGAAAGCGCGTCTAAAAGGTAGAAGATTGCTAGCTAGTCTGAAGCGCTCTGATAGCGCTTCGATCTGTCTTTGCTTTCGGGTGCTCGCGCGTCTGCCCAGGATGGTTTGGGAGTCGGCGGCGGGGAATTTGGCGGGCGGAACCTGCAAGGGCGATCGCGCCGTCGAGCTATTCAATCGACTCGGATTTGGTGCATGATGCGTACAGTAGGCAAATTGTATCCACAAGCGGCGATCGCCCAAATTTCGACCGTAAGAGCCACAATTTCACCTCAATTTCTGAACCATCCCTACCAACCCTCGATCCACTCTGGCATGACTCAACGGCAACTCAAGGTCAAATCGACATCCATGCAAAAACGCAATAGCTTTGACAACACTCAGCTCATGTACCGAGCTGAGGATCTGATCAGTGCTGCCTCCAACCGCTATCGCATCACGGTGCAGGTGGCCAACCGAGCCAAGCGCCGCCGCTACGAAGACTTCGAAAATGGCGATGATCCCATCATGAAGCCGGTGCTGCGCGCCATTATCGAAATGTCGGACGAGCTCACCCAGCCCGAGATTATCGGAGAGTAAACCGGTGGCGATCGCACGTTCTACTCAATGGGCCTTGCTGCTGGCTTTCGGGCTGGCAGTGAGCCTCTGCTTTGGTGCGGGGCCGCTGTCCCCGACCGCCACTGCCCAAATTCCCCCACCGCCTGCCGCCACCTCAGGGCGGCTGGTCTACCGGGAGGCAGGGGCCGCGGTGTATCAGGCGCTGCCTACCCTGCCGCTGGAAAACCAGTACAAGAGCCTCAGCTCGGGCCAGGTTGCCGAAGACAATACCTTGGCCGATCGTCTGGTTCGCTATCACCTGTTTGTCAAAGATCGCCCGCCCCAGTACCGTCTGGACTGGAAACTCACCCTGGCGGACTACCTGGGGGCCAACGAGCTGATCGAAGAGGCCCGCTACCCTGGCCGTGAATCCTTGGCGATGAACCCGCTAGAGGGCGATCGCGCCGCCATTGCCAAGCTGACGCGAGCGGAGCGAGAGGCCCTAGTGCAGGCACTGGTCAACTACTTCGATCCGAACCGGCAGGCCCGCCTGACCGAAAGCCAGTCCCCCACTCCCGCCCCAGCAACCCCGCGGCCCAATCGGCCCCAAGGCCTGCCAGGGCTGCCCCAGCCGGGCTCGGCGGATTTGCTGAAGTAGGGCGCCATGGAACGCTTGATCAAGCAGGGGCCGGGCTGGCGCCTAGGCTGGGACCCCAGCGCGTCTGACTTTCAGGGACTGGTGGGTACCGATGACTGGTCCATCGAGCTAACGGCGGCTGAGCTAGAGGATTTTTGTCAGCTGCTGGGCCAGCTAGCTGGCACGATGCAGGCGATGGCGACCGAGCTGATGGACGAGGAGCGCCTCGCCTGCGAAGCCGAAAGCGATCGCCTCTGGATGGAAGTTGAGGGCTTTCCCACGGCCTACAGCCTGCGCTTCATTTTGGCCTCGGGCCGCCGCGCAGAGGGTTTTTGGCCTGCTAAGTCGGTGCCCGACCTACTGCGGGCCAGCCAGACGCTAAAGGTTTTTTAGGAAAAAGTTTTGTTTCTTTATGAAACGTGTGTTACTATTGAATTCCGCGACGGGGCGTAGCGCAGCTTGGTAGCGCACTACTTTGGGGTAGTAGGGGTCGTGGGTTCAAATCCCGCCGCTCCGATCCGGAAAAAGGCACTTCAGACTTCTGAAGTGCCTTTTTTGCATTTTTCACCTTTTTAAATGCTTTAAACAAAGCTCTGTGAGAGGCGGAGGAGCCCAAGGAGCTACCTGCCAGCCATCTCCGAATTTTCTGTGGCGCGATCGCCCCTAGGTGAGCTTCACGATGCAGCCGGTTCGACCGGGGAGGCGAAAAACGCCTGATGAGCCCGTGTCCTTGACGGTGATGGGCTGAGTGGCAAAACACACCTCGGGGGCTGGGCTGCCGGGCAGCTCGACATCAGCTGTCTCGGTGCCCGCATTGACGGCGATCGCCAGGGTTTGGCCCTCGAGGGTGCGCTCAAAGACGTAGAGCATTCCCTCGGCCTGGCGAATGTGGTAGTGACCGATGCGCAGGGCCGGAAACTGCTGGCGCAGCTGGATCAGGCGGCGGTGCAGCTCGAGAAACTCTTGGTCCCAGCGGCTCGAATCTGGGAAGGTGCGGCGGCTGTCGGGGTCGAGCCCGCCCGCCAAGCCAACCTCGTCGCCGTAGTAGATGCTGGGAGCGCCCGGAAAGGTCATCAGCAGCAGAGTCGCGAGGGCCACACTGGCGCGATCGCCCCCCGCGATGGAGAGCATTCGCGCGGTATCGTGGCTGGCCAGCAAATTGAGCTGCGCCAGCTGGATCTCCCAGGGATACAAGTCTATTAAGGCCTGCATCTTGGCCCCGTAGCTGTGGGCGTCCAGCGGCGGATAGGCTTCGTAGTCCGGCGTGGTCACCTGCTCCATCACCACGCGATCGCCCACCGTAAAGGCGATCGTCGGCCCCGTAAACAGATAGTTCATCACCCCGTCAAACTGCGTCCCGTCGAGCCACTGGCGGGCATCCGTCCACACCTCTCCCACGATGTAGGCCTCGGCATTCAGCGTCTTCACCCGCTGGCGAAACTCCTGCCAAAAGCCCTCCGCCGTCACGCAAAAGGGAACATCCAGCCGCCAGCCATCAATCCCAAAGCGAATCCAGTACTCCGCAATGTTCATGATGTACTCGCGCACCGCCGGATTGTCGTGATTGAACTTCGGCAAGGCCCGGTTGTCTGCCCAGCCCTCATAGTTCGCGGGCTTGGAGCCGTCATAGGCCGAGAGGGGCCAGCCCTCGATGATGAACCAGTCGAGCCAGGGGGAATGGGGGCCATTCTCCAAAATGTCGTTGAAAAAAAAGAAGCCCCGGCTCGCGTGGTTAAAAACGCCGTCCAGGACAACCCGCATGTCCCGGCGGTGGGCTTCGTCGAGGAGCGATCGCAAGGCTTCGTTGCCGCCCAGCAGCGGGTCGACCTGATAGTAGTCGTGGGTGTGGTAGCGGTGGTTGCTGGTCGACTGAAACACCGGCGTAAAGTAAATCGCCGTAATCCCCAGATCCTGAAGATAGTCCAGCTCATCAACCACGCCCCACAGGTCGCCGCCTTTGTAGCCCTGGAGGGTGGGCGGTGTTTCCCAGTCTTCCATCGGCCCGGACACCAACACTCGCTGATGAGGCGACTGGGCGCGGGCAAAGCGATCGGGAAAGATCTGGTAAAAAACCGCGTGCTTCACCCAATCAGGCGTGTGAATCTGCATCGGCGTCACCTTGGTTCTTCATTCACCAGGGTACTGGCTGACGCAAATTTTGGACGGTCAAAAGGAATTCTCGGAGGCTGATTGTTTAGCTGCTGCGCAGGGCCACAATGGGGTCCAAACGGGCGGCCTGGCGGGCTGGCACCACGCCAAAAAATAGGCCAATGCCGCCGGACACCGTGACGGCGATGACAATGGCGCTAAGGGAAACGCTGGCCTTGAGGGGGGTGAAGTTGCTGACTAAGACAATCCCGCCAATCCCCAGCCCCGTACCGATCAGGCCCCCCGCTGCGGACAGGATTACCGCCTCGATGATGAATTGCAGCAGGATATCCTGCTGGGATGCCCCAATGGCTTTGCGCAGGCCGATTTCCTGGGTCCGCTCGGTGACCGACACGAGCATGATGTTCATGATGCCGATGCCGCCGACTAGGAGCGAAATCCCGGCGATCGCCGCCAGCATCAGGGTGAGCGCCCCGGTAATTGCTCCAAAGGTCTCCAGCAAGTCCTTCTGGTTGCGGACGGTGAAATCGTCCTCGTCGGTGATTTGGTGGCGCTGGCGCAGCAGATTTTCGATCTGGAACTGGGCCGCCTCCATGCTGTTTTCGTCCCGCGCCGACGCGAAAATCCAGGTCACCTCCAGGCCGTAGGGCGAGGTGCGCCCCACCACGCGATCGGCCATGGTGGTGATGGGCAAAATCGCCGTATCGTCAAAGTCGGTGCCGAGGCTGGAGCCCTTGGGCTCCATCACGCCGATCACGGTCAGCCGAACGTTGCGAATCCGCACGGTTTTGCCGATGGGATTTTGACCCTCAAAGAGTTTCTGGGCCAGCGCCGACCCCAGGACCACCACCTCATCGGTGCGCCGGATGTCTAGCTCGGTCAGAAACCGGCCCCGCTCGACCTCGAAGTTGCGAACCGCCGTGAAAGGCGGGGTTGTGCCGATGACTAGGGACGATGAGTTCTTGTTGCGGTACTTGACCAGCTCGCTGGAGGTGATTTCGGGGGCGACGGCTTGGACCGAGGGCACCTGGGAGGCGATCGCCTCGGCGTCGGCCAGCACCAGCGTCTTGGGCGGAATCACCGGCCGGTTCACCGCGTCGGGGCTGCCCGGCAGCACAAACAGAACGTTGGGGCCGAGGGCCTCGAACTGGTCCTTGATGAAGCGCTGAGCCCCCTCTCCCACGCCGATCATGGCGATCACCGACGCGTTGCCAATCACAATCCCCAGCATCGTCAAAGCGCTGCGGGTTCGGTTGGTGACCAGGGTCTTGACAGCCATTTTGAGGCTTTCGGCGAGATCCATGGGCAAGCTCCGGTAACGAGCGTGGACAACAGGGGCAGGTAAGCCAAGGCGCAAAATCGCGAATTTTGAGGCTCAACAGCGCTGATCTTCCGCTTCCTCTGGGTAAGTTAAGGAAGACGCAGAGGACGCACCATGAGTCGTGGAATCTATATCACCGCTAACGATCGCGTAATGGATCAGGCGATCGCGCTGCTCAACAGCCTTCGTCTCTATGACCCTGATACGCCTATTATGCTCATTCCCTACGACGACAACTACCAGGCGATCGCCCAGTTGCTCGCTCAGGCCTACGGCGTTCAGGTCTATCCCGATCTCGACTTTATCCATCGCATCGCCGACAACCTCCACGCGATCTTTGGCGGCGAATTCTTTGCCCGACCCAACCAATTTCGCAAGCAGGCCTGCTGGTTTGGCCCCTTTGATGAATTTCTCTACATCGACACCGACATCGTGGTGTTCGAGAAAATCATCGACAACCTCAACTACCTCGCTGACTACGACTTCCTGTGCTGCGACTACCAGCACGCCGGGGGCATCACCAACGTCTTTACCCCCAAGGTGCTCGAAACCGGCGTGTTTAGCGAGGCGACCCTCAAAGACATGTTCAATGGTGGCTTTTGGGCCTCCAAAAAAGGCCTGCTGTCAGAAGAAGACCTCTACGAAACCTTTCGGGAGTGTGCCGCCCACCCAGACTACTTTGACTTCTCCCAGAAAACCTCAGACCAGCCCATCATCAACTACATGATCTTGCAGCGGGTGGCGCGCCGCTTCAATATCGTGCGGCGGCCTGGCAAGGCGCCGGGCAACTGGGCTGGCAGTCCCCAGTTTCAGCAGGAGGGGCATCGCTTGGTCGACCCCAATCTGGGCCAGCCCCTCCAGTATCTGCACTGGGCGGGGATTCGCATCGAGCCCGGTTGCCCCTACTGGGAGGTGTGGGAGTACCACCGCAACCTGAACTCGAGCGTGCCCGCCTACCAGCCCAAGCCGCGCCCCAAAGAGAGCCTGTGGCAGCAGTTCAAGCGATCGCTCAAAAGCCGCTTCTAACGCCTAGATCAGGCCCTCGATCGTGTCGCGGTACTGGCTCTTTTGCTTCATGCCCTTGATCTCAGCTACTTTGGCTTTGTCCTTGAAGAACTGAACCGTGGGTGTCCCCACGATGCCCGCAGCTTCGGCGATCTCGGGATCTTGCTCGATGTCGATTTCGATGTAGTGGACCTTGGGGTCAAACTCGTCGATCACCTTGCTCAAAATCGGCTTGAGGGTGTGGCAGGGGCCGCAGGTGGGCGAAGCGTATTTCACCACAATCAGGCGATCGCTCTCGTGGTAGAGCTTCCGTAGAGCAAAGCCGCCCTCGTGACGAGTCACGCTCACGTCAAAGGTCTCGGGAGAAGCCGCGCTGCTGGCGGGCGCTGCCTCGGCGCTGCTGGCCTCCTCGCTGGCCTGTTGGTGGAACTCTTGGACCAAGCCCTTAGACGACAGCCAGCGCTCTGCCAGCATGGCTGACATACAGCCGGTCCCCGCTGCCGTGATGGCCTGCCGGAATTCGTGATCTTGGACATCGCCTGCTGCGAAAACGCCCTCGACGTTGGTTTCGACAGAGCCGTGGGTGACGATGTAGCCGACCTCGTCGAGCTCGATTTGCCCCTGGAAAAGCTGGGTGTTGGGCGTGTGGCCGATCGCGTAGAACAGCCCCTTGGCGGGAATGTCTGACTCGACATTGGTCTGGATATTTTTCACGCGCACCCCTTCCATGAGGCCGTTGCCGTAGACGTCCACCGCGACGGTGTTCCAGTGGACGGTTATCTTCGGATTCTCAAGGACGCGGTCCTGCATGGCCTTGCTGGCGCGCATTCCCTCCCGGCGCACGAGCAGGTGGACGTGGGAGCCGTACTTGGTCAGGTAGATCGCTTCCTCGGCCGCGGTGTCGCCGCCGCCGATCACCACCAGGTCTGCGCCCCGAAACAGGGGAGTCGCGCCGTCACAAATGGCGCAGGCCGAGATGCCGCGACTCCAGAACTGATGCTCGCTAGGCAGGCCAAGGCGCTTGGCGGTGGCGCCGGTGGCGATGACGACGCTGTGGGCCTTGATTTCGCGATCGTCGGAGCGGATCACGAAGGGCCGCTGACTGAGGTCGACGTAGGTGACGTCTTCGGTGTAGAGCTCAGCGCCCCAGCGGACGGCCTGGGCTTTCATGCGGTCCATGAGCTGGGGGCCGGTGATGCCGTCGGGGAAGCCGGGGAAGTTTTCGACTTCGGTGGTGGTCATGAGCTGTCCGCCGGGCAGTCCGCCTGCCTGATAGCCTTCGAAAACCACTGGCTTCAGGTTGGCGCGGCCTGCATAGATGGCTGCTGTGTAGCCCGCAGGACCCGATCCGATGATGACAAGATTTTCTACGGCTGGGTGCGACATGGATCTTTATATAAACTCATAACGACTACGACTAGTATAGTATAACCATTGAGCGATCGCGGTGCCTTGGCCAAAGATCTGGCGATCGCGGGTCTTGGGCTGTCCTAGCGGGGTGGGGCTTCGGGGCTTTGGGGACTGGGGGTGGGCTTCGGGGCTGGCTGGCTGGCTGGCAGCAGCTGATATCGATACTGGAAGCCGCCTGGCTCCTCGATGGAGGCGACGGTGACGAGCTGGACACCGCCGTCGCGATCGCCCGACTCTGTGAAGCGCAGGGAGCCGGTCGCCCCTGCGACACTAAAGTCGGGATTAGAAAGCGATCGCTGAATGCCGCGACGGCTGGAGTCTTGCTCGAGGCTGACTAGGATGGCCTGGGCTGCGTCGTGGGCCATGGCCGATCGCCAGGTGATTTCCTTCAGACCGCCCCAAGTCTGGGTTGCCTGGGCCTTGAAGGCGTTGCTGGTGTTGCTGAGCACGGCGTCGGCGGGAATGGCGATCACCATGCCGACGGCGTTCTCGGCTCCCACCTGGAGGGTCTTGGGGGTGTAGATGCTGTCGCCGGCCAGGATGGGCAGACGGCGCTGATTGAGCTGGATGACCTGGAGGGCGCGATCGGAGACGCCGCTGTGGGAGGCGATAAAAATAGCCTCTGCGCCTTGGGCGATCGCCTCCTCAACGTTGTCGTAGGCGTTGAAAACGGGGCTGGAGAGGTCGTACTCGGCCACAATTTTGCTATCGGTTCGATAGAACAGGGCGTTCTTGAACTCGTCGGTGATGGATTTGCTGTAGGCGCTTGAGGCGTTGTAAAAAAGCGCCACGCGGTTTTTGCCGAGGCGATCGGTGAGGTAGCTACTGAGGGCGCGGGCCATCAGGCGATCGCTGGGCATGGTCCGAAAAATGTAGTTGCCCAGCTCGCTGATCTGCACGGCGGAGCTGATGGGCGTGATCATGGGGAGCCGACCGTTTTGGTAAATCGGTCCGGCGGCCAGGCTGGCATCGCTGCCCCCGTGGCCAATCACGGCCAGGATTTCGGGCCTGCTCACGAGGGCGCGCGCCACCTGCTGGGCGAGGCCCGGTTGGCTGTTGTCGTTGGCGATCGCCACCTTCAGCGGCGTCCCGTTGATGCCGCCCGCCTGGTTAACCTGGTCTTGGACCTGGGCGATACCCCGCAGCATCTCCAGGGCCGAGAAGGGCGTATCGCCCAAGGGCACCACCGCCGCGATGGCGTAGGCGTTCTTGTTGCCGATTCGGGCATTGTTCAGATAGATCAGGGTCTCTGGGTCGTCTGGGGCTTCGCGGCGCGCCGCCTCTAGGGCCTGGACCGCCTGATCATAGTTACCGGCAGCAATGCGATCGACCCCCTCCTGCTTGCGCAGATTTGCCGGCCCTGGAGTCAAGATGCGATCGCCAAAGCTAATCTGACTGCTGACTTCTTGCAAAGAAGTATTGGCCACTTGGGGCAAGTCCAGGGGTGCCAAAGACGGCCCCCAGTTTTTTAGTGCGATCAGGGCCACAACCGTGGCGATCGCCGTCGCGCCGACCCCCGTCACCACTCTCCACGAAGGACGACCCCGCCCTTGCTGCGCCAAAAGCATTGAGGCGCTGCCCTCCGGCGGAATCTGCGTGACCGGTGGCAGCGTCATCTCCAGCGCCTCGTGCTGGAGCGTGTACAAATCCTGGAGCACCGCTGCCGCCGACTGATAGCGCTCCGTGAAGGAATAGCGCACCATTTTGGTCAAAAGCGCAGCAAAAGCTTCACTGACCGGCGGCGCGGCTTCCCGCCAGAGAATTTCCCCTGTCTGGACATCGATGGGTAGCTTGATGGGCGATCGCCCCGTGAGCGCCTTGACCCCGATCATCCCCACCGCGTAGATATCGCTGCTAAACTGCGGCCGCCCCGCGATTTGCTCATGGGTCATGTAGCCCTGGGTGCCAATGCCCACCGTCAACTCGCCATTCTCCGGCAGGCTGGCAATCTGGCCGTGAATCTCCTTCACCGCCCCAAAGTCAATCAGGACCAGCTTGCCATCGCTGGTGCGGCGAATTAGATTACTCGGCTTAATGTCTCGGTGAATGACCCCTTCCGAGTGGACGTACACCAGCAGGTCCAGCAGCTCCTGAAACAGCTGCACCACCTGCTCTTCGCTCATCTGCTGGCCGTCGCTGATTTCCTCGGTCAGCGACTTCCCAGCGATAAACTCCTGAACCAGATAAAACTCTTGATTTTCCTCAAAATAGGCTAAAAGCCTAGGAATTTGCGGATGATTGCCCAGACGCTCCAGCGTTTCGGCTTCCGTCTTGAACAGGCGACGAGCCACCTGCAAAAACGCCTCATCCTGCCGAGCAGGCTTGAGCTGTTTGACAACGCACGTAGGATCTCCGGGGCGGAGCGTGTCTTCTGCCACGTAGGTTTGGCCGAAGCCGCCAGCGCCCAGCATACCGACGATTCGGTAACGTCCACCCAACTGTTTCCCTAACATGGCCTTCCCGCAGCGCAGCAAAGCCGAATGTTGCAACCTGATGTGATGTTCCAACAGACGGCGATACTGGCATTGTATGGGCTAGGGATAGCCTCGCGGCACTCCTGGGCCGGTATTCGCTCTGGCACCCAAAATTTTCGAGGAGCGAACCTCCCTAGTATGGCCAGGTCGTCACCAGGAAAACGATCACGGCGCCCAAGGCCAGCGCGCCCTGGATCAGGTTGCCCAGCAACGTGCCGACGACGATGCCGATGCCTGCCTTGACCGATCGCTGAAAGTCTCGGCAGTAAAAATATTCGCCGATGATGGCGCCCAGCAGCGGGCCGACCAGCATGCCCAGCAGGGGGCCTCCCAGCAAAAAGGCGGGCAAAAGACCAAAAAATCCCAGGAAAAAGCCGATAATGGCGCCGATTTGGCCCCAGCGGCTGGCGCCGGCCTGTTTCGCCCCCAGGTAAGCAGCCAAAAGATCTACCCCGACGCTGAGCAGCAAGACTAACACCGTGACGATGAGGGCGGTGCTGATGCTCGCGAAGCCATTCACAAAGCCCCAGATCAGGACGCCAACCACGATCAAGCTGGAGCCTGGTAGCCCGGGCACGACGGCACCGATGATGCCGACGACCATGAGCAGCACGAGAAGCCAGTAAAGGGTGAGGGTAGGCATTTAGGCGGGGGGGTGAGCGGGGACAAGGGACTGACTGAGGGTGTGGTCGAGCTTGGCGGCGATCGCCTCTACCCAGTTTTCGTCCTGCTGGGTATAGCTGCGAGGCGCGTTGGCTCCCAGGATCAGCACACCGCGATCGCCCAAGGGCTGACAGATCACGCCCTGGGTATTTTCGGGCAAATAGTCAAACTCAATGCGGCCCGGATAGACCTTGAGGTCCACTAGATAAACGGGCCGCTGCTTTTGCTGGACCCGCTCCAGGATCGGGCCTGGCTTCACGCCTGCGACCGGCCCCAGAATGCCCCGGCGCAGCAGCACTTGGCCGTCGTACCACACCACCAGGGACTTGGTGACGGTGTTGGTCAGCAGAATGTGGGAGGCCCAAGCGAGTTCTGTTTTGACTGGCTCTGGCAAATCGGAGGCCAGATCGAAGCCCTCGGGGCCGACCAGATCGACAGCATCGGGCGATCGCGGCTGGACCCGCTGCCACAGCAGCCCCGTCAAGATCAGCAGCGCGCTCAGGATCACCCCCAGAGCATCGGAGCGGGCCTGGGAGTCGGTCAGCAGCGGAGTGAGCAGCCGGTTGGTGAACAAAAGAACCCCACCCAGGGCTCCCACCACCAGCGGTAAGCGTCGTAAAACTTGATTTTGGTCTGGTTTTGCCATTGGGTTGGTGAGACAGCCGCCATTCTTCCACACTAGCAGCGATCGCCCCCTTCGACCGGCAAGGCGGTCTCCCCAATTTTGGCTCTGTCCGCTACTATCAACCATCAGCAGTCCCAGCCCAAAGCGCTAGCGTTGTCGAGAGCTTGCTTGGGCAGCGCTGCTACTGCCTGGCGGCCCAGGGTGGCGCTCTCCCAAGGCACCGGCCCCAGTCCATCGTCTATCCAAGGAGATTTACAAGGCGTGCTAGAACTCTTCAGCTCTGGAATCCTGGCGCTCTGGTTAGACGCCACGGGGGTTTCCTCCTCCTTGCCCTCCGTGAACCAGTACGCCCTCGACGGCACCCCCTGGATTGTGCTGCTAAGCAAGCCGGACCCCAAAGCCCAAACCACCACCCAGCAATATCTCCAGGGCTTGGCGACCCGTGGCCTAGAGCTGCAGCAGCAGGGGGTTTGGATTCAGGCGGGGCCTAACTTGCTCTCCAATCACCAGGGCACTACGCCCCTGCCGGCGGCTTCGCTGACCAAGGTGGCCACCTCCCTGGCCTCTCTCAAGACCTGGGGACCAGACCACCGCTTTGAGACCCTGGTGAGCGCCACAGGGCCGGTGGAAAACGGCACGCTGCGGGGAGACTTGGTGATTCAGGGGGGCGCGGATCCTTTCTTTGTCTGGGAGGAGGCGATCGCCCTGGGCAACAGCCTCAACCAGATGGGCGTGCGCCAGGTGACCGGCGACCTGATCATCTTGGGCAACTTCTACATGAACTATGAAGAGAACCCGCTCAAGGCGGGTGAGCTGTTGCGCGAGGGCCTAGATGCTCGGCGCTGGCAAAGCGAGGCGGCCTTCCAGCACGGCACCCTGCCGCCGGGCACCCCCAAGCCCCAGGTGGCGATCGCCGGTCAGGTTCGCGCGGCCCAAGGCGGCCTCGACCAGGCCCAGCCCCTCCTGCGCCACCAGTCCCTGACCCTGGCCCAGATCCTCAAGCAGCTCAACATCTACAGCAACAACCCCATGGCCGAAATGCTCGCCCAAAACCTGGGAGGCGCAGCCCAAGTGGCCCAAAAAGCAGCGGAAGGGGCGGGGGTGCCTCGGGAAGAAATTGTGCTGAAAAACGGCTCGGGCCTCGGCGAAGAAAACAAAATTTCTCCCCGGGCCGTGTGCGCGATGTTTGCGGCGATCCAGCGGGAGCTCCAGCCCCAGGGAATGAACGTAGCGGACCTGTTTCCGATCTCGGGGCGAGACGTGGGCACCCTGATCGATCGCAAAATCCCCACCGCCGCCGCCGTGAAGACCGGCACGCTGTGGAATGTCAGCACCCTCGCCGGGGCGATTCCGACGCGCGATCGCGGCCTGGTGTGGTTCGCCATCTTCAATCGGGGCGAAGACCTCGACCAGTTCCGCAAACAGCAAGACCAGCTCTTGCAGGCTCTCGTCCAGCAGTGGGGATCCGCAAACACCCTGCCGCTGCCGCTGCAGCCGACCTCGCCCAAGGACGACCCCAACGCCCGCCTCGGTGACAGCCGCCGCAACCAGCCCCTGAGCAGCAACGTGGCGAAGGCCCAGACGTCGAGCTAGCCCAGGGCGCAGGGCAAGGCCTTAGTTGAGCTCCGTGGGGTCAATTTCGGTGACGACCTGGCCGCCCTGCACCACGACGGTCTGGTCGTTCAGATTGCCTGCGGCGGTGGGGCCTGTCAGCTCAAAGGCGGGATCGATCTGCCGATACACCACGTTGCCATTGGCCTGAACCTGGCCGCTGGAGAGGTTCCAGTCGAGGGTGTTGGACTGGAGACGAGACTGGTTTCGCTGGGCTACGGCCAGGACGTTGGTCCGCAGATAGAGCATGTCTTGGGGAATGTTGAGGTCGCCTTGATTGGCCGAGAGGGTAACCTGCTGGGTCTGGTGGTAGGCGGTGAAAGGCTGGGTGGAGGAAGCAATCTGGGTGTCGAAGTTCCAGGTGATCAGGCTGCCCGTGACCTGGAGGGGCGGCTCGCTAAAGTTCATTTGCACTTTTTCTTTGAGCAGCGCCACTTTGGTTTTGACGTTGACTTCGATGCGGCGAGCGACGGCGGTGTCCGAGAGCTGATTGTTGATATAGCGATCGATTCTCACCGTGCGATCGCCCGCTTCTGCTGGCACCTCTGCCACAATTAGGCTTTCCTTGACTTGCCAGAGTGCCTGATCTGCCTTGAGCTGCGCTTGCGGATCTTTGGTGGTTGCGACTACGCCGCCCACCAGCTTGATTTCTTGCTTACGGGTGGTCGCTTGCGCCTCTTGGGCGACCACATTGGCGTCGGTATGGGTGCCCGTGATGCCGTTGCGCACCACGAGCAGATCTTCTTTGGGCTTCCACTCCATCTCTTTGCCCTGGAGCACGACCCCGTTGCGCAGATCCGTCGCCACGATGTCGCCCCGCAAAAAGATCTGATCGCCGTCTTCCCGCACCTCACCCTTTGAGGCTTTGACGTTGAAAACGGCCTTGCCATCCTGGAATAGCTCCCCAGTGGGGTTTTGAATCTGAGCGACTTTCTTGTCTTTGTCGTAAGTTGCGCTCTTGGCTTTGATTTTCCAGAGGGTGCGACCTTGCTCGTCTGCCTGCTCGAGGGTGATGTTCTCGAAGGTCAGGTTGCTGCTAAAGCGCTGGGCCGTCGCGCTGTCTTCAGCCAGCTGTTCGGCGGCTCGATTGCGGCTGCTGCAGCTGCTCAGCCCCAGAAGAACGACAATGGCGCTGCTCAAAATAAGGGGAGCGAGGCGAGGAATCCGGGACGCAGGGGAGAAGATGGGCATGGACAGTCACTCTTCGGAGGCCTTGAATGTGAAGACTGGGTGGGGGGGTGGTTGTTTCCGCTGGGACTGTCTCAATTGGAACAGATCGCGGCTCGAAATGGCGGTGGTTGACGGGGAAGATAAAGAGGGCGATCGCAGTCTCGCCAAAATACTGTAGCCAAGAATACAAAATTTGCGAGACAACTCACCTAACGTAGCTTTTTGGCAGGCTATGGCGCAGCAACGCCCGTTGTTGAGAAAACAATCGGCGTCCAGAACTGCGTTTGCTAGTTTGATGGTGCTGGAGGAAGACCGCGAAGGGTTAAATACCTAGGAACATCCAGTCTGCTCCTTTGCCAGCGAAACGCAGCCGATAGCAGTGTCCCTAATGGTCAAAGTTCGAGTGACCAGCAGCCAGGCCGTACGGAAACTGCTAGCGCTGCTGCCATCCGTTATCTAGAAACAAGATGCGTCTAGAACAGTTGCAGGCATTTTTGGCGGTGGCGGAGACCGGCAGTTTTCAGAAGGCGGCGCGCCAGTGCAAAGTCACTCAGTCCACAGTTAGTCGACAGATCCAGGGCCTGGAAGCGGACTTGGGGGTGTCTTTGTTTCATCGAGGGGCCCAGGTCAAGCTGACGATTGGCGGAGAACGCTTTTTGCCCCGCGCTCGGCGCATTTGCCAAGAGTGGAAGCAGGCGGTGGAAGAACTGGCGGATCTGATGGCTGGAAAGCAGCCTGAGCTGTGCATTGCGGCGATCCATTCGGTGTGCGGTCAGTATCTGCCGCCGGTGCTGCAGCGGTTTTGCCAGGACTATCCGGATGTGCAGCTTCGCGTGACGTCTTTGGGGAGCGATCGCGCCCTGAAGGTGCTGCGCGATGGCTTGGTGGATCTGGCGATCGTGATGGACAATCGTCTGCTGACGGCCAATGCGGAGCTGGTGGTTGACCCCCTCTATGACGAATCCATTGAGATTCTGATGGCGGCGGATCATCCGTTGACCCAGTTTGATCCAGTGCCGTGGTCGGAGCTGGTCAAGTATCCCCAGGTGGTCTTCAAGGATGGCTACGGGATGCAGCGGCTGGTGCAGGAGCAGTTTCAGCGTCAGGGGGCCACGCTCAATGCGGTGCTAGAACTCAACACGCTGGACGCGTTTCGGGGCATTATTCGCCAAGGGGAGCTGATTGCGCTGCTGCCTCGGGCGGCGATCCTAAACGCCCTGAGCGATCCGCTGCTGGCGGTGCGATCGCCCGCTGCGCCGGGACTGACGCGCCAGGTGGTGCTGGTGACGACGCGCGATCGCCTGAATATTCCCCCCATTCAGCGGTTTCGTCAGCTCGTCCACGAGCTGATCGCCACTCCCAGCCCCAAGGCGTCTGGTGGGGCTGGGGGCGCCTCTGACACGGTCTACTACGCCATGGCCTAGCCTCTGACCAAAAGGGAGGTTTTGATGAGCGATACTTTTCGTGAACTGCTGAAGAAAGTGGGCAGCGGTCCCCACACCAATGAGCCTCTGAGCCGGAGCGAAGCGGCCCAGGCAATGGCGATGATGCTGCGCCAAGAGGCAACGCCTGCCCAAATTGGGGCGTTTTTGATTGCTCACCGCATTCGCCGTCCCACGGGGGAGGAGCTGGCGGGAATGCTGGATGCCTACGACCAGTGGGGCCCCAAGCTGCAGCCGGAGTCTTTCGACCATCCGGTGACGGTCCTGGGCATTCCCTATGACGGGCGATCGCGCACGGCGCCCATCAGCCCCCTAACCACGCTAATGTTGGCCGCGGCGGGGTGCCCGGTGGTGCTTCACGGCGGCGATCGCCTCCCCACCAAGTACGGCGTCCCTCTCACCGAGGTCTGGCAAGGCTTGGGCGTGGACTGGACCCAGCTATCCCTGGCTCAGGTGCAGCGGGTCTTTCGCCAAAGCCGCATTGGATTTGTCTATTTGCCTCACCACTTTCCGCTAGCTCAGGGGCTGGTGCCCTACCGCGAGCAGCTCGGCAAGCGCCCCCCCATTGCCACCCTAGAGCTAATCTGGGCTCCTTACGCTGGCGATATGCAGATTGTGGCGGGCTACGTCCATCCGCCTACGGAGCGCATGTTTGAGGATGCTCTGACCCGGCGCGGCGTGAAGCGCTATCTGACCGTCAAGGGCTTAGAAGGAAGCTGCGACCTGCCCCGCGATCGCACCGCCATTCTGGGGGTCTACCAGACCCAGGCCGAACCCTACTTTGAACGGCAGCTCTTAGTGCCTCGGGACTACGACCTGGCTGGGCGAGAAGCGCCCCTCGAAGATCTCCCCAAGCTGACCGAAGACCTGCAAAGCGTCTTGCAAGGTCAGCCTGGCGAACTCATGGATGCGGCTATCTGGAACGGGGGCTGCTACCTGTGGCACTGCGGCGCCTGCCCGGACTTGAATGCGGGACTGGCCCTTGCCGAAAAGCTGCTCGTCCAGGGCGCAGCAGCCCGCCAGCTGGCAGAACTACAGCGGGCGATCGCCCACTCCCCAGCCGAGCAGCCAGTGCAAAACCCTTAAGAAACGTGCAATCTCATTCCCTCTCGGGCCACAAGCCCCTTGGGGAATGCCGCCTGTAGCTGCGCAGACACTTGGTCGAGATAGGCATCATCGTAGGCGGGGCTGTGGTGCATCAGCACAAGCTGCTTGGCCCCAGCGGCCTGGGCCACTTCGACACCGGTCCGCCAGCCATCTTGCCAGCAGTCGTTGGTGCGGTGGGGGCCATAGCATTCCTCGGCAGTGTCAGCAATGTCATAAATGAGCAAATCAGCGCCCTTAGCCAATCGGGCTAGGGCGCTGTTTGGTTGACCAATCTCGCACTCCGTATCGGTCGCATAGACAATGGCATGGTCTTGCCAGCTGACCCGAAAGCCCAGAGCCCGCGTGGGGTAGTTGAGGGACGCTGTTTCCACCGTCACCTCTCCCAGGCAGATCATGTCGCCCGGCAGCAAATCGTGAAACTCTAGCGTGGCCTGCATGATCTGGAGCTGGAGCGGAAAATGAGGCCGCAGCATCTGGTCAGACAGGCGCTGCTTCATCGACGCGCCGTTGACAGCAGCGGTGCCGTAGATGTGAAAGTGGTTTCCTTCAATGAAGGCTGGAGTGAAAAAGGGAAATCCCTGAATCCGGTCCCAGTGGGAGTGAGTGAAGAAGAGATGGGCTTCGAGGGGCATCTCGGACAGCAATGATTGACCGAGGACCCGAAGACCCGTACCGCCATCAAAAACCAGACGCTGCCCGTTCACCAACACCTCGACACAAACGGTGTTGCCACCGTACTGGACGGTGTTTTTGCCGGGGGTCGGAATGCCACCGCGCACCCCCCAAAAGTTGACGACGCAGGCAGCAGCAGGGCTAGTTGGGGAGGATTCGCGATCGCTGGTAATGGTGGGAATTGAGGCTGACGACTCTAGGTTCGGCATAGCTCGCTTAAACTAGCCCGTGGGAATGAGATCGTTGGAAAGTAGATCGTCGTAGTGATGGATACTGGTAAGCCGATTGTGCTCATCCACCAAGACGACGGTCGGAGAGTGAAGCTTGAGCTCGGTTGGGGTGAGTTGGGCGTAGGTCATGATGATGACGCGATCGCCCCTCATGCCGAGTCTTGCAGCAGCGCCATTGAGCTCCACCGCCCCAGACTTGGGTGGCGCGGGGATCGCATAGGTTGTCAGGCGTTCACCATTGGTGATGTTGACGACCTGAACCTGTTCGTAAGGCAAAATTCCTGCCGCCTCCATAAGACTCTGATCAATACTAATGCTACCCACGTAGTCTAGGTTGGCATCAGTAAGACGGCAATTATGAATTTTGGCTAAAAGAACGGTTCGCTGCATGGTGCCCAGGGACTCACAAGGGAAGAGAAGGAACGGCTGCTAACACCCCCATTGGATCTATGTTCCACTCTGTTATATACCGGGAAACCGACGGAAGATCGGGACTTTTTGGGGGAGTTTCAGGAGTGGTGCGGCTGAGAGACGTTTTGAGCGGCCCTCAGCCAAAGGCTTTACGAAGTTAGCCAGCAGCCCGGATGCACTGCTCCACTAGGGCACTGACTGCGGCCACATCTTGCCAGCCCAGAATCTCGGTGGTTTTCTTTTCGAGGTTCTTGTAGGTGCGGAAGAATTCTGCGATTTCGTCGAGCCGATGGCGCTCGATGTCATCGAGGCTCTTGACGTTGGCAAAGCGCGGATCTTTGTCCGGAACGCAGAGCAGTTTCTCGTCGCGATCGCCCCCGTCGATCATCTCGAGCATCCCAATGGGGCGAGCAGCAATCACGCAGCCCGGGAAGGTCGGCTGATCGATGATCACCATGCCGTCAAGGGGATCGCCGTCATCGGCCAGGGTGTTGGGAATAAAACCGTAGTCGTAGGGATAGTGGACCGAAGAGTACAGAACTCGGTCTAGCGCAAAGGCTTGCAGGTCTTTATCAAACTCGTACTTGTTCTTGCTGCCTGCCGGAATTTCAATCAAAACATTGACTACTCCAGCTTTCGGTTGTGCCGGAATCCGAGATAAGTCCACAGTCGTTCTCCAAGCTTTGACAAAACACGAGGGTGCGACCCCTGGCTCTGAACCCTATGACATAGTTCCCAGGCAGAGGCCTAGATCCTACCCCCGAGTAGCATTTTAGAAGATGGCGGGTAGCAGAAATAACTTGAGCGCTGAGTCGAGGGCTAAACGGTGCTTTGGTGAGCTCCTCGAAGCGATCGAGACACCTTCTCAACGGGGCACCGGCTGCCCCAAAATCTGCAAGGGCAGCCGGTCTCCCAGTTCCGAAGGCGATCGCCTGCTCTGATAGGGTCGCTCAACGCTAGAAAAGCTGCTTTACTCTCTCATGCGTCCTAGCCGATAGGTGGGTGATGGCGCGGTTTGTGAGTTGCTGTCGGACGAGTAGTACGCAATGATGACTACCGGCAGAATCAACGTCACAAGGGCGACCAGGGTTCCAAGAACGGCTGCGAATCGGTTAGCAGGTCGGTCGGGAACGTTGGCAGACGGGCTACCTGATTCCATAAAAGAAATAAAAAGCAGTTGTATGAGGCTAAGAGGCTAAGGCCTACTATCATAGGCCCTTCAATTTCCATTTTAATGATTCCGCGGAGGGATACTGTTGTCAGGAAAACAGTCCTAGCCTACGCTGGAGCGCGATCGCAGTAATTGATGAATGCTTTGGAGCTCCCCCAAAATTGCCCGCAACAACTCTTCGGTTGCATTGGGGGGCGGTTCTTGCACCTCAATTGTCACCTGCTTGATGCGCAACACATCCCGCGCAAACCGGGCTACTTCATTGGGATGAAACAGCAGCGGCTCATCGCGGCTCATCCGGAACTCCGGGTTGAGCAGCTTGGGGTTGTAGGGCGGATTCAAAATGTCAGGGCTGGTATTGGCATATCGATAGACCGAGGCTCGGGAGCGGTTGAGTGCCTTCTGCACCGCCTCGATATCCATCAACCCTTCGGGAGTAGAACTCCCTTCCATCATGCTCATGGATATGGATTCAGTATCATGCTTAGTCTCGCGTGAGACTATCCTAGCACGCCCTGAAAATCAGGGGGGAAGCTGGCCTCGCACCCCTGGCGATCACTGCCCCCCGCGCCCTATTTCTCTGTCAAGCTCCAGGAGCCATCCCATTCGGCGGGCGGCGGAGACTGGAGCCAGTGCTGGCAGCGCTCCAGGTGCAGGGCCGCCGCCTTGTCTTGGTGATCAACCTCCAGGACGCGGGCAAACTCTCCCATCGCCAGCGCAAACTTTTGGTGTAAATAGTACTCGCGGCCTTTCTGGTAGTGCTCAATTACTTCCAGCTTGGGCGCTGGAACATCGTCAAATCCAATGCTGACCAGCTCATAGATCGCGACCGGATTAGTCTTGCCCTTGACCCGGAT